>NZ_MWMM01000006.1:0-178080 GCF_002189605.1 Pseudobacillus badius
CGGAAGCAAGCTTCCGTCAAGTCCGCTCGACTTGCATGTATTAGGCACGCCGCCAGCGTTCGTCCTGAGCCAGGATCAAACTCTCCAAAAAGATGTTTGACTTGCTCATGTTTTAAAAATAAGAATTAACTTACTGGCATGTTTTTGTTCAGTTTTCAATGTTCAATTTGTGCGTCGCGATCAAGCGACTTTTATAATATATCACCTTTATTTCTATTGGTCAACACATTTAAGGATTTTTTTATAAATTATTTAGTATATGCTATTCCAGCAATAAAGATTCATAAAAAACAGGCACCTGAACACGCAGCACATATTGTAAGCGGTTCTGAAAAATTAGCCGTCATCCTTCAGAGCCGCTATGAAAGGGTCAAAGAATGGATTCGATGTAAAGATCCCTTCTCTTTTCAAGATCCACAATCGTTTCATCCTTCTGCAGCTGCAAGAGCGGTCTGGTCGGATGCTGCTGTTTAACAAACAGAATCGTCGCCTTCTGCCCGTCTGATAACTGAACAACCGTCCCAGAAGGAAGTTTGGTGAATACGTTCGTTAATGCTTTAACAGCTTCTAAATCAAACTGCCCGAAAAAATCCTGCCTGAACATTTCGAGCACCTTAAATAAGAGGTGTCTTCTTCTGTATGGACGATCCGTCGTCATGGCATGAAAAGCATCGGCTAATGCAACAATCCGGGAAATTAGCAGGAGCTGGTCTGCTTTGACACCCTTGGCATATCCTGAACCATCAAGCCTTTCATGGTGTTGGAATATGGCTAATTTTGTCTCCGGCTTTAAAAGATTTATATCCTTTACCATCTTATAGCTGAAGAAAGGGTGGTTATTGACTTCTTTTCTTTCTGCAGATGTGAGGGAGCTTTCTTTTAATAAAATGCGCGGGTTCACTCTCGCCATGCCGCAATCCGCCAATACACCTGAGAGAGCTGATTGAACGACCGTTCCCTTCTCGCAATTTAATTGCATAGCAATCATGCCGCTTATTAAACCGGTGGCAATGGAATGATGAGAAATATAGTCGCTCGGATCTGAATAGTTAGATATTTCCAAAAATACTTCCGGCTGGCCTATTGCCTGGTCAAGCAGCGGGACAATCATTTCACGAACTTTAACAATATCTATGCTGCCCCCGGCCTGCCATTTTTGAAACTCTTTCTTATGGTTTTCCACGCTTTGCAGGTACTGCTGAAAAAAGTCTGCAGGCTCACTTGAAGACACAACTGCCTGCTTCACTGGTTTTTCCTTCAATTCTTTGTCCTTTGGCTTCTTTTCCGCCGAAACTCCTCCGGCCACCTCTACTCCGCCGACTAAAAAAGCTTTAAGCATGTGAATATGCAAGCTGGTTAACTCTGTGTCCTTGGCCATAAGGGGCATCTGTGTTTTTCCAAACACATCTTCAAGCAGTATGTCCCCCTCTTTCAAATCCTCTATCTGTACATACATCCTTCTTTTCCCCCAGGTTTTTTTACTTACATTCTAGCAAATAATGGGTGGATTAGAAATAAGAAAAAGCCGACTTTGTCGGCTTTTTCTGTTTTATTCGTGGGCTTCTATAACTTCTTCCTCAGAAGCGGAATCATCTAACTCTTCTTCCTCTTCTTTTGCGATCTTCGTTACAGTAGCCACCGTTTCTTCATCATGGAGACGGATTAATTTAACTCCTTGCGTATTTCTGCCGGTGATAGAGATGTCATTTACATCCATTCTAATAAGAACGCCGCCAACAGTAATCAGCATAAGATCCTCTTCCCCGCTCACTGTTTTAATAGCGACAAGCGGACCGTTTTTGCTTGTTATATTGCACGTTTTCAATCCTTTTCCGCCTCTTGTCTGAATGCGGTAATCTTGTTCAGGCGTACGTTTACCATAGCCGTTTTCGGTTACGATCAGCACGTAATCATTTTCATGAAGCAGCTCCATGCCGACAACACAGTCACCAGGAGACAACCGGATGCCTTTGACACCAGTCGATACCCGTCCCATCTGCCGGACATTTCCCTCTTCAAAACGGATCATCATGCCATCGCGTGTTCCAATGACGATATGCTTGTGCCCGTCAGTCAGCCGTACAGAGATTAATTCATCATCCTCTTTTAAATTAAGAGCACGCAACCCGTTTGTCCGGATATTAGCAAAGTCCTTCAGCTGTGTACGTTTGACAATTCCCGATTTTGTCGCAAAGAACAAGAAAGCATCCGCATCAAATTGCTCGACACGAATCATGGCATTAACCCATTCGCCTTTTTCCACTTCTAATAAGTTGATTAACGGGATGCCTTTGGCCGTCCGGCTGAATTCAGGGATTTGATAGCCTTTCAGACGATATACCTTCCCTTTATTCGTGAAAAAGAGAATCGTATCATGGGTAGATGTTGTCAGCAAATGCTCAACGAAGTCATCTTCGTTTGTCCCCATGCCTTGCACACCGCGTCCTCCCCGTTTTTGACTACGGTAAGTGGAGGCAGGCAAGCGCTTCACATAACCATTATGTGTTAACGTCAGAACGATTTGCTCGCGAGGAATCAAATCTTCATCCATGATATCTTCCACGCCGGCATCCATAATTTCCGTACGGCGGGCATCATTGAATTTCTCTTTGATTTCCAGCAGCTCTTCACGAATAATTTCGAGGATTTTTTCATCATCAGCCAAAATAGCTTTTAGTTCAGCAATGAGTTGAACTAAATTTTGATACTCATCCTCGATTTTTTCTCGCTCCAAACCGGTCAGGCGCTGCAGGCGCATATCAAGGATAGCTTGTGCTTGCTTCTCTGATAAGGAAAATTGCTCCATGAGCCCTTGTTTCGCAATTTCTGTTGTTTGGGAGCTGCGAATTAAGCTGATAATCTCATCAATGTGATCAAGCGCAATTCTTAACCCTTCTAAAATATGCGCTCTCGCCTGTGCCTTTCTCAATTCAAATTCTGTCCGGCGGCGAATAATCACCCGCTGATGCTCTAAATAGTAATGAAGACATTCTTTAATGCTTAACACCCGCGGCTGGCCGTCTACAAGCGCCAGTAAATTAATTCCGAAGCTTGTTTGCATCGCCGTATGCTTGTACAAATTGTTCAGAAGCACGCTTGCATTGGCATCACGGCGGATTTCCATAACGATCCGCATTCCGTTGCGGTCTGATTCATCCCGCAAATCAGTGATGCCGTCAATGCGTTTGTCACGTACCAGCTCTGCAATTTTTTCAATGAGGCGCGCTTTATTTACCTGGTAGGGCAATTCATTCACGATAATGGTTTCTTTGCCGTTTGCGCGTTGTTCGATATCCACTTTCGCTCGGATGGTTAAAGAGCCTTTCCCGGTTTCATAGGCGCGGCGAATCCCGCTTCTTCCCATGATCATGCCGCCGGTCGGAAAATCAGGACCTGGAATATACTCCATGATTTCAAGTATGGACATTTCCTCATTTTTGCTGAAGGCAATCAATCCATCAATCACTTCGCCAAGCTGGTGAGGAGGGATATTGGTCGCCATGCCGACCGCAATGCCTGACGTCCCGTTTACAAGCAAGTTAGGGAAACGGGACGGAAGCACCGCCGGCTCTCTTTCTGAACCATCATAGTTATCCTTGTAATCAATCGTATCTTTCGTAATATCACGCAACAGTTCCATGGATATTTTGGACATGCGCGCTTCTGTATAACGCATAGCCGCAGCCGCATCCCCGTCGATTGAACCGAAGTTTCCATGGCCGTCTACAAGCATATAACGGTAATTGAAATCCTGCGCCATCCGCACCATCGTTTCATAGACAGCTGAATCACCGTGCGGGTGATATTTACCAATGACTTCACCGACGATACGGGCAGATTTTTTATAAGCTTTATCAGAAGTCATGCCTAAGTCATTCATCGCGTAAAGAATCCGGCGGTGAACTGGCTTTAAGCCATCTCTGACGTCCGGGAGCGCACGGGCAACGATTACGCTCATTGCATAATCCAGAAACGATGAGCGCATTTCCTGGCTAATGTTAATTTCTGTTACTCTTGATTGAGGCGTTTCAGCCATGTAAAAGAACCTCCTTTAACGAACTTTTGGATGTATGAACGTGAAGAACAGAAATATGGACGGTTGCAGAAAAAGACAGACAGGATAGACAAAGATCTATCCTGCTCGTTCCTTTTGCAAACCGCTCGTGTTCAACTTATATATCTAAGTTTTTAACATAAAGGGCATTTTCTTCAATGAATTGCCGGCGCGGTTCTACGCGGTCGCCCATTAATATTTCAAACGTTTCATCTGCTTCAATCGCATCTTCTAGGCTGACCTGGAGCAGCGTTCTCGTATCCGGGTTCATTGTTGTATCCCACAGCTGCTCTGCATTCATCTCTCCAAGACCTTTATAGCGCTGCAAGCCCGGCTTTGAGTTTTCAGGAAGGGTTGCAAGCACTTCATCCAGCTGACGATCATTGTACACGTACTCAACCCGTTTTCCATGCGTCACTTTATAAAGCGGCGGCTGAGCGATATACACATATCCTGCTTCAATCAGCTGGCGCATATAGCGGAAGAGGAATGTAAGCAGCAAGGTCCGGATATGTGCTCCGTCTACATCGGCATCAGTCATGATGACAAGCTTATGATAACGGGCTTTCGAAATATCAAACTCATCGCCAATCCCTGTGCCAAGGGCGGTAATGATCATGCGAATCTCGTTGTTTGACAAGATTTTATCCAGACGGGCTTTTTCCACGTTAATAATTTTTCCGCGAAGCGGGAGAATCGCTTGGAAGTGGCGGTCGCGTCCTTGCTTGGCTGATCCGCCGGCTGAATCTCCCTCCACCACATACAACTCACTGATTTCCGGGTCACGGGATGAACAATCGGCCAGCTTTCCTGGAAGGCTAGATACTTCCAAGGCGCTCTTTCTGCGTGTCAATTCCCGTGCTTTCTTTGCTGCCATCCGGGCGCGGGCCGCCATCAAGCCTTTTTCAACGATCTTGCGGGCAACCGCCGGATTTTCCAGCAAAAAGGTTTCAAAATGAGAAGAGAAAACGGCATCTGTTACAGTACGGGCTTCAGAGTTTCCAAGCTTTGTCTTCGTCTGGCCTTCAAACTGGGGATCAGGGTGCTTGATTGAAATAATGGCTGTTAGCCCTTCACGCACATCTTCACCCGATAAATTCGTCTCTGCTTCTTTTACTAAACCGTTTTTGCGTGCATAATCGTTAATCACGCGCGTTAAGGCTGTTTTAAATCCGGATTCATGGGTTCCGCCTTCATACGTATTGATGTTATTGGCAAAAGAATACACATTGCTGGCAAATCCTTCATTGTACTGCAACGCGATTTCGGCAGCGATGCCGTCCTTTGTGCCTTCTACATAGATCGGTTCGCTGTGAACCACTTCTTTTGTCCGGTTTAAATGCTCAACGTAAGACTTGATGCCGCCCTCGTAATAGTATTCATTTGTCTTTCCTTCTTCCCGGCGGTCTTCAATAATAATTCGAATGCCGCGGTTGAGGAAGGCAAGCTCACGCAAGCGGTTCGCCAGCGTATCATATTCATAGACAGTCGTTTCTGTAAAAATCTCCGCATCCGGTTTAAAGTGGATAGTCGTGCCTGTATAGTCTGTATCGCCGACCACTTTCAGTTCTTCCTGCGGCACCCCGCGTTTGTAAGACTGATAATAAATCTGGTTGTCACGATGAACGAACACTTCAAGCTTTTCTGACAGCGCATTGACAACGGAGGCTCCTACGCCGTGAAGGCCGCCTGACACTTTATAGCCGCCTCCCCCGAATTTTCCCCCTGCATGAAGAACGGTCAAGATGACTTCCACCGCCGGCCGGCCTGTTTGCTCCTGAATGCCGACTGGAATTCCGCGGCCGTTATCTTTCACGGTAATGCTGTTGTCTTCCTCAATGATTACGCGGATTTTATCGCAGTATCCTGCCAGTGCTTCGTCAATGCTATTATCAACAATTTCCCAGACGAGATGGTGAAGACCTTTTCCACTCGTTGAACCAATATACATTCCCGGCCGCTTACGAACGGCTTCCAGTCCCTCCAGCACTTGGATCTGATTCTCATCATAAGAAGGCTGGTTCGCTGTATTAGGTTGTTCCATAGTCAAATCCGTTCACCTGCTCTTTCTTTGAAAAGCCGGCTGATATGCTGTTACCGCCAGACTTTTGAAAATAATTTTCATATATTCGTTTTTCCATGTATAAGATAAAGAGAATAAAGGCTTGTTTCCCGGTTATAATAACAGTCAAGCTTTGTCTATTTCATTTGCGAGATCGTTCCGCTTTCCACTTTGAACGTAGAAGCTTCCTTCAGCGTTTGATGGTTAATTCCTTCTATGCTCGTCGTCGTGACAAATGTTTGTACCCTTCCCTGTATCGTATTTAACAAATGGGATTGGCGATAATCATCCAGTTCCGACAACACATCATCAAGCAAAAGAATCGGATATTCCTTGATTTCGGAATGAATCAATTCGATTTCCGCCAGCTTGACAGATAAAGCGGTTGTCCGCTGCTGGCCTTGAGAGCCGAATGTTTGTACATTTTTTCCATTGACTTGAAAGATGAGATCATCACGGTGCGGGCCGAACAAAGTGACACCCCGCTCAATTTCTTTTCTTTGCTGGGTGTGAAACTTCTCTTCAAACATATGAATCATTTTAGACGGATCGTCTTCCTCTGATACATTAATAGACGGGTCATATAAAATGTTTAATGTTTCGCCTCCACGCGAAATGCCTGAATGGATTGCCTGGGCCCAGTTCTGCAGCAGCTGGATAAAATCAAATCTTTTTCTGACAATCTTTACAGCCAGCTGAATGAGCTGATCTGTAAAAACATCCAGCATCGTGACATCACTCACTTTTTTGCTTTGCAGCTGCTTTAAATAGCGGTTGCGCTGCTGCAGCACTTTATAATACTGGCTGATGTCATGAAGATAAACAGGAGAGACTTGGCCAATCTCCATATCGATGAACCGCCTTCTTACCTGCGGGTTGCCCTTTACAAGGTGAAGATCCTCAGGGGCAAACATCACAACATTCATATTCCCGATATATTGGCTTAAACGCTGCTGCTCCAAGTGATTGCATTTTGCTTTCTTGCCCTTCTTCGAAATGATTAATTCCATTGGGACGGAGCCTTGAGCTTTTTGGACTCTTCCTTTTATTTTAGCATACTCCGTTTCCCAGCGAATCAAATCTTTATCGTTGGAGGTTCGGTGAGACTTTGCCATAGCCAGCACAAAGATTGATTCAATGACATTTGTTTTCCCCTGAGCATTTTCCCCAAGGAACACATTCACCTTGTTTTCCAATTCAATATTTAACGAGGCATAATTCCGGTAATTTTCCAAAGACAATTCGGTTATGTGCATATACAAAACATCCTTTTGTGTTATAAACCAACAATTTCAAAACTGCCAGTCCCTGGAATCTCCACCCGGTCACCTGCACGCAGTTTCCTTCCTCTCCGCTGGTCAAGTTCTCCATTGACATACACTTCATGCTCACTCAGGAACCATTTGGCCATTCCTCCTGTTTGGATGATATCAGCAAGCTTTAAAAATTGGCCTAAAGGAATATATTCCGTTTCAATCGTTACTTTTTTCTCCATTTATCTTCACTGCTTTCGAATGAATTCTCTAATACTTTATTTTACTAAATTTTTAACTTTAACACAAAGAAGAAACAAGAGAAAGAAGGCTGCCCATTTCATGAAACAGCCTTTTCCTTCTCAGTTTTCCATATTATTCACTTTATGCAGGCAATTAATACGTTCTCACCGGCAAAATAAGCTGCAAAATCGAATCATCATTTTCAGGGCGAATAACGAACGGACGCATCGCTCCAGTAAATTGAATATTAATTTCTGTTCCTTCGAGCACCTTTAGAGCATCCATCATATATTTAGCACTAAAAGAGATTTTGATTTCTTCCCCTTCAATTTCACGGCTTCGCACTTGTTCCGTAACTTTTCCAATTTCCGGAGAATTAGAAGAAATCTCGATGAGGTTCTCGTCAATCATTGACAGCTTCACGACGTTGTTGCGTCCTTCTCTTGCCAGCAAGGAAGCCCTGTCGATCGCTTGTAAAAACTCTTTCGTGTTAAGCTCCAATTTTGTTTTGCTATCTGTAGGAATCAAGCGGCTCGTATCCGGATAATTTCCTTCTAGCAAACGGGAGTAAAAGAGCAAATGTTTAGCCCGGAACAGCACTTGATTGTCTGTAATGACAATTTCGACCGGTTCCTGCGAATCATCCAGAATTTTGCTGAGCTCATTTAAACTCTTGCCTGGAATGACCACATTGTATTCAGCATTGAAGTCCGTTTCTACTGCCGCTTTTCTCCAGGCAAGACGGTGGCTGTCCGTTGCAATGCAAACGAGCTGGCCCTCTTCTATCTTCCAGTTGACACCTGTCAAGATCGGTCGTGTTTCTGAGGCGGACACTGCAAATACCGTCTGTCTGATTAAAGCTTTTAACAAATCTGTCGGCAGCTTAAAGACTTCCCCTTCTTCAATTTGAGGAAGATGAGGATATTCATCCGGGTCCAGCCCGTTCAAGCTGAATTCTGCCTGGCCGGAGCGAATCACTGTTTGGAAAGAAGAGATCACTTCGATTTCAGCTTTTTCAGAAGGCAATTTCTTCACAATTTCGTTGAAAAAGCGGGCATTAAGTACAATCGAGCCTGTTTGTTGAATGTCGACGAGCACCTTGCCTTCTTCTTCTTGCGGAATAAACGATTCAATGGAAATATCAGAATCGCTTCCTGTCAGTTTAATTCCTTCTTCTGTAGCATCAATCTTAATCCCAGTTAGAATAGGGATCGTTGTTCTGGAGCTGATGGCTTTTAATACGTCTTGCACACTTTGAGCAAAGCGGTCCTTTTGAATTGAAAACTTCATTTTCTTCCCCTTCCATTATTCAAGAATAATTTTTATAGCTGCTGCATATAATAATAATTTTATATTTAAAAAAATAGTAGTAATAGTAATAGGGCTTGTGAATATGTGGATAACCCGAAAAACAAAAGTAAGAACAGTCTATCCACATGTGGACAGACTGTTTGTAACCTATGAAAAGTTATGCACACTATTAAGAATGTAAAATGCTTTGTATTTCTTTTACTTTTGATTGCAGCTGATTATCCGTATCCAGCAGCTTTGAAATTTTTTCATGCGCGTGGATCACGGTCGTGTGGTCCCTTCCGCCAAATTCCTCTCCGATTTTCGGAAGCGAAAAGTCAGTCAGCTCGCGCGATAAATACATGGCGATTTGCCTTGGGAAAGCGATGGATTTTGTTCGTTTTTTCGCTTTAAAATCCTCCAGCTTAACGTTGTATTGTTCACCGACAACCCGTTGGATGTCCTGAATAGTAATGACCTTCGGCTTCGAGCTTGGAATAATGTCCTTCAGCGCCTCCGCTGCCAGATCCGCATTAATATCTTTATTGATCAGCGAAGAATACGCGACGACTCGAATCAAGGCGCCTTCTAGTTCCCGAATATTCGTATCGATTTGATTCGCAATGTAGAGCATGACCTCATTAGGAATATCGAGGTTGTCGGCCTTTGCTTTTTTGCGCAAAATAGCGATTCTTGTTTCTAAATCCGGCGGCGTGATATCCGTGATCAGTCCCCATTCAAAACGGGAACGCAGACGGTCCTCCAGCGTTGGAATTTCCTTTGGAGGACGGTCGCTGGAAATAATAATTTGCTTGCTTTCTTCATGAAGCGTGTTGAATGTGTGGAAAAATTCTTCCTGAGTCGATTCTTTTCCCGCCAGAAATTGAATATCATCTATTAGCAGGATGTCGACGTTGCGGTAGCGGTTCCGAAATTCGACTGCTTTGTTATCCCTGATCGAGTTAATAAACTCATTAGTGAATTTTTCCGACGATAAATAAACAACTTTGGCATTTGGGTTATGCTCAAGTACATAATGGCCAATCGCATGCATTAAGTGGGTTTTGCCCAGCCCCACTCCCCCATAGATAAAGAGCGGGTTATAGGCCTTTGCCGGCGCTTCCGCAACGGCTAGCGAAGCGGCGTGGGCAAAACGGTTGCCGGAGCCGATAACGAACGTGTCGAATGTGTACTTCGGATTCAGCATGCTTTGCGGAAAATCGTGCATTTCCTCTTTTTTCTTTGGTTTGTTAGGCATCGGCATGTCATATTCTTGGGACGCTTGATTTTCGGGAATAATAAATTTAACCGACAATTGTTCGCCGGTAATTTCGCCGAGCACTCCCGAAATCAGCTGGGAATAGTGTCCTTCAAGCCAGTCTCTTGCAAAGTCGTTTGGAGCGGCAATCGTAATAGAATCGCCGTGCAGCGAATGCGCTTTTGTAGACTTCAGCCATGTATCAAAACTGGGCTTGCTGATTTTTTTCTCTATGTTTTCCAGCGCTTTGTTCCAGAGATCATCGATATTTTCCATAAGGCCCCCTCCTCCTAAAGATTTCTTTGTTATATAACAGTGGTTTGTTCGGATTTATATTTATGCAATTGTTTGAGTGCGGTTAAATAATGTAAAATAAAAGAAAAATAGTTTTTCGACATCATTAACAACTTGTGGACATTTTTATACAAAGTGGTTGAATAACTTATCAACACTTTATTCACACTTGTGGATAAGTTGAGTGCTGGAAATACTTATTCAGAGTGAAAACAAAGTAATGATAGCAGAAAAAGTGCTTTCATGCAATGCTCTATAAAATTTATCCACAACACTGACATCCTGTGCAGAAAAACTTTTCCACAGGGGGCGTATTTGTGTAAAAGTTGTCAGTAACCACTGTGAATAAGAAAAGAAGCTGTCGAAATTTATCCACAGGCATTTGAGAGGAATGGGGAAGAAAGGCGGATAAGCTCATTCTTTCTCGAGATCCCTGTACATAGGGAAGAAAATTGGAGAAAATGCATGAAACAGCATCTGTCTTCCAGGCGAAGATGGATTTTTTTGCTTTTTGTTTAGGTATTGACAGGAAAAGAGATCATCTTTATAATCAAAAAGACTGTCTTTAACGTTAAATTTTCCATTCCTCAGGGAGGTGTTTAATAATGAAAAGAACTTATCAACCAAATAAGCGTAAAAGAAGCAAAGTTCATGGGTTCCGTAGCCGTATGAGCTCTAAAAACGGACGTCGCGTGCTAGCTCGCCGTCGTGCTAAAGGAAGAAAAGTATTATCTGCATAAACCACTGAAAAATCTCAGTGGTCTTTTTTTTAGATAGGCGATGCTGAAGTGCCGCTTTGATTGCAGGCTCATTTGAATGAAACGAACAGAAAACGAAGCGCTAAATGAATGCTCCTGGTCTTTTCTTTTCGTTTCATTCACTTTTGGCGTTTGCTGAAAGCGTGCGCAAAAGCTATTTGCTGCACGAATGGGTCATACAGAAGGAAAATCAGCGTCATTGTTGCAAAGCCCTTCAAAACTGGCGAAGAAAAGGTGATTGACTAATGAGAAAAACATTCCGCATAAAAAAAGACAGTGAGTTCCAATCCGTTTTCAAAAGCGGAAAGTCTTTTGCCAATCGTCAATTCGTGGTGTATATGTATCAAAATGAATTAAATGTCCCTTTTCGGATCGGGTTGTCTGTCAGCAAAAAGATTGGCAATGCGGTTACACGCAACCGGATTAAGCGTCATGTCCGGCAAAGCTTTACAGAGTTAAAAGAGGATATTGTGCCAGGCCATGATTTTATTGTGATTGCCCGCAAGCCGGCAGCGGATATGAACGGCAGTGAAATAAAGAAAAGCCTCATTCACGTGCTGAAGCGGGCAAGAGCATTCAACAAAAGAATATCCAGACAAGATTAGAACACATATTAAAGAAGCTTCTTTGCATAAGCCGATCAAACAATGAAAGATGCATGATTGATCAATAGAGCTTTGGAAAAGAGCCGCCGCAAAGGATTGACAGGGGGGAATAAGAGTTTGAATAGGAAGATGATCACTCTCATCCTTTTAGCAGTGACTACGATGCTGCTTGCCGGCTGTACAGAGGTCAATCAAGAGATTACGCCGGAAAGTAAAGGATTTTGGAATGAATTTGTCGTATATCCGCTTTCAGTGGTGATCATGAAGACAGCCGAGGCAGTAGGCAGTTACGGCTGGGCGATTATAATTGTTACTATCATCATTCGGCTGATTATTCTGCCGTTAATGATCAAACAAACGAAAAACACGAAAGCAATGCAGCTTGTACAGCCGGAAATGCAAAAGATTAAGGAAAAGTACAAGTCAAAAGATGCGGTGACACAGCAAAAAATGCAGCAGGAAACAATGGCGCTTCTTCAGAAGCATGGGGTCAACCCGCTCGCGGGCTGTTTTCCGCTGATTGTGCAAATGCCGATCATTTTTGGGTTTTATCAAGCGATTATGCGAACAGAAGCGATCAAACAAGATACATTCTTATGGTTTGATCTCGGTTCGCCGGACCCGTTCTTCATTCTTCCGCTAGTAGCGGGAGTAACTACTTTTGTCCAGCAGAAAATCATGATGGCTGGAGCGATGAGCCAAAACCCGCAAATGGCGATGATGCTTTGGCTCATGCCGATTATGATTATCGTCTTTGCCGTAAACTTGCCGGCTGCTTTATCTTTATATTGGGTAGTAGGGAATGTTTTCATGATCGTGCAAACGTTGATCATTAACCGTCCAGAGACGGGCAAGACCAC
The DNA here is from genome assembly GCF_002189605.1 of Pseudobacillus badius. NCBI lineage: Bacteria > Bacillati > Bacillota > Bacilli > Caryophanales > Bacillaceae > Pseudobacillus > Pseudobacillus badius. The sequence goes on from NZ_MWMM01000006.1 coordinate 12,678, forward strand.
TTCAGTTAATGACTAGGAGGGGCATGGATGAAAGAGGTTACAGTTGTCGGCCAAACTGTTGAAGAAGCTCTTCAATCCGCTTTAAAGCAGCTTCAGGCAACAGAAGAACAAGTAGAAATTGACATTTTGGATGAAGGAAAAAAAGGAATTCTCGGTCTGTTCGGCCGGCGTCCGGCTTCGCTGAAAGTCCGGATGAAGGCAGATCCGATCAGAGAGGCAAAATCCTATATTTTGTCTATTGCCGCCCATTTAGGTGTACATCCGGATATCCAGGTGAAAAGGCAAGGAAAGAAAGTCTTCTTTTCGCTTTCCGGCGAAAAAATTGCCTTGTTAATTGGCAAAAGAGGACAAACATTAAACGCTTTGCAGCAGCTCACCCAGCTTGTCATTAACCGCCATTCAAACGATTTCATTCAGTTTCAACTAGATGCCGGAGATTATCGCAAAAAAAGAGAAGAAACTCTGACTGCTTTAGCAAAGCGGATGGCTGAAAAAGTGGAAACAGCAGGAAAAACGATCCGTTTGGAGCCTTTGCCTGCTGCGGAAAGAAAGATCATCCACGCTGCCTTGGCTGGAAATCGCCGCATTGATACATTTTCAGAAGGCACAGAACCGAAACGCTATGTAGTCATCGCTCCTAAAAGCAAATAAAGGCCTTCCCGGAACATTCTTTTCTTTTACTAGAAAAAGAAGAACCGGGAAGCCTTTTTTATTGCCGCGGCTAATGATCAGACTGTGGATAAGCTTTTGCTTTAGTCAGTCGAGCTAAGGATGGGTCTTTTTAGGGGCAAAAAAGTGTGATTTTCTTTTTAATATAACGTTTAAATAAATTAGTTTATTACTTTATTTCCCAAAAAATGAACGGGTGAAGTTATTGTTATCCACACGTGAATAAGTTAAAATAGATAAGGTTAAAAAGAAGGCTGTGGACAATCCAGCCTTCTTTTTAAATCATCTTGTTTATGTTACCCTAATGGTTTGAGAACGAAGGCGATTCTTTTTTTATAGATATCATTTTACAGAGAAGGAAGAGGTGAGAATGATGGACCTCGATACAATTGCAGCGATCTCCACCCCAATGGGGGAAGGAGCCATTGCGATCGTGCGCTTGAGCGGTGAAGAAGCGGTTACGATTGCGGATCGTGTGTTTCAAAGCCCATCGAAAAAGTCATTAATGGAAGCGGCGAGCCATACGATTCATTACGGTCATTTGGTTGATCCTAAAACGGGACAAGTAGTGGAAGAAGTAATGCTTTCACTGATGAAGGGGCCGAAAACCTTTACTCGGGAAGATGTAGTGGAGATTAACTGCCACGGCGGTCTAGTTTCCGTTAATCGTGTATTGCAGCTCGTGCTGAACGAGGGAGCCCGGCTTGCTGAGCCTGGCGAATTTACGAAACGGGCTTTTTTAAACGGCCGAATTGATTTGTCGCAAGCAGAGGCTGTGATGGATTTGATCCGGGCAAAAACAGACAAGGCGATGAATGTCGCGCTCAATCAAATGGAGGGCCGGCTCTCGCGGCTGATCCGCAAGCTGCGCCAGGAGATTCTTGAAACACTTGCCCATATAGAAGTAAATATTGACTATCCTGAATATGACGATGTCGAGGAAATGACCCATCGCGTGCTGTTAGAGAAAGCAGCCGTGGTCCGAAAAGAAATTGACAAGCTGCTGCAAACATCCCAGCAGGGCAAAATTTTGCGTGAAGGCTTATCGACAGTAATTATCGGGCGCCCGAATGTCGGCAAATCCTCTTTGCTCAATGCCCTTGTACAGGAAAACAAAGCAATCGTCACAGATATTCCAGGCACGACGCGTGATGTCATTGAAGAGTATGTGAACGTGCGGGGCGTGCCGCTCCGTCTTGTTGACACGGCCGGAATCCGCGAAACCGAGGATATCGTTGAACGCATTGGCGTAGAGCGGTCCCGCCAAGTGTTAAAAGAAGCTGATTTGATCTTGCTCGTATTAAATTATTCGGATGAATTAACAAGCGAGGATGAAAAGCTATTCGAAGCAACCGCAGGCATGGATGTGATCGTAATTGTTAATAAAACAGACTTGCCGCCAAAAATTAATATGGAGCGGGTGAAAGAGCTGGCAGAAGGAAAGCAGCTGATAACGACTTCTTTGCTCCAGGAAAAAGGCATTGATGAGCTGGAGGAAGCGATCGCTTCTTTATTTTTCTCAGGGTCGATCGAGGCGGGAGACATGACCTATGTTTCTAATTCACGCCATATTGCTCTGCTGCACCAGGCGCTGGCAGCCATTACGGATGCGATTGAAAATACGCAGTCAGGCACGCCGATTGATATCGTTCAAATTGATTTAACAAGGACATGGGAGCTATTGGGCGAGATTATTGGAGAAAGCGTCCATGATAGCTTAATTGATCAGTTATTCTCACAATTTTGTCTTGGAAAATAATCAAATAAGGAGGAGCAAACATGCTACAATATGAAGCTGGCCAATACGATGTAGTCGTTGTAGGTGCCGGACATGCTGGTGTGGAAGCGGGGCTGGCATCTGCCCGGGCAGGTGCAAAAACGCTTATGATTACCATTAATCTTGATATGATCGCTTACATGCCGTGCAATCCGTCTATTGGCGGCCCGGCTAAAGGAATTGTTGTCCGGGAAATCGATGCGCTTGGCGGTGAAATCGGCAAGAATATCGATAAAACCCATATTCAAATGCGCATGCTGAATACAGGAAAAGGCCCAGCTGTTCGCGCATTGAGAGCGCAAGCAGATAAAGTGCTCTATCAGCAGGAAATGAAGAAAACGATCGAAAATCAAGAAAACCTCACGCTGATTCAAGGAATGGTTGAAGATTTGATCGTTGAAGACGGTGAATGCCGCGGCGTTGTTACGCAAACAGGAGCGGTATATCGTGCGCAAGCTGTGATTATTACAACAGGAACGTTCTTGCGCGGAGAAATTATTATCGGCGATTTAAAGTATTCCAGCGGGCCCAATAATCAGCAGCCATCTATCCGCTTATCTGAAAGCCTGGAGAAGCTTGGATTCGATCTTGTCCGCTTTAAAACAGGGACGCCGCCGCGCGTGAACAGCCGGACGATTGATTACAGCAAAACAGAGATTCAGCCCGGCGACGAAGAGCCGCGTGCTTTCAGCTATGAAACAACAAAGTTTATTACGGATCAGCTTCCTTGCTGGTTAACTTATACGAACGAAGAAACCCACAGCATCATCAATGATAACTTGCACCGCTCTCCGATGTTTTCAGGAGTGATTAAGGGCAAAGGCCCTCGCTATTGTCCGTCTATTGAAGATAAGATCGTCCGCTTTAATGATAAGCCGCGCCATCAAATCTTCTTGGAGCCGGAGGGCCGCAATACCGAAGAAGTATACGTGCAGGGCTTGTCTTCAAGCTTGCCGGAAGACGTTCAGTATCGAATGCTCCGCACGATTCCGGGATTGGAAAAAGCTCAATTAATGCGTGCTGGTTACGCCATTGAATATGATGCCATTGTGCCGACACAGCTCTGGCCGACATTAGAAACGAAAAAAGTGAAAAACTTGTATACAGCGGGCCAAATTAATGGTACATCTGGATATGAGGAAGCTGCTGCCCAGGGAATGATGGCGGGAATTAATGCCGCTTGCCGCGTTCTTGACAAGGATGAAGTGATTTTAAGCCGTTCTGACGCGTATATTGGTGTGCTGATTGACGACCTGGTGACAAAAGGAACGAGCGAGCCATACCGCCTGCTCACTTCACGTGCAGAATACCGGCTGCTTCTGCGTCATGATAATGCGGACCTGCGTTTGACGGAAATCGGTTACCGAATCGGCTTGATTTCAGAAGAACGGTACCAGCGTTTTCTGGAGAAGAAAGCGGCTATTTCCGGGGAAATTGAGCGTTTGCAATCCATTATTATTAAACCAAATGAAGAAACGCAGGCACTCATCCGTGAAGCCGGCGGCAGCGAGTTAAAAGATGGCATTCGAGCAACGGATCTTTTAAGACGCCCGGAAATGAACTACGGACATTTGAAGCAGCTTGTGCCAGCTCCTGAAGCATTGGATGCGGAAGTAGAGGAGCAAGTGGAAATTCAAATTAAATACGAAGGATATATTGAAAAATCTCTTCAACAAGTGGAGAAGCTAAAGAAAATGGAAAATAAAAAGATACCGGAGAACATTGATTACGATGCAATCAATGGCCTTGCAACAGAAGCGCGTCATCATTTGAAAGAAGTAAGGCCGCTTTCTATCGCTCAAGCTTCCCGGATTTCAGGGGTAAACCCGGCCGACATTTCCATTTTGCTTGTTTACATCGAGCAAGGGCGCATTGCCCGCACGGCTAATTGAGTCTAGTTGAAGGGACGGTTGACAAGTGAATAAAGAACAATTTCAGCAGCAGCTGGCAGAAAAGGGGCTGCATCTTTCCCCTGAACAGCTTGAGCAATTTAACCGGTATTACCAATTGCTCGTCGAATGGAATGAAAAAATGAATTTAACAGCGATTACTGATGAAGAGGAAGTGTATTTAAAGCACTTCTACGATTCGCTGTCTGCAGCCTTTTACTTTGATTTTTCCGGCAGCCCGGCCATTTGCGATGTAGGGGCGGGAGCCGGATTTCCAAGCATTCCGCTAAAGATTGCTTTTCCGGACATTCAAGTCACGATCGTAGATTCACTGAACAAACGAATTACCTTTTTAAACCATTTGGCGAATGAGCTGCAATTGAGTAATGTCCATTTCTTCCATGACCGGGCAGAAACCTTTGGGAAATTGCCTGAGCATCGGGAGCAATATGATGTGGTAATGGCGCGTGCCGTTGCCCGCATGTCTGTGTTAAGCGAGCTGTGCCTGCCGCTTGTGAAAGTGGGCGGAGCCTTTTTGGCTATGAAGGCAGCAAGCGCGCAAGATGAATTGCAAAGCAGCCATAAAGCACTCAAGGTACTTGGCGGCCGTTTGCGGGAGGATCATTCGTTTTTGCTTCCAATGGAGGAGAGCGAGCGGACGATTATGGTGATTGATAAGATACAAGCTACACCGAAAAAGTATCCTAGAAAGCCCGGAACGCCGAATAAGTCGCCGATTGAGTAAAGATATCCACATGTGGATATCTTTACTTTTTTAAGATTAAGCAAAAAAGCGGCTCCTCGAAGAAGGAACCAGACTGTTAAAGAGAGAATAGGTATTAAAGGGAGTCCGTTAAAGGTGGTGTAGGGATCATGAAGCGTCGTTTCTCTCGTTTTTTTAACATGGGGGAAAAAACAGCAGAAGAACAGCCCAGAGAAATTGCGTTAGTAGAAGAATCAGCAGCGGAGAGAGAGGCAGTTAAACAAATCCCGGTGTCCTTAATTATGCCAAACCGCTTTCAGCCGAGAACCGTTTTTGATGATGCAAAAATAGAAGAATTGGCTAGAACTATTCATATCCACGGCATTATTCAGCCGATCGTTGTCCGGGAAACGGAGGACGGGAAATATGAGCTGATTGCCGGGGAGCGGCGCTGGCGGGCAGTGCAAACATTGAATTGGGAAACTGTCCCGGCGATTATTAATAATTTAAATGATACCGAGACTGCGTCGGTTGCGTTAATAGAAAACCTGCAAAGGGAAGAGCTGTCACCGATTGAAGAAGCGATTGCATACGGCAAGCTGCTTGAGCTGCACGGATTGACCCAGGAAGCGCTGGCTCAGCGTCTCGGAAAGGGCCAGTCGACTGTGGCCAATAAGCTGCGGCTGCTAAAGCTCCCGGCAGAGGTTCAGGAAGCGCTGGCACAAAAGCAGATTACCGAGCGGCATGCACGGGCGCTCATTCCGTTAAAAAATCCGGAAAAGCAAGTGCAGGTGATGAATGAAATTATTGAAAAGCAGTTCAACGTCAAACAAACAGAGGACCGGGTCGTTCAGCTGCTTGATACGCCGCAGCAGAAGCCGAAGTCCCGCCGCAAAGCTTTCAGCAAGGATGTCAGGATAGCTGTGAATACTATTCGTCAATCTCTGTCCATGGTGAGCGACAGCGGAATTGATTTGAAATCGCAGGAAGAAGAGTTTGACGATTTTTACCAGATTACAATTAAAATACCAAAAAAGAAATAAAGTGAGAAACCAGCCGGCGGTTTCTCGCTTTTTTGTTACATATTCGCAGATCTTCTCTATATCAGCACGAAATTTGGAGAAGGATTCTTAAAAAGTATTTTAAACCGCAGTGATAATTGCGGAGCTATTTTTGTTAAAATAGAAATACAGTAAATTATTAGGATAGAAGAAAGCAGGTGGGCCGGATGGGAAAAGTCATTGCGATAGCTAACCAAAAGGGAGGCGTAGGAAAAACAACTACGTCCGTTAATCTCGGAGCTTGTTTAGCTTCTTTAGATAAAAAAGTATTGTTGATCGACATTGATCCGCAAGGAAATGCAACGAGCGGAACAGGAATTCAAAAAGGTGACGTGGATCAATGCATGTATGATGTGTTAGTGGATGATATCGAGATCATCGATATTATTAAGCCGGCGGCGGTAGACAATTTGTTTGTGGCCCCGGCAACCATTTCTCTCGCAGGCGCGGATATTGAGCTTGTGCCGACTATCTCCAGGGAATTGCGGCTGAAACGGGCGCTGGAAAGAGTGCGCGACGATTTTGATTATATGTTAATCGATTGCCCGCCTTCCCTCGGATTGTTAACGGTCAATGCTCTGACAGCGGCCGATTCTGTGATCATCCCCGTTCAATGCGAGTATTACGCATTGGAAGGACTAAGCCAGCTGCTTAATACCGTTCGCCTTGTTCAAAAGCATTTAAATACGGAGCTGGCGATTGAAGGCGTTTTGCTGACTATGCTCGATGCCCGCACTAATTTGGGCTTGCAAGTGATTGAAGAAGTCAAAAAGTACTTTCAAGATAAGGTCTATCGAACAATCATCCCGAGAAACATCCGCTTGAGTGAAGCACCCAGCCACGGAAAACCAGTGATTTTATATGATCCCCGTTCAAAAGGAGCGGAAATGTATTTGGATTTTGCGAAGGAGGTGGCAGCGAATGGCTAAAGGATTAGGAAGAGGAATCAATGCCATTTTTAAAGATCTGGAAATAGAAAATGAAGAAACTGTCAGAGAGATCGAGCTGAAGGAGCTGCGGCCCAACCCTTACCAGCCGCGCAAAATTTTCAGCGAGGAAGCGATTGGAGAATTAACAGAGTCTATTAAGGAACATGGAATCCTCCAGCCGATTATTGCCCGCAAAAGCATTAAAGGATACGAGATTGTGGTCGGCGAAAGGCGCTACCGTGCCGCTAAAGCCGCCAAGCTTGAAAAGGTTCCTGTCGTTGTCCGCAAACTGTCTGATGAACAAATGATGGAAATGGCGCTGCTGGAAAATCTTCAGCGCGAGGATTTAACGGCTCTGGAGGAAGCAGCAGCCTATCAAACACTGATTGATAAGCTAAATCTTACCCAGGAAGAGCTGGCGGTAAAGATGGGGAAAAGCCGCTCGCATATAGCCAATCATTTGCGCTTGCTTTCTTTGCCGAATGAAATTCAGGAAATGATTACCGACGGAAGATTGACGATGGGTCACGGACGGGCGCTTCTCGGCTTAAAGAAAAAAGAAACAATGATCGGAACGGCTGAGAAAACAGTGTCAGAAGGTTTAAACGTCAGACAGCTGGAGAAATGGATTCAGAAGCTGAACGAGAATGTTTCACGTGAAACACCGGCGGCCAAAGAAACAAAGGATGTATTCATTAAAGAGCGGGAGGACGCTCTGAGAGAACAATTTGGAACATCTGTTCACATTAAACAGTCAAAAGACAAGAAAAAGGGAAAAATTGAAATTGAGTTTTTATCGGTCGAGGACTTAAACAGAATACTTGATTTATTGAACAAGAATTAATCAGGGAGCTGTCGGTTACCGATAGCTCCCTTTGCTATTCGTGGGGAAAGGAAATTGAAAAAATGCAAAGGGGAAAAAGGAAATGGTGCTATACGGCTCAATTATAAACGGCCTGACAATCATCTTTGGAGCGCTTCTCGGCAAGTGGTTAAATAGAATCCCAGAGGGAATAAAAGGAACAGTCATGCAGGCAATCGGGCTGGCAGTGGTGGTGCTTGGGCTGCAAATGGGCTTAAAGAGTGCTGATTTTTTAACAGTAATTATTAGTCTGGTTATTGGAGCAGCGCTTGGAGAGCTGTTAATGCTGGATGAACGGCTAAATCAAGTAGGCTTATGGCTTGAGAGGAAGATTGGCAAAGAAACGGACGAAACGAGCATTTCACAAGGCTTCGTCACAGCTACCTTAATTTTTGTCATTGGAGCAATGGGCATTATTGGAGCGCTTGACAGCGGCATTCGCGGAAACCATGAAGTCCTTTTGACAAAGGCAATTATTGATGGTGTGACCGCTTTAATTCTAACAACCACCCTAGGGATTGGTGTCATGTTTTCCGCTGTTCCAGTGATTCTGTATGAGGGGATCATTGCTTTATTTGCTACTCAAATCGACCGCTTCGTTCCGAAAGAATGGATGGATGCCTTCATTGTGGAAATGACAGCTGCCGGCGGCATTATGATTTTGGCGATTGGGTTAAACTTACTGGGCTTGACGAAAATACGCGTAGCAAATTTACTGCCAAGCCTTGTATGTGTCGGAGTGATCATTACGATTCAATATCTTTTTTGAATAATTGCTTGGCATACATAGCTGCTTGGCGTTTTAGATCTTGATCGGATTGGGACAGGCTTTGCTGCAAAAGGGCAGAAGCAGAATAGCGAATGGAGGCTTTGGCAATTCCATCGGCTATTACCCGGGCCATGCTCATTACAAGGTGAAGCCGCGTATTTTGCAGTACAAAAAACTCCATAAATCCGCTTACATTAACGATGCCGGTAATGTGTGCTTCACCAACGGCTGGCAGCTGTTTATTCACGCCGGCTCCCGGCTTTACAGGGCCTTTTCCGATTTGAATGTGCCCGACGCTTTTTAATCTGCCAAGGCATGCATCCGCGCCGACAATAAAAGGATGCTCGTGCTCTTTTTCGATCAGCGCCAGCTTTTCCGTTAAATTGACGGCATGAACGGGATTTTCAAGGGTGCCATACATATGAAAAGCAGTTACTTTCTTTTCCTCGAGCAGCGTGCCGACAAGCGGACCAAGAGAGTCTCCTGTAGAGCGGTCTGTGCCGATAAAGGCAAAGACCACCGGACAGCTTCCCGGAGGCGGCAGCAGCGTAAGCAAGTGATCAGCAAATACGGAAGCGGCCTGCTGCTCTTCATAATGAACACTATATGAATCAGGCTTGCGGTCAAACAAATGTTTAAGATTCATAAGTTACCTCCTGCTGGATAATAGTAAAAGTATACGGATTTTCGAGCGATTCTATACATGCTGTCCGGGAAAAAGAAAAACTTTCTCTTTGTGTGTCTAGCTACAAATTCTTTATCATTCTTGCTAAAATGAAAGTTGCCCTTCAAGCAAAGACCAAGGAGGAGGAATTTCATGTCTGCATTTCAGCGTATGCTTGATCAGGTTTGGGATACAGTGTTAGATGAAAAAACATGGATTGCGATCGGGAAAGGGTCATTCAAAATCATAATGACGCTGATTTTGGCGGCGATTCTCGTAAAAGTGGCTAAAGCCGCGATTCGCAACTTTTTTCATTTGCGTTCGAAAGCGCCTTTAAGATATTCAGAGCGGCGGGAGACGACACTATTAAAGCTGCTGGAAAATGTAGTTTCCTATGTTGTCTATTTCGTTGCATTGCTTAATATACTGTCTATTTTAACGTTTAATGTAAAAGGGCTCATTGCTGGAGCCGGAGTGTTGGGGCTTGCCGTTGGTTTTGGCGCCCAGAACCTTGTGCGTGATGTGATCAGCGGCTTTTTCATTATTTTTGAAGATCAATTTTCAGTCGGCGACTTTGTCCGTATTGGCAATTTCGAAGGAACAGTCGAAGAAATCGGCTTAAGGACGACAAAAATTAAACAGTGGACAGGAGAATTGCATATTTTGCCGAATGGTTCCATTAGTGAAGTAACCAACTTCTCTATTCACAACAGCATGGCAGTGGTGGATGTCAGCATTGCTTATGAAGAGAACATTGAAGAGGCTGAAAAAGCAATTGAGGAACTGTTAGCGACATTGCAGGATAAATATGAAGAAATCGTAGCGCCGCCGACCTTGCTCGGTGTGCAAAACTTAGCAGCTTCAGATGTCATTTTAAGGATTGCGGCTGAAACCACACCGATGAACCATTGGTACATCGCGCGGATGATCCGCAAAGAGGTAAAAATGTGCCTCGATGAAAATGGAATTGAAATACCATTCCCGCGCCTCGTCATGTATTCCCGTACAGAACAGGAAGAGGCAGTGGCGCATAAAAAGCATCAGCAAAGCAGGGGGTAAACAATGGAGAAAACTTTTGAATTAAATGATGTCGTTGAAATGAAAAAGCCCCATCCATGCGGCACAAATCGCTGGAAAGTGATCAGGCTGGGCATGGATATTCGCATTAAATGCGAGGGCTGCGGACATAGCGTCATCTTGCCGAGAAGAGAATTTGCCAAAAAAATGAAGAGGGTCATACAGCCAATAGAAAACAGCAGCGAATCCTAACGCTGCTGTTTTCTATTGGCAAGCAGAACCGCGGCTGCCTTTGGCGACAAGTAAACGTTCCTTAAAAACATTGCAGCGTAAAAGCAACCTGGTCAAACTGTTTATTGGCTAATTGTTTCCTTTCCATACAAAAATACAGGATCCCGGAGTCTCCCCACATAACTCCTAAATCTTCTTCATCCGAGTCAATTTGGAGCAGCAATACAGGCTCGCCCTCTTTGTCATAGAGATCCTCGAAGACATTGTTTTGGATATTCAAGGGTTCCCCCAGCATGTAATGAGCCGGCTGAATATGCCCTTCTTCATCTTCAGGCTGCATGAGATCCTGCCTGAAGCTCCAAAAGCGTTCCTCCTCTTCCTCTCCCGCGAAAGACAGGTTATCCGGGTGTTCGGAAATAGTCAATAAGCTGTTAAAAGACACTTTGCATGCGTCTAAAGGGAAATAATCTTCAGTGGTTTCAGGGTACGCCCTTCTTTTCAATTGACTGATTTCCCCATCGTAATAGAGAATCTTAAAGCCGCCTTCTTCTTCTTCAAAGCCCCAAGGCTGTTCATATACGTCATAAAACAAATACAAAATCCCATTTTCAGGAAGTAACTGATCCTTGTCATAAGGTTTGGCTTCTTTCAGGTTAAACTGTCCGAGAAACGATAAATGTCCGTTTTCATATCGGGGAAATTCCATGCTATCCGGCATATCCGGCAGCCCGCCGAGCTTGGAAGACCCAACAGGGATGTCTTCTTCGTCCATTTTAACTTTTTCCATCCCGATGGAATGTTTGAGAGCGGATAGAATAGCTGGTTTTTTATGATATAATTCGTGCTTGTGGAGCAAATGATCAAGGTTTGTCATCTTTTTCCTCCTCGTGATTAGTTGTGAATAGTATAACAAAAGGAAATCGGTCCCGATGAATAAAAATGGGCGGCGGGCAGCAATTGCCTTTTTTCTTGACTAAATTTATAATTGTGGAAGGTTTAGAGCGAAAATAATAGAAGAGCTGATAATAGAGGAGTGACCGAAATGGCTTTAACAGCTGGAATTGTTGGTTTGCCGAATGTGGGGAAATCAACGTTATTTAATGCAATTACAAAAGCAGGCGCGGAGTCTGCCAATTACCCTTTCTGTACCATTGACCCGAATGTCGGCATCGTAGAAGTGCCGGATGCGCGTTTGAATAAATTAACTGAAATGGTAGAGCCGAAGAAAACCGTTCCGACTGCTTTCGAATTTACAGATATCGCAGGCATCGTGAAAGGAGCGAGCAAAGGAGAAGGACTTGGCAATAAGTTCCTTGCTCATATCCGGGAAGTGGACGCTATTTGCCAGGTTGTCCGCTGCTTTGCCGATGATAATATTACACATGTGTCAGGAAAAGTAGATCCGATTGACGATATTGAAGTAATTAACCTGGAGTTAATTCTAGCCGATTTGGAAACAGTAGATAAACGCCTCGTGCGCGTAGCTAAATTAGCAAAGCAAAAAGATAAAGAAGCAGTGATGGAGAATGATGTTTTAGTAAAATTAAAAGAAGCGCTTGAAGCGAACAAGCCGGCTCGCACGGTAGAGCTTTCCGAAGAGCAAGGGCGCATCGCCAAGCAGCTGCACTTGCTGACATCTAAGCCAATGCTTTATGTAGCAAACGTGGGCGAAGAGGACATTGTCGATCCATCCGAAAATGAATATGTGCAAAGAGTCCGTGATTTCGCCGCGCAGGATAACGCGGAAGTAATCGTTGTTTGCGCCAAGATTGAAGAGGAGATTGCCGAGCTTGATGACGAGGAGAAAGCAATGTTTCTGCAGGAGCTTGGCATCGAGGAGTCCGGTCTGGACCAATTGATCCGGGCGGCTTATTCCTTGCTTGGACTGGCTACTTACTTTACAGCGGGTGTTCAAGAAGTGCGCGCTTGGACTTTCCGTAAAGGCATGAAAGCTCCGCAATGTGCGGGCGTCATCCACTCCGACTTTGAACGCGGGTTTATCCGCGCCGAAACAGTGTCCTATGAAGACCTTGTGGCAGCCGGATCAATGGGTGCTGCCAAAGAGGCTGGCAAAGTCCGCCTTGAAGGCAAAGAGTATATCATGCAAGATGGGGACGTTGTTCACTTTAGATTTAATGTATAATGGATAAAAGAGCAGCCGCTTTTTCTCCGCCCGGAGAAAAGACGGCTGCTTTTTCGATTCCTGGGATGGGCTGTTCTGCTGATTTTATTGCATTAGGAAGAAAATCGTGATATAATTCTATCTTGTGAGTAATGAAACAGTTACTCCTTGCTCTTTTCAAAGAAAAAGAGCCGTATAGACCATGAGGAGGTGAAAGAAAGATGAAAAAGTACGAATTCATGTACATTATCCGCCCAAACGTTGATGAGGATGCGAAAAAAGCGGTTGTTGAGCGCTTTGACGGAATTTTAACTTCTAACGGTGCGGAAATCATCGATTCTAAAGAGTGGGGTAAACGTCGTTTAGCATATGAAATCAACGATTTTCGTGAAGGTTTCTACCAACTAGTACACGCTAACGCCGATGCTGCAGCGGTTCAAGAATTTGACCGTCTAGCAAAAATCAGCGACGACATCATCCGCCACATCGTAGTTCGTGAAGATGATAAATAAATCGTTTAAATAAATAATCTTTCAGAATGCTTTCAATGGAACATTTTGAATGAAAAGGGGGTTGATTCTGATGATGAACCGAGTCGTTTTAGTAGGCCGTTTAACTAAAGATCCGGATCTTCGGTACACGCCGAACGGAGTGGCTGTTTCTACTTTCACTCTTGCTGTGAACCGTACGTTCACAAACCAGCAAGGAGAACGGGAAACGGACTTCATTAATTGCGTAGTTTGGCGCCGGGCAGCAGAAAACGTGGCGAATTTCCTGAAAAAAGGAAGCTTAGCTGGCGTAGATGGCCGTATTCAAACGCGTAATTATGAAGGACAAGACGGAAAGCGTGTATACGTAACCGAGGTCTTAGCTGAAAGCGTACAGTTTTTAGAGCCGCGCAGTGCAGCTGCAGCTGCAGGTGAGCGCAGCCCTGAAAACAATTCGTACGGCGGCGGACAAAGAAACCAAGACTTTCCGTTTGGACAGCAGAATCAACGCAATAATAACAACAATAACAACAATAACCAGTCAGGTTATACAAGAATGGATGAAGACCCATTTGCAAATGACGGTCAGCCGATCGATATTTCAGATGATGACTTGCCATTCTAATCATTAACAGAGGAGGGGAATCGACATGGCAGGACGCAGAGGCGGACGTAAACGCCGGAAAGTATGTTATTTCACAGCTAACGGCATTACGCATATCGACTACAAAGATGTAGAACTTTTGAAAAAGTTTATCTCTGAGCGCGGAAAAATCCTTCCACGCCGCGTAACTGGAACAAGCGCTAAATACCAACGCCGTTTAACTATTGCAATTAAACGTGCGCGTCAAGTAGCTCTTCTTCCATTCGTAGCTGGAGAGTAAGCAAGAAAAACCCGTCTGAATCGACGGGTTTTTTTTATGGAAAAAATTTGTTTGGGGTGATAGATATTTTAAAGAATCATCCGATAAAAGAAGAGAAAGGCTTGAGCTTTACATAGGCATATACATATGCCTTTACTCTTAATTTTATACAGGATGGTGACAACATTGCGATCAATCAAAGCCAAGCTAATGATCCCTCTTGTTGTGCTGCTTGCTTTATCATTTGCTTTCATTATTATTTTCATCGGTTATCAAATCGAAAAGCAGACAGAACAGGAAGTCATTGGACAGACGAAAGGAATCGTACAGCAAATGAACGATTCCGCTTTCTTATTTTTGGATCAGCACAAGAAAAGCATGGAGCTAACTAGTGAAAACCCGGCTCTTGCGCAATATGCGGCAAAGATTGCGGGCGGCAACAGAGATGAAGCTAGCCAAAAAGCGGTTAAAAGCTTATTCGAGCGCTATTCGCACTCGTATGGGGATGTGCTGAATATTTTCTTCGCTACGCCAAAAGGAACGATGGATATTTATCCTTCTAAATTGCCGGCTGATTATGACCCGCGCAAGAGAGACTGGTTTAAGCTGGCAGTGGAGGCAAAAGGAGAGGCTGTCTGGAGCGAGCCATATGTAGATATGGGTACCGGAGAGTATGTAGTAACCGTGTCTAAAGCATTAATGATCAATAATCAGCCCGCCGGTGTCATCGGGGCGGATGTGAGTTTATCAGTGATCACAAACCAAATGAATAATATGCATATCGGCTATGACGGCCAGCCTATGATCATCTCCAAGCAGGGGGTGGGCATTGTGCATCCGACTGGCCAAGGGAAAGACTTGACGAAATATGACTATATTCAATCCGTTTTAGACAGCAGTCAAGAGAATGGCACGGTCAATTTTAAGGAAGATCAGAAAGAACGTCTTCTCGTCTATGATACGGTAGAAGCGGTTGACTGGAAGATCGGAGCAGCTTACAATCGCGACTCTCTTTTAGGCTTATCGAAGTCGATCGGCACGTACCTGGCCGTCACCGGAATTGTCTTGCTGCTCGTCATGATCGGAGCAGTGCTTTATATATTGAATCAAGTCATCAAGCCTATTCATGCTTTGGGAGGATCAGCTAAAAAGGTGGCAAAAGGCGATTTAAGCGTACAGGTGCCTGTTACTTCGAGGGATGAAGTTGGTGAGCTGGCGAAAACATTTAATGAGATGGTGGCCAGCATGAGAGAGATTATTTCGGTTGTGAACCACTCGGCTGAGAATGTAACAGAAGCAGCAGAAAATTTAAGTGCGGTTTCGGAGGAGACGAATGCATCAAGCGAGCAGATCGCAGCAGCGATTAGCGAGATTGCTAAAGGAGCATCCAAAGCGTCCGAGGAATCCAGTGAAGCAACAGAGCGTTCGCATCATCTTGGCGACCAAATTAATCAAATCGCTGATCAGGCAGAAGCAATGAGAGAAGCAGCCAGCCAGACGGAAGCGGTCCAGAAATCGGGGCTGGAACAAGTTCAAATGCTCGGGGCTTCCAACAGCGAAACGAAAGTCTATATCGATCAGATGGAAGAAGTGATCCATGCTTTGGAAACGAAGATTAAGTCCATTGAACTGATCATGCAGACTATTACGGATATTTCCTCCCAGACGAACCTGCTTGCTTTGAATGCTTCTATTGAAGCAGCCCGGGCAGGAGAGCATGGAAAAGGTTTTGCTGTTGTTGCGGAAGAAGTTCGGAAGCTTGCTGAACAGTCTTCACGGGCGACCGATCAAGTAAAAGCAACCATCAGTGATATTCAGCAAGGGTCTGGGCAGGCCGTCGAGCAAATGGCAAAAACCCGGACAAACTTTGATCATCAAACAGCAGCAGTAGAAGCAACCGAAACGATCTTTGCCGAGTTGTCTTCGCTTGTAGAGAAGATGGAGTCCTCCGTCGCAGCTATTAATCAAGAAATTATGAAAGCAGCTGGTGAGAAAAATGAAGTGCTGCAAGTCATGGAAGAAATCGCTGCTTCCTCGCAGCAGTCAGCTGCCGCAAGTGAGGAAATCAGCGCTTCAGCTGATGAACAGATGCGAGCCATCCAATCGGTAGCCATCTCATCTGAACGGTTAATGGAATTGAGCATCGAATTGAAAAGTGCAGTGAATCGTTTTAAGCTGCACGGATAAAACCGCCTTTGAAGGAGCCTGTTGATTTCTATTCCAGGCGCTTCACTTTCCGCAGGGCAGTCGGGGAGCTTCCTGCCGCGAAAGCGCGGGGTCTCACCTGTCCCGCTGATCCCGCAGGCGTCTTCACGCCTTTCGTTCTAATCAGCAGGGCAGAAAAGTTAGGACAGACGCGCAATCGTTTGAAGGAAAATGAATGAACAGCCCCAATGATCAGGCTGCTGAATGAAAAATCAGCAGCCTTTTTTCTTGTTCATGTAAATGGAGCCTATGGATTTCCATTCCAGCCTGCTTCGCTTTCCGCAGTTCCAGCTTGTTAACCGCCTTCCTCTCCAAGCAAAATAAAAAAGACGGCGGCTCGACTAAATGTCCATCTGGTGGAAACATCCAGTTTGTTTTAGAAAAAGGATATATATAGGAATTTGTACTCATTGCCTTTAGAAAAGCCAGAAATCATTCGACGGATGTAAGCGGAAAAATCCGAACAGTTGAATGAATGACCAAAGCAGGATAAAATAATAAGGATGTTAATCATTTGTAACGCGGGAAACTGATGTAGTGTCAGGTAATAGATATAAATTAATGAGGTGTTTGAGTGGACAATAACAAGCTGATGACTGAAGGAGTAAAAATGGGCGTTCTTTTTGTCGTGCTATTTGCACTGTCGCTGTATATTCCGGCGCTGGGAACAATAGCCAGCCTTTTTTTACTTCTTCCTTTCTTAGTGTACAGCGCTAAGTATTCTGTGCGGGCAGCAACCGGTTTTGGGGCTATCTGTTTATTGGTTTCTTTGCTTCTCGGCGGCGTAACGGCAGTCCCGTTTGCCTTGCTCTTTATCTTGCCGGGAACCGTGATGGGCATGATGGTGCAGAAAAACAGGGACAAATTTTCGATATTTATGGCAGGAAGTTTACTTTTTTTGCTGAATATAGTTGTGTTGTACGCCATGGTCATGG
The DNA here is from genome assembly GCF_002189605.1 of Pseudobacillus badius. Taxonomy (NCBI): domain Bacteria; kingdom Bacillati; phylum Bacillota; class Bacilli; order Caryophanales; family Bacillaceae; genus Pseudobacillus; species Pseudobacillus badius. The sequence goes on from NZ_MWMM01000006.1 coordinate 29,862, forward strand.
GTATGCCGGGCGATCAGGCAGTGAACATAAGCGAGTCGTTCAGACAATCTTATGAGGAGTCTGCCAAGATGATGGAGAGTCTGGGCACCCCTTTGCCGGAGGAAGCGGTTGAGCAGGCGCAGGAAGTGTTTGATTACCTCCTTGCTCTAATGCCAGCTTTGCTCGTGCTTTTTTCTATGGGCTCTATGCTGGTCATGATGGCGATTAGCTTTCCAATTGCCAAGAAATTGGGTGTAGACGTGCCCAAGTTTAAACCGTTCAGGGAATGGCAAGTCCCGAAAAGTATTCTGTGGTACTATATTATTTTGTTGCTGGCCAGCTTGATTGCGCTGCCGGAAAAGGGAACGATGTGGTACTTTTCCTACATAAACATTATGTTCATGCTGCAATTTTGCTTGCTGATCCAAGGATTGTCGTTTCTTTACTTTACAGCTCATTTAAAAAAATGGCCGCAGATCATTCCAATCTTGATAACCGTTTTTTCAATTCTTATCCTCCCTCTCCTTTATATTGTGAGATTATTAGGTATAATTGACTTAGGATTCGACTTGCGGCAACGCCTTCAACGGAAAATATAATTTGTTTAGGCTACTCTTATTTCTAGGAGCTGAAATGATGCTTTCTTACTATAGCAGGCGGAAAATACAATTTCCGTTATACGGATTATTCATAGTTTTTATTGTCGTTTTTGCCGTTCTTGCTGCTTTTAATTGGCCGGTAGCACTCATAGGTTTTCTCATAAGCGGGGGGTTGTTTTTTCTGCTAATTCGAGCGGAGAACAGCATTCACAGAGAGGTGGAGCGCTATGTGACCACTCTTTCTTACCGGTTAAAGCGCGTAGGAGAAGAGGCGCTTATGGAGATGCCGATTGGAATCCTCCTGTACAATGACGATTACTACATAGAATGGGCGAATACCTTTTTATCTTCTTATTTCAAAGAAGAAATGCTAGTAGGCAAGTCACTGCATGAACTGGCTGATTCCCTTATCACGATTATTAAAAACGAAAAAGGTGATGTCATTGAACTGCACGATCGCAAGTTTGATGTCATTATCAAGCCGGAGGAAAAGCTGCTTTATCTGTTTGATGTAACCGAACAGGAAGAAACAGCAAGAAGGTTTTTAGAGGAACAAACCGTTTTGTCTATCATTTATTTGGACAACTACGACGATTTGACACAAGGCATGGACGACCAGACGAAAAGCAGCTTAAATAGCATGGTGACCTCTATCTTAAATGACTGGGCGTTGGAACACGGCATTTTCTTGAAGAGAATTTCTTCAGAGCGCTTCTTTGCTGTGCTCAATGAAAAGATATTGCGAAAGCTTGAGGAAACCAAGTTTTCAATCCTGGATGAAGTAAGGGAACGCACAGCTAAGCAGGCCGCTTCGCTTACTTTGAGCATCGGGGTCGGGCATGGCGAACTGTCGCTTCCTGAATTGGGCACGCTTGCCCAGTCCAGCTTAGATCTCGCCCTCGGACGAGGCGGAGATCAGGCCGCCTTAAAACAGCTGAACGGAAAAGTAAAGTTTTATGGCGGAAAAACGAACCCGATGGAGAAAAGAACACGTGTCAGAGCCCGGGTGATATCACATGCTCTTCGTGAGCTTGTGATGGAAAGCGACAAAGTCATTGTCATGGGGCATAAATACCCTGACATGGATGCGCTCGGCGCTTCCATGGGGATTCGCCGCGTAGCGGAAATGAATGACCGGGAAGGCTATATCGTCCTTGATTTTTCAGAGATGGACACGGCTGTTAAACGCCTGATGGCGGAGACCAAAAAGAATCCGGATCTTTATTCGCGGATTATCGCACCGGAGGAAGCAATCGATCTTGCTACGGAAGAGACGCTTCTCGTCGTAGTGGACACGCATAAACCATCCTTGGTCATTGATGAGAGGCTGCTCCACAAGGTGGACAAAGTAGTAGTGATTGACCACCATCGCCGCGGAGAAGAGTTTGTGAAAAATCCGCTGCTCGTTTACATGGAGCCGTATGCTTCTTCTACTGCAGAGCTCATTACGGAACTGCTGGAGTATCAGCCGAAAGTGAGCAAGCTGTCCATGCTGGAAGCCACCGCTCTGCTTGCCGGTATTATCGTTGATACAAAAAGTTTCTCGCTCCGCACCGGATCAAGAACATTTGATGCTGCGTCTTATTTGCGCGCCCGCGGGGCCGATACAGTCCTTGTCCAGAAATTTTTAAAGGAAGACATTGATACGTATATTCAGCGTTCACAGCTGATTCAAACAGTCTATTTCTTTAAAGAAGGGATTGCCATTGCCAAGGGCGACCCGAATGAAGTATATGACTCTGTTTTAATTGCGCAGGCAGCAGATACGCTGCTGGCGATGGACGGCGTCCAGGCTTCATTCGTTATTGCAAAGAGAGAGACGGATACAGTCGGCATCAGTGCCCGTTCACTCGGGGAAGTGAACGTTCAGATCATTATGGAACAACTACAGGGCGGCGGCCATTTATCAAATGCGGCCACTCAGCTAAAAGATGTAACAGTGACAGAGGCAGAAGTCATGCTTCTGGAAGTGATTAATGAATTATATGAAGGAGGCAGCGAAGAATGAAAGTAATCTTCTTACAGGATGTAAAGGGAAAAGGGAAAAAAGGTGAAGTGAAGAACGTGGCAGATGGATATGCCAATAACTTTTTAATTAAAAACGGCTTAGCTGTAGAAGCAACAGCAGGAAACAAGAAAGCGCTGGACGCCCAAAAGAAAAAAGAAGCGGAGCTGGCACAGCAAGAACTGGAAGAAGCGAAAAAGCTTAAAGAGGTCATGGAAACCTTAACAGTAGAGATCAAAGCAAAATCTGGTGAGGGCGGACGATTATTCGGTTCCGTGACAACAAAGCAAATTGCGGAAGAACTGAAGAAAACACATACGATCAAAATTGATAAGCGCAAAATGGACCTGCCAGACGGCATTCGTGCACTCGGCTACACAAACGTGCCAGTGAAAATTCATAATGAAGTATCTGCCATATTAAAAGTTCATGTTGTAGAAGAAAAATAAGTCGTTTCATGCTAAAATAATAAGGTTGAAAACATGTGATCGGATCTTTCTGGTCACTTTTTTTTGCTAAGCTATGTTCACCCAAGGTTCCTTTCATCCGTTTTGCGGGTTCGATAGAAAAAGTAAGTGAAAGGAGAAGGGGTGCCTGACAAAGCTTTTTGATAAACAGACAGTTAGCGAAGAAAGAAACAACGCTTCCTGCAAGGAGGTTGAGATAATGAGTGATTTGTTGACTGACCGGATCCCGCCGCAGAGCATTGAAGCGGAACAAGCGGTATTGGGCGCTATTTTTCTGGAGCCTGCTGCTTTAACAGTTGCTTCAGAAATTTTAATTCCGGAAGATTACTACCGGACTGCACACCAAAAGATTTACCATACGATGCTGAAGCTGAATGATCAAGGCAAAGCAGTCGACGTCGTGACTGTAACGGAAGAGCTTGCGGCCTCTAAAGATTTGGAGGATGTGGGCGGCGTCATCTATTTAACTGAATTGGCTGAGTCCGTTCCGACAGCAGCCAACATTGAATATTATGCCCGCATTGTTGAGGAAAAGTCGCTTTTGCGCCGGCTGATTCGTACGGCAACAACAATTGCTCAGGAAGGCTACAATCGTGAGGATGAAGTAGACGCTTTATTGAATGAAGCCGAAAAAAGCATCATGGAAGTAGCCCAGCGAAAAAACACAAGCGCTTTTCATAATATAAAAGACGTACTTGTGCGCACATATGACAATATTGAAATGCTCCATAACCGGAAGGGAGATGTCACGGGGATTCCTACCGGGTTTGCAGAGCTCGATCGAATGACGGCCGGTTTCCAGCGCAATGACCTGATTATTGTGGCGGCCCGTCCTTCTGTCGGTAAAACGGCATTTGCCTTGAACATTGCTCAAAACGTGGCTACAAAGACGGATGAGAATGTGGCAATCTTTAGTCTGGAGATGGGGGCAGAGCAGCTGGTTATGCGGATGCTTTGCGCGGAAGGCAACATTAATGCCCAGAACTTGCGGACCGGCTCTCTAACGGACGAAGATTGGCGCAAGCTGACCATGGCAATGGGCAGCTTGTCGAATTCAGGCATTTTCATTGATGACACACCAGGCGTGCGCATTGGGGACATCCGTTCAAAATGCCGCCGCTTAAAGCAGGAGCACGGACTGGGAATGATTTTGATCGATTATTTGCAGCTGATCCAAGGAAGCGGCCGTTCCGGCGAAAACCGCCAACAGGAAGTGTCAGAGATTTCCCGTTCCTTGAAAGCTCTTGCCCGTGAACTGGAAGTGCCGGTCATTGCCCTTTCCCAGCTTTCCCGCGGAGTGGAGCAGCGTCAAGATAAGCGGCCGATGATGTCTGATATCCGTGAATCAGGGTCTATCGAGCAGGATGCCGATATCGTTGCTTTCTTATACCGGGATGATTATTATGATAAAGAATCGGAAAACAAAAATATCATTGAAATCATTATAGCGAAGCAGCGGAACGGCCCGGTCGGCACAGTCCAGCTCGCCTTTGTCAAAGAATATAATAAGTTCGTCAACCTTGAGCGTCGATTCGATGAAACGGGCTGAGGAGAAAGAACTGGCAGCTCAGCTGTCAGTTCTTTTTTATTTTTACGAACAAATTCATTTTTCGTACATCAAAATGTTCGTGTTCTGTAATTGACTTCTATCGTTTTAACCTGTTAAAATAAGCAGGTAAAAAATAAACCAATTAATGGACCCTGCGGAGGTGCTTATTATGTCGTCAGTAGTTGTTGTTGGAACACAGTGGGGCGATGAAGGAAAAGGAAAGATCACTGATTTCCTTTCAGAAAATGCAGAGGTAGTAGCCCGCTACCAAGGTGGTAACAATGCGGGACATACAATTAAGTTTAACAACGTAACGTACAAGCTTCATTTAATTCCGTCTGGTATTTTTTATAGCGATAAAATCTGTGTGATCGGCAACGGCATGGTCGTTGATCCGAAGGCGCTGATCCAAGAATTAAAATATTTGCATGAGCATAATGTATCAACAGACAACTTGCGCATCAGCAATCGCGCTCATGTCATTCTTCCGTATCATTTGAAAATTGATGAGGTGGAAGAAGAACGCAAAGGCGCCAATAAGATTGGCACAACGAAGAAAGGGATCGGACCTGCTTACATGGACAAAGCAGCCCGCATCGGTATCCGTATGGCGGATCTTTTGGACCGCAAAGCGTTTGAAGAAAAGCTGACGCGGAATCTGGAAGAGAAAAACCGTCTGCTTGAGCGTTTCTATGAAACAGAAGGCTTTAAAATTGAAGATATTTTAGATGAATATTATGAATACGGACAACAGATCAAGCATTATGTCTGTGATACGTCCGTTGTCTTAAATGATGCTCTTGATGAAGGACGCCGTGTCTTGTTTGAAGGCGCCCAGGGAGTGATGCTGGATATTGACCAAGGTACATATCCATTTGTTACTTCTTCTAACCCGGTTGCCGGCGGTGTAACGATCGGATCAGGCGTAGGACCAACAAAGATTAATCATGTGGTCGGTGTCTCCAAAGCGTATACAACGCGTGTGGGTGACGGGCCGTTCCCAACGGAGCTGACGAATGAAATCGGTGACCAAATCCGTGAAGTAGGACGTGAATACGGCACAACAACTGGCCGTCCGCGCCGTGTAGGGTGGTTTGACAGCGTCGTTGTCCGCCATGCCCGCCGTGTAAGTGGATTGACTGACTTGTCACTTAACTCCATTGATGTTTTAACTGGCATTGAAACGTTAAAAATCTGTACAGCTTACCGCTATAAAGGTGAAATTATCGAAGAGTTTCCAGCTAACTTGAATATTTTGGCGGAATGCGAGCCGGTATATGAGGAGCTTCCTGGCTGGACAGAAGACATTACTGGCTGCAAAACATTGAGTGAGCTGCCTGAAAACGCTCGCCATTATTTAGAGCGCGTTTCTCAGCTGACAGGCATTCCATTGTCTATTTTCTCAGTGGGTCCTGACCGCAGCCAAACGAATGTTGTCCGCAGCGTCTGGGCACAAAGATAATTATATAAAAGTTCCCAGCCGGCTTTCTTCGTAGGAAAGACCGGTTGAGACCATCCATCGATAGGGCTGACCCAAAAGATCATGAAACATGACTTTTGGGTCAGCCTCTTTTTCTTCTGAGAAACAGGCGGATTTCCGTTCCGGTGCACAAGTGCCTTGCAGCTTAGAAGCATTCCTTTTTTTTGAAAAAATATGGATAGAGGCGCAAAAAGAGAAGCTGACGCAGGCTGAATGGTTCAGTGAAGCTCCAGTTAACGGCATTTTCCGCTTATTGCAGCTTTTTTCGACAATTTTTTTCAAAAACCTGTTGTCAGCTATTTAACTATGTGATAATATTAACAACGTTGTTAAGAACAAGCATTGTTACGAGCCATTAGCTCAGTTGGTAGAGCATCTGACTTTTAATCAGAGGGTCGAAGGTTCGAGTCCTTCATGGCTCACCATTTTTACTGATAATGGCCCCTTGGTCAAGCGGTTAAGACACCGCCCTTTCACGGCGGTAACACGGGTTCGAATCCCGTAGGGGTCATTGTACGGTCCGGTAGTTCAGTTGGTTAGAATGCCTGCCTGTCACGCAGGAGGTCGCGGGTTCGAGTCCCGTCCGGACCGCCATTTTAATAACCGTTTAATTTAATGAATCCTATTTTCCCAGATGACGGCCATAACTTCCTGAATCTACTTCGATGTTGGCCGCATCATTTTTTATTACAGCTTATTCGACAAAGTTCGAACCCGGCTGTGTAGAATAGGGAAATACGGCTCAGTAGCTCAGTCGGTAGAGCAATGGACTGAAAATCCATGTGTCGGCGGTTCGATTCCGTCCTGAGCCATCAAAGAAGCATTGCGACGATGATAACTCTCGCGGTGCTTTTTTTATTAGCTCTGTGACAAAGTCTGCTTGGTTTTGATAGACCCTGCTGCAGGTGAACGCTTTTCGCAGGGGGCCGCCTTTCAGTTTTTTGTATCGGCGATGAAGAAATCAATGGGAAATAACAGCAGATCATTTTATTGGAGGGAAAAGCTTCTAGTTTCCTGAAAATGATGAAAACCAGTGCTTTTCATGATAAAGTTAGTGGGGAGCTATTTTAAATATCGCAGGAAATCGGGTCGTTTGTCTTCGCAACGGCCTGTTTGCAGTAGGAACTGCCATTTTCTGCTTCAAAAGATAGAATGAACAGTTTTCTTACAGAAATATGATAAAATAATAGAATCATCTTTTCTTAAATCGAGTGCTTTTAGACTGAAGAAATGAGGAGAAGAACATGCAAAAGAAAATATTAGTTGTAGATGATGAGAGGCCGATTGCCGATATTCTGCAGTTTAATTTAAAAAAAGAAGGATACGATGTCCACTGTGCTTACGACGGTGATCAAGCGGTGGAAATGGTCGAGGAATTGCAGCCGGATTTAATCCTGCTTGATATTATGCTTCCAGGACGCGACGGCATGGAAGTGTGCCGGGAAGTGAGAAAAAAACATGAAATGCCGATTGTTATGCTGACGGCAAAAGACTCGGAAATTGATAAGGTGCTTGGACTTGAGCTGGGCGCGGATGATTATGTAACGAAGCCATTCAGCACACGCGAATTAATTGCCCGCGTAAAAGCGAATTTGCGCCGCCATCAGGCCGCTCCTCCGCAATCTGATGAAGAAGAGGAAACAAATGAGATTTCAGTAGGAACATTAACCATCCATCCGGATGCTTACGTTGTCTCTAAACGCGGCGAAACCATCGAGCTGACGCATCGTGAATTTGAGTTGCTCCATTATTTGGCGAAGCATATCGGACAAGTGATGACGCGGGAGCACTTGCTGCAGACGGTTTGGGGCTACGATTATTACGGCGATGTCCGTACAGTCGATGTCACTGTCCGCCGTCTTCGCGAAAAAATTGAAGACAACCCAAGCCACCCTTCATGGATCGTGACGAGACGAGGGGTCGGCTATTACTTGCGCAACCCTGAACAGGAGTAACCTACATGAAAAGAGTGGGCTTTTTTCGATCAATACAACTGAAGTTTGTATTGATTTACGTATTGCTTATTTTATTTGCCATGCAAATTATTGGCGTCTATTTCGTAAGAGAGCTAGAGGAACAGCTCCTGACCAATTTTAAAAATTCCCTGCAAGAACGCGTGAACTTGCTGGAATATAATTTGCGGGAGGAAATGCTGAAAGATCGGACGGAAGAAACACCGACCCTGGAACAGGACATCCGGAGAATACTGGAGGACTTTGCCGGACCGGACGTTGCAGAAGTTCGGGTCATTGACCACCGCAGCCGCATTATTGGCACCTCTGACTCGAACAGGCAAGGAATTATCGGACAGAGAATTACTGACATTGGCGTCAAGCGAACGCTGTCTCTCGGTGCCGAAGAAGACAAAATGTATGTAGACCAGCAGTCGAATAAGCGCATTTGGGTCTATACATCACCGATTATTTCCAACCGTGAAGTGATTGGCGCTGTCTATTTAATCGGCAAAGTTGAGACAGTCTTTAACCAAATGGAAGAAATTAATGCCATTCTTTTCTCGGCCACGGCTCTTGCTTTAGGATTAACCGCCATATTAGGGGTTTTGCTGGCACGGACGATTACCCGCCCGATCACTGACATGCGGCGTCAAGCTGTTGCGCTCGGAAAAGGAAACTTCTCCCGCAAAGTAAAAGTGTACGGACAGGATGAGATCGGCGAGCTGGCCATCACCTTCAATAATTTGACAAAGCGGCTGCAGGAAGCTCAGGCAACCACGGAAGGCGAAAGAAGAAAGCTGTCTTCTGTCCTTTCTTATATGACAGATGGGGTCATTGCCACCGACCGAAAAGGAAGGGTTATTCTTATTAATGAGCCGGCAGCAAAGCTGTTGAGCGTTTCACGTGAAACGGTCATCTCGCAGCCGATCACTCATTTACTCGGTCTTGAAAAGGACTACACATTTGATGACCTTTTGAATGAACAAGATTCGGTCATTTTAGATTACAGCAACGATGACGAGCCGTATATTTTGCGCGCTAACTTTTCTGTCATTCAAAAGGATACCGGCTTCGTGAACGGCTTAATTACGGTTCTTCACGATATAACGGAGCAGGAAAAAATCGAGATGGACCGCCGTGAGTTCGTTGCCAATGTGTCTCATGAATTAAGAACGCCGTTAACCACGATGAGAAGCTATTTAGAAGCATTAGCTGACGGAGCTTGGCAGGATGCCGACATTGCTCCGCATTTTCTTGACGTAACCCAGACTGAAACAGAACGGATGATTCGGCTCGTTAATGATTTGCTGCAATTGTCCAAATTCGATAGCCGCGACTATCAATTAACGAAAAAAGACGTGGACTTTACGGAATTCTTCAACCGCATCATTGACCGGTTTGAAATGACAAAGTCCCAGGACGTTACCTTTAAGCGCAAGCTGCCTCGCTACCCAATCTATGTAGTCATCGACACTGATAAGCTGACACAGGTGCTGGATAATATCATTTCGAATGCATTGAAATATTCTCCGGAAGGCGGACAGATCACCTTCAGTGTCGAGGAAAAAAGCGATAAAATTGAAGTCAGTGTCCGTGACCAGGGAATGGGGATTCCGCAGAAAAACCTTGAACGGATTTTCGAACGTTTTTACCGCGTAGATCGGGCACGCTCCCGCAAAATGGGCGGCACTGGTCTTGGCTTGGCGATTGCGAAAGAAATCATTACTGCCCATGAAGGCCACATTTGGGCAACGAGTGTTGAAGGCAAGGGAACAACAATTTTCTTTACCCTTCCGTATGAATTGTCTCAAGAGGATGATTGGTCATGAACTATGAAAAAATGAAATCGGTCGGTTTAGCGGTGCTCGTGGCAATTAGCATTATTCTTACCTTAAGCATCTGGAACTACCAGCCAAATTATGAAGCGATCAAAAAGGATAACATTCATGAAGTATCTTCTATTAGTGAGACAAAAGAGGCTTCACACTTGGTCAAGCCGTCTAAGGTGCTGTTTCATAAGGAAAATGAGAATTACGGCTCCACGAGAGATTTGGAAACAGATGAAATCATGAAAGAAATACAAACGTGGACATTTACCAATACGGTCAATGTATCCACCAGGTTCACGACAGCCAAAGGGCTTGATGAATTGCTTCATGGCCACAACCGTTTGGAGCTTGTCTTTCCTGCGTTCGTTCCATTTTATACAATGAACACGATCACAACGTTTGAAGATGATTCTGTGCCGAATGCTGTGTTTGACCGCATGGTGATTACAGATGTAGATACAAAGGAAAAGCGGATGACCGTCTATTTTGTTTCAACGAAAGAGCGGCTCGTCTTTAAGAGTGTGGCTGTCTCCCCAAATCTTTCATCATTTAAAAAGCAATTCATTAAAGAAGCTGAAAAGTGGGAGCCATATGCCCTTTATTCTATTGGCCGCAATAAAAAGCTGTTTCTTCCGGAGAAGCAGCCGGTCTTGTCCAGCTACAAATATTTGCCGGACGAAATTGATATTAAAGACTTTAGAGACTTGTTGTTCAGCGATCCGAGTCTCGTCAAAAAAGGCTTAAAAACAAATGGAGAAGAATACACAGACGGCTCCACATTAATGAAGGTAGATTACAAAACAAGAATGATTTCTTATGTGAATCCGGCAAAGGAATCAGAGATTGATAATCCGGGAAGCCTGCACGACTTATTAGACAAAAGCATCAAGTTTATTAATGAGCATAGCGGCTGGACGGATCAATACCGGCTATTTGAGGCAAGTCCGGGATCTTCCAAAGTGAGCTACCGCTTGTTTAAAAATGGATTGCCAGTGTTTAACGACCAGAGAACACCGGAAGATCATAGCACAGCGAGCGATTCCAGCATGGCAGAGATTGTTCAAATATGGGGACAGGACAAGGTATATAAATATTCCCGTCCATATTTCACGCTGGATATTTCCCTGCCGTCGGAGGAAGAGGAAGTGACGCTGCCGGACAGCGCGTCTGTATTGAAGCAGGTGAAAAAGCTGGATAACTTTGATCCCGAGCAGCTGGAGGACATAGTAGTAGGCTATGAGCTGCTTCCGGACCCGCAGTCGTCCAAGGTGCTTGTATTGGAGCCTGCTTGGTTCTATAAGTACGGAGGAAGCTGGCAGCACCTCTCATTTACTGAGAAGACAGGAGGAAGTGTCCATGGATTGGAGTAAAACAAAGACGATTTTCATTACTGTTTTCCTCATTTTGGACATCTTTCTTCTGGCCGTATTTCTTAACAAGCAAAGCGCCAGCCAGTTTGAGTTTATTAAAGAAGCCTCTATTGAAGATAAATTAAAGTCCTATAATATCGAATACGATAAACTGCCTGAGGACGTAAGCGAAGAAACGATCATTACAGCAAAATCGAAGAAGTTTACGAAAAAAGACATCGGGATGCTGATTAATCAAAATGTGAAGCTGCTGGATGACCAGACGTCCTTAAAAAGCCAGCTGCAAAAGCCGGTAAAGCTTGGGGAAAAGAAGCTGGACGAGCTGAAAGCCTTTGTCCAGGCCAATGTTTTATACGGAGACCAGTATCAGTACTGGGGGCTGAATGAAGCAAAGGATAAGGCTATCTTCTACCAGCATTACGATGATAAAAAACTATTCGAAAACACGAACGGCAAGCTGGAAGTCGAATTCAACAGCAATGGAGAAATTACGGCCTATAATCAGAAGATGCTTGAAAAACTGGAGGAAAACAGCCAGGAAGAAAGCATTATATCAGCTCACCAAGCCATCCAGACGCTCTATAAAAACGGCTTAATCAAGCCTAACAGCAAAATTTCCGATGTGGAACTTGGCTACTACACGTTTGTGCGCTTGACGGAGCTGCAAGTTTTGTCGCCTACCTGGTACTTCAAAATTAAGCATGGCGACAAAACGGAAAAGATGTATGTAAATGCGTTTGACGGGTCCATTTACAAAAATGAGAAAAACAGCTGATCATAGATGGAGTGAAAAGACATGACTTTGCGTTTTAGTGTTCTGGCAAGCGGCAGTACAGGAAACGCCTTTTACGTGGAAACGCAAGATCAGGCGTTTTTAGTGGATGCCGGGTTAAGCGGCAAGCAAATGGAAGCATTATTTGCAGAGATTGACCGTGAGATTAAAAACTTAACAGGCATTCTCGTGACCCATGAACACAGCGATCATATTAAAGGGCTCGGCGTTCTTGCCAGAAAATATAAGCTGCCGATTTATGCGAATGAAAAGACTTGGCAAGCAATGGACAAGCTGACGGGCAACATCGATGTAGAGCAGAAATTTACATTTGATATGGAAACGGTGCAAAGCTTCGGGAACTTGGATATTGAATCATTTGGCGTCTCTCATGATGCGGCCGAGCCGATGTTTTACGTCTTTCATCATGAAGGCAAAAAGCTGGCGTTAATTACGGACACCGGCTACGTCAGCGACCGGATGAAAGGGATAATAAAGGATGCAGATGCTTACGTGTTTGAAAGCAATCACGATGTGCAAATGCTGCGCGTCGGCCGCTATCCGTGGAACATAAAGCGCCGGATCTTAGGCGACTTCGGCCACGTTTCCAATGAAGATGCCGCTCTTGCGATGAGCGACGTGATCGGCGATCGCACAAAGCGCATTTATTTAGCGCATTTAAGCCAGGACAATAACATGAAAGATTTGGCCAAAATGAGCGTAACCCAAACGCTCGAAATGAAGGATATGCCGGTCGGCGAGCAGTTTGAGCTGCTGCATACCGATCCCAAGGTGCCGACGATTTTAACGGAGCTGTGATTGTGCCATCCGAACCGCCTGAGGCTTCTCAGGCGGTTTTTTCTGCAGCTGAAGACAGGCCTATTGCATTTTTGTTGAATTTTTCGACGGGAGCGTTATAATTTTTGCTACAAGGGGAAAATACTTGAGAGTATGTATTGGAAAGGGTGAGGGTGTTTGGGCTATTATGACGATGACAAAGCTGAAGGCAGAAATCAACGCGGTCCCCGCAAAAGCGGTTACTTCTTGGCCAGTCTGGCAGGATTGGTCATTGGAGCGTTGATTGTCGTATTAGCTTTGCCTAAGCTTGCCGATTATAACTTATTGCCAAACATGCAAGACAATGAAAATGTGCAAATTGAACCAGCTAAGGAACAGAAGAAAGGCCAAAATGTTTCATTGAATGTGACAACGGATGTAACGAAAGCCGTGGATAAGGCGCAGGATGCCGTTGTCGGAATTACTAATATTCAGTCCGGCAACTTCTGGGAAGGAGAGTCCTCCCAGCCGGCTGGCACAGGTTCTGGTGTTATTTATAAAAAAACAGGCGATAAAGCGTATGTGGTGACGAATAACCACGTCGTTGAAGGCGCACAGCAGCTGGAAGTGACGTTGTCAGACGGCACAAAGGTCCCTGCCAAGCTTCGCGGAACAGATATTTGGAGCGACTTAGCCGTCGTTGAAATGGACGGCACAAAGGTGAAAAAAGTAGCCGAATTTGGCGATTCCGATGCTTTGAAAATCGGGGAGCCGGTATTGGCAATCGGAAATCCGCTGGGCTTGGAATTTTCCGGTTCAGTGACCCAGGGAGTGATCTCCGGCCTTGAGCGGGCCATACCGGTTGATGTCAATGGCGACAACGTTGTAGATTGGCAGGCGGAGGTTTTGCAGACAGATGCCGCCATTAACCCCGGCAACAGCGGCGGAGCCCTTGTGAACATCGCCGGACAAGTGATCGGCATCAACTCTATGAAAATTGCGGAGCAGTCTGTCGAAGGAATTGGCTTATCCATTCCGATTAATTTTGCCAAGCCGATTATCGACAGCTTAGAAACGAAAGGCAAAATGGTGCGTCCGGCAATGGGTGTCACGCTGAGAAATGTGAACGAAATCCCATCCTACCACCAGCAAGAAACGCTGAAGCTTCCGAAAAACGTCACAGATGGCGCCATGGTGGAGCAAGTGTATCCGAATACACCGGCTTCAAAAGCAGGATTACAGGAATTTGACGTAATCGTGCAGCTGGATAACCAGAAGGTGCACGATATTTTAGAGCTGCGCAAGTATATGTATACGAAAAAACAAGTCGGCGACAAAATGGAAGTTCATTTTTACCGGAATGGAAAATTGAAAAAAGAAACAATGACGCTGACTTCTGAAGGCACCATGTAAAAAAAGACGCAGAAAAGCTGCCTGCTTTTCTGCGCTTTTTCATGATAAAATGGACAAGCAAAGGAGCGGATAACATGATCTATTGCTGCCAAGAACACACAGAGCTCGCACTCGATGTAATGGTGGATGAATACGAAAAAGCACCGACCATTGAGAAGCTGAAAGGCGAAACACGCCCGTGTGAATATTGTCAAAATGAAGCAGAATATGTAGTGGCAAACTAATATTCTCCCTACAAAATGTGGATAGTTATTGTGAGTATGTGCATAACTTTTCGGAAAAATAGAAAAATAACCTGTGGATAAGTAAAAAAGAGCGACTTATACACAAGTCTGCTCTTTTTTATCGTTATTTTGGACCCAGAGAATTCGATGGATTCTGCTATAAATCGTCAGAGCTGGAAGAAAGGAATAGCTGACTGATTTTTCAGACGAAATGAAAAGGAAATATTCACTTTTGTGGATATGTGGATAATTTTGTGGACAACCTGTTTGTAAAGTGAGGAAATGCTGTGAATATTACGATCGTAACGGTTGGAAAGCTAAAGGAGAAGTATTTGAAGCAAGGAATTGCCGAATACGCCAAACGCCTTTCCGCCTATGCCAAAATAGAAATCATTGAGGTCGCCGACGAAAAAGCACCCGAAGTACTAAGTATAACAGAAATGGAGCAGGTAAAACAAAAAGAAAGTGAGCGCATCCTGGCCAAAATCAGCCCGGACACCCACGTCATTGCCCTGGCCATTGAAGGGAAAATGAAAACATCCGAGGAACTCGCCAAAACCCTCGACCAGCTTGCCACCTACGGCAAAAGCAAAATCGCCTTTATCATCGGCGGCTCCCTCGGCCTCCACAAGGACGTCATGGACCGCGCCAACGACACCCTCTCCTTCTCGAAAATGACCTTCCCCCATCAGCTGATGAGACTCATCCTGGTGGAACAGATCTACCGCAGCTTTCGGATTAACCGGGGGGAACCGTATCATAAGTAAGCACAGAGATAGTATAGACACTTACTGATATGTAGGTGTCTTTTTTATGATTAGGGTTGGATTCAATTTAAATGTCGTTTTAAGTTTATAAGTCATTGAAATAAGTTAAGTGCTACAATAATTGTAAATAGAAGATTTAATATATAAACATTTCAGCATTTATTCGCGTTATCTAACTCTTGTTACAACAGCTAGATTTATTTGGGGGATATTATGATAAGTATAGTTAATATGAAATACGATAACATGATGAGAATGACAAAACATCTTGATGAAAAAAAGTACTACTCAGATGAGTCAGAGGGTCTTATTTTTCAATTTTCTTCACTAAATTTTATTGAGCCAGCGGGAGCAATTATACTGCTTTCTACAATTGATAGATTAAGAGAAGATTCTGTGCCATATGAATTGGAAGCAATAGAAAATATTAATAGGGATGCTATCTCTTATGGAGAAACGATGGGGATTTTTCAAAAGTTAGGACTCTCAGATGCACGTTCTTATAGTCAAGGAACTAATTACATTGCACCAACAAAAGTAGTTTTAGCTGAACTATTCGATACACTTCATGACCAAGGCAAAACAATTGAAACCTACTATGATGAGGTTGCAAGCAAAATTGTTAGGAAGATACTGGGGGACCTCGGAACAGATAGTGATGAAAATGTTAAGGACTTGTTTGAATTCGTTGTTAGAGAAATGATTAGAAATATCTTTGACCATTCACAAACAACGCATTTTTATTATGGTTCTCAATTATACCCAACTACTAGTAGTGTAGAAGTAGTGATTGCTGATTTTGGTCTTGGATTAATAAAAACTATCCCGTTTGATATCGAGGAGACTTGGTTTAGTCAGCCAACTGATGAAGATGCTATTAGAAAAGCCATGATACCTGGACTTTCTGCGTTATCAAATCATGCCTATGCCCCAGAAGATTATAAAAACTCAGGATATGGATTGGCACTTGTAAGAAGAATTGTTGAAAGAACTAATGGTTACTTTAGTATCGCTTCAGGAAAGAAAAGCATAACTTATAGTCTTTCTGAAGAAATTGTTGAAGATTGTGATATTAAAGGGACATTGATTAGAATGAGAATTAACTTAGATAGATTAAATACGATTGATTTTGACGCGATATTAGAAGATGCTAAGAAAGAGGCTTCTAGTCAAGGATATAGCAGCTCACCTTCATCAGCCTCACAAAAGTTAAAAAGTCAAAGGATATAAAACCATATGATTGATATACTTTCTAGCCGTGAAATTGCGAGCGCAATCTGGTTCATTGTCATTCTTATTTTTATTTTCTTAAATCCTACTATAAGAACATCAGTTTTTAAAGTAATACAAGCTGCAACTGCTAAGCAAATAGTCATTCCATTTGTTATTATAATTATTTATTCAATGATTTTGGTAATATTAGCTTCAAAATGCTCATTTTGGGAATGGAAGTATTTAAAGGATATTGTATTCTGGGTAACAGTTACTGGCGTACCAGTTTGCTTTGGCGCAATTACAAACAATAATAGCTATGATTTTTTAAGTATACTAAAGAACAATTTAAAATTTATTGTCATTGTTGAGTTTTTATTAAGCTCTTTTACTTTTAACATTTTCGTTGAATTGTTACTTTTACCGTTCCTAACACTTTTATTTTTGTTACTTGCCGTTGCAGATACAAAAGAAGAGTACATCAAGGTAAAAGAACTATTATCATTCATCTTGTCATTTGTAGGTTTCACATTCCTAGGGTTAACAATTAAAATAGCAATTACTAATTATACTACTCTTAATAGTTTTGATTTGCTAATTACATTTTTCATCCCTATAGTATTATCGGTGCTTTTTATTCCAATTTCTTACATATATGCTGTTTTGTCGAAATACCAGGAGCTATTTATAATGATGAGTTTTAAGGAACCAGAAGACAAGAGGATAAGAAGAATGCATAGATGGGAAATAATGAAAGTATGTAAGTTATCATATAAAAGAGTGACATACTTTAGAGAGGCATGCTTGAAAGAAATGTATGTGAATATGAGCCAAGAAGAGTTCTGCAAGATTATAGAGAAGTTTAAGCAAGCACGTTTTAATGGATAAAAAGCATTGATGAGACTTTTAGAAACCTCATTTAGATGCGTTGCGGTGAACCGTATCATAAGTAAATGAGGTTTTTCTAGCATAATAAAAGCCAGTCGATGTTTGATGAAACATCGACTGGCTTTTATTGCGTATGCCGTTGAAGTCATTGGTGTATCCGATGAGTAGGCGTACACAGACGGATTTGGGGTTCATCCATTCATCGTCTGATCCGGCGTTTAGAGACAGTCAAACCCAACAGATTTATGTTTTGAGTGCCATCTTTTCTGTCTGTTTCATAAGGCGAGTTATTCGCAGGGTTTTGCTAAACTAAGCGTTTGCCTGCCGCCGAATAATTCAACAGACCTCGGTTATTATAATACTTGATGTGACTGAATAATATTCTTAAGGATAACGGAGGGAATAAATATGGTAAAAGACTCAAATGCGCACAAAGAAAAAAGAAATGATACGGATAAGCAGCCAAATGAACAAAGAAAAAAGAAAGGGAGATCCAATGCCCGCGGAGGAAGAAATTAAGCCATTCTGTTCAAGCTGAGTGCCTGTCACCAATCGTATATTACTTGTCATGAAAACAACTGCCCTTTTTCCAGCTGGAGCGATGGGCAGTTGTTTTTCCTGTTTAAAGCTCACACAACGTATATTCAGGTTGGATTGTTTACGTTCCAAGGAAACGGCTGAGGCAGCTGTATTTGGAGGAATTCTAGATAGATGAGATTATTTTATTACAAAAGGTGTTAAAGTTTATGCACGAAAAAATTTTTATAAATTCTTCTTTGGAAAATTTTTAAAAAAAGCTTAAGATAAGACGTAGCAAGGTGAACCGCACCACGAGTAAGAACAGTAAGTAAGGATTAATTCACCGGCCAATCTGTACATAGAACATCCTTTTGCATGGGCAAAAGGATGTTTGTTCATCAGCTTAGTTTTATTTGCGTAACAAGGAGGCAGGAAAATGAAGGAAATCATTCAAAGCAAATTATCAGAAATAGAAGAGACCTATGAGGTTAAGATTTTATATGCGGTGGAATCCGGAAGCAGGGCGTGGGGATTTCCTTCGAAGGACAGTGATTTTGATGTCCGGTTTATTTATATTCATCGGCCGGAATGGTATCTGGCTATTGACCCGCAGGGAACGGGGGCCAAAAGAGATGTAATAGAAGAGCCGATTAGTGATTTGTTGGATATCAGCGGTTGGGAAATAACGAAGGCGCTGCGCCTGTTCAGAAAGAATAATCCGTCTCTTTTGGAATGGCTGAGAAGCGATATTATCTACTGTCAAAAAGGCTCATTGGTGGATCAGATGAGGTCTTTGGAATCGGAGGTTTTTTATCCGCATTCTCTGTTTTACCATTATTTGAATATGGCAAAAACTAATGATCGCGGGTATCTTAAGGGGCCGGAGGTAAGAGTGAAGAAATATTTTTATGTCCTGCGTCCTATACTGGCTTGCAAGTGGATGGAGAACTATCACACAGCACCTCCCATCTGCTTTCATGAGTTAATGGCGGCTCTTGTGCCAGAAGGTGAATTAAAAAGCAAGATTGACTATCTTTTGCATTTAAAGTCGCTGGGTGAGGAGTCAGATAGTCAGCCTCGCATTCAAGTAATCAATGATTTTGTTGAACATGAAATAAAGCACCTTGAAGAGTATATAAAAACATTGACTGTGGGAACGAAGGATCCGACGGCCAAATTGAATGATTTGTTTAGAAGCGTTTTAGCGGAAGTTTGGCAATGATCCTCCTCATAGCGGAGAATAGAGCGACTTTGATGCGGTTGAACCCTTTATGACGGCGCATGCCAAGCCTCACTTTAACGACCTGGATGGCAATAGTTGAGAATGTATGTGTAGGCGGGAAAATCCGCCAAGCACTACCGGACACATATATATAAGCGAATGGGAGAAACTCCACCCATAGTGCCTGATAAAAAAATTCATAAGGCTACCGACGCTGCAAAAGGAGCGGTCCAATATTGATTATTGGGCCGCTCCTTTTTGTTTCAGCTGGGCAAAATGTGCGAATAACTACAGACACATAAGTTTTAAGGTTTATGTAAGGTTCCATTTAAAATGGTGTAAGGTTGGCTCTCTATAATGATGTTTGTGGGAACGAAAAACGCGAGAAGCAAACATTCAGGCAGCCTGTGGAAGCGGCTGCCGGCAAGGAGAGAGTGAGATGAAAACAATCTTACAAGCGAAGAATATCCAAAAGCAATTTGGAACGAAAGAACATGTATATACAGCGCTTCAAGATATTAATTTAGATATTTATGAGGGAGAGTTTGTCGGAGTGATGGGTCCTTCGGGAGCGGGGAAATCGACGCTCCTGAATATCTTTTCAACAATAGATTTGCCGACATCGGGCGAAGTGATCATTGCAGGTGAAAATATCGTTCACATGAATGAGGAAAAGCTATCGGATTTTCGCCGCCATCAGCTAGGGTTTATTTTCCAGGATTATAACTTGCTCGATACACTGACGGTTAAGGAAAATATTTTGCTGCCGTTGGCTTTGTCGAAAGTGTCCGCTGCTGAAATAGAGAAGCGTGTCAACGACATTGCAGATGTCTTTGGGATTCGCGAAATCCTTGATAAGTATCCTTATCAAATTTCCGGAGGGCAGAAGCAGCGGACGGCAGCTTCCCGGGCCATTATCGCCAACCCGAGTTTGATTTTGGCGGACGAGCCGACAGGGGCTCTTGACTCTAAATCAGCTGCTAATTTGCTGGAAAGCTTAAGCGCTTTAAACGAGACCAATCAGTCAACGATTATGATGGTCACTCATGATGCCTATGCCGCCAGCTTTTGCAAGCGTGTCATTTTTATTAAAGATGGCCGGCTTTTTATGGAAATCCATAAGGAGCAGCAGTCACGCAAACAATTTTTTCAGCAAGTGTTAGAGGTTCTCGCTTCTCTTGGAGGTGGGCATAGTGACGTTATTTAGCCTTGCAAGAAAAAATATGAAGCAAAACTTTAAAAACTACTTTTTATATTTTGCTTCTATGATCTTTAGTATCGTCATTTATTTCACATTTGTTTCCTTAAAATATGATCAAACCATTCAAGAACGCGCCGAGTCTTCCGCGAAAATCAGTTCGGCCTTCAGCGGAGCCGCCTTCATATTAATTATTTTTGTGGCGGTCTTTATCTGGTATTCGAACTCCTTTTTCACAAGGAAGCGAAAAAAAGAGGTGGGTCTGTATTCTTTGCTTGGCGTACGCAAAAAGCAGATTGGCCGTCTGTTGTTCTACGAAAATCTCATTATGGGCTTATTCGCGCTTCTCGTCGGGATTGGCACTGGGGCTATCACGGCCAAGTTTTTTGTCGCGCTCTTGATGAAGGTAATGGGATACGAGGCATTGGCCGGCTTTTCCCTTTCACCTGCCGCCGTTATCAATACGCTGATCGTGTTTTTCATTATTATTTTGATGACTTCTTTTCAAGGCTACCGTTTGATTTACCGTTTTCAGCTTATTGAACTGTTTCAGGCGGATCAAGAAGGTGAACGGCAGCCGAAAGCATCCCTTCTTCTCGCTTTGTTGTCGGTGGTATTAATCGGTACGGGCTACTGGGTGGCCTTGCAGAATATGTTCACCTCCAACGTGTGGAAAAACCTTGGAATAATGATGACGCCCATGGTCATTTTGGCGACTGTCATTGCAGGCACATACTTTTTGTTTAGCACATTCACCGTCTATGCGTTAAAGACACTGGGAAACAACAAAAAGCGTGATTGGAAAGGAATGAATATAGTTGGCAGGTCCCAGCTCCTTTACCGGATTAAAGGGAATGCCCGCACGCTCACAATTATTGCTGTGTTAAGTGCTACTACATTGACCGCGGTGTGCACGGCCTACAGTTTTTATTACAGCAACCGGGAGACTGTCCAATCGATCGACCCGAACAGCATGATGTTTATTCGGTTAGAGGATGAGACCGCTCAAAAAGTGAATGCAACCATTGCGGCAAATAAAGACCATCAAGTGCTGCATCACCAAACAGTGGCTGCGCTGCAGCTAGATGCCAATACAGAAAAATTGAATGACAGGTTTTCGGCAACCGAAAGAACCTACAGTGTCATCAATAATCAGGCATTTAACCAGCTGGCCCAACAGCAGGGGCGCAATGACTCGTTCAGCCTGCATGGGCATGAGGCGGTTATCTTAGACGCCGGCTACATGGAACAGTTTTCACCAAAATATATTCATCAGTCAGTTGATTTAAAGGTTAACGGGCGGGAGGAAACCGTTACCTTTAAGGATTTCAAGACCTATAACGTGCTAAATATCGAGACAGCCGGTACAGTCGTCGTTGTCAGTGACGGGCTCTTTTCAAAGCTGGCAGCGGAAGTGCGGCCTGTGAGCATGGAATTATATAGGATCAGCAAGCAGGAGAAGGCGAAGCAGCTGACGGAGGATGTGGAGGTTTTGCTGACGGAGGAAGCTTTATTCTCCAGCTATTACACTGATTTTTCCAGCGTAATGGAATCAACAGGATTAATGATCTTTATGGCTGGATTTCTCGGACTGGTGTTCCTTGCTGCAACCGGAAGCATTATTTATTTTAAGCAAGTGACCGAGGCTACAGCAGATAAAGAGCGCTATCACATCTTATACAAAATCGGCGTGAGCAAAAGGGAAATCAAAAAAACAATCGCTAAGCAAACAGCTTTTGTTTTTGCTCTTCCGCTCTTCATCGGCATCATCCATTGCGGCGTAGCCTTGACCGCATTGTCAAACCTATTGCAGACAAACTTGGTCATGCCGGTTGTGATTTGTGTGAGCAGCTACACAGCTATTTATTTGCTCTACTATATTTTTACTGTTCGGTCCTACTATAAGATTGTGACAAACACCAAATAAAAAAAGGGGAGAATTCTTATGAAAAAAATCATCTTATCTTTCATTATATTAGCTGGCTTCCTCATTGGCGGCGTAGTATTTCTGCAAACTGTCAATATCAATCGCTTAGGCGCAGATAACTATTTCACGCAAATTAAAGGAGAAGGCAAAAAACTTGAAGAGAAAGCAGACACTGGCGAGAAATTCGTGAGGTATGAATATGAGCTTCCGGCTTTTGATAAAAACGGAAAAGAAAAAACAGTGACCTTTACTTCACAAAAGCAGCTTCGTGAACAAGCGTATTTAAAACTGTACGTGAAAGGCAGCAAAGGGGTCACCTCTTATGAAGAGGTAAAGAAAGAAGAGATGCCCGAAAAAGCTAAGGAAAAGTTAGGATAATTAGTTTATGATAATACAGAGAAGAATCCTTATAGACAGGATTCTTTTTTGTCTTTCAGTTCACTCATGATAAAGGAGCTTATCCATGTCGATAACTAATAAAAAAATTTTAATTATAGACGATGAGAAAGATATTCTGGCCTTGCTGAAAACGGTATTAACAAAAGAGGGTATGGAGCATATTTACACGGCTTCTACTGCCGGGGACGGATTCAAGCAGTTTGTCAAAACGCAGCCTGATATTGTCCTGCTTGATATTATGCTTCCTGACGGAGAGGGCTATGATGTGTGCAAACAAATAAGGGCTCTTTCGAATGTGCCCATCTTGTTTTTATCTGCCAAAGCAGAGGAAATCGACAAGATCTTAGGCTTTGCCATTGGCGGCGATGACTATATAACCAAGCCGTTTAGCCCGAAGGAAGTAGCTTACCGGGTCAAAGCCCAATTGCGAAGAGCAGACTTTTCGCTGCCAAATGAGCCAGCTTCAATTGTTGTCCAGGTCGGGCCTTTTGAGTTCAATGAGCAAACGATGGAATTCAAAAAAAACGGCCGGCCGATTGACCTGAAGCCGAAAGAGCTGGGCTTGATGACGCATTTCCTTAAGAATCCCAACCAAATTATCAGCAAGGAAAGCCTTTGCGACAAGGTATGGGGCGAGGAATTTATCGGCTTTGACAATACGGTCATGGTGCATATCCGCCGACTTCGGGAGAAGATCGAGGAGCAGCCGTCAAATCCGGAATACTTGCTGACGGTCAAAGGCCTAGGCTACAAGCTGGCTGTTAAGGATCGGTAGAGCATGAAGTGGAGATTAACAGGAAGATACCTCGTCTCAGTTGTGCTCGTTGTGATTCTAGTCATTCTCTTTAATATGCTTTTGCTTCTCGTTTTTTACTCATTCCAAGCGTCACAGAACGGAGCCAGCCTGTCTGAATCCGATCGTTCTTTAGATCGCTTTACAAGGGGATTTACCTCTGAATTAATTGCGGATAATGGGCAAATCAAGGTAACGGAAAAAGGAAGGAAGCTCTTGGAAGAGAAGAAGGCGTGGGTCCAGGTGCTGGATGAAACCGGAAAGGAAGTATATGCCTACCGGGCGCCTGAAGGAGTAAAGAAGAAATATACCCCCATGGAGGTCGTGAATATGTACAAATACAAGGAAGTAGATGTATATTCAACGATTTTCATCAGTGAGAAAAGGATCGGCGAAGTAAAGTACAGCTATTTTCTCGGATTTTCCAATGATTATTTACAAAGATTCATCTTTACTTTTGATGTCCGCGATATGTGGGAGCGGTTTAAGTCAGGCAGCAGCTTGTTGTTGCTTGTTGATGGCTTGATTGCTTTATTAATTGGTTATGTTTTCAGCAGGAAACTCACACTGCCGCTCAATCAATTAATTGATGGCATCAAGAGGCTGGCTAATAAAGATTACACGCTTCATTATCAGCCGAAAGGGATTTACAAAGATGTTTTCTTTAATGTCAATCATTTGTCTCATCAACTGCAAACCATAGAGAATGAAAGAAAAAAATTAGATAAGATGAGGGAAGAATGGATCGGCAACATCTCACATGATATTAAAACGCCGCTTGCCTCCATCCAAGGCTTTGCTGAAATGATGAAGGACCCCGATTACAGTTTTACACTGGAGGAAATGAGGGAATACGCTGGCATTATAGAGAAAAAATCGTTATATATGAAAGACGTCATAGAAGATTTAAATTTATCAACAAGGCTCAGAAGTACAAACGTCCTTTTAAATAGAAAAAAGGTAAATATCGTGGCGCTCGCAAGAAAGATCATCATTGATCTGTTAAATGATACAAAGTATGCCCATAGAAACATTGATTTTCAATGCGATGAAGAGGTGATCTATTTGGAGATCGATGAAATCTTGATCCGCAGAGCCATGACTAATCTGCTCTATAATGCAATGGTTCATAATGAGGAGGATGTAAAGATTGCCGTTTCTATTGAACGGAAAGAGCATACGCATATTCGGATTAAAGATTACGGCAAGGGGATCAAGGAAGAAGAGCTGGCAGTCATTTTTGACCGCTACTATCGGGGAACCAATACGGGAGAATCTCATAAAGGCTCCGGTTTAGGAATGGCGATTGCCAACGATATTATCCGCGCGCATGGCGGTGAAATCCGTATAAGCAGTGTTATTGACAGGGGGACAACCATCGAAATCCAGCTATAGACATGTACGATGATGCTGTCCAGTAAGTCTCTCGAATGAACACAGGCGGAGAAAAAGGCTGGATGCTTCGCGGTTGAGTGGAATCAAGCCAGCGGCTCCTGCAGCAGTGAGGAGAGCGCCTGCCTTCATTCGGATTAGCTTTTTTTTGCAAAGAAAAGGGGACCGGCCAAAAAGTGATGATTCCTGACTTTTTGGGACAGTCCCTCTTTTTCTGCGTGAACATCAAGCGAAGAAGCCGCTTAAAGCTCGTTGTACTCTTTTTTAAATTCTTTTGTGCTCCGAACGGTGTCAATCGGACGGACCAGCTGTTCAATTTGCGCGCGCTTTGGCTCTAAAAATGGCGGAAGCGATAATTTCTCCCCGAGAGTTTCATAAGGCTCGTCGCCCATAAACCCCGGTCCATCTGTCGCGAACTCAAACAAAATGTGCGGAGCAACCCTCACGTATAAGGAACCAAAAAAGAAGCGGTCAATGAATCCGGATGTCGGCAGGCTAAATCCTTGGATATGCTCATCCCATTTCTCTAGTTCAGCGCGGTCATCCACGCGGAAGGCGGCATGGTGAACGGTGCCGAAGCCTTGTTGCGCCTGTGGCAGAACCGTATTGTGCTCGACAATAACTTGAGCGCCATTTCCGCCTTCGCCCACCTCGAATAAATGGAAGTCGCCTTCTTGGGCGATTTCTTTAAAGAATAGGACTCTTTCTAACATTTCTTTAAAATAATCATAGTTGGAGATGCGGACAAATACCGGTCCTAAGCCGGTAATGGCATATTCCAAAGGGATCGGCCCTTTTTGCCACGGCACACCGGCGGCGACCCCCTCATCTTTTTCATCAGAAATTAACTGGTAGGCCTGATCATCAAAATCAACAAAGGACAGCGTTTTTTTGCCAAATTGCTCTTGAATGCCTGTATGCTTGACTGCTAGACGGTCAAAGCGTTTGACCCAATACTCTAAAGCTTCGTCACTTGGCACGCGAAAAGACGTTTTGGCAATCTCATTTGTTCCATGACGCCCTTTTGGAATGCCGGGGAAGTCAAAGAAGGTCATATCTGTTCCCGGATTCCCCTTATCGTCGGCGAAGAATAAGTGATAGGTTTGGATATCATCTTGGTTGACGGTTTTTTTGACTAGCCGCATGCCTAATGTGCAGGTGAAAAATTCATAATTTTTTTCCGCGCTGCTAGTAATGGCTGTCACATGGTGAACGCCTTTAAATTGCATGGTTGGTTTCCTCCTCTAAGTGTTTTTTTAAGCAAGCAGCATCCAATTGACGGCTGCTACGACTAGGCCAAGCACAAGCAAAACGAGCGGCAAGGCCATGTTCTTAACTGGATCCTTCATTTTTAGATGGGTAAAGACCGCACCTGTCATGGTGGCTGCGATCATTAGGCCGCCTGCTATTGCGAGAGACGGCAGCCAAATACCGGCTATGAGAACGACAGCAGATAGTATTTCGAACAATCCGGTAAATATCCGGAAATGATCACTGTATCCGAAGTATTCAAACCCTTTCTTCATGGCTTCTGATGTGAATTTTTGATAACCGAACAGAAGAAAACCTATTCCCAGAACGACTTGCAAAACAATGGATAGAACGGTCATTATGATTGCACTCCTTTATATTGATGGGATTAATTCATAATTCTCTAATTCGAGATAAATGGCCAGAAAAGGCTGCTCTGCTTGATGAAAGGATGGAACAGCCGTCTCTTTTCAAATTCTCTACCATCAGTTTAATACTCAACTGAATAAAATGCAACCTTTTTATTTCGAATTCGAGATATTTATTTATTAAGGTGAAATTTACGGGGCAGAGAGGGTTTTAAGGGCGTCATCTGTCCCGGGAAAGGGTATAATTGATTGGAAGAAGCAGACATTAAGCAAGAAGTGAAAGCAATAGGATGGTTTAATGAAACGGAATAGAAAGGAGAAGCCATGACAAAAGGGAAAGAAACCGGATGGAATTTAGATAACAGCTATGCCCGCCTGCCGAAAGAATTTTTTTCAAAGGCTGAACCGGCTCCTGTTTCCTCACCGGAGCTTGTTATGTTCAATGACCAGCTGGCAGCGGATTTAGGGTTGGAGATACAGGAGCTGCGCAGCAAAGAAGGGGCAGCCGTATTTGCCGGAAACTGCATCCCTGACGGCGCTTCGCCTCTTGCCCAGGCCTATGCGGGGCATCAGTTCGGACATTTTACAATGTTGGGAGACGGCCGGGCTGTGCTGTTGGGCGAACAAATCACTCCTGCGGGAAGCCGGATGGATATTCAGCTGAAAGGGGCAGGCCGAACGCCTTATTCCCGCGGGGGAGATGGCCGGGCGGCACTTGGACCGATGCTTCGCGAATACATTATTAGCGAGGCGATGCATGGACTGCGCATTCCTACTACACGCAGCCTGGCGGTAGTAACAACCGGCGAGCCGGTCATTCGCGAAACAGAATTGCCGGGCGCTATTTTAACGCGCGTGGCAGCCAGTCATCTGCGCGTCGGCACTTTTCAATACGCCGCCACCTGGGGCACGGCGGAGCATCTGAAGCTGCTTGCTGATTATGCCCGGAAGCGTCACTTTCCGGACATACAAGCAGATGGAGGGGAGCATTTGGCTCTCCTTCAAGAGGTGATCAAGCGCCAAGCTGCGCTTATTGCCAAATGGCAGCTGGTGGGCTTTATCCATGGGGTGATGAACACCGACAACATGACGATTAGCGGAGAAACGATTGATTACGGACCTTGTGCTTTTATGGATGCGTATGATCCGGCTACAGTGTTCAGTTCTATCGATGTGCAAGGACGCTATGCTTATGGAAACCAGCCGTATATTGGCGGATGGAATTTAGCGCGGCTTGCTGAGGCGCTGTTGCCGCTGCTGCATGAGGAAGAGGAGCAGGCTATTGAACTGGCCCAAAACGAGCTTTCCCGCTTTGCCGAGTTATATCACGCCCACTGGCTTGCGGGGATGAGAGCAAAATTGGGAATGTTCCATGAAGAATCCGAGGATGAATCCCTTGTGAAGGACTTGCTGGACATGATGCAAGCGCATCAAGCGGATTATACCAATACATTTCGGGCATTAACGCTCGGCGCGCTTGACGAGATGGCGCTGTTTCAATCTCCAGCGTTTGCTGAATGGCAAAAGCGCTGGCAGGCAAGACGTGATAGACAGCCTGAATCAAAGGCGGATTCGAATGAGCTGATGCGAAACAGCAACCCGGCTATTATTCCGCGGAATCATCAGGTGGAAGCCGCCCTGGCAGCGGCCGAGCAAGGAGATAACAGTGTAATGAAAAAGCTGTTAGAGGCGCTTGCGGATCCTTATGCGTATGCCCCGATGCAAGAGGCATACGCGGCGCCGCCAGCTCCGTCTGGCCGTCCATACCGGACATTTTGCGGCACCTGATACAGAGGGCTGTGTGATCAGTCTCTAAACATAAAAACAGGCGGATGTTTCCCGCCGGAATGGAAATCAGCCTGTTTTTAAGAAAAGAAAAGGGCCTGTCCCCAAAAATCATTTTTCATGAACTTTTGGGGCAGGCCCTTTCCCATTTCTTTAAAGGAAAAAGTCGCTACAGGGAATTTCATCCATATTCTACTCGCTTCAGATCAGCTTTTCCCCTCATTCAATACAGCCTCTCTATTTTCACAGTTAGCGGCAATTTTCTTGATTCCCTGTATCAAATTTAAGGCAATCTATGTACAATAAGAGATAATACTACTAGAAATCAGGTAAAAATTAACGATTTAGCCTTTGGCTGTGCTAAGAAGTTTATTTTAATTTCTCTATGATTGGAGACCGAGCGAATGGTAAGAGAACAAACAAGATACTCTCGGCTGGCGCAAATTACAGAGATTATCAAAAAAAAATCAGAATTACGTACCATGCTCCAGCATGTCGTACGGGCGATATCAGAGGAGATTGTTCAGTGCAACGCCGTCGGCATCTTCTTGCCTCAAGAAGATGGAACATTCAAGGGCTTTGCCGGGAAACCGGATTTGATTAACGGGGTTTCCATCGACACGCAGGTGATTGATCCAGCAAAAGATTTGCTGGCCAAAGAAGTCATTGAAATGAAACAAACCATTTATATTGCGGACACTTCAAAGGATCACCGGCCGGATCGGCAGCCGGTAGATGCTTTCAAAGTCAGGTCTTTATTAGCTTTGCCGATTTCCTTTGAGGATGAGCTGTTCGGCCTTGTATTTTTATTCGATTACGACCGGCCGATGAAGCTGAAGGAGTCCGATATTCGACGCGTAGAAGCTTATGTGAATATGGCAGCCATTGCTATCCAGAATGCCAACCATTTATTGCAGAAGGATCATTTGATCGTTGAAAAGCAGCTGCTGCTCGATATTACGAGTGAGCTTTCGAGGTGTTCCTCTGTGCAAGAAAGCCTTGATAAGTGCTTTTTCTATCTAGGGCGAGTGTTGCGAAGCGATAATATAGCCGTTTACCTGCTTGATCCATGCGATAAGCAGAAAATCAGGTCGACGGTACTGAGCAAAGACAGCGATGAGACTAGAACGGGATGGGGCACTACTCATGAGAAGATTCAAGCAGACCCTCCATATCAAGCAATTATAGAAAAAGTCATTCAAACCAAAACCATTACCTTCATCCCTGATGTTCAAGCAGATAGAGCGATAAGCCACTATGTTGACCATTTTAATATTAAAAATTTGTTCATTATTCCATTTGTCTCCATGGGAGAAGTGCTGGGGGTCATTGCAGTAGTGAATGCTAAAAAAAATGAGCTTCATGACTGTACTTCCCAAGTTCAGCTGGCACAATCCATCGTTGACGCTACGGCTCCGGCCTTTTCAAATCTGCAATATACCGATCAGCTGGAAAGCCTTGTGGAAGAGCGCACAAAGGAACTGGCTGCCGTTAATGAAAAAGTCACAAGCATTATCGAAGGCATTAAAGACGGTTTTTTTGCTTTAGACGAAAACTTCGTATTTACTTACGTGAATAAGCATCAATTTTTGCCAAAAAATAAAACAGTAAATGATGTATTAGGCAAGAATATCTGGGCTGTATATCCAGAAAGCATTGGCACGATTATGTACAAAGAACTTCATCGGGTGCTGGAAGAGGGGCTATCGGTGCAGTTTGAAATGCATTCCGTGTACGAAGATCAATGGCATGAGATCGTCGCTTACCCGTGTGACGGCGGTGTTTGCTGCCTATTTAAAAATATAACAGAGAAAAAGAAATACGAGCAGGAAATCAAGCGGCTATCCAGCCTTGATTTAATCGGGCAAATGGCTGCCGGGATCAGCCATGAAATCAGAAATCCGATGACAACGGTGCGCGGCTTTTTACAGCTGCTGCAAAAAGAGTCCAGATTCGAGGACTACCATCATTACTTTAAATTAATGATCGAAGAGCTTGATCGGGCCAATTCGATCATTACAGAATTTCTTTCAATGGGAAATACAAGAACATCTGACCTGGAACTGCTGGACTTGAACGCCATTATTCATGGCATCACGCCTTTAATCAAAATTGATGCCTTCAGCCAAAATAAAATCGTTGAAGTGGACACGGCAGATATTCCGAAGCTGTTTTTAAACCGCAATGAGATCCGCCAGCTGCTAATTAATTTATACCGCAATGGTTTAGAGGCGATGAATGAGGGACAGGTCCTTACGATTCGAACGTACAAAGAAGGCGATGATTGTGTCGTTATGACTGTCCAGGACGAAGGAAAAGGCATTCAGCCAGAAATATTGGAAAAGCTCGGCACCCCATTCTTCACAACGAAAGACAATGGAACCGGTCTGGGATTAGGCGTGTGTTATGCAATTGCTGCCCGCCATCATGCAAAGATTGACATTCAGACAAGCTCAAAAGGCACTACCTTTTTTATTAAATTTCATTTAAAGCCGCAATAAAAGAGATGCATGCAGCAGGCATCTCTTTATTTTTTGCTCTTTTATTATTTGATATTGCTGTCTTCATCGTTCATGAAAAAGCGCGCAAGGCGGCGACTCCTACGGAAAGCATCTATTGATGGAAAAACTACCCTCATTCTTTGGCACAGCCTATTTTTGGGGGATCAGCGGCCGGTTCTGTAAATATAACGGCAGGTCTGGGCTGTTTCCCCGGATAATTTCCTCGGCAATAATTTTCGCCAGCACCTGGCTGTACACTGTGCCGTTGTCGCCAAAAGCAAATAAGAAATAGCAATGAGGGTAATCATCATAAATGCCGATAATCGGGAGCCCGTCCACGGTGCCGCCATAAAAGGCGGCTACATAATAATCGGGTTCTGTTTCAATATCAGGAAACATGTTTGTGAATTCCTTAAGGAGCTGGTCCTTTTTATGGATCAGCTTGCTGTCCCTGTCTTCGGGATAAGCTGTGTTTTCATCCAGGCCGCCGACAATGATTCGGTTGTCGGCCGTTGTGCGCATAAACAAATAGGGCCTGGCCGTTTCCCAAATGAGTGTCCGATTATACCACGAGGAAAGGTCCTCTACCGGTTTAGTCGTCACTGTATAAGTACTGACGAAGGAAGCTTTTTTCTCTTTTTTGATCTCCATTCCTTCATAGCCTGCCGCAAAAATAACATGGCGCGCCTGAATGGAATGGCCTGTTTTCGTTGAAATAATTACTTGGTCTCTTTGCTGGTCGTAATGATGCCCGTTCATTTCTGTCTTCTCGTAAATACGGACACCCTTCTTGGCGGCGTCATCCAATAAAGAGTGAGTAAATTTAAAAGGATTGAGCTCGCCATCGTTGTAAGAATAGATGGCTGCTTCTCTGCTGAAGGGATAGTTTGATTCTATGTCCCTTTGAGACAAAAAATCCAGATCACAGCCATGCTGCTTCAGAAAATCATATTCTGCTTTTAAAGAGGCAATATCCTCCTGGCAGCTTGCGAAATAAAGAGTATCTCTGCGGCGGAATTCATAATCAATGTCCGTTGCTTGTGCTGCCTTCTCCAGTTCATTGATTGCCTCTTTCAAGAGCATTAAATGTCTTGCGATATATTCCTCGCCAAAGGTATGAATCAGGCTCGTAAACATTTTTTCGCCGGAGTACTGAATAAGCGCTGTATTCGTGCTGGTGCTTCCGCTGCCGATTTGCCCTTTTTCGATCACCGCTACGCGCAAGGAAGCACGGGAGAGGTAATACGCACATTGGGCTGCAGAGCTTCCGCCGCCAATAATTAAGACATCGCAGACTAGATCTTCGGTCAATGCCGGATAGGACGGAGCATCGGGAAAGGTTGTCGGCCAGTAATAGGTTCCAGATTGTAGATTCATTTGCTTCCTCCTGATTTTAAAAGGTCATACTATTACTATCTCCAAGCGGCTTTTGCCCATGCAGCCAGTTTGAATAGCCGGCCGGGAGGAAGGATCAGCACCATACGATGATCTTGTAAGGGGCAGTCTGGGCAGGAATGCTTTTTGTAGCCGGTCCGTAAATCACAATTAAATTCCGGTTGGCGGGACTTTTGGAAAACGCCTGCCCATTAGTTAAGAGAACCTTGGTGTTGGCAGCCGGATTCAGTTTTAATAAACCGTCGCTGCTCGTTAATTGCCGGTTAAAGTAGTCTACTTTTACATTTCGGTACGGATTGTCTTTAACCACGATGAGGGCCCGGTATTGCGGCGGATAAATAAGCGGGACGGGAGCGTTCTGATCATAGTAGCCGGTGATCTGATCGCCTGGAGAAACCATGTCTTGGTCGACAAAATAAGTAGCAGGCGCTACGACAAAGTGGACGGTTTCCCCGCGCTCATTTTGGACAGAAAGCAGCTGGTAGCAGCCGTCGCTTGCCCCGTTTTGTCCTGTCGCAAAGTCGCTGATCGCGGTGACCGTGCCATGGAAAGAAGCGAAAATGACCATGTTCAAACCTCCTCTATTTTTTAGCAGCCAGTTAAAAGATAGTGTATGCCAGCAGGCGGAGAGCGGTGAAGCTCCTTTCCCGGCCTACATAAAAAGCGATGCCTGCTGTGCGGGAATCGCTGCAGCTCTTTTCATGTTGCTTGCAGCTGGCAGCGGTTGATTTCCAGTTGACCTTTCCCGGCACTAAAAATACGCTGAAGCATGAGTGCAGAGCAGGCTGCTGTTCTCTCTAAGTTCTTGGAATAAACATCAAAAAAGGGATGCGGAATCAGTCATTCCGCATCCCTTTTGCCGGCAAGCTGAGGGCATTTATTTATTTTGTGTAGTTATCGAAATAGCCCTGGATAAAGATGATTGGCGTTCCTTTATCTCCGCTTCCAGAAGTTAAATCAGATAAAGAACCGATAAGATCAGTCAGTCTTCTAGGCGTTGTGCCTTGTGCTTCCATTGATCCAACAAGATCGGCTTCCTTCTTGTCAATGAACGCTGAAATGGCTTGTTTCAGCTCGTCGCCGCTTAAATGGGCAAAGTTATTGTCGGCCAAGTATTTCAGCTTGACTTCATTAGGCGTGCCTTCAAGGCCGGATGTGTAAGCCGGGGATACGACTGGATCTGCAAGCTCCCAAATTTTACCCACTGGATCTTTGAAGGCTCCATCTCCGTAAATCATAACCTCTACGTTTTTGCCTGTTTTTTCTTTCAGCAAGTGCTGAATGCGGTCAACGATCGGCTGGCAATTATGCGGGAAAAGCTTCACGCTGTCTTCGGTTGCTTTATTGGATCCTAATAAACCATAAGCTTCGTTATAACCGCTGCCGTCAATTGATGCCGATAAGATGTTATCCAGGCTGTAAACCTTTTCGGCGCCGTGCGCAGTCAAAATTCTTTTTGTTCTAACTCTCGTATGTATATCGCAAGTTAAAACATTCTTTGTATAGTCTAAAATCGTTTTCGCGTTATTTGAGAAAATGACTTCGCATTCAACGCCGTATTCTTCAATCAACGATTTATAGTAATCGATATAATCAACGCCTGTAAATGTATGCTTGTTGTAGCCAAAATGGTCACGGAATTGCTGTTCTGTCAGCACATCTGTCCAAGGATTGACGCCTTTTTCGTCAAGGTGGTCGATATCCACTAAGTGGTTGCCGACCTCATCCGATGGATAGCTCAGCATTAACACGATTTTTTTCGCGCCTTTAGCAATGCCGCGCAGGCAAATAGCGAAGCGGTTTCGGCTAAGGATTGGGAAGATGACACCGATCGTATCCTCTCCGAATTTAGCCTGTACATCTTTTGCGATATGGTCAATTGTCGCATAATTTCCTTGGGCACGAGCTACGATTGACTCTGTAACCGTTACAATATCTTTATCATTAATTGTAAAGCCTTCCACCTCTGCGGCTTTCAGCACGCTGTCTACAACGATTTCTTCAATATTGTCCCCTTGATTAATGATAGGGGCGCGCAGGCCTCTAACAACCGTTCCAACTACTCTTTCCAATATAATCGCTCCTTATGGCTAATGAAGTGAATGTAAACTAGATCTACTTGTACTATACATGGGCTTAATGTTATAAGTAAAGTTAATATGTCTAATAGTCTATATAAGGAGCAGTTATATGATTAGCAAGCTGGATTTATACAAGGTGTTTTGCATCGTCGCAGAAAGCGGAAGTTTTTCAAAAGCAGCCAAAGCCCTCTATATGACGCAGCCGGCCGTCAGCCAGGCGATGATGCAATTGGAAAGGGAATTGGATACACGGCTGTTTAACCGGACACCTAAGGGGGTCTCGTTAACGAATGAAGGAAAGCTTTTGTTTGAATATGTCCATTCAGCGATTCATTTAATTGATGTCGGAGAAGAAAAGATCCTGGAATTCAAGAATTTGACGATCGGCGAACTGAAAATTGGTGTAGGCGATACGATCTCCCGCTATTTCTTGCTTCCGTATTTAGAAGCTTTTCATAACCGGTATCCGAATATTAAATTTAAAATCGTCAATGGCACCACCTCAGAGCTTTGTTCCATTTTAAAATCAGGAGAAGTGGACATTGCGATTTGTAATTTTCCCATTGATGATCCGGTGTTTGAAAAGCTGCCGTGCCTGGATGTTCAGGACATTTTTGTTTGCGGAGAAAAATATAAGCACACATTGCCGCAGCCATTAGCCTTCCAGCAGTTAGCGAAGCTGCCCTTGATTTTCCTGGAGCCGAGATCCAACTCCAGAAAATATGTAGAGGATTTCATCTTATCCAAGGGCTTGAAAATCTCACCCGAATTTGAATTGGGCTCGCATGATTTATTGCTCGAATTTGCCAGAATTAATTTAGGAATAGCCTGTGTGACGAAGGAATTTTCACTTGACTATTTAAATAAAGGAGCTGTGCATGAAATTCAATTGCTGGAGGAGATACCGAAGAGAAGCATCGGTATCTGCTTTTTGAAAAGCGTGCCCTTATCTACTGCTGCGACGAAATTTGTGGAGACGATTCAGCTTCGGGATCAGGGGATTGGAAGATAGGAACATTCGGCAGGAGGCGCCTCCTGCCGAATGTTCGATCTGCCGTTTCAGCGGTTGCTTGGGAAATCAAAATTCACTTGATCATGTTGAATGTCGTTTTCCGGCCATCTTTCTGAAATGGTTTTTGATTTTGTGAAGAAGCGGGCAGTATCCGGTCCAAACATATGGCTTTCGCCAAACTTGGAACGCTTCCAGCCGCCGAAGTTATGATACCCTACCGGGATCGGAATTGGCACATTGATGCCGACCATGCCCACTTCAATTTGCTCGGCGAATGTCCGGCCTGCATAGCCATTGTTCGTAAAGATGGTGACGCCATTGCCGTATTCGTGGTTGTTAATCAATTCGATCGCCTCGTCTAGGCTGTTTACGCGAACGACGATCCGCGCCGGACCAAACACCTCCTCGCGGTAAATTTGCATGTCAGGAGTGACATGGTCCAGCAGGGTAGCCCCGAGATAGAAGCCTTGGGAATGCGGAACCTCGGGATGGCGTCCATCCACGCATAGCTCGGCGCCTTCTTGCAGGCTTTGCTCAATATACTTGATAACCGTTTCTTTTGACTCCTGTGAAATCAAAGCCCCAAAGTCGGCATCCGTATCATTGTAAGCGCCGACCTTCAAGTCTTGTACGCGTCGTTTTAACTTAGCAACGAACGCTTCCGCTGTTTTTTCTCCGACAGGCACTGCTGCGGAAATGGCCATACAGCGCTGGGATGCTGCGCCATAGGCTGCTCCGAGGAAGGAATTCACCGCATGATCTAAATTCGCATCCGGCATGATGATCATATGGTTTTTTCCGCCGCCAAAGGCAGCGACTCTCTTATGATTGCGGCAGCCTTCCTCATAAATATACTGGGCAATCCGGGTAGAGCCGACAAATGAAACCGCTGGAACATCCGGGTGCTTGAGCAAAGCATCGACAGCTTCCTTGTCACCGTTCACGACGTTCCATACACCGTCCGGCAATCCAGCCTCTTTCCACAGCTTCGAGAAAAACAAAGCGGAGTTCGGCACTTTCTCTGACGGCTTTAAAATGACGGCATTTCCGCAGGCGACCGCCATCGTTGCCATAGCGACAGGAACCATAAACGGAAAGTTGAAAGGAGAAATGGCTGTTACTACACCAAGCGGCTGCTTAATGGAATAAGCATTAATTTCGCCGCCGACATTGACAGAATACTCTCCCTTGAGCAGATGAGGAGCATTTATCGCTAAATCAACTGATTCTAGTCCTCTGCTAATCTCCCCCTTGGCATCCGAAATGGTTTTGCCGCTTTCGAGTCCGATTAACTGGGCAAGCTCCTCCGTTTTCTCGACGAGCAGGCTTCTAAAGCGGTGAATGATCTCCACCCGTTGAGCGACAGGCGTTTTCTTCCAGCCGGCAAAAGCATTTTTAGCTATTGCTACCGTTTCATTGACTTCCTCCGCTGAAGCATACGGGCATAGAACCATGACTTCCCCTGTGGACGGCTTAAATACTTTTCCGAAGCGGCCGCTCGTTCCCGGCTTCATCTCCCCGCCTATAAAATGAGTGATTGTTTGTACGCCAACTAATTTTTCCATCTGTCTATTTCGCCACCTTATATATTATTTTTTGTGAGAAAACGCTCATTCACTAGTCTATACAGGCAGCTGCCTGTAAATGATAAGAATTGCTGATTGCAAGAAAGCTAGTTATAAAGGGTGATAGCTGCCGCTGACTGCATCAACGATCAATTGCTGCTGTCCGTGTGCAGCCCGCCTGTACTGCGCCAGCCAAAACGGCCGGTAAAATAAGGAGCTGTCCGCTAAGTGAAGACGGGGAACCGTAAGGAATTTTGTTTTTTGCGAAAGTGTATGAATGATAAAGTTCTCTGCCAGCCTTTTTGCCTCATCCTTTGCTACGGCAACAGGAAGCATCCCGCTCTCCTTCGCCGGAGAAGGGGAAAATTCAGGCTGAACATCGGCCAATGCGCCCTGTTCGCTCAGCGCATCAATTGTGCACGCCACTTTTCCGTTCAGCTTAAGCAGGCTTTTAGCGCGAAGGGTATATTCGAAAAAGTAATAGGGATAAAGAATCATTTGGCTAATTTGCACCTTGGCGCGGCGGTCATATTGCTGCAGCCCCCTAAGTACTTCTTCTTCAGCCAATACAGGTTTTTGAGCCAATATGGACGTCATGAGCAGCTCTCCTTAATAGTTCTCCGCTTCCTTCGCCAGAAACTTAGATATATTTTTGGCTTCCGGCGCTAAATGGCGGGCAATATTTTGGTCAAATTCCTTTGAAAAAAATCGCTTATTTTTCGATTGTTCAAAAATATCCTGTATCCGCTGGGAAGGTTTGCTCCCAAATTGGCTGCCGATGACCATGCCCAGCAAGGAAACCGCCAGGCCCGCCAAAAAGGGGTGGACGGCTGTAGCCGCCTCTAAATTCAGCGAAGTCCAGGCAATGTTTGTGGCAGCGCCGCCGACCATGGCACATAAACAACCGATATAGTTGGCTTTCTTCGAGTAAACAGAAGCCACATAAGGAACGAGGAAGCTGTTGCCGAGTGTGCCGAAAGCAAACACAGCCAATCCAAAGATAGAAGGAGGTTCGTAGATGGCAACGATGATGCCGACAATTCCGCCTCCTAGAATACAAAGTCTGGAGACAAGGATGGTCGTTTGTTGAGCTGCGTTTTGATTGATAAATCGCTGATAGACATCACGGGACAGAATGGTTCCCGCTTGCATCAGCAGTGAATCAGCAGTGGACATCACCGCCGACATGACTGCCGATAAGAGAAGGGCAGCAAATAAACCAGGGAAGAGCGTGTAGGCTAATTGTGTAATCGCCATTTCCGGATCTTTTATGTCCGGAAGAAGAATGATACTGATCAGTCCGAGAATATACGGAATAAAAATAAAGAACTGGTTCCAGATCGCGCTGATCAGGATAGCTCCTTTAACCGTTTTTGTGCTTTTCATGGACATGTGCCGTACCACAACGTGAGGAAGTCCCATGTAGCCGATAGAGAAGATCAGAATGGCGCCTAACACAACGCCCCATTGGCCGTAAAAGGCTAAATCTTTCCCCCAGATGCTTAAGTAGGTTGGATCCATTTTTTCAAGAGCGCCATTAAGGCCTGTTAATCCGCCAACATGGAAGTAAGCCAGAAATCCGATTCCCGCCACTCCGAGAACCATAATGACTCCTTGGACAAAAGAGGTGTAGGCAACGGCTAAGTAACCGCCGGCTACTGTGTAGATGATAATGACGCTGATGCCGATAATTAATGACCATTCATATGTAAATCCGGTCAAGGCCGCCATTGCTTTTCCGGCTGCAATAAATTGGGCGCAAACATAGGCGAAGAGGAAGACGATGGAGATCAATGCGCCAATGACGCGGACGCTGGCACTTTCAAACCGCTTTTCCAGAAATTCAATAGGTGAAAGCGCTCCCAATAATTCGGACATTCGGCGCATCCGCTTTCCTAAAACGGATAAATTGATAATAGAGCCGCCTGCATCTCCGATTGCATACCAGACAGCATACCAGCCATACTGAAAAGCCAGCGCCGGGGCGCCCATAAACATATAGCCGCTCATAGCGGTCGTTTGCATAGTCATGGCAGTAACCGCCGGACCAAGCGAGCGGCCTCCGAGTAAATACTGCTCTGAGGATTGGGACGACCGGCGGGAGAACCAAAGCCCAATCCCTAACAGAGTGAGTATATAGACGACGAAAATAATCCCATCCATGCTCAACATGTATCCCTCCTAACTATGATTTTCATTTTCCTCTGCTTCATCTTCCCTTTTCAGCTTAAAGTACAGAATGACTCCTAGACCTAGCCAAATAAAAGGCCAGGGGACAAGCCACCAAAAGGTTTCTGCAGGCAAGTTGAACACGTCATCACCTCCTAACCGCTGACAAATGGTTATGTAGACTATATAACCGATTGTCCAGATGAACAATAGACAAAATGTTATTAAAAATCAGACTATTTCATACAGTTTGTTAGATGGCGCGGGATGGGGCTAGAATACAGGGAAGAGGCTGAAGCTGCGCTTTCCTTCTTTCCCGCCTGTCTTAGAAAAAGAAAGGGGACGGTCCCAACGGTCATTTCTCATGACCTTTTGGGCCGCCCCTTTGTTCGTTATCACTGCTTTGGCTTGTAATTTAAATCCTTAAAGAGCTGATCACGTTCTTTTGCCGATAAATCCCGCCACTGGCCAAGAGGAAGATTTCCTAAATGGACATTCATAATGCGGATGCGCTGAAGCCTGCTGATCTTATAACCGAGGGCCGCACACATGCGGCGAATTTGCCGGTTCAAGCCTTGTTTTAAGATAATATGAAATTCATATTTTGAGGTTTGGATCACTTCGCAAGGAAGCGTTTTTGTTCCCAGGATTTCTACGCCGCTCGCCATTTTTTTCAAGAACTCAGGAGTAATCGGCTTATCGACAGACACGATATACTCTTTTTCGTGGTTGTTTTCCGCCCGCAAAATTTC
This sequence comes from Pseudobacillus badius, assembly GCF_002189605.1. Lineage (NCBI taxonomy): Bacteria > Bacillati > Bacillota > Bacilli > Caryophanales > Bacillaceae > Pseudobacillus > Pseudobacillus badius. The sequence goes on from NZ_MWMM01000006.1 coordinate 69,477, forward strand.
GTTTACAATGTCGCCGTCATTGGTGAGCAGGATCAGCCCGTCTGAGTCTTTATCCAGCCGGCCAATATGAAAAATTCTTAACGGATGGTTCACAAAGTCGACAATGTTGCCTTCGACATGTTTTTCGGTTGTGCTGGTGATGCCGACTGGTTTGTTTAAGGCGATATAGACGTGATTGTTCTCTCTATGTACAAGCTCTCCATCCACCCGTACCTGATCTCCCGGTTCTACCTGGCTCCCCATTTCTGCTAATTTGCCGTTAATTGTGACGCGCCCTTCGGCAACTAATTTATCTGCTCCCCTTCTGGATGTTTTGCCCGATTCGCTAATAAATTTATTGATACGCATGTTGATCACAGCCTTAAGTAAGAATTGTATGTCTAAGAATAACTTAATCTTCCGGTTATTTTCAAGAGCGGCGCTCCTTTTCCTCGGAGCAAATGCCTCTTTTCCGTTTTTCCGGAATTTTGATTCGTAAGTGTTTCCGGAAAAAAGGAACTTTCCGTCTTTTCGGAAAGCAGAGGCTGGCGGTAAATAAGCATCGGTCAGGCAGCAAGCCATTTTGGAAGGTTTGCTGATTGGTATGGTATTTGCATTATCATAAGGAGACGAAGGAGCAGGGGTCCTAAAATAAATGAGAAAAAAACAGGATAATCGTAAAAAAGGGGGCCGGAAAAAGCTTGTGCCTATTGTGCTGCTGATCCAGTAACAGAAGGATAAGAATCATTTCAAAGCGGCTGTTTGTAAGCGCTTACTAAAACATCGAATACAGGGGGGATCTAGATGGATTTATTTGTTATTTTATTGTCGCTTGGCCTTCTCATCTTTTTTGCTTATCGCGGATATTCAGTTATCTTATTGGCGCCCATCTGTGCGCTGCTTGCTGTTTTGCTCGTTGCCCCGCTCCATGTTCTGCCTTTTTTCTCAGGAGTGTTCATGGAAAAAATGGTTGGATTTATTAAATCGTATTTCGCGGTTTTTCTATTGGGAGCGATCTTCGGAAAAGTTGTAGAAATGTCTGGGATCGCCGAGTCTATCGCCAAGACGATCGTCCGCTTGATCGGCGCCAAACGGGCGATGCTGGCCATTGTTTTGCTCGGGGCGATCTTAACGTATAGCGGCGTCAGTTTATTCGTGGCAGTGTTTGCTATTTATCCATTTGCCGCACAAATATTCAGGCAAGCGAACATTCCGAAACGCCTGATTCCGGGTACGATTGCTCTTGGGGCATTTACCTTCACCATGGATGCTCTGCCGGGAACGCCTCAAATTCAAAATGTCATTCCTATTTCCTTTTTTAAAACCGACATTTACGCGGCTCCGACACTTGGCATAATTGGCGGAGTGCTTGTCCTGGCCGCCGGACTGTTCTATTTGGAGTCAAGAAGAAAGAAAGCCGAAAAAGCAGGTGAAGGCTACTGCGGATTTGCGGATGAACATGCGGCTGCAGCAGAAGGCGCGAAAGCCGAAGAGGAGACTGCTTTTCGCCCTGACTTAACGTCACAGCAATCCGTTGCCCGGCAGATCCTGGCCTTTGTTCCGCTGCTGCTTGTCGGTGTAACAAACAAACTGTTTATCACCTATATTCCAAAATGGTATCCGGACGGCTTCGACTTTTCCGCCATCGGCTTGAAGGATTATTCCGTTGATGTAGCAGCCGCTGCTCCGGTCTGGGCGATTATAATGGCTCTGCTTGTGGGTATAGTTACAGCAATCGCCTATGATTGGAAGCGGGTGACACAAGGCTTCAAAGAAGGGGTAAATTCAGCTATTGGCGGGTCCTTGCTGGCAACAATGAACACCGGGGCCGAATACGGATTTGGCGGAATTATTGCCGCTCTTCCGGGATTCGCAACCATCAGCGATGGGATTTCACAAACCTTCACCAACCCGCTCGTGAATGGGGCTGTGACGACAACTACACTCGCCGGGATGACAGGGTCTGCTTCCGGCGGCATGGGGATTGCTTTGGGAGCTATGGCAGATACCTACAATCAAGCGATTGCCGCAGCTAACATTCCGCCGGAAGTGATGCACCGCGTCGTAGCGATGGCCTCTGGCGGCATGGATACACTTCCTCACAACGGAGCCGTTATCACACTGCTTGCCGTTACCGGACTAACCCATAAGCAGTCATACAAGGATATCTTTGCTGTCACCATTATTAAAACACTGGCGGTTTTCGTCGTCATCGCTCTTTATACGTTCTTCGGCATTGTTTAATGAAAGAGTTTGAATACGCAAGGAGGCAAAAAATCATGAACCAAACATTATCAGGGAAAACAGCCTTTATTACAGGATCAGCCAGCGGAATCGGATTGGAAGTTGCCAAGACGTTTGCGCAAGAAGGAGCCAACGTCGTCATTTCCGATTTGAACGCTGAAAAAAGCGGGCAGGCCGCCTCAGAATTAAAGGATCAGGGATGGAAAGCAATGGCTGCTCCATGCGATGTGACCGATGAGGAAGCTTACAAGCACAGCCTGCAATCCGCACAGGAGGCATTTGGGCGCGTTGATATTTTAATTAATAACGCGGGTCTTCAGCATGTTGCTCCGATTGAAGACTTTCCGACAGAGACCTTCGAGCGGCTGGTCAAGGTCATGTTGACGGCCCCGTTTATCGGAATCAAGCATGTCTTTCCGCTGATGAAAAAGCAAGGCTTCGGCCGCATTATTAATATGGCTTCAATTAATGGGGTGATCGGCTTTGCCGGCAAAGCAGCTTATAACAGTGCGAAGCACGGGGTGATCGGCTTAACAAAGGTAGCCGCCTTAGAAGGAGCCCAGCACGGCATTACGGTAAATGCTTTATGCCCCGGCTACGTGGATACCCCGCTTGTCAGGGGGCAGCTGGGAGACCTGGCGAAAACCCGAAACGTCAGCCTGAATGAAGCCATTGAGGAGGTTCTCCTGCCGCTCGTTCCGCAAAAACGGCTTTTGACCGTGGGGGAGATTGCCGATTATGCTGTTTTTTTGGCCAGCGATAAAGCAAGGGGAGTGACCGGGCAAGCCGTGATACTGGATGGAGGCTATACCGCCCAATAAAAAACGAAAAAGGATTCCTGCTCGATGGATGAGAGCGGGGATCTTTTTTTTCGTTAAGGTCTTTATTGAACAAGGAAATTTATGGGTAATGATTTGTTATAATAAGCAAATGAATGCAAAAGAGGGGGACGGCAAGATGAAGCGGATATTTGAAAGAATACCGGCAAGCTGGTATGAGCAAATGATCAATCTATTAGCTGAAAGAGTCGTTGTTGTCGACCGCCATGGAGTTATTTTGTACATTAATGAACCATATTGTGAGTTTATCGGCACAACGGTGGAGGAAGCAGCGGGCCGGCCAGTGCAGGAGGTCATTGAGAATTCGCGCATGCATATTGTTGCCCAAACGGGAGAAACCGAGCTGGCTGCCCTGCAGTCTATTAACGGCAGCGAGATGATTGCCAATCGGTTTCCGCTATTTGAAGATGGAGAAATTGTCGGGGCCGTCGGCAGCGTGATGTTCCGGAATCCTGAAGAATGGCAAATGTACAAAACGAAAATACAAGGGCTGGTTGAAGAGCTGAGCTATTACCAAGCGAAAGCGCAAAAGGACTTGCAAAGCAAATACAGCTTTAACGATTTAATTGGCGATAGTTCGGCCTTTCTTGCTGCCAAAACGCTTGCTGAAAGAATTTCAGGAAGCAATTCTTCTGTTTTGCTGATAGGCGAGTCCGGCACGGGCAAGGAGTTGTTCGCCCATGCTATCCATCACCGCAGCACGAGAGCATCCAGCCCCTTTGTCGCTATTAATTGCTCCGCGATTCCGGAGCATCTCCTTGAGTCCGAGCTGTTTGGCTACGAGGACGGGGCTTTTACGGGAGCAAAAAAAGGCGGCAAGCGCGGGCAATTTGAGCTGGCTCACAAAGGCACGCTGTTTTTGGACGAAATCGGCGACATGCCGCTTTCGATGCAAAGCAAATTGTTAAGGGTCCTGCAGGAAAAAGAAATTTGCCGGGTAGGCGGCCAAAAGTCGATTCCTATCGATGTGCGGATTGTTGCAGCTACCCATCGGGATATTGAAAAAATGGTGGCAGAGGGACAATTTCGTCAAGACCTGTACTATCGCTTAAATGTGATTAAAATCGACATTCCGCCGTTAAGAGAGCGGAAAAAGGATATCCCGGCGATTGCGCAATATTTGCTGAAACAGCTTGAGCCAAGGTTTTACCGGCATAGTCTGGAATTATCTCCAGAAGTGATGGAAAGGCTAACTGGCCATTCCTGGCCGGGAAATATCCGTGAGCTGGAGAATGTATTAGAGCGCTCCATCAATGTATTGGATGGCAAGGTCATTCAATTGTGCCATCTCCCCTTATATTTGCGCGATCAAGAAGCTGGAGGCAGCAACGGAGACGAAAGAAAGGGGGATAGCAGCCCCTGCTCTGAGCAGGCGGCTCCCTTGTCCATTCTGCCGCTCAAAGAAGAGATGGCTGCTATGGAGAAACAGGCGATTCAACGGGCCTTAGCCGCCGCGCAGGGCAATAAATTAAAGGCAGCTGAGCTGTTGCAAATCAGTAAAACAAGCCTGTATGATAAATGCAAACTATACGGTCTTCACTCGTAAGCAGCGATCCACAGAGAAAATCAATATTGCTTGGACTGGTCTTTGCCTGGAAAGAAGGCCCGCTCCATCTTTTCGATGGCCGCCAGAAATCTTTTCACAGCATTAAGATGAGGGGCTGTCAAATAAACCATGGATGCTGTAAACATGCCGATGATTGCTCCGATCAGAACGTCTGCCGGATAGTGCACCCCAACCCAAATGCGCGAGAAGCCGACAAGGAACGCCAGCAACATCCAAAAAATTCCCCAGCGCCTATGAAACAAGAAAAACGTCATGCAAAAAGAAAAGAACAAAATCGTATGGTCACTTGGAAAGGAATTATCCACTGCATGGTGGATGAGCTTGTTAACATCGGGCAGTTCCGCAAAAGGCTGGTGATTGGAATGGAGCTTTCCGGCTACCTTTCCAATGAATTCCGCCGCTGCAAAAGCCATAAATCCGCAAAGGATCATCATGCGATGGGTGCGGTTCCTAGTGAACCAAAACAAGAGGATGCCAAGAGCCAGCGCGATAACCATATACTCAGCAATGAATGCCATAGCTGGATTAAGCTGTGTAAACTGCTTGCCTAAATCGTTAATTGACCGAAACAGGTTTATATTCATTTCAAATAAATTCATGGAAAGGCTTCTCCTTTTTCCTTAGGCGATCCTGGCATGGTCTGTCAGCATCGCCTGTATTTAAAGAGAAGTATAGGCTATTTAAAAAGAGGAAAAAATTTGATTAGCTTTCATTTCTCTTACATTTTTGTAAGGCTCATCAGCAAATGAAGCTGCCCGAGGAAATTGCCCCGGGCAGCTTTTTCTCTTTGCTATATGCCTCTCCTGTCTAAGCAACGCTATTCCAGTCGGAAATATCATCTTCAAGCGGCAAATTGTTTGCCCGTGCCTTTTTAGCAGCGTGGAAGAAGAGGGCAAGGAGTATCACTGTGCCGATCGTGCTGCCAATCCAGGAGGCCGTCATGGACAAGCCGAACCCGATCGGTGCATTCAAGATGTAGGCGAGCACCATGACAAGCATGAAGGTTCCCGGTATGAGCGACACCCAGTAATTTTTGCGGGCAATGTACAAATACATAGCCCCGACAAATAAGGCGATGACCGCTGTTGACTGGTTGGCCCAGCTGAAATATCTCCACAGGATATTAAAATCAATTTGCGTCAGCAAGACGGACAGCACAAACAGCGGCAAAGCAATCCACAAGCGGCTAGAGAATTTCTTTTGAGAAATAGTCAGATACTCCGCAATAATCATGCGGGCGCTTCGGAAAGCGGTATCTCCAGAAGTGATCGGCAAAACAACGACTCCGAGCACGGCCAGCGTTCCGCCGATCGCGCCAAGCATCGATGCAGAGACTTCGCTGACCACCGCTCCTGGCCCGCCTGCCGCAAGCACTTCATTCAATCCGCCATAGCCGTTGAACAAGCTCATAGCTGCCGCCGCCCAAATCATAGCGATAATGCCCTCTGCGATCATCATGCCGTAAAAAATCTTCCGGCTTTGCTGTTCATTTTGCGTGGTCCGTGAAATCATCGGTGTTTGCGTAGCATGAAATCCGGAAAGCGCCCCGCAAGTTATGGTAAAAAATAATAAAGGAAATACAGGGGCATGATCCGGATGAAAGTTCCTTAAGGAAAGCTCTGGAATCGGAGCGCCTGTCACGACTAAGCCAATCCCCACTCCGATCGCGCTGATGATTAACAGGGCGCCGAAATAAGGATACAGCCGGCCGATAATTTTATCCACTGGCAGCAGAGTCGCTAAAATATAATAAGCAAAGATAGCTGCAATGATGAGACTTAACGCGACCTTGCCATTCATTAATGCGTGCAGCAGGCTCGCTGGTGTAGATACAAACACGGTTCCGACTAATAAAAGAAGCAGGATAGCAAAAGCATTGACTACATGTTTCATGACCTTGCCAAGAAATTTGCTTGCCAGTTCAGGCAGATGGGCTCCGCGGTTGCGAATGGAAATCATGCCCGTTAAATAATCATGGACGGCCCCGGCGAAAATACAGCCAACCACAATCCAAATAAATGCGACGGGACCGTAGAGCGCCCCCATAATCGGCCCGAAGATTGGGCCTGTGCCCGCGATATTTAACAGCTGGATCAAGGAATTTTTGGACGTGCTCATCGGCACATAATCCACTCCGTCGTTATTTACGTAGGCCGGTGTCGCCCGTTCAGCTTTCACCCCGAAAATAGTTTCGATCAACTTGCCGTATGTGAAGTAACCTAGAATTAAAAGGGCAATTCCTGCTAGAAAGGTATACATGCTTCTCCCCCTTATTCATGAATATGAATGCGCTTACAAATGTAATTATAGTAAATATATGGAGAGGAAAGAGAGGATTGAGAGTAAAAAATGTAAAATCCTTCTTTTTAACTAGTAATTTCTATTTTTTCAGAATATGAATCACCGCTGCCTATAATTCCTCCTATTGTATGAAAAAATCTAAAGGATGAACCCTTTCTTGTTTTTGTGTATAGTAGACTTAGATTCTTTCGTAACAGAAATACCCATATACTTCTAAAAAATAGCAAAAGAGGTTACTGGAATGACGACTATTTTTACACGCAACAATGTGACAGTGACGGGCAGTGGAGAAAAGACCATTCTATTCGCCCATGGATTCGGGTGTGATCAAAATATGTGGCGGTTTGTCGCTCCCCCGTTTGAAAAGGACTATAAAGTGGTGTTATTTGACTATGTTGGTTCGGGCAACTCAGATAGAGCAGCTTACAATGAGGAGAGATATGGAACGATCCAAGGCTATGTGAAAGATTTGCTCGAAGTGTTGGACGCACTGCAAATAAAGCAAGCAATATTTGTTGGCCACTCTGTCAGTGCCATGATTGGCATGCTCGCATCTATCCAAAGACCGGATTGCTTTGAATGCTTAATCATGGTTGGGCCGTCCCCGCGCTATTTAAATGATGGGCCGGAATATTTTGGCGGGTTTGAACGGGAGGATGTCGAGGAATTGCTCGGTATGATGGAAATGAACTTTGTTGGATGGGCCAGCTATCTAGCCCCTCTGGCTATGCATAATGCTGATCGTCCTGCATTGACGGAAGAATTGAAGACGAGTTTTTGTTCAGCGGACCCGGCCATGGCCCGAAAGTTTGCAGAAGTGACCTTTTTTTCTGATCATCGCGAAGATTTGCCTAAGGCACAAACGCCTTCACTGATTTTGCAATGTTCAGAAGACAGCATCGTCCCTCTGGAAGTTGGCCAGTATTTGCATCGGCACCTTAAAAACAGCACATTTCGTTTAATGGAAGCAAAAGGGCATTATCCGCATTTGAGCCATCCGCAGGAGACCGCAACTCTGATTAAAGACTATCTTTCACAGCTTCAAGAGAAGTTGGTTCAGTGAAGGGAGGCCTGCCAATGGATGAGCGGCTAAATCATGCCCCATGCGGCTATGTCTCCATTACGAACCGCGGCATCATTACGGCTGTCAACGAAACATTTCTGAACATGTTTGGCTATGACCGCAAGGATGTACTGGATCATCATATTGAATCAATGATGTCTATGGCGAACAAGTTTCTTTTTCACACCTACTTTTATCCATTTATTCAATTGTACGGATATGTGAATGAAATGTATTTAACATTAAAGTCCAAGCAAGGCGATAGCATCCCTGTCCTTGTAAATGGCCGGAGCCGCAGAGGTGATGAAGAGGAAATCATAGATTGTGTATTCGTCCAGATGAGCAAAAGAATTGACTATGAAAAAGAGATTCGCAACGCCAAAGCAACAATCGAAGAAGCCTACCGGCTGAAGGATGAGGCGCTTGGCAGGCTGGAAGTCTTGCACCGTGACATTGAATTGAAACAAACCGAACTGATCAGATTAAATGCCGAGTTAGAAAAGTTAGCAGTAACAGATGCATTAACCGGATTGAAAAACCGGCGCTACTTTATTGAGAAGCTTGATGCCTACATGGAGCGTTTCGCCGCTTCTCACATGCTTTTTTCTGTTTTAATCCTTGATGTCGATCACTTTAAAAACATAAATGACACCCAGGGTCATCTTGTTGGAGACCAGGTTTTGCGGAAGCTTGCGCAAATAATGGAAGCGAGCCTGGAGGAGCCTGCCCTTGCCGCCCGCTACGGCGGAGAGGAATTCATTGTTCTTTTGCCGGGGATGGATGCCTGCCAATCGAAGCAGGCAGCGGAAGACTTGCGGACGGCGATCGAACAGGACTCATGGGGTGAGTGTGCGGTTACAGTAAGCATTGGGGCAGCGACTGTTACTTCCGAGGATACAAACATTTCAATTTTGGCAAGAGCGGACCAAGCCTTGTATCAATCTAAAAACAACGGCCGAAATTGTGTGACCCATGCAGCAGACGGACTGCATCATAAATGAAGGAATAAAGCTGCTGTGCTGTTTGCAAAGCAGCTTTATTTTTCATAACAAATGCGCCGGCATTTCATCTTTAGATGCATGATCAATCAGCGCTTGGACATTTTTTATTCGCGCTGCGGCAAACAGATTGAAAAAACAGGGACGCAATGAGCTGAAAATTAAAGTAAATAGGATAAAAGAAAGGTTGCAAAGAGCGGTTCGAAAAGTCTAACATTTTAAGTAACAAGGCCAATGATCAGTGGAGAAATATCTAGTTGATCCATTGAAGGATAGGGCATTTAAAAATAGGAAAAAAGAGGAGAAGATCTTTACTTGGGATATTATGATGAATTTTTCAGCAAGCTTAGACGTATGGGACTATATTAGTCTGTAATTGCCATTTTATTCGATCACTAAGCCAAGCAATGGGGGACACTAAATGACGAAAGAGCAAACAAGATATTCTCGACTCGCCAATATTACAAAGTTAATAAACTCAAAGTTAGATTTAAGGGAGGTGTTAGATCAAGTAACGATCGCCATTTCCGAAGAAATTGTCCAGTGTGACTCCGTCGGAATCTATTTGCCGCAAAAAGATGGAACGTTTAGAGGCTATGTGGGGAAGCCGGATTTTATTAACGGCATGACCCTTGATATGCATGTGGTTGATACTGAAATAGATTTGTTGGCCAAAGAAGTTATCGAAACACGCAAGACGATTTATATACCAGATACATCACAAGACGGCCGTCCGGACGCGAGAGCGGTCAACGGATTTAAAATACAATCATTGCTTGCTCTTCCGATCTCCTATGAAGATGAGTTGTTCGGGCTTGTCTTTTTGTTCGACTACGGCACCCCAATGAATTTAACCGAAACAGAGATTCAAACCGTTGAAGCTTATGTTAATATGGCTGCTGTTGCGATCCGCAATACAGTTAATTTGACCCGCAAAGAAAATCTCATCGCTGAAAAACAACTGCTGCTGGACGTGACACGCGAACTGTCGATGTGCTCCACCATGCAGGAGGGAATAGATAAATGTTTGTTTTACGTCGGCAAGGTATTAGACAACTATAACGTCGGCGTCCATTTGCTTGATCCTTTAGCCGGAAGAAACATCAGGCCGACACGGCTGAGCAAGGACAGTGACTGGACGGAAGAAGACTGGATGCAGACTCATAGCCGAATGACGATTGATGAGACGAACGACGTAGTAATTCGGGAGGTGATAGCAACCAAAAAAGCGCTGCTTATTCCTAACGTATTTGCTGATGACAGGCCGAATCATGCTGTTTGCCGGAACTTTGGCATCAATGGGCTTTTCATTCTGCCATTGATCTCCATGGGAAAAGTATTAGGCGTGATAGCTGTTGCCAACTTTGAGGAGAAAGATATGATTTACTCCGAAGCGGACAGGCAGCTGGCTCAATCGGTGGTAGATGCCACCGCCTCGACACTGGCTAATTTGTTGTATATGGAAAAACAAGAGGTTATCATCGAAGAACGAACGTCGGAAATCAGAATCAAAAATAAAGAGCTTGAAAGAGTCATCACAGAATTGCGGCAGCTGAGCCGCGAGAAGGAACTGATTTTGAATTCAGCCGGTGAGGGCATCTTCGGTTTGGATCTTGAGGGCAAGGTGACCTTTTGCAATCCGGCTGCCGAGTCGATGCTCGGCTATGAGAAGGGCGAGCTGATCGGAAAGCCTGAAGAGGTTATTTTCAGCAGGGACGAGCCGGAAAAGGCGGAAACAGATAGCGCGCTGCACTATTCTGAAGCAGATCAAAAGTTTGTTCGCAAAGACGGCTCCAGCTTTCCTGTTGAATATGTCATTTCTACTATGTCAGAAGGGAAGGAAGTCATCGGGGAGGTCGTGACATTTAAAGATATTACCCAAAGAAAGCAAATGGAACAGGAAATTGAGTACCTGGCTTTTTTTGATAATGTCACAAACCTGCCTAACCGTGTCCTGTTGAATAACCGGTTAAATTACGAATTATCTTATGCGCAAGTAAATAAAGAGCGGCTCGCTGTCTTATATTTGGATTTAGACCGTTTTAAGATGATTAATGACAGTCTTGGGCATAGCTATGGCGATTTATTGCTTCGGGATGTGGCTAAGCGGCTGAGCGACAGCATTCCAAAGGAGGCGGTCGTATCGCGGCAGGGCGGCGATGAATTTACCATTATTTTGCCGGGCATTCAAAGCAATCAGGATGTGCTCAAGGTGGTAGAGCAGGTCATTTCCTTTTTCGACAAACCTTTTTATTTAAAAGGGAATGAAGTCTATATTAAGACAAGCATCGGCATCAGCCTGTTTCCGGAGCATGGCGATACAGCGGAAATGTTAATTAAAAATGCAGATGCCGCGATGTATAAATCGAAAGAAATATCAGGGAATAGCTTTCACTTTTTCCGGAGCGGAATGGATAACCGAACGCTGGAAAGCATTAAGTTTGAAAATGCGCTATATAAGGCTCTAGACCGCGACGAGCTAATTATCTACTATCAGCCTCAAATAGACAGCAGAACGGGCGATATAATCGGGGTGGAAGCGCTGCTGAGATGGAATCATCCGACAGAAGGCTTCATCTCGCCGGCTGACTTCATACCGATTGCGGAAGAAACCGGCTTGATTGTGCCGATCGGGGAATGGGTTTTAAGAAATGCCTGCAAACAAGTAAAAGCCTGGCATGATTGCGGTTACCCGCTCATCAGCGTATCAGTTAATCTATCGGTCCGGCAGTTTGAAGAGAATAATTTATTCCAAGTGATCAGAAACATTTTAGAAGAAACGGGGCTTGAGCCTCAGTTTTTACACCTGGAACTGACAGAAAACCAAATTATTAAAAATACAGAGGCTACCTTAAAAACAATGGAGCTGCTAAAGAAATCAGGAATCAATATCGCCATTGATGATTTTGGGACAGGCTACTCCTCTTTAGGCTACTTAAAGGATCTGCCGATTAGCACTTTAAAGATTGATAAATCATTTGTCGAAGATGTGATGACCGATAAAGATAACGCGGCCATTACCAATACGATTATTGCTTTGGCACAGAATTTACATTTGAATGTGATCGCGGAGGGCGTGGAAACAAAAGAGCAGGCTGATTTTCTCTCTTCGCGAAATTGCTACTTGATGCAAGGGTACTTTTTCAGCCGTCCATTGAAGGCTGAAGATGTCGTTCGACAGTATTTTTATTCGGAGAACTAATTCTAAACGAATGGGGGAAGATGTGATGAAAGCTGTTCACACAGTATTACAGTATCTAAGAGGTATTGGAATTAAGCATGTATTTGGTATTCCGGCGGGCTCGGTGAATGCATTTTTTGATGAGCTTTATGATATGCCTGATATTACCCCGGTCATTGCTAAGCATGAAGGGGCGGCAGCTTATATGGCAGCTTCTTACGCTAAGTATTCCAAACAGCTGAGCGTATGCATCGGCTGCAGCGGACCGGGGGCCACGAATCTTGTTACTGGTGCCGCCAATGCTATGCGCGAGCATTTGCCGGTGCTTTTCTTAACTGGTGCTGTTCCTGTAAATACAGTTGGCCTCAATGCTTCCCAAGAATTAAATGCAGAGCCGATTTTCCGGCCGGTTACTAAGTACAGCATCACCGTAACCGATGCTAAGGACTTGCTGGCTGAAGTCGTAAAAGCGACAGAAATTGCTGTATCAGGGGTTCCGGGACCTGTTCATATTGCGATGCCAATTGATGTGCAGCAGGGGGTGGTAGAGAATGCAGACATTCCTTCCCTGCCTGCAAGAACACCCATGATCCCTGATAATCAGTTAATCAAAACCACAGCAAAAGAAATCGCGGCAAGAGAAAGCGGCTATATCTTTGCCGGACAAGGGGCGAGAGATTCTATCGAGTTAGTTACTGAACTGGCAGAGCTATTGGATTGGCCAATCGTTGTGACACCTCAAGCGAAAGGGCTGATCCCGGATAATCATCCTTTGCTTGCCGGTGTGTTTGGGTTTGCCGGCCATGAATCGGCCTCCGCTTTAATGAATGACGGGGAAGGGGAAACCTTGTTGATTGTCGGCTCAAGCCTGGGGGAGACCGCTACAAATAATTATAACGAAAACCTGACGAAGAATCGTTTTACCGTGCAAATGGACTTTGATAAGTCGGTGTTCCACCGGAAATATCCTATCGATCTTCCTGTGTTGGGCGATATTCACGTAAGCTTATCCGCCTTAATACAAGAATTGAAAGAGCTCGGGCTGTCCAAAAAGGAAAATCGCCCAATTGAAAAAAGCAGCGAGTTGCCGCACACAGAAGAGTACAATACCAAAAATGTGCTATCGGCGCTGCAGCATTATTTGCCGTTGACAACGAGATACACGGTGGATATTGGTGAATTTATGTCTTATGTGATTCATCACATGAATGTGTTCGACTCTCATACGTATGACATCAATGTTCACTTTGGGGCAATGGGCAGCGGCATTGGATCAGCTATCGGTTCGAAGCTGGCAGAGCCGGAACGTCCGGTCGTATGCATTACCGGCGATGGCTGCTTTTTCATGCACGGGATGGAAATTTTAACAGCCAAAGAGCACCGTCTGCCTATTCTATTTGTTGTCATGAATAATGCGCGTCTAGGAATGGTTTACCATGGCCATACGCTGCAGTATCATCGTTCCCATTCAGCGTTTGAGCAGCAGCCGGTCAATATTGCGGCTCTGGCGGACGCTATGAATATCCCAAGCTTCCGAATTGAGCGCATGGAAGATGTAAATCAAGAGGCGATCGAGCGCTTAATTGACCTGGATGGTCCCGCTCTTTTGGAAGTTTCTTTAGTCGATAATAATATTCCGCCAATGGGAGATCGAGTGAAATTTCTCTCATCTTTTTCAAAATAAGTTCGTTTAAGCTGTTTGCGGCCCAATTAAAAAAGGTTTCCTTTGTTCCCGCACAAGGACGGACAAAGGAAACCTTCTTAAATGAGGTGGCTTTCACAAATGGGACAGCCGCTGTTGAATCACTTCACCAATGGCTCGCATTGTCTGGCCCTTAAAGCTGTCAGAAACCGCTTGGCCATCTGGATTGGAGAAATAATAGCTTCCTGTTTGTTCATCGCAGCAGAACCCGAGGCGCGATAATGAACGCTGTAATTCAACCGGCAGTGCATGAAGGCCGGTTTGTTTGATAAAGTATTCGGTCGGAGAAACTCTCACATCGGCATCCTTGTTTGCTGTATCGACAACAAATAAATCTGTATCGTGCTGAATGATCCACTGTCCTTTGGAATACAAAGAGATTCTTGCTTTTTCTAAGGCTGAAATAGCGGTTAGGTTCACGCCAAACAAGTGGTTAATCATCGTGCGTGCATCATCACCTGTTCGCACAGGTCCGCAGTCAGCAAGGTATGAATGGATGGCTGTTCTAGACGGAGACATAGCAGAGTTTGCGGTAATTTGCAGGTGTTTTTGTGCTTGCGGCAAGACAGGCGCAGCCTCCAAGTCGATGCCGAAGCTTTTTTCGACTGCTTGGCAAATCTCCGCGGCGCCGGGCGGTGAACGAAATGAGCAAAGATAACTGTCCATCCTCTCAGCTTTTGTCATCGTATTGAGTTGGCTATCTAGATCCATATCAGCAACAGATCCTTTCAGCTTTTTTCGTAACGCTTCTTTCATTTTTTCCTTTATTTCGGATGAAAGATCAACCGAATGGACTCCTGGCATAGAAAACTCCTATTAAAAATCAACAATTAATTACAATTATATCACAACTATTCGAAAAAATGGTAAATAATAATCACAACGAACGACCTGATTCGGCAAATTGTCTTAAATCTGTGAAAAAACAGACGTTCGTAGGGTTTTGCTTTGTCATTCCTTTGCATACATGGTAAGATTCCTTAACGATAGAAAGGGCAAAGTTCCAGCGGCAAAGGAGTCTATGACTAATAAATACAGACCATATTGTGCTAAATTAGAATACATAATAACCGATGAGAACAAATAGGCTTTGTTAAGCGGCGTTCCAGAGTTTATTCGCTCCGGTGCCGTCAAAAGAGCAGTTTTTAAAGCAATCTATTATTTATCATCATAAGGAGGGAGAGCACATTCATTATGAAATCTATTACGGTTGAAGATATTGTCCGCAGGTTCTCATTAGAAGTACTGGCGGGAGAGGATCAATTGCAGCAGAGGATTGAGAAATCGCAGACGCAGCGTCCAGGCTTAGAGTTCATCGATTATTTCGATTTTTTCCCAAGCGGACATGTTCAAGTGCTCGGCAACAATGAAATTAATTACTTACATAGATTAAGCGATAGTGAAAGCAAGCTGCGAATCGGCAATATCGTGAAATATCATCCGCCGTGTATTATTGTTACAGCCCATGAAGAAGAACTGATGTACTTGCCCCAATACTGCACAGAGGAAAAGATCCCTTTGCTTCGCACCCATGAGTCGACTTATGAGTTCGTCGGCAAGCTTGACGCCTATTTAACAAAAACGCTGGCACAGGAAATTGCAGTGCATGGTGTGTGCGTAAACGTCTCGGGGATTGGCATTTTGCTGCGCGGAAAATCGGGCGTAGGAAAAAGCGAGACAGCACACACGCTCATTGGCCGGGGGCATCGTCTCGTCGCTGATGATATCGTTGTGCTTAAAAAGCTGAGCCCGCAGACCTTGCTTGGCACGCATAATGAAAAAAACAAAGAATTTCTTGCTCTGCGCAGCGTGGGGCTGCTGAATGTTGTACGGCTATATGGAAGAAAAGCGTTTCAAGAGGAAACGCGAATTGCGCTCGATATTGAGCTCACGAAGTGGCAAAATAACTCATTGAATAATGAGCTGGAGGTTGAGACCAAGTTT
Organism: Pseudobacillus badius; assembly: GCF_002189605.1. Classification (NCBI taxonomy): domain Bacteria; kingdom Bacillati; phylum Bacillota; class Bacilli; order Caryophanales; family Bacillaceae; genus Pseudobacillus; species Pseudobacillus badius. The sequence continues at coordinate 85,295 of NZ_MWMM01000006.1, forward strand.
ACAGACTACATGGGTGTTCGCGTGCCCCATATTCAAATTCAGCTCCAGCCGGGCCGTGACGTAGCAGGCTTAATCGAAGCGGCAGCCAACAATTGGTATCTTCAGCAGCAAGGCTACAGCGCGGCTGAGGAGTTTATGAAACGGATTGAATCGGAATTTGCTGATTCCGGCCAAAAGCAATAAAAGCTGAATGTTTACAAGGTCCAATCAAAGACAGATGCGTCCTTTCATGGGTACGTCCTGTCTTTTTTCTTCACTAAGCCGCTTTCTGCAGGCTTCATCTAAATATGTTGCTGATGGGGGACGAGAAAATGGGACGAAAAACAAGCTTTTTTACGGGGTTTCCAGGGTTTATTGCTTCAAAAATAATTGAAAGGCTGATGGTTGAGGAGCCGGGGATGCAATTTATCCTCCTTGTTCAGGCCAGCCAGTTAGAGAAGGCCGAACATCAAATCCAAGCTCTCTGCCAAAAACTCTTTCAGCCGCCGGACCGCTTCACGCTGATTGCCGGAGACATTACTATGCCGAATTTAGGGATGGAGGAAGGTCTTCTTTCCAGATTAAGAACGGACATTACCCATGTGTTTCATCTTGCTGCGATTTACGACTTAGCGGTTCCGCGGGAGGCGGCTTATCGTGTCAACGTAGAGGGAACAAGAAATGTGAATGACTGGTGCTTGCAATTAGAGCACATTGAAAGGTATATATACTTTAGCACGGCCTATGTATCTGGCAAAAGAACGGGAAGAATATTCGAAAGTGAACTGTCATGCGGACAGGCTTTTAAAAACTTTTATGAATCGACGAAGTACGAGGCAGAAGCACTTGTTCAAGCGGTTCGCAGCCGGCTGCCGGTCACGATTATCCGGCCGGCCATCGTGATGGGCGATTCAAAGACAGGAGAGACAGACAAGTTTGACGGTCCGTATTTCATCATGAGATTCCTTGATAAGTTTGCCCGGCTGCCTATTCCTTACTTGGGTAAAGGAGAGGGTCCTTTTAATTTAGTTCCGGTCGACTATATTGTTGAGGCTGCTTGTTTTTTGGCGATGGACCCAATCGGAGAAAACAAAGTGTATCATTTAACGGACCCTGAGCCTTATCAAGCAAAGGAAGTCTACCGGCTGATTTGTGAGGCATTGACCGGCAAAGCGCCCCGGTATACGGTTTCGCCGTCTGCAGTTGCTTCTTTGCTTGCTGTTCCTGCTTTTCGCCGCTGGGTGATGGTAGAGAAAGAAACGATCAATTATTTTTTATTGGAGACGGAATATGACTGTTCCCAGACCTTGAAGGATTTGCAGGGAACAGGGATCACTTGTCCGGATTTCGCTGATTATATTTCAATGGCTGTCCGGTTTTACAAAGAGCATCGGCAAGATCATAATAAAACGATACAGATCCACTGAGGAGGAAAAGAGATGACATGGACAGTCAGAAGTCCGGCAACGAAAGAGGTTATCGGAACCCTGGAAGAAACCAATGGGGAACAAATCCATGAGATGTATGCAAGCGCTGCACAAGCATTTGCAAGCTGGTCGGGGCTGCCGATTTCTGAAAGAATTCGGTTTCTAAGAAAGGTAAGGCTTCAGATTATTGAGGAACTTGATCAAATTGTGAAGGTCATCAGTGATTCAACTGGAAAAGTATCAGTTGAGGCTTTGACAACAGAGGTCATGACAGTGGTGGATTCCATTTCCCACATTGAAAAAAGAGCGGCTGCCGCGTTGAAAACAAAAAGAGTGAAAACGCCGCTCACGTTCATTGGCAAGCGTTCTTATATCGAATATAAGCCAAGGGGGACGGTGCTCGTTATTTCCCCATGGAATTTCCCGTTTCAGCTTTCCATGATTCCAATCGTGGAGGCGCTGGCCGCTGGAAATGCCGTGATTTTAAAGCCGTCAGAGGTGACGCCGCTAGTCGGGCGATTGATTGAAAAGCTGTTCACACAAGCGGGCTTTCCTGCTGGCCTTTTGCAGGTCGCCCATGGCGGCAAGGAATTAGGAGCCGCCCTGGTGAAGGGAAAGCCGGACTTTATTCACTTTACCGGTTCCGTGCGGACTGGGAAAATCATTCAAACAGAGGCGGCTAAACAACTGATCCCGACGCTGCTGGAACTGGGCGGCAAGGACCCGATGATTGTTTGCGCGGACGCCAACCTGGAACGGGCAGTTCAAGGGGCCTTATGGGGCGGCTTCACGAATAGCGGCCAAGTATGCATGTCTGTTGAACGGGTGTACGTGGATCAGTCGGTTTATCAGGAATTTGTTGATCGCTTGGTGGAAGCGGCGCAGCATTTAAGGCAGGGAACAGCTGCTGATAGTGATATCGGCTCGATGACCTTTCCGCAGCAAACAGCCATTATTAAAGAACACGTCACAGAGGCGCTCGACAAAGGGGCAACATTGCTTGCCGGCGATCATCCCGACAAGTGGGAAGAGGATCAGATGTTTATCAAGCCGATGATCCTGACAAATGTGAATCACGGCATGGCGGTTATGCAGGAGGAAACATTTGGCCCGGTTTTGCCGATTATGGCTTTTGAGACGGAGGAGGAAGCAGTCGCTTTAGCGAATGATACCCGCTTTGGCTTAAATGCCAGCGTTTGGACGGCGGATCTTGAACGCGGCAAGCAAATAGTCTCCCGGCTCATAACAGGCAACGCCGTCATTAATGATGTGATCATTACGGTAGCTAACCCCTATCTTCCATATGGAGGAGCCAAGGAGGGCGGAATCGGCGCTTATCATGGAGACGTCGGCATGCAGGGCTTTTGTGTCCAAACAGCCGTGATGGTTGATAAGGGGCGCAGGAAGAAAGAAGTGAACTGGTTCCCCTATGAAGGAAAATATGAGTTGTTTGTACGCTTAATCCGCAGTTTTTGGGGGGAAAACAGAAACTGGCGCGGCTTTCTGGCGGCATACCGGCAACTGTTGAAGAAGGAACCGAGAAAATAGCGGACTGTGGATATAATAAGGGGCAAATGAATGGAAAGGAGAATGAATAGGTATGACTGAACAATCGAAACTGGCAACTTTTGCAGGAGGCTGTTTTTGGTGCATGGTAGCTCCGTTTGATGAACAGCCGGGAATTAAAGAGGTGGTCTCCGGATATACCGGCGGCCATACGGAAAATCCGACATATGAAGAGGTCTGCTCAGATCAGACCGGACATTATGAAGCGGTACAAATTACTTTCGATCCGGCGGTTTTTCCTTATGAAAAATTGCTGCAGCTCTTTTGGCAGCAAATCGACCCCACAGATGCCGGCGGGCAGTTTAATGACCGGGGGCTGTCTTACAGAACGGCGATCTTTTATCATGATGAAGAACAAAAAGCGATGGCGGAAGCCTCAAAAGCGAAATTGGCGGCAAGCGGGCGCTTTTCCAAGCCGATCGTTACAGAAATTCTTCCTGCCGGCCCGTTTTACAGGGCGGAGGAGCGGCACCAGCATTACTATAAAAAGAACTCCTTCCACTATAATCTTTACAAAGAAGGGTCGGGACGGGCTACATTTATTCGCGATCATTGGAAGAACCAGAAAACCGATGAGCAGCTGCGAAAGGAATTAACGCCTCTTCAATATGAAGTGACAAGAAACAATGCGACAGAGCCGCCTTTTCAAAATGAGTACTGGAACCATATGGATGAGGGGATTTACGTTGATATTATTTCAGGAGAGCCGCTGTTCAGCTCGACCGATAAATATGATGCCGGCTGTGGCTGGCCAAGCTTTACAAAGCCGCTGCGCCGTATGGAATTAGCGGAAAAGCTTGACACCTCTCACGGCATGCGCCGAATAGAAGTGCGAGCCAAAACCTCCGACTCTCATTTAGGGCATGTATTTGATGACGGTCCCGGCCCTGATCATGCCCGTTATTGCATCAATTCGGCCGCTCTCCGCTTCGTGCCCAAAAGTAAGCTGGAAGAGGAAGGATACGGGGAATTTAAACACTTGTTTGAATAAGGGGAATAGCAATGAATGAAAAAGAATACGACCGTCTGCTTAAGATTGAAACAGGCGGCACGTGGGAATGGCTGTATCAGTCGCTTCATTATAACCGCTATGAAGCGACTCCTTATGACGCGATCGACCATTTATTTGAGGAGTACGAGCTGAAAAGAACCGATGGAGTAGTTGATTTTGGCTGTGGAAAAGGGCGGCTCGTATTTTATATCCATCACCGTTTTCACGCGCGTGCAACAGGTATCGAAATTAATGGACAGCTGTATCAGGAGGCGCTTGAAAACCAAGCCCGCTATTCAAAAAAGAAAAAGCGGGCGGACAATGCCGTCCGTTTTGAATGCTGTCCGGCAGAAGAATATGACATCGAAAAAGAAGAGAACAAATTTTACTTTTTTAACCCTTTTTCGGTGCAGATTTTCATGAAAGTTGTGCATCATATTTTGCGCTCGGTGGAAGAGCATCGGCGCCCGGTTGATCTTATTTTGTACTATCCAACCGCTGAGTATATTCAGTTTCTGGATATGTACACTCCTTTTCAGCTGTTAAAGGAAGTGAAAATCCCGGAATTGTACGAGAAAAATGAAAACGAACGCTTCCTGATTTTCCGTTACGAAGGATAGCCGCTTCTTCAGCATCCAGAATAGAAAGAGATTGACAAGAGATAATATTTAAATTATTCTGAATGATATAGCGGATGACGATTGTGGGAGAGTGCGCGCCGTGCGCCACCGAAGGAGCAAGTTCCAAAAAACACCCTTGGAATTAATCTCTCAGGTAGAAGAACCACAATAGGACGCAACTCTGGAGAGCGCGTGTTCGCACGCCACCAAAGGGGAAGGCTCTATCGGGGGATGGGGTTAAACTCTCAGGTAAAAGGACAGAGAAGGGATCATACCCTTTTCTGTCCTTTTTTGCGTGCAGAAAAGGAAGTGAGGGGAGGCTGCCGGAGAGAAGATGGCACCAAAGGAGCAGCATGCAACGATTAAGCTGACGGAATCGGCTAAGAACGAACTGAACATCCGACTGCGGGCAGAACAGCATTTTCCTAGAATTGACGCGGAGATTACAGGAGGATGCGGACTGTCTGTAAAGTTTATGCTGGCATTTGATGAACCGCGCCGGAATGACAAGGTGGTGGATTGCGGAGGAATTCCCATTCGCATCGACCGTTTTACGGCACGTTATTTAAGGGAAGAAGTACAGGTCAATTATACGGCGGAAAGCGGTTTTTATGTGGCAGAGCGCTTTACTTCAAGCGGATGTGCCGCAGAGTGAACGCTTAACGCCTAGGGATGGAGGAAGAACGGTGCATAAAAAGGGGAATATCAACTATTTTAAATTGCTAGTGATTTGTCCAGAAAAGCCGGGCATTATTTCAGCAGTATCCAATGTGCTGCTGGAGCATCAGGCTAATATTGTTCAATTTGATCAGCATACGACGAACCCGAAAGACGGCATTTTTTTCATGAGAATTGAATTTGACATGGAAGAGGGCGATGCGGCGCTTGAGCGGCTGGAACAAGGGCTGCAGCAATTATCGCAAACTTACCCGATGGAATGGCAGCTGAAAAATAAAGCGAAAGCGAAGCGGATGGCGATTTTTGTCTCTAAAGCAGATCATTGTTTAATGGAGCTGATTTGGCGCTGGAAGTCAAAGGAGCTTCCAGTAGAAATTTCAATGGTGATCAGCAACCATCCAGACTTGAAGGATATCGTGGAAAGCTACGGCATTCCTTACTGCCACATCCCTCTGTCCCATGAAACGAAAGAGGAAGCTGAACATAAAGCGATGGAGCTGCTGGAAGGAAAAGTGGACTTTATCGTTCTTGCGCGATATATGCAAATCCTGTCTCCCGGTTTTATCGCCAAGTATCCAAATCAAATTATTAACATTCATCACTCTTTCCTGCCGGCATTCGTAGGGGCCAATCCGTATGTCCGGGCGTTTAACCGCGGGGTCAAGCTGATCGGGGCAACGGCTCATTATGTCACAAATGAGCTGGATGAAGGCCCGATTATTGAACAGGATATTTTGCGGGTTAACCACCGCTATACCGCGGAAGATTTAAAAATCGCCGGCCGCCACGTGGAAAGAAGCGTGCTTGCCGAAGCGGTCTCCTGGCATGTAGAGGATAAAATTATTGTACACGGCAATAAAACGATTGTATTTACTTGAGCCTGATGGTAGGCAATCAACTCTTGCTTGATGGCACGTGCATGTTATTGGCCGCCTTGTGTATCGGACTTTTTCTATGGAATAAACAGCAAGAGAAGCCCGGGCTTTTGCAGATTGCTTTGCTTCTTTATGCGTTGGCGGTCTTAGTTGCTTCGCTGTTCAATCAATGGCAGCCGGAAACCATTTTTCGCTGAAAAGGAGCCGGGCTAAAGGGTCATGAAAATGGCCTCTTGCCCAGCTCCTTTTTTCTAGTGCGCCAATTACCGGCTTTTCTGCCGCAAATACCGTTTATCATGCATAAACAGGCTCCAAAAATAAATGAACCCGGGAAAGAGAATCGCGAAGCCGACAATATAAGTAGCGAATACTGCCATGAAGGAGTTAGGGTCTGTAAAGCTGGACTGGATCGTTATATTAGGATACACAATATACGGCAAATGTGCTTTTCCGTATACATAGCTCGCAATGAAATATTGAACCGTGACAGCTATCACTGCAATTCTCGGCATGCCTTGTATGTTTTTATCGGCATATGAAGGAAGAAATAAGGCGAGCCCGCCGATTAAGAAAAAGCCGAGGGAAGCGAGCAGAAGCGGGAGATCTTCCATCATTCGCTTATATAGCCAAGGCGTCTCCGTTTTTAACGTGAGCATAATCACAAAGGCCATTAGTACAGAAAGAGGCCCTAAGATTTTTCCATCCCGCAAATAAACTTTATAGGCTTCCATTTCGCGGGAGGTTTTCGAATAATCGGCTAACAGCAAGGAAGACAAAAACAAGGTGCTGCTAATGGCAAAGCCGATAAAGGCGTATTCGCTTGGACTGGTAAACAGCTTTTGCAGGCTGAGAACGGGATGTCCGCCTCTGTAGTCGATAAACGCCCCATGAGAAATTGGCAGAACACTGATTAACAGGCCGGGTATTAAGATGCCGGTAATGCCCGAAACGTAGGTGAGCGGTTTTTTATATTCCGTGGCAATGTTCGAGAAAACTAAAAAGGCACTTCTAATAGCCAGCAGCAGCAATATAAGGCTTCCAGGGATGAGCAAAATGGTACCGAGCGTGTACGCTGCTTTCGGAAATAAACTATACACCGCAACCACTAAGGCAACAATAAACGTATTGGTCACTTCCCATGTAGGAGACAAATACCGGTTGGCAATATTGGTTGCTTTCGTTTTTTCCCTGTTCAGATAAATCATCGACCAGAAGCCTGCGCCGAAATCCATCGTCGCCATGATGGAGTAAATAAATACGAATCCCCATAATATCGTAATGGCGATTAATTCATTGGTCATCTGCCTCGCCTCCTATCGAATTAAGTAAAATTGTTAAGCTCTGCTTTCGGCTTTTTGAAGGTCGTCCAGCTCTGTATGCTTTCGGAAGAAATACAGCAGCACAACCACTACCGTGATGCTCAAAAGAACATAGACACTAAAGAACGCGAGAAAGAGGACGCCGAGGTTCGTCGCAGATGTGACGGAATCAGCGGTGGCCAGCACGCGGTAAATCACCCATGGCTGCCTTCCCGAGCAGGCGAATATCCAGCCGCACTCAATCGCAATAACAGCGAGCGGCCCGGATAAGACGAATACCCATAGAAACCAGCGGGGGAATTGGTCCTTTTTCAAGAGTTTTTTCCAAATGATGCCGAGCAGAGCAATGAGGATGAGCAGCGAGCCGATCCCGACCATCGCGTTAAAGAGGGTATGAATAAATAAGGGCGGCCACAGTTCTTCAGGAAAGTCATTTAACCCGACAACAACCGTATCGAAGCTGTTGCCTGCCAAAAAGCTTAGGACCCAGGGAATTTCAATTGCGCCTTTAACAGACTGTGTTTCCCGGTCCGTGATGCCTCCGATGGCCAAGGGAGCATGCGACTGCGTTTCAAACAATCCTTCAGCCGCAGCCAATTTTTCCGGCTGGTATTCATGCAAATATTGAGCGGATTCATGCCCGTTAACAGCTGTTAATAACGAGAAAATTCCTCCTAACACGAGACTCGCCACTAAAGCCTTTTGATGAAAAAGATAGACTCGGGAACCATGCTTGTTTTTCATCATTTTAAAGGCCGCTACAGAAGCAACGACGAAAGCACCGACTACATAGGCCGACAAGGCGACATGCCCGGCCGTCACAAAAAAGCTTGGATTGAAAAAAGCCTCCCATGGATTAATGTCGAAGAATTTTCCGTTTTCATATCGGAATCCTGCCGGCGTTCCTTGAAAAGCGTGCACATTTGTAATTAAGACAGCAGAGGCTAAGGCCCCTAAGGCTACTAGCGTTAAACTGATAATCCGCATCCACGGAGCGATCCGTTCAGCTGCGTAGACATAGATCGACATAAATAGCGCTTCAATAAAGAAAGCGTAAATTTCAATTTGAAATGGCAGCGGCATGACCCGGCCAATGGTCTCCATGAACCCCGGCCAGAGCAAGGATAGCTGGACCCCGGCAATCGTGCCGGATGGAATGCCGACTCCCAGCAGAACAGCAAATGTTTTGGTCCAGCGCTTCGCCATTACTGCATAATCTGTATCTTTTGTTTTTTGATATAGCAACTCCGCTGTCAAAATCATTAAAGGCAGTCCGACGCCAATCGTCGCAAAAATAATATGAAAGGCCATCGTCATTCCGAACAAGGAGCGTGCAATCAATAAATTATCCATCATTTCTTCCGTCCTTTCTGTCTGTCTCCTATCATTTCCAACAAAAAGCAAGAATATGTAAGATACTTCATCTCCTTGTCTGGAAATGCTAAAGAAGCCTGGCCGTTCTGCTAGCTTGCTGTTTGCTAAAGTGAAATTATTTTAACTATAAATATTTAAGTGTTAAAATAGTGGAGATGGGAGAAATGAACGATACAAAGCAGCCTCAGCAGCAGGCATATAATAAAGGAGTGACAGAAATGAAACGGGTAGAAGGAAAAGTGGCTCTTGTAACAGGAGGAGCTTCAGGTATTGGGTTATCAGCAGCTACATTAATGGCTAAGGAAGGAGCCAAGGTGGTCATCGCTGACTTTAATGTAGAAGGAGCCAAAGAAGCAGCAGAGAACATCAAGAAACAAGGCGGAGAAGCCGCTGCTGTTTTTCTGGATGCAGGAAATGAAGATTCCATTAAAGCAGCGGTTGATTTTACAGTTGAGAACTATGGAACGATTACTGTTCTCTTTAACAACGTGGGCTTAACTAACCTGCAAAAAGATCTGGATGTTGTCAATATCGATCTGGAAGAATGGGATCGCCTAATGAATGTCAACACAAAAAGCGTTCTATTGGGAAGCAGATTTGCCATTCCTCATATGATTAAAGCAGGGGGAGGGTCCATCATCAATACAGCCTCGATGGCCGCCTTCGCCGGTGACTCGCTTCGTTCGGCGTATGGTGCGTCCAAGGCGGCGGTAGTGAACCTCACAAGATATATTGCTGCTCAGTATGGAAAAGAAAATATTCGCTGCAACGCTGTGGCGCCGGGATTGATTTTAACCCCTGCAGCGAAGCAAAACATGCCGGAAGCCGTACTCGATATCTTTTCTAAATTTAATGCGCTGCCTTATCACGGCGAGGCGGATGATATCGGATACACGGTGTTGTTCCTTGCTTCAGATGAGTCCAAGTTCATTACCGGACAAACGATCCAGGTAGAAGGCGGACATTATATGGGCAACCCGAGCATCGCTGATTTCAATGAGTTTATGGAGCAATCCCGCTCGAAATGATCAGCTGCTGATTTGAAAAACAAAAGGGGTTTGGAATGAAAATCAGCTGTTCCAGCCAAGCGTCTGAAAAGCCCATCGCCTGTGCGATGGGCTTTTCACTATTTCTTCAATAGCAAATATATAAAATAGGGAGCGCCGATTAAAGCGACGATAATGCCGGCTGGAATACCATCCGGATCAGCCAGATTGCGTCCGATCGTGTCGGCAAGCAGCAGCAGCCAGCCGCCGGTAAGAACAGCCACAGGAATCAACAGCTGGTGTCTGGGACCGACCAAGGCTTTGGCCATATGGGGGGCCATTAACCCGATAAAGGAAACCCCGCCTGTGACTGAAACCGCTGAAGCGGCTAAGGCAACCGCTGTTACAAGCAGCGTCAAGCGCTCTTTTTCGATCGCTACGCCTACGCCGATGGCTGTCGGTTCATTTAAGCCAAGAAGATTTAACCGATTCGCTTTATACAAGGAGAAAGGAATCAGCAGGGCCAGCCACGGAAGGAGCGCCCAAACAAAAGGCCAGTCAGTTCCCCAAATATTTCCGGCCAGCCATTTGGCGATAAAGTCCACCTTGGAACGTTCAGCAGATGAGATCAAGATCACCATCAGGCCGGAGAGAGCCATAGAAAAGCCGACTCCGACAAGCACCATCCTGACCGGCTGCAGGCCGGTCGTTTTGTTATAGGCACAAACGTATAGGAGACCGGCTGTTAATAAAGCGCCGGCAAAAGCCATGAGCGGCAGCGCGTAAACAAAGGAATCCGCTTTGGCCGGGAAGAACAAGAAGAAAAGCGCGATGGCGACACCGGCGCCAGAGTTAATCCCAATAATCCCGGGATCAGCTAAATCGTTGCGTGTGATTCCTTGCAAAATAACCCCGGATAATGCCAGTGCCATCCCGGCCAGCAAGGTAAGGACCATTCGCGGCAAACGAATGGAAAATAAAATAAATTCTTCTTTAAATGTCCCTTGTCCAAGAAGGGTGGGAATGATCCTGTCATAAGGCAGCGACACATATCCCATTCTTATGCCGATGATGGCTGTAGCGAGAATCAGCGCACACAGCATACATAAAATGATTCGCTGTTTTTTGATCACTGCAGGTTGAATCATGAGAACATGCGGCCTCCTTTTCGGACAATGAACAGAAAGAACGGCAGCCCCATCATCGCTACAATGGCCGCCACCGGTGTTTCATAGGGAGAGCTGATCGTCCGTCCAAGCGTATCAGCAATGAGCATCAGCGAAGCGCCGGCCACAATGGACATCGGAATGATGAAGCGATAATCTGTTCCGACAACCGCTCTTACCATATGAGGCACCATTAACCCGATAAAGGCCATATTTCCGACAAGAGCCACAGCTGCGCCGGCCAGCAGAACGATGACTGAGAAGAGAATCATTTTTATAAGGTTGGTTTTTTGGCCTAGTCCGGTGGCTACTTCCTCGCTTAAGCTTAAAATGGTCAGCTGTCTGGACAGCAGAAGAGACATGAAAAGACCGATTAAAATAAACGGGATAATAATTTCTAGCTGCTTCCAGGATGTCCCGATCAAGCCTCCCGATGTCCACATAGATACGTCTTTTGAAATTTTGAAATAAAGGCCGATGCCTTCAGCTACAGCATATAAAAAGGCTGAGACAGCTGCGCCTGCCAGTACAATTCGGAGGGGAGAGAATCCTCCTTTTTTCAGCATGCCAATGCCAAATACCATGCCGGCCGCGGCCGCAGCCCCGATCAAGCAAGCCACCATGAGATAGAAATAATTGGCTGAAGGGAAAAAAGCAATGGTGACAGCAAGGGCGGCATTTGCCCCGGCAGTCAGCCCGAACAGTCCGGGATCGGCCAGCGGATTTCTTGTCATGCCTTGCATGATAGCGCCTGAAACAGCTAAGGCAGCTCCAACGAATACCGCAGCCACTTCGCGCGGCAGCCGGATTTCGCGAATAAGAGATATATTTTTGCCATTGGCATCAGAAGCGATTGCCAGCCACACATCTTTGAAGGTTGTATCTGCCGCTCCAAGCATGAGAGCAGCAACAAACGACAGGACGAACACAAAAATCCCGGCTGTCAATGGATAGATAAATAAAGTAAAGCGTTGATTTTCTTTTTTCATTCATCTCTCATCTTTTCTTTTATGAAATAGGGTCGATTTTTTTGCTTGCCGCAGCCAGGAATAAAGAGGAGACGTTCCCATTTTCCTTATTGCTTGCCAAGAAAGTGTTGAACAAAGTAGTCGAGCTGAAATTCTAACGTAATAGGGTCATTGAAATAGAATTCTTTGGCGTTCACTTCAAATAAACGGTTGTTTTTGACGGCCGGTATGTTTTTATATGTGTCTGTTTCTTGGAAGGAATGATCAGTATCTGAATTTTTGCTGAGAACTACATAATCTCCGGAAAACTCAGGAAGAACCTCTAAAGACAAAGCATAATATCCATCCTTCAAGGCCATTTTTTTCACTTTTTCCGGCATTTTCAGCTTCATTTCCTGATAGAGAATTTCCGTTCCTCGTCCCCAGTTATCACCAAATACATAGAGCTGCTTGTCAAAGTTTTCAATAACGGAAATGGTTGTATCCTCGCCGATTTTGGCTTTAATGTCTTTTCCGGCTGAATGGGCCCGTTTTTTAAAGTCATCCACCCAGGCTTGCGCTTCCTTTTCTTTGTTAAGAAGCTTGCCGATTTCAATATGCTGCGTTAAGTAATCTGCTTTTCCGTATGTGTATGTAACGGTAGGAGCGATTTCTTTTAACTTATCAATATTTTTGGTCGTCGATAGGCCAATAATTAAATCGGGATTAAGCTCGATAATTTTTTCCAGATTTTCGTCTGACACTTCTTCTGCATTTTTTAGTTGCTTCGCGAAACGCGGGTTCATTTTAGACCATGAATCTACTCCAACGAGATTTACATCCAAAGCCATTACGTTTCCTGCAAATGATTGAAGAACAACCACGCGTTTCGGATCGGCAGGTACTTTGACCGGTCCCGTTTCAGCTTCATAAGTGATCATTTTCGGCTTGCTTTCTTTGGAGGCTGCTTTCTTCTTATCAGATTCTCCGCCGCTGCATGCACTCAGAACGAGCACGATCAGCAGCAAGCATGAAATAATTATTTTTTTCATTTTTCCTTTTCTCCTTTGATTAAGTGATAAGTTAGGCACATTGGTTTGTTTGTTCGGGGGTCCCGCCCGATTTCGGCGTCAATATGAAATACCTGCTTCAGCACCTCATGTTTCATGACGTCCTCGCCGCTTCCGGATTTAACGATTTTCCCGTCCTTTAGGGCAACAATATAATCAGCAAACCGGGCCGCTTGATTTAAATCATGAAGCACCATCACAATAGTGCGTTCCTGTTCACGATTCAGTTTTTGTAAAAGCTCCAGCACCTCCAGCTGATGGGCCATGTCTAAATAGGTTGTCGGCTCATCCAGAAAAATAATGTCTGTCTCTTGGGCAAGAGCCATGGCAATCCAGACGCGCTGGCGCTGCCCCCCGGACAGCGCATCTACAGGAAGAAATTTAAAGTCCTGCGTGCCAGTCGCGGCAAGCGCCCAGTCAATGACTTGATCATCTTTTTCTGTTAAGCGTCCAAAGCCTTTTTGATAAGGGAAGCGCCCGTAAGACACTAATTCGCCGACGGTAAGGCCGCTTGCACTTTCTGGTGTTTGAGGGAGAATCGCCATTTTTCTGGCAAGAGCTTTTGTATTTTCTTTTGCAATATTTTCTCCATCCAAAAGGACTGTCCCGGATTGATGGGGGATCAGGCGGGTAATGGCCTTTAGCAAAGTAGACTTTCCGCAGCCATTTGAACCGATAATGGCCGTGATTTTTTTGTCAGGGATTTCCATGCTTAGTTCTTTAACAATTAACCGCTCGCTATAGCCCACATTTAAGCCATCTGTGCAGAGACGAATCATAGCCTCACTTCCTCCGTAATAAATGATAATGATTATCAGTTTCATTCATCTACATACTATAATTCGCTTATATCCTGTTGTCAATGGGTATTTTTATTGCCTGGGCAATGGAAAAAGAGTATATTAATTGATAATGATAATCAATTACATTTGATGATTGAGGAGGCGAGTGAATATGGAACAACCAGAATTGTTTGATGTCACCATTATAGGAGGAGGGCCAGCGGGTCTTTATTCAGCGTTTTACAGCGGATTGAGAGAAATGAAAACAAAGCTGATCGAATACCAGCCGCGATTAGGAGGAAAGCTGCATGTGTATCCGGAAAAAATGATTTGGGATGTTGGGGGCCAGCCGCCGATTCCGGGAGCTCAATTAATCGAGCAGCTGGTGGCACAGGGGCTGACGTTTCATCCTGAAGTGGTGCTAAATGAGAAAGTAGAGTTTATTACCAAGAATGAGGAGGGCGTGTTTATCCTGCATGCGGCTTCGGGACGGAAACACTTTTCTAAAACCGTTATTGCTGCCGTCGGAGGCGGAATTTTAAAGCCGCAAAAGCTGGAAATTGAGGGAGCAGAGAAGTTTGAAGTGTCGAATTTGCATTATACCGTTAAATCTTTAAAGCGCTTCAAGGATAAAACAGTTGTTATTTCGGGCGGCGGAAACTCAGCGATAGATTGGGCCAACGAGTTAGAGCCCATTGCCAAAACCGTTTATTTAACTTATAGAAAAGGAGAATTAAACGGCCATGAAGCACAAGTTACGCAATTGATGAACAGCTCAGCTATCTGTCTGTTCCATACGTCTATTACGCGGCTTATCGCCTGCAAAAACCATGAAGCGATCGAACGGGTGGAGCTGACTAATCATCGGACAGGTGAGACTGCATACCTGCCAATCGATGAGGTAATCGTTAATCATGGCTATGAACGGGATAAACAATTATTTGAGAATAGTGACTTGGACATTGAAAGAGTAGATGAATATTTTATTGCCGGAAATGCCTCCAGCGAATCATCGGTAGAGGGCTTTTACGCCGCCGGAGATATTCTCAAGCACGACGGCAAGCTGCATTTGATCGCAGGCGCTTTTCAAGACGCAGCCAATGCGGTCAATCAAGCTAAGCAATTGATTCAGCCCGGGGCATCTCAAACCGGCATGGTCTCGTCCCATAATGAGATCTTTAAGACGCGCAACAGAGAACTGGTGAAACAGATGATGAAATAGAAGAGGAACGCTCTTTTCTAAGAGGGTCCCTCTTTACAAAAGGATCGGCAGGACAGACAAAATCCAAGGGACCGTAAAAAGGGTGATCAGGGCGGCCAAGATCATCGATAAGCTGGAAATGGTCCCTGTTACGGAGCTGAACTCAAACGCCTTTGATGTGCCGGCCCCGTGTGCGCCCGTGCCAAGCAGCACTCCCCGGGCAATGTCATTGTCGATCCGCAGCAGCTGAATGATGATCGGGCCGATAATAGATCCGAGCAGCCCGGTCATAATGACAAATACAGCTGTAATGGCGGGAATGCCGCCAATGGTCTCAGATACGCCCATAGCGATCGGCGTAGTGACAGAGCGCGGGATGAGGCTTTCCACAATTTGTGTATTTAAGTGCAGCATTTTAGCAATCGCTATCGATGATAGAATCGCGGCAATAGAGCCGGAAAATACGCTGATAAAAATTTCAGCTGCATGTTTTTTTAATATATTGAAATACTTATAAAGAGGAACAGCAAAAGCGATGGTCGCCGGTTCAAGCATCCGGCTGAGCCATTGTGCGCCTGCATCGTACGATTCATAAGAAATGCCGGTCAATAGCAAGCAGCCGACAACGAGCACAGGAACCGTAAGCAGGGGAGACAAATAGACTTTTGGCTTGTGCTTGTAACACCATTTGGCTCCCCAATATAAACTTATAGTGAAAACGAGACTGAAGAGAGCGGTCATGATGATGGCCTTTGCCCCTTTCTTTCGGCGATTTTTTTGGCCGTCATCCCCGTGCAGGCCATAACTACGGCTGTGCTGAGAATAATGACTACCGTGATATAGATCCCGTCATCTATGAGCATTTCTTTATATTTTATAATTCCTACAGCGGATGGAATAAAAAATAATAATAATTCTGCCAGCAGCCAGTTGGCCCCCAGCTCAATCCACTCAAGCCGGATCACCTTCGTTTGCAACAGGATAAAAAGAATAAACATCCCTAAGATGCTTCCCGGAACTTTTAAATGAAGGACGTTAACTAGCTGTCTCATGCTGAGAGAAAAGGCGCATAAGAGCATGACTTGCACGGTGCTTCCAAGGAAAATCCTCATGTCATTTCCTCCTTTCAAAGAAAAGTGTACTTCATCTTCTTCTATAGGTAAAATGCATATATAGAATAAATAGTATTCCTTTTATCTATCATTAAAAAGGAGAATGAGCATGGATATCCGGCATTTACACTATTTTTTGCAGGTGGCTCATCATAAAAGCTTTACGAGAGCAGCCCAGTCTTTGTACATTACACAGCCGACCATCAGCAAAATGATTAAGAGCATTGAAGAGGAATTGGGAGTGGTGCTGTTTAACCGCTCAGGCAAACAAGTGGAATTAACCGATGCCGGGCAGGTGATCTTTGCCCAGGCCCAGGATATTGTTCACTCTTTTCAGCATTTGTCGGTAGAGCTGGATGATTTAATTCATCTGAAAAAAGGCCGTATTACCATTGGATTGCCGCCAATGATCGGATCAAGTTTTTTTCCGAGGGTGTTAGGGAAATTTCGTGAACAATATCCGGACATCGTTATTCAGCTTGTAGAAGACGGAGCGAAGAAAGTAGAAGAGCATGTGGAGAAAGGCCTGCTTGATATTGGAGTCGTTCTGTCACCTGCCAATGAAGCGCTGTTTCATTCTTTTTCACTTGTTGAGGAAAAACTTATGCTGCTCGTCCATCCTTCTCACCGGCTGGCAGAACAAGAAAAAGTGAAGTTATCCGAGCTGCATCAGGAGCTTTTCGTGTTTTTCCGCAAAGACTTTGCGCTTCATGACCGGGTGATTGCTGAGTGTGTAAGGGCGGGATTTCAGCCGCAGGTAGTCTATGAAAGTTCGCAATGGGACTTTATTAGTGAAATGGTAGCGGCTAATCTCGGAATTGCGCTTCTTCCGGAGCCGATTTGCCGGGAGCTTGATAGAAACCGCATCCGAGTGCTGCCGCTTGTTGATCCTGTGATTCCCTGGCACTTAGTGATGATTTGGCGGAAAGATCGTTATCTCTCATTTGCCGCGCGCGAATGGCTGCGGTTTACCCAGGATTTGTTTGGATAAGAAAGGTTTTAGATAACGCGCCTTCATTCTCCGCAGAGGGAAGGCGCGTTAGGCAGCAAATGGATTTAATGCTCTTCCAGGTTATTTAAGGAAACCGTCTGCTCGTGTTCCGGTTCGTCTAAACGATAGATTCTGGCGGTTTCATTTTCTTCATCCACATGCTGGATATAAATTGGCATTCCCTGATACGTCACATGCTTCATCATCGGTGAATCAGCAATTTCTTTGGCACGCTGTTTGTTCATGTATAAGCCTCCTTATCCATTGATTTCCCTTCTAATATGGGCATTGAACGGCTCATCTATTCTCTGTTTCAATCAGCTGCATGGTAAAATAAACGGGTGGCAAAACGGAAAATGGCCTGGTGATAGACAAGATAAATGTTTACATAGCAGGATCTGTTCCTATTGAGGGCCGATCCTTGCAAGAATTAAATAGAAGAAGGAGTTCACATGAGAGAATTTATTGTCATAGGTGCAGGAATTTTAGGAGCATCCGCTGCTTATCATTTAGCGAAAGCAGGAGCGGAAGTGACGGTGATTGATCGAGAGGACAAAGGGCAGGCAACAGATGCGGCGGCAGGCATTATTTGTCCGTGGCTGTCCCAGCGGCGGAACAAGGCTTGGTATGCCCTTGTCAAAGGAGGAGCCGCCTATTATCCATCATTGATCAGGCAGCTGGAGGAAGAGGGAGAAACGGAAACCGGCTATGAGCAAGTAGGCGCGGTCAGCCTGCATACGGATGCCGGCAAGCTGGAGAAAATGAAAGAACGGGCATTGAAGAGGAGGGAGCATGCGCCCGAAATAGGCGACATTCGCCTTTTGGCTTCTTCGGAAACATCTGAGCAGTTTCCGCCTCTATCGGAAGAATTCGCTGCTGTTCATGTCAGCGGAGCAGCAAGGGTTAATGGCCGAGAGTTAAGAAATGCGCTTCTTCAGGCCGCCAAAAAGCATGGCGCTGTTCATCTGCGCGGTTCTGCCGAGCTAGAACATGCTGGGCGAAAAGTGACTGGCGCACGTGTGAACGGTCAGAGCTATGCCGCTAATCGCGTGATAGTGGCCGCAGGAGCCTGGGCAGATGAACTGCTGGCACCGCTTGGGCTGAATTTTCAGCTTACCTCGCAAAAGGCCCAAATCGTTCATCTGCAGCTTGAAGACACAGACACTGCCGGCTGGCCGGTCGTGATGCCGCCTAATGATCAATACATTTTGGCGTTTGATCACGGCCGTATTGTGATTGGCGCGACCCATGAGGAGCATGAAGGATTTGATCGGCGTGTGACGGCTGGCGGCTTGCACGAGGTTTTTGATAAAGCGCTGGCTGTCGCTCCCGGCTTGGCAGATGGCACATTTGTGGAGGCGCGTGTTGGATTTCGGCCGTTCACGCCGGGGTTTCTGCCCGTTATCGGAGAGGTGCCGGGGGCGGAAAATCTTTTGCTTGCCAACGGTCTTGGCGCTTCCGGTTTAACAGCTGGCCCTTTCCTCGGAGCCCAGCTTGCTAAACTGGCACTCGGTAAAACGGTTGACATCGATCTTCAGTTATACGATGTAGCGGGCGCCATCGATGCTTAAAATCTTCTTTTTTTAAACTTCGCTCATCCTGGGTATAACATCAATAACCAAGCAGCCAGGGGAGGAAGCGCGATGAAATGGAGAGGAAGAAGAGAAAGCGCCAATGTCGAGGATCGCAGAGGGAGAGGAGGAGGAACGCTGATCGGGGGAGGCATCGGCGGCCTGATTCTGATCCTCGTTTTCGCTTTTCTCGGCGGTGATCCGGCCGATTTGATGAACGGTCTGCAAACAACGGATGATGCCAATACCGGCACATATGAAGAAACCGAGAAGGAGAAAGAGCTTTCGCAGTTCGTATCCGTTGTACTTGCGGATACAGAGGATGTATGGTCAGAGATTTTCAGGCAGCAGGGCTTAGTTTATAAAGAGCCGACACTTGTGCTTTATACGAATAGCGTGCAGTCCGCTTGCGGCACATCCAGTGCGTCAGTGGGGCCGTTTTATTGTCCAGGTGACCAGAAGCTGTATATTGATTTAAGCTTTTATGATGAGCTGCAGCAAAGGTTTCATGCACCCGGCGACTTTGCTATGGCCTATGTGATTGCCCATGAAGTGGGACATCATGTCCAAACCCTTTTAGGAACGAGCGACAAAATTATGCCTCTGCGCCAGCAGCTTAGCGAGGAGGAATTTAACAAATATCTTGTGCGCTTTGAACTGCAGGCGGATTACTTGGCCGGCGTGTGGGCCCGCCATGCTGAAGGGATGGGGGTCTTAGAGGAAGGGGACTTGGACGAAGCGTTAAATGCAGCCAGCGCGGTTGGTGACGACACCCTTCAAAAGCAGGCGAGAGGCTATGTTGTGCCTGAAAGCTTTACGCATGGAACATCTGAACAAAGAAAGCGCTGGTTTAATAAAGGCTTTCAATCCGGCAGCTTAACGGGCGGGGATACCTTTAATGCCCGTGATTTATAAAAAATTTCTTGACGAGCGGCCGCCGGCGATTTCCGCAGGATCTGTCAGAGAGCTATCTTGAAAAAAATGGAGAAAGACCCCGCTCTTCGTTGTTTCAAAGAGGCTTTAATTGATGTATAATATAATCTGCAAATGATTCAGCAACGTACAAGATTCGTTATATAAAAGCATCAGCAGTTCCTTACAGTCAGTTTGAAAAAGTGTTGAAAAGCCAGTCTGTTTTGCATTCATCATTTGATTCAGATTCAAAGTGGAAAGAGAGTGTTTACGATGGGACGTAAATGGAACAATATTAAAGAGAAAAAAGCGGCAAAAGATGCCAACACAAGCCGCATATATGCGAAATTCGGACGCGAAATCTATGTGGCGGCGAGACAGGGTGAACCGGATCCGGAATCCAATCAAGCGTTAAAATTCGTGCTTGAGCGCGCTAAGACCTACAATGTGCCGAAGCATATTATCGACCGTGCGATTGAAAAAGCAAAAGGCGGATCAGATGAAACGTATGATGAGCTTCGTTATGAAGGGTTTGGCCCGAACGGCTCGATGGTGATCGTCGATGCCTTGACGAATAACGTCAACCGCACAGCATCAGAAGTGCGGGCTGCTTTCGGCAAGAACGGCGGCAACATGGGAGTGAGCGGGTCAGTGGCTTATATGTTCGATGCTACTGCCGTCATTGGAATCGAAGGCAAAACAGCTGATGAAGTGCTGGAAATTTTGATGGAAGCGGATGTTGATGCAAGAGATATCATTGAAGAAGACGAAGCCGTTATTGTTTATGCCGAACCGGACCAATTCCATGTGGTGCAGGAAGCATTAAAAGGCGCCGGCATTACGGAATTTACCGTCGCTGAACTGACCATGCTTGCGCAAAATGAAGTGACCCTTCCGGAAGAGGCACAGGCTCAGTTTGAAAAGATGATTGATGCACTCGAAGATCTGGAAGACGTTCAGCAGGTATACCATAACGTAGATTTAGGTGAATAAGAAAACAGGCCTTCGCCCGAAGCGAAGGCCTGTTTTTTTTAATGATTTGTAAGGAGTGTTTAAAAAATTGTAAAGAGTCTCCGTTTTATCTGTATTGAATTTTAAAAATAGTTAGAATATCATATATACTTATTATCATTTTCACCAAGCTGCTTGTCCCGCTCTTTTACGTGAGCGATACAGACAGGAGATCATTATTGATATTATTTCAAAATAATTTACTAGGAGGTTTTGCATGGCAAAGACGAAAAAGGATTTTACAGGATTTGTGAAGGTTATTCCGAAGGTTCTGCAAACGGTATTAAATATTTCTCTTGTTTTTCTGGCTATTATCTTAGTTTTTTTGCTGATTAAGGAATTAGTTGTGTTCAGCCAAATTTTAATTGAAAGAGGCACAAATGATTACAAGCTGTTCCTGGCTAATATTCTCATCTTTTTCCTCTATTTCGAGTTTATTACGATGATCGTCAAGTATTTTAAAGAGGACTATCATTTCCCGCTGAGATACTTTCTGTATATTGGCATTACGGCGATGATTCGGCTGATTATTGTTGACCATGACCATCCTATTAACACACTCATCTACTCTCTCGTTGTGTTAATTTTAATTATCGGTTATTTCATTATGAATTTAACTCCGCATGACAGGCCAGAGGTTAAGTGGTTTTTTCAAAAGAACCATTCAGATAAGGATTGATTTGGACGGTGTGCACGCACCGTCCTATTTACTTATTTTTGAAACATAAAAAATGACCTGGAAATTGGTATGTTATAATAAGCCCTTACTATATTTAACTTTGTAATTGGCAGGGATATGTATGTTTTCACAGTCGTTTTTACAATTAAATACGATTTTTATTAGTATCTTGATTGAAGCAATTCCGTTCGTGCTCATTGGGGTTTTCATTGCGGGCTTTATCCAGATGTTTATTACCGAGGAAATGCTGGCGAAGGTGATACCGAAAAACCGATATTTAGCTGTTTTGTCAGCTGCGTTCATTGGCGCTTTGTTTCCGGCCTGTGAATGCGGCATCGTGCCGATCGTCCGCAGACTGATTCTTAAGGGAGTTCCTTTACACGCCGGGATAGCATTTATGTTAACGGGACCCGTGATTAATCCGGTTGTTTTGTTCTCAACCTATCTTGCATTTGGCAGCCAATGGGACATGCCTTTCTACCGCAGCGGCTTATCATTCATTGTGGCGGTTCTTGTAGGCCTGATTATTTCAAGGCAATTTAAGGGAAATCAGCTGATCGCTAAAGGAGCGGTGCATAATCATTGCGATGCTTCCGGAAAACAGACGTTTATGAAGAAGTTTGCGGGAATGCTGCGCCATGCAGCAGATGAATTCTTCTCGGTTGGCAAGTATCTAATTATCGGGGCCTTTGTTGCCGCCGCTATGCAAACGTATGTAAAAACGTCCACGCTGCTGGAAATTGGGCAAACAGAAGCGGCTTCTCATCTTGTCATGATGGGCTTAGCCTTTGTTTTATCTCTTTGTTCAGAGGCGGATGCCTTTATCGCTTCCTCCTTCAGAAGTACTTTCTCTACGGGCTCCTTAGTCGCTTTTCTCGTTTTCGGCCCGATGGTTGATATTAAAAATGTATTGATGATGCTTGATGCGTTTAAAAAACGTTTTATTTTGTATTTAGTCGCCTATATTGCCATTTTTGTATTCATCGGTTCATTGTTGATTTAAAGGGGGGACAGAATGTTTCGCATCTATATTTTGCTGCTGTTTACTTATTTCTTTTTCCACCTTCATGCTTCCGGCAACATTGCTAAATATATCAATATGAAGTATGCCTATTTGTCTTACAGTGCTATTTTTATTTTTGCGCTTTTGACGATTGTTCAAGTATATGACTACTTCAAAGGGGGCGGGGAAGCGGCCGGCGAGCTGTGCTGCGATCACGATCACAGTGACGAAAAGGACAAGCCTTTTTATCAGCGGTGGTTCTTTTACGGCGTCTTTGCTTTTCCCCTAGCCGCTGGCTTATTTTTTCCGATTGCTACGCTCGATTCCACTATCGTCAAATCAAAAGGGTTTTCATTTAAGCCGATTGAACAGATTGAAGCGGCTGATCATTATGCCCAAACTCAATATTTAAAGCCCGATACAAGTGTGTATTATGGCAAAGAAGGCTATGATGAGTTGATGGAAAAAGAGCTGTCGAAGTATATCTCTAAAGAGCATATTGCGTTACGTGACGATCAGTTTTTAAAGGGAATGGAAACCATTTATCACTTTCCGGGAGATTTTCTCGGAAAGGTGATTGAGTTTGACGGTTTTGCCTTCCGCGGGGAAAGCCCTGATCAGCGTCAGCTGTTTGTACTCCGGTTTGGTGTCATCCATTGCGTGGCGGATTCAGGGGCTTTCGGGATGCTGGCCGAATTTCCGGAAGAAACGAAGCTGCAGGATGATGACTGGATTCATGTGAAGGGCACATTGTCATCAATGTATTACCAGCCGTTTAAAGCGACCATTCCTGTGCTGCGCGTGAAAGAATGGCATGCGATCGACAAGCCGAAGGAGCCTTACGTTTATAGAGGATATTAACATGCTGAAGGGTGCCTGCTTTTATGTTAGATTAGAAGCATAACACGCGGAAAGGGTGATTGGCATGGGACGGTGTAACATTGATCATTCTCAGGAAGAGGTCATTCACAAGCTGGAAAGCCAAAGAGAGTTTCTCCCGCCTTCTTTATATGAAGACCTTCATGTATTTTTGCAAAGCCGGCACGCACAGCACACGTTAAATGAACTGTTTCATTTATTTAAAAAATACGATCTTGCTTCCCGGGAGGAGCAGGAAGACCGGAATGAAAGGCTGAGACGGTTTGTCCGTTGATGGGAAAATACATAGCAGCCTGAAGCATTGCCGCTTCAGGCTGTTTTTTTATTCCATCAGGCCGGCGACGATTTCATAAGAGCGCAGCCGATCTTCATGGCAGAAAATCTGTGAATTTACAATGATTTCATTTGCTTTGGTCTCGGCCAAGAAGCGTTCCAGCTTTTGTTTCACCGTATCGGGGGTGCCGATAATGGTAGCGCGGGAATCGAGTGTTTGTTCAATCGCAGCCTGCTCAAAGGGGCTCCATACTTGATCAATGTCATCGATCGGCGGCTTCAGCTGTGTCGGTTCTCCTCTTCTTAAGCTTAAAAACTGCTGCTGTTGAGAGGTAGCAAGCCAGCGGGCTCTTTCTTCTGTATCAGCGGCGATAATATTGACACCAACCATGGCATACGGTTCTTCCAGCACATTGGAAGGTGTAAAGTGACCGCGGTAAATGTTTAACGCAGGCAGTGTGTAGTCTGCTGCAAAATGGCTGGCAAAAGCGAACGGCAAGCCTTTCTCAGCAGCAAGGCGGGCACTGAAATCACTAGAGCCGAGAAGCCAGATCGGAATGTTTAAGCCCTCGCCGGGAAAAGCGCGCACGCGAGCGGATGGATTGGCATCAAAATAGGCTTGAAGCTCGTCCAGCTGCAGGTGGAAATCTTCAACGCGGCTGTGAAGGGTGCGGCGCAGAGCAAAGGCTGTAGCCTGGTCACTTCCGGGCGCCCGTCCAATGCCGAGATCAATCCGCCCGGGGTATAACGATTCAAGTGTTCCAAATTGCTCGGCAATGACAAGTGCTGCATGATTAGGCAGCATAATGCCTCCGGAACCTACACGAATATGCTCGGTTGCTCCAGCGATGTGGCCAATCATAACAGATGTTGCTGAACTGGCAATGCCCGGCATATTGTGGTGTTCCGCCAGCCAATAGCGTGAGAAGCCCCACTTTTCTGCATGCTGAGCGAGATCGGTGCTATGTTTAAACGACTGGGCTGCAGTGCTCCCCTCTAAAATGGGGGCCAGATCGAGAACGGATAAAGGAATGCCTTGGAAATGCTTCGGTTGTGGTGCAGTCATGTTTTCTCCTCCTTACAAGCTCTGTGCAATAAGCAATGATACAGCGTTTGCGGCTGATCTTCCAATGAATTGCCTGCAAGATATCACAAAAAAACTGATTGAACGCCTTATTAAGCAGGCGCTAAATCAGTTTTGAAGCGGGCGCTAGGAGCCGGTTAATCCCTGACCATTTTCAGCTTGTCAATTTGCGCTAAATTAGCAATGCCGCACAGGGAAAGAGAAATTTCTATTTCGCGGGCAAAATTCTCAATGACTTGTTCGACGCCTTGCTGACCGTGGGAAGCTAGCCCGTAGAGGAAGGGGCGGCCGATTAACACGGCATCTGCGCCTAAGGCCAGCGCCTTCACAGCGTCAATGCCGCGCCGGATGCCGCTGTCGAATAAAACGGGCACCTTCTTTTGGACAGCTTCAGAAACGGCAGGAAGCGCATCAATCGCAGCGATGACTCCGTCAAGCTGCCGGCCGCCATGGTTAGAAACGATTAAGCCGTCGACACCATGCTCTACTGCCAGGCGCGCATCTTCAGGATGCAAGATTCCTTTTAATAAAATTGGCAGGCGAGTTCTTTCTTTCAGTTTAGCAATGTGTTTCCAATGAAGAGATAAAGTTTGCATGTTTTCAAGAATAGCGGCAACAACGGATGTCTCATCATGCCTGTCCAAGGCTTTCATGAACGCCGGATCACTTTCATAATTGGCCTTTCCAAAGCCTTGTGACAGCGGGGAAAATTGGCTGCGGATATCCGTTTCCCGAAAGCCGGTTCTTACGGTATCCACGGTGAGGACGATCGCTTCATAGCCCGCTTTTTCTGCTCGTTCGGCCATACTGAAGGAAACTTCTTCGTTATTGGACCAGTAAAGCTGGAACCATTTAGAACCAGATGGAGCGGCAGCTGCTACTTCTTCGATGGAATGGCTGGCCACTGTGCTTAATACGAAAGGAACGTGACAAGCAGCCGCTGCTTTAGCAGAGGCAAGCTCTCCTTCAGGATGGGCAAGGATCTGCATGCCAATAGGGGCCAGCAAAAAAGGCCGTTTGTATGTATGGCCAAATAGAGTGACGCTTAAATCAGCATGAGACACATCGCTCAGCATCCTTGGGACGATGGCCCATTTCCCAAATGCTTCTTCGTTTCTTCTGGCTGTTTCCTCTCGGCCCGCACCTGAGCTTGCATAACCGTAGCCTCCTGCCTGCATAAGGCTGGCCGCTTTTTTCTCCCATTCCTCAAAAGAAAGCGGAAAATCTGTTTCCTTGCTGCTTGTTTCAGCTGCTACCAGCTGCTCTTGTCTGCTCATCTTCTATAACCCTCTTTCTCCGCAATTTTGAATTTTCTATCTTTTTATTGTAAAGTTTCTTTTTTTACTTGTATATAGCTTTTGCTGTAAATGAAAAAGCCGGCAGCCGCCGGCCTTCAGTTTGTCGACAAAAGGTGTTCGGAATGGAAATCAACAGCCTCCATCCGCAAGCAAAGTAAAAAAGACTGCGGACAAACTTCCATTTTCATTTATTTAATTTCTTGCGTTCCTCTGGTGTGAACACGCGCGACCGTGTGAAGAAGCGTTTGCCTTCGGGACCTTCGAGAGAGAACATGCCGCCGCGTCCATTAACAACGTCAATAATCAGCTGTGTATGCTTCCAATATTCGTATTGCGCTTCATTGATATAAAAAGGGGCATCGCCGATTTCGCCAAGCAGCACGTCGCTGTCACCCGTTAAGAACTCGCCTTGCGGGTAGCACATAGGGGAGCTTCCATCGCAACAGCCGCCTGATTGATGAAACATAAGAGAGCCGTGTTTTTCTTTTAGCTGGTTCATTAAGGCAAGAGCAGCGGGAGTTGCTGTTACGCGCTCGACCATTTCAATGCGCTCCTTTCTCATTAGCGTAAGTCTTATTGCCGGTGCGCTTTAAAAAAATCCAAGCGCCTCCTCGCTGTCGCTCACAAGCAGGTTTTTTGTTTGCTGGCAGTGAGACAGCATCATCACGTGATTTTCACGCCCGATGCCGGCCATTTCATAGCCGCCGAAAGCGGCATGCGCTGGGTATTGATGATAACAGTTTGTCCATGCGCGCCGCTGTCTGCTCAGCCGGCCTCAGCCCGGCAGAGCAAGGACGGTCCGTTCATTGTTTCTTAAAAATTACGTTCGACCCTTCCAGACCGAAATTCGCATAAATCCTCATGACTCTTTTTTTAGAAGGAAATAAATCAGAATTTTTTGAAATGTGTCCTGCGATTCTATCATCTCTATTTAATAGTTGAAAGTCAAATCATATCCTTATAGGCTCTTCGGTTGCTGCTGATTAAGCTCTTTATCATAGAGATTATTTAAAAGTCATTTCTTTTTTAAAATAATTATAATTTAGTATTGATTTTTCATTGATAGATGTTATCATTAAGTTACCAACTAAAACAAGACGAGGTGACGTTTATATGAATAATCGATTAACAACAAGCTGGGGAGCCCCCGTAGGCGATAATCAAAATTCACAAACAGCTGGACAGCGCGGTCCTACATTAATTCAAGATGTTCACTTGCTGGAGAAGCTGGCGCATTTTAACAGGGAGCGGGTGCCAGAGCGGGTTGTTCATGCAAAAGGGGCAGGCGCCCACGGTTATTTTGAAGTCACAAACAGCGAGATCGCTAAGTATACGAAAGCAAGCTTTTTATCTGAAGCCGGGAAGCGCACACCCTTATTCGTTCGATTCTCAACTGTAGCGGGTGAATTGGGTTCTGCCGATACGGTTCGTGATCCGCGCGGATTTGCGGTGAAGTTTTATACAGATGAGGGCAACTATGATTTGGTCGGAAATAATACACCTGTTTTTTTCATTCGCGATGCGATTAAATTTCCGGATTTTATCCATACGCAAAAGCGTGATCCGCAAACACATTTGAAAAATCCGACAGCTGTGTGGGATTTCTGGTCTTTATCCCCGGAGTCGCTCCATCAAGTGACCATCCTGATGTCTGACCGCGGCATTCCGGCAACCTTCCGCCATATGCACGGGTTCGGAAGCCATACGTTTAAGTGGGTGAATGACCAAGGAGAAGCGGTTTGGGTCAAATATCATTTTAAAACAGACCAAGGCATTAAAAATCTTGATGTGGAACTGGCTGCCAAACTAGCAGGAGAAAATCCTGATTATCATACGGAAGATTTATTTCATGCGATTGAAGCAGGGGACTATCCTGCCTGGACACTTTATGTGCAAATCATGCCGGCTGCAGACGCGGACACATATAAATGGGATCCGTTTGATGTAACAAAGGTATGGTCACAAAAGGATTATCCGCTTATTGAGGTTGGAAAAATGGTGCTGAACCGCAATCCGGAAAATTATTTCGCAGAAGTGGAGCAGGCAACCTTTTCTCCGGGCACATTCGTCCCTGGAATTGAGGCCTCACCTGATAAGATGCTTCAGGGCCGTCTATTTGCTTATGCGGATGCCCACCGTTATCGTGTAGGCGTCAATCATAACGCTCTGCCGATTAACGCGCCGAAATGTCCTGTTCACAATTATCAGCGTGACGGCCAAATGCGGTTTGACGGCAACGGCGGCAAGTCGGTCTATTATGAGCCAAATAGCTTTGGCGGTCCGAAAGAGGTGCCGGAAGCCAACGTGACTCCATTGGCGATAACAGGACAGGCAGGCACACACACTTACAGCCAGGACGATCATTATACACAGGCGGGCGATTTATACCGTTTAATGAGTGAAGAAGAAAGAACCCGTCTCGTAGCAAATATTGTCGGTGCAATGAAGCCGGTGCAAAGTGAAGAAATTAAGCTTCGCCAAATCAGCCATTTTTACAAAGCCGATCCGGAATACGGCACGCGTGTAGCAAAAGGGCTTGGTCTTGCCGTACCCCAGGAAGCATAAAAAGAGAGAGGTGAAAGAGATGAAGAAGCAGCTTAATCCCAATGTTGCTATTGAAAAGGTGAACGATCATTTTTGCGTGATTAGAGAAGACAAAGCCAGCCAAAAAAATGTTGAATTATGTTTTTATTCCTTAGCGGATGCATTGTCATACGCCTCTGAGCGCAACTACGGTTAAAAGGAATGTCTGCTTTAAAGCCTGCGGAGAGACTTAATCTCTCCGCAGGCTTTTTTTATATGAAACTGCACCCGTTACTTTCATTTGTGAAAGGAGATGTTTCATAAATGAAAGATTTTAGGCAGCGATTTGGTGCCGATAAAGAAAAATCGCTTGAAATAGAATGAAGTAGTTGAAAAATTCTTTAAATTTAAAAGATGGTATGAAAGTTGCATTTATTCATATGCATGAAAGAGCAAAGAATTCAGTGAGTGAGGTGAAGGGGATGACCCGTTATGAATATGGCGGCGACGAGTTTATTTTTGTTGAATTATCTGAATCTATGAGTCTGGAAGTTAACTTTCAGGCTATGGCCATTACAAAGCAGCTTAGAGAAGAAAGGCTGCCTGGAATATTGGATATTTGTCCTTCAAATGCTTCCTATATGGTCCGCTTTCAACCGGAAGAAATCCATCCTGACAAGTTAATTTCAAAATTGAAAGAATTGGAGCAATCTGTGTCCGTCGATGACTTCGATATTTCTTCAAGAATTGTCGATGTGCCGATTTTATTCGATGACCCATGGACAAATGAAGCATTGATGCGCTTTAGAGACCGGCATCAGGACCCGTCTTCTACTGATTTAGAATATGCTGCCCGGGTGAATGGCTTTGATTCAAAAGAAGAATTGATTCAAGCGATCACAGATTATCCATATCTCGTATCGATGATTGGATTTGTTCCGGGGCTGCCTTGGTGTTACCAAATGGTGCCGCGCGAGCAGCAGATTGAGGTGCCGAAATATGTCCGTCCGCGTACGTATACGCCTGAAAGAGCATTCGGGTTTGGCGGGGCCTTTGCGGTGATTTATCCGGTGCAGGGGGCGGGGGGATATCAGTTATTTGGTGTGGCAGCCGCTCCCATTTACCAAAAGGAGCAGCGCTTATATGACTTTAAAGAGTCTATGACTTTCCCAAGGCAAGGCGATATTTTCAGATACCGCAGCATTACGATGGAGGAATTTCAAGCGATCGAAAAGCAAGTAGAAGATGGAACTTTCCGCTATTTAACAAGGGAAATCACATTTAAGCCTCGGCAAGTGCTGGAAAACCCGAAAGCATTTTCAGATGAGGTTCTGGGGGGATTGTACGCATGATTAAAGTGATTCAGCCCGGTTTGCAAACCACTGTACAAGATGATGGAAGAATCGGTTATTACGAGGTTGGCATGCCGCCATCCGGCGCCATGGATAAATATTCATTTACCGCGGCCAATGTACTCGTAGGCAACGAGGAGAATGCCGCAGCACTCGAAATTACTTATATGGGTCCTGTGCTGGAGTTTCAGCAGGATGCCGTGATTGCGTTGACGGGCGGCGAGATACCGCCGAAAGTCAATGGAGAGCCTGTACCTATGTGGGAAACGCTGGCCGTCCAGGCTGGCGACCAGCTGTCTTTTGATTTTGTTAAGCAAGGAGCCCGCGTGTATTTGGCGGTAGCAGGCGGGATTGATGTTCCGCTGATCATGGGCTCCCGCTCCACGTATACGCTATGCGGCATTGGAGGTTTGGAAGGGCGTCCGCTTCAAGCCGGCGATGAATTAAAAATCGGATCGGATGTCAAGCAGCGGGTAAAAATCGGCACGCGGATCCAGGAAGACCTGATTCCAGTTTTTTCGAAATCGAATGAGATCCGGGTAGTTGTCGGCTTATGCAGCTACCGGCTGACCGAGGAAAGCAAGGAGCGGTTTTTTTCGCTTGATTGGACAGTGACCGCAGAAGCCAACCGTGTCGGCTATCGTTTTAAAGGCGAACGCTTAAGTTTTGTAGAACGCGAGCAGCCGTTTGGGGCGGGAAGCAACCCTTCCAATGTGGTGGATCTTGGTTATCCGATCGGCTCGATCCAGGTGCCTGACGGCGTAGAGCCCATTGCTTTGCTGAATGATGCTGTAACCGGCGGCGGCTATGCGACAATCTGCACCATTATCAGTGCCGATTTGAATAAAATGGCTCAAGTGAAAACAAATGAGAAAGTCCGCTTCGTTGCTGTCGATATTGAAGCTGCTTTACAGGCCCGAAAAGAATATGCAAACAAATTAGCGCAAATCA
The DNA here is from genome assembly GCF_002189605.1 of Pseudobacillus badius. Classification (NCBI taxonomy): domain Bacteria; kingdom Bacillati; phylum Bacillota; class Bacilli; order Caryophanales; family Bacillaceae; genus Pseudobacillus; species Pseudobacillus badius. The sequence continues at coordinate 115,915 of NZ_MWMM01000006.1, forward strand.
AACAGCAATTACAGCTGCTATAGGAGGAATGATCATGTCAGATCAGAAAAATAAAGTGCTTTCACCAATTCCAGGAGTCTTCTACCGCAAACCGGCTCCTGATAAGGAAGTATTCGTTCACGAAGGAGCTGCCGTTAAGGCCGGTGATGTCATTGGCCTGGTAGAGGTGATGAAAAACTTTTATGAGATTAAAGCAGAAAGCGATGGGGTGCTTGAAAGCTTTCTCGTGAACGAAGAAGATATTTTAGATGCAGGGCAAGAGATTGCTGTTATTTCAGCACAATAAAAGAAGCCGAATTTTGTAGCGGAGGAGACCTATGTCATATTTCAACAAAGTATTAATTGCCAATAGAGGCGAAATTGCCAGAAGAATTATTCGGACATGCCGGCGGCTCGGCATTGAAACAGTTGCCGTATACTCTGAAGCTGATGCTCAGGCGCCATTCGTCAGCGAAGCATCAGAAGCGGTTTGTGTCGGTCCGGCCCAAGCAAAAAAGAGCTACTTGGATATTGAAAAGATAATCCAGGCTGCCAAGCAGACGAAGGCCGATGCGATTCATCCAGGCTATGGCTTCCTGTCGGAAAATCCGCAGTTTGCCAAGCGCTGCGAGGCGGAAAATATCGTATTTATCGGCCCTTCAGCGGATGTAATGAGGATTATGGGATCAAAGCTTGAAGCAAGAGGTCATATGCAGAGAGCGGGTGTGCCGGTTGTCCCTGGTTCGGATGGACAAATTCATTCGGTTGAGGAGGCTGCAGCTGTTGCCAATCAATTAGGGTATCCGCTGATGCTGAAGGCGAGCGCAGGCGGAGGCGGCATCGGCATGCAGCTTGTGCAGAACCAGGAGGAGCTTGAAAAAGCCTTCCACTCAACCATACAAAAAGCCGAATCATTTTTTAACGATGGTGCTGTTTTTCTGGAAAAGTGGATTTCTGACCCGCGGCATATTGAGGTGCAAATAGCAGCAGACGATTTCGAGAATGTTGTTCATTTATATGAGAGGGAATGCTCTGTCCAGCGGCGCAATCAAAAGGTAGTTGAAGAAAGCCCTTCCCCGTTTCTGGATGAATCGCTCAGAGAGCAGCTGCTGAAAACGGCTATCCAAGGTGCCAAAGAGATTGGCTATACAAACGTTGGCACAATGGAATTTATTTTCGATAACGATAAAAACTTCTATTTCTTAGAGATGAATACACGGCTGCAGGTAGAGCATCCGGTCACGGAAGAAATTACGGGAATTGATTTAGTAGAGTGGCAGCTAAGAATAGCCGCCGGACAGCAGCTTCCTCTGGGGCAGGAGCAAATCAGCCGGGCGGGACACGCCATTGAATGCCGGCTCTATGCGGAGGACCCGAAGACCTTCTTTCCCTCTCCAGGAACCATTGAACAGTTGAAGCTTCCGGAAGAAGAAGTGCGCTTGGACTTTAGTGTGGCAGAGGGCAGTGTGGTTTCCCCTTTTTATGACCCAATGATCGGCAAAGTGATTGTTCACGGAGCGAGCCGCGTTCAAGCGATTGAAAAGATGAAGCAAGCGCTGGCCGGAATGGAAGTCCATGGCTTACAAACAAACCTTGCCCTGCTTGTTTCCATTATGGAAAATAAACAATTTGAAGAGGGAGATTACACAACACAATTTTTAGAGAAAACAGAAATTTTGTCTTAGGAGGTGAACCGAATGTATAAAGTAGATTTGAACTGCGACATGGGAGAAAGCTTTGGGCTTTACGAGCTGGGAAATGATGAAGACATGATGCAATATATTACTTCAGCCAACATTGCTTGCGGCTTTCACGGCGGTGATCCTCATGTGATGCGAAGGACAATAGAGCTTGCCAAAAACTACAATGTCGGCATTGGAGCCCACCCGGCTTTCCCGGATCTGTTGGGGTTTGGCCGCCGGTACATGACTTGTACGCCAGCTGAGGTGAAAGATTATGTGACATACCAGCTGGGAGCCTTGCGGGAATTTTGCCGGGCGGCTGATGTGAAGATTCAGCACTGCAAGCCCCATGGCGCCCTTTTTATGAAGGCAATGGAGGACAAACAGCTTGCCCGCTCCATTCTTGAAGCAGTGCATGAAGCAGACAAGGACATGATTATTTTTGCCCTTAATCAGTCGGAGGTTTATGAAGAAGCGGTCAAAATGGGAGTTCCGGTCGCCAAAGAAGCTTATTCGGATCGTGAGCATACGGAAAGCGGCTCGATTGTCCTTACTAGAAGGGGTTCGGAAATTGCTGATTATGAGGCTATGGCCAATCGTGTAGTCCGCATGGTAAAAGAAGGACGGGTGGTTACACACGACGGCAAAGATGTTTCCATTCAAGCCGAAACGATCTGTATCCATGGAGATACACCGGGAGCGCCGCAGCTGGCTAAAGCGATTGTTGCTGCTTTAAAAGCCGGCGGCGTGGAAATTGTCCCAGTTAAAAATATCGTTTTCTGAAACTGAAAATTCAAAAAATAGGAGGACGCGCTGTTGAATATTGAATACTCTTATTCTTTTAAAGGTGTTTCAAGGGAACTGCTTTGGAAAACGCTTCAGAATAAGGAGGTGTTGCAGCGGGCGCTGCCAGGGTGCCAATCATTTGAAGAGGCAGGGGAGAACGTATTTAATGCTGAGCTGGGCCTGAATATCGGTCCGATTAAAGGAAGGTTTACAGGTGTTGTCCGCCAAGTGGATATGCAGGAGCCAGAGGCTTACCGCCTGCTTCTTGAAGGAAAGGGCAAGCCGGGTGAAATTGATGCTGATGCGAAAATGAGCTTGGAGGAATCAGACGAGGGAACACTGCTCACTTGCCGCGCAGAGGTAAAGGTAACAGGTATTCTCGCTTCCATGGGACAGCGCGTGATGGGCGGAGTGGCGAAAGTAATATTGGGACAGTTTTTTAAAGATATCCAAAAGGAGACGAAGGAAATAGCCAAGCTTTAAACTTGAAATGATTCAGGGGGTGCGCAAATGGCAATTGAGAATCGGAAAGTAACGGTAACTGTTAACGGGCAGGAACGAAGCGCGGAGGTAGAGCCGCGCAAGTTGCTTGTTCATTATCTTCGTGATGATCTAGGGCTGACGGGAACTCATATCGGCTGTGATACGAGCCAGTGCGGGGCTTGTACGATTATGGTTAATGGCGCTGCGGTGAAATCGTGCACCATGCTCGCTGTACAAGCCGATGAATCAGAGCTGATAACAGTTGAAGGGCTGGGAACGATTGATCACCTGCATCCGATGCAGCAAAGCTTTTGGGAAGAACACGGGCTGCAGTGCGGTTATTGCACGCCTGGTGTCATGATGGCCATGATCGGACTTCTCCAAGAAAATCCAAATCCGAGTGAGGAAGAAATCCGTGAAGGAATGGAAGGCGTTATTTGCCGGTGCACCGGCTATCAATTTATTGTAAGTGCCGTTCAAAAAGCAGCGAAGATCATGGCAGAAGCAGCAGCGAAGGACGGGGAAGCAGTGGCTGCCAGTCAATTAGTAGGGGAGGGGACTCATCGTGGCTAATGTTGTTGGCACTCCTTTAAAGCGAAAAGAAGATCCGCGCTTGTTAACAGGAAATGGCCGCTTTTCCGATGATATTCAATTGCCAGGCATGCTGCATGCCGCTATTTTGCGAAGTTCGCACGCGCACGCCCGCATTAAAAAAATAAATGCAGAGGCGGCACTGAAATCGCCGCAGGTAGTCGCCGTGTATACCGGAAAAGATCTTGAAGGAAAAATAGGTCCTATCCCTTCTTCATGGCTTGTGCCTGATTGTAATTTAAAGGAAGCCCCGCAGTATCCGCTCGCAATTGACCGTGTGCGCTACGTGGGAGATGGGGTGGCGCTAGTCATTGCTGAAGACCGGTATGCTGTTCGCGATGCGTTGGATCTTATTGATGTTGAATATGAAGTGCTGCCGGCTGCGGTCCGTCAGAAAGAAGCGATGCAAGAAGGAGCGCCGCTTGTCCATGATGATATTGAACATAATATTGCACTCCACTGGAAGGCCGGAGAAATAGCAGACGAAGTGCTTGAAAGCGCGGAAGTAGTTGTGCGGGAAAGCTTTTACGTCCAGCGCGTATTCCCAAGTCCGATCGAGACGCGTGCAGCGATAGGGGAATATAATCCGGGGAGCGGTGAATTAACTTTATGGTGTACATCCCAAAACCCTCACATTCATCGGATGGTTTTATCAGGGGTGCTCGGAATCTCCGAGGCTAAGCTTCGCGTCATCGCACCGGATATGGGCGGCGGATTCGGCGGGAAAATCGGCGTTTACCCGGATGAAGCATTGATTGGCTATGCTGCCCGCGATTTAGGAAGGCCGGTGAAATGGATTGAGCAGCGCAGCGAACATTTTACTGCTTCCAACGCAGGCCGGGATGAAGTAATTGATGTGGAGCTGTATGGACAGCGTGACGGCACATTGACAGCTATCCGCGTGAAGAATACAGCAAACCTGGGCGCTTATTTGTCAACGATGGGTCCTGGAGTGGCAACCATTGACTTCGGCCTAATGATTACAGGAGCCTATGACATTCCCCACGCTTCCTGTGAAACGTTCGGTGTGTATACAAATACCACCCCGACAGATGCCTACCGGGGAGCAGGAAAGCCGGAAGCGACGTATCAAATTGAGCGGATCATTGATTTATATGCCCGAGAAATCGGCATGGACCCGGTGGAGCTGCGCAGGAAAAACTTTGCCCCTAAAGAAGCGTTTCCTTATACGAATGCTCAAGGGCTCATTTACGATAGCGGCGACTATGAAAAGCCCCTCCAAAAAGCGCTTGAAATCGTGAATTACGAGCAGCTGCGCCAGGAACAGGAGGAAATGCGCCAGCAAGGAAAGCTGATCGGTGTTGGTATTTCCACATATGTGGAGCTATGCGGATTCGGCCCTTCTAAAGTGGCGGGAGCTATCGGGTTCCAAGGCGGTGTCTGGGAAAATTCGACGGTGCGCGTCCATCCGTCAGGGAAAGTAACGGTGTATTCGGGAACCTCCCCGCATGGTCAAGGGCATGCGACGACATTTGGCCAAATTGTGGCGGACAAGCTGGGAATACCAATGGATGATATTGAATTAGTGTTTAGTGACACGAGAGCGATTTCCATGAGCTGGGGCACGTACGGTTCCCGTTCAACGCCTGTCGGCGGCGCAGCAGTAGCGATAGCGGCTGATCGCGTAGTGGAAAAAGCTAAGAAAATTGCGGCTCACGAATTAGAAGCAGCAGCAGAAGACATTATTTTTGAAAGCGGTGTCTTTCAGGTGAAAGGTGTGCCGGGGCAGCAGCGCACATTCCAAGAGATAGCGAAAGCAGCCAATATGGCTTGGAACTTGCCGGAAGGAATGGAGCCCTCTCTTGAAGCCCAATCGTTCTTCGATCCGGAAAACTTTGTGTATCCGTTTGGCACCCATATCGTGGTTGTAGAGGTGGATAAGGAGACCGGTGAAATTCAGATGAAGCGTTATGTTTGCGTGGATGATGTCGGACGTGTGATCAATCCGCTGACGGCAGAAGGGCAAGTTCATGGCGGCATTGCCCAAGGAGTGGGCCAGGCTCTTTGGGAGGGAGCGGTTTACAGCAGCGAAGGCCAGCTCTTATCCGGTACACTGATGGACTATACCTTGCCTAAAGCTCGCTTTTTTCCGCCTATTGAATCGTCATTTACAGAAACGCCGTCTCCAGTGAATCCGCTTGGTGCCAAGGGAGTAGGGGAAACTGGAACAACCGCTTCCATTCCGGCTGTCATGAACGCAGTCATGGATGCCCTGAAGCCGTATGGAGTGAAAGACATTGACATGCCGCTGACTCCTGAAAAAGTATGGCGGGTCATTCAAGAAGGGGAGGGGAATTGATTGATACCTGTTAAATTTGATTATGTTCATGCTGCAACAGTCGACCAGGCTATTAAGCTAATGCAAGACAGCGACGGAACGGGCAAGGTAATTGCCGGCGGACATAGCCTGCTGCCGCTTATGAAGTTCAGGCTGACGGAGCCGGATGTTTTAATTGATATTAGCCGGATCGATCAATTGAAGGAAGTAAAAGTAGAAGGGGAGCGGCTTATTGTAGGAGCTTTAGTAACCCACCATGACGCCTCCAAGCATCCGCTTATTCAAGCACATGTTCCGCTTCTTGCTGATACAGCCAGTCAGATTGGCGATTTGCAAATCCGTAACCGCGGAACCATAGGCGGTAATCTCGCTCATGCCGATCCGGCTGCTGATTTGCCAGCTGCTGCTTTCGCGCTGGAGGCCGAAATTATGATTCAGGGGGAAGACGGCGAAGAAAGAATGAGCGTGGACAGCTTTATTATCGGGCCGTTAATTACCATGCTTCCTGAAAATAGTCTTGTGACGGGCGTTTCATTCTCTATTCCTCCGTCCCATGCAAAATCTGTGTATCTGAAATATTTTCACCCGGCCTCCGGCTATCCGGTAGTAGGAGTAGCGGCGGTGGCAGGAACAGATAAGGCAGGAGCGATTGATTATATTAAAGTAGCTCTTACCGGTGTCGGAGATGTAGCCTTTCGAGCGGCGTCTGTGGAACAGACCTTATTGGGGCAAAAGCCATCAGAAAAGATGATCCGGGAGGCAGCTAGGCTTGCTGCTGAAGAAGGTGAAATGGGCAGTGACTTATTTGCCTCCGCAGAGTATCGGGAAAACTTGTGCAAGGTATATACGGAGCGGGCACTGCGCTCCATCCTTTTATAATTAGGATCAATAAAAAAAGAGGGGACCGGTTCTTCCATGGACAGGCCCCTGTATTTTCTTTTTTTCTGATGAACAGGGGGGATTAGCATCCGTACTAGCAGGCAATCGATCGAAGAGACTTTTCTTGAAAACGGCTATGTGACTGACCAGCCGGCAGCCGCGGCCTTGCATTTGGTTCAGGCATTGCGAAAGCCTTTGCTGATCGAAGGGCCGGCGGGAGTTGGGAAAACAGAAATGGCCAAGGTGCTGGCTCAATCCTTGAATACCCGGCTGATCCGTCTGCAATGTTATGAAGGCTTGGATGTTGCCAGCGCCCTGTATGAATGGAATTATGCAAAGCAAATGCTCCACATTCGCCTGATGGAGAAGGAAGGAGCCGAACTTGCTGAAAAGGAAGCAGCCATTTTCAGTGAGTCCTTCTTGCTGGCCCGTCCCTTGCTCCAGGCACTGACAGAAGAAGCGCAGCCCCCGGTTTTATTGATAGATGAAGTGGACCGGGCGGATGAAGAATTTGAAGCTTTTCTCTTAGAGCTGCTGGCGGAATTTCAAATGACCATTCCAGAGCTAGGCACTATCCGGGCTAAGCATCGCCCGTATGTTATTTTAACGTCTAACCGTACACGGGAGCTGAGTGATGCCTTAAGAAGAAGGTGCTTATATCAATGGATTGACTATCCGGATTTTCAAAAAGAAGCGGCTATCCTTCAAGCCAGGCTGCCGTCCATTAACGAACTGCTTGCTGATCAAATAGCCGGCATGATGAAGGAACTCCGGCGCATGCCTTTGCATAAAGCGCCGGGAGTAGCTGAAAGTATTGACTGGGCGGAGGCGCTCCTGCTGCTTCATTACAATGAATTAAGCAAAGAAGCAGTTCAAGAGACGCTTGGCTGTTTCATTAAGGACCGGGAAGACTGGAAAGCCGTCAATGAGGCGATAGAAAGCGGCATTCTTATACAATTGTAGCCGGGAAGCTGTTCAACGAAGAGGCAGGTGTTTGAGATGGATCATATTTCTGGACGCGTATCCGCTTTTTGCCGTTACTTGCGGTCACAAGGCTTTGTCATCGGATTAAAAGAAATAGAGGACAGCCTGCGGGCATTAAGTTTCGTTGATATAAGCAAGCGTGAGCAATTTCAGCTGGCGTTGAAGCTAGTCCTTTGTTCGAGCAAGGAAGAACAGGTTTTGTTTGATGAAGCGTTTCAATTATTTTTTGTGAAAACAGACAAAAGCCAACCCTCTGTTCCTTTGCTAGCTTCAGAAAAGCCGGAAGGTGGCGGAGCAAGAGGAACAGCAACGGAAAAAAGTGCGGAAGGAGCTGCCCAAACAGGCTGCGGGAACGAAGGGATGAACGGATCTGAGGAGGCCGACTCTGTAAGCAGACAGGGGGAGGCAGAACAGAAGGCAGCGGATGGAGAGAGGGAGACGGCATTTAATTGGCTCTCTTCAAGAACAGCCAGCCAACGTTCCGGGGAGCGGCACGTATACATTTCACCAAGTGGGCTTTCAAAGATGGAAAAGGCGGCGAGAAAGCTCGTGAGGCAGGTGCAGTTAAAGCAGGCAAGGCGCTTGGCAGCAGGGAAAAAAGGCCGGCAGCTGGACGGCCGCCGAACATGGCGGAATAGCTTGCAAACGGGCGGTTTTCCCATCAAGCCTGTCTGGAAAGGACGCAGCAAAACAAATGCCCGATTTGTTTTGCTATGTGATGGCAGCCGCTCTATGTCATCCTATGCCGATCAATTTTTGCAGTTTGCGTATGCACTGACCGCATGTACCCGTCATGTGGAGGTGTTTCTTTTTTCGACAAAGCTGAAGAGAGTTACCCCGCAACTGAAAAGCGGCAAACGCGAACAGCTGCCAGTGCTGACCGTATTTGAAAATGAGTGGGGCGGGGGAACGCGCATCGGTGAATCGCTATTTTCATTTATTCAGCAATATAGTGCTCGTATGCTGCGGAAAGAAACCGTTGTTTTCATTGTAAGCGATGGACTGGATACAGGGGATATAGCCTGTTTGCCGCGGGCGATGAAAGAGATTAAGCAAAGAACTTCAGCTGTAGTCTGGCTGAATCCGCTGCTGAAGATCAACGGATATCAACCTGAAGCAAGGGGAATGAAAGCTGCGCTTCCGTATATTGATATATTTTCAGAAGCTCAAAGTCCCGAAGAGTTTGAGAGATTAGCTAGAATGATGACGATCCGGAGGTGAAAGCAATGTCAGAAGATCTGTTAGTAATAGAAGCCATTCAGGAAGCCCGGGAAGCTGGACGAAAAGCGGCGCTTGCTACCGTTGTCCGTGTGTATGGATCTGCTTATCGGCGGGAAGGAGCAAAGATGCTCGTGGATGAACAGGAAAACATTACAGGGATGATTTCAGGAGGCTGCTTAGAAGCGGATGTTGCCGAAGTGGCCAAGCAAGTCATCGAGTCTGGTGTTCCAGCATTAAAAACATATGCCATGGATGAAGACGTTGTTTGGGGATTGGGGCTCGGCTGTCCGGGCACAGTAGAAATTTACATTGAGCCGGTTCCGGATCATCAGCCGGCAAACAAGAAAGCGGGGAATGAAGATGCCTCAGCCACTTGCTTTTGATGCTTGGCTTGATTGTATTCAGGAAAAGCGGGAAGGAGTACTGGCGACAGTTTTGCAAACGGGAGAAGCCGGGCCGCCGGGCCGTTTATTTATCCCGAAAGAGGGGCAGGCTGTGGGAACACTTGGTGATTCGGCATTGGATGCTCAAGCTCTTCTTGCGGCCGCAAATAAGTTAAATGAGCCAAATCCCAAGCCGCAGACGAAGGGGCTGCACAATGCCGAGAAAAAGGAAGTATCCGTATTTATGGATGTGTATATTCCGCCGCTGACATTGCTGATCTTCGGTGCCGGACATGATGCTATTCCTGTTGCTAAGTACGGAGTTTCATTGGGCTTTCACACAGTTGTTGTAGATCAGCGCCCGTTTTATAATAGTGAAGAGCGGTTTCCCGGTGCGACAAGGGTCATTGCTGAAACGGCAAAGTTTGCTGAACGGCTTTTCATTGACAGTCGAACGTATATCATCGTGATGAACCATCACCTCGAGAAAGATCAGGAAACACTCAAATTCGTCCTGCCCTCCCAAGCCCCGTACATAGGCGTGCTTGGTCCGCGTTCCCGCCGCATGCGAATGCTTGAAGCGTTGGAAAAGGAAGGAGTTCGATTTGAGAATAGCCAGCTTGAACGGATGTACAGCCCTGTTGGCCTTGACATTGGCGCCAGTGGAGCCGAAGAAATTGCCATTAGTGTTTTAGGAGAAATTATTGCTGTTAAAAATGGACATACAGGCGGATTCTTGCACAATTCCATGCACATCCACCAGCTGGCCCAATCATAATTTATTCTTTCGGAAGAGGCGGAGAACTATGACTGAAAAGGTGTGCGCAATCATTCTGGCAGCCGGGCTGTCATCAAGGATGGGCCAAACAAAACAGCTTTTGCCGATAGGGGAACGTTGCATGCTGGCACATGTTATTGATCGGGTGCTGGAAGAGAGGTTTACTAAAGTGATCGCTGTTATCGGCCATGAGGCAGCTGCTATCCAAGAGCAGATCCATGTGGTAGACAACCGGTTTCAATGGGTGATTCATCCAGACTATCGCCTGGGCCAGAGCTCGTCGCTCGCAGCCGGGATTCAGCAGCTTTCACCGGCAGATTCCAATGTAATGATCTTTCTTGGAGATCTTCCGTTCATCTCAAAACAAACCATTCAGGCCATTTATGAAAGCGGCAGCAGAATGGTTCATGAGCAGCTTGAGCCTTTTATGATTCGGCCGTTATACAAGGATATTCCCGGACATCCGGTATTTTTAGGAAGAATAGAGGAGAGTCTGTTTGCCGGGATGCATGGCGATCAAGGAGCCCGTTCTATTTTTAAGCGCCTGGCCGTTAAGAAGTGTTTGGCCGTGAAAGATGAGGGAGTGGCCGTCGATATTGATACTCCGCAAGATTATAAAGAAGCAAACAAGCAAATAATTAAACTGAATATTTCAAATAAATAATATATTATAATGGGTGAAACCGTGCTTTTGGTAGGGACAGGAGGGGTACCTTGATTATTTGGAAAGATATTCTCAAACCGATTGATGTAATGGTCGACACGGAAAGCACAGTAGAAGCTGTTATTCAGCTGCTTACAGCAAGAAAAGCAGACGCCGCTTTCGTAGAGCGGGAGGGGACCATTATCGGTTACTGTACGATGCAGCATATAATGGAACAGCTTGCGCAATCAGAAGGGCTGCACGAACCAATTTCCTACAAGGATGATATTTTGCGGGTGCCCCAGCTTTCCGCTGTTGAATTCTCCCACAATATTTCCATGATTATAGGCGAAAATTTAGATAGAGAAGTGATTGGCTACATTACTGTCAAGGAAGCCAAAAGTAAAATCAATGAACTCAAACTGACGCATTTGAACCAGCTGCTTCATGGCTCCGGAGTGGGCATCGTTCGAACCAATATCCATTATGAAATCGAGTTTATCAATGAAACAGCGGAAAACATCTTAGGCATACCCAGCTCCTTTTTGCTTTTCCGCAATTACAAAGCGCTATTAACGGTTGATAAAGACCTTGAACGGGTGATGAAGGGAGAAACGCTTGTCAGTTTGAACAGCTCCATTAATTTTAAGCAAATGAGCGGAAATTTTTACCCGCTGCGAATCAACGGAAAAATCACTGGCCTTGTACACATGTTTTTTTTGCGCGAAGTGTTTGAAGAGGCTGTCCAAGAACTTGATTTTGTCCGCAATTTATACTCCGATCTTCAGGCGGTTTACGCCTCTTCACAAGAGCAAATCCTCGTTATTGATGAAAATGGAAAAATCATTCGGGTGGCTGGCCTCTTTTTGAGCAATTTTTGGAAAGTGGATAAGCCGGAAAAAATTATCGGCAAATATATCAGTGAATTTACAGAAAAGAACAGATTTCAGCCGGATGTATTTAACCTCTGCATCAAGCAAAAGAAAAAGGTGACGGCACTTCAGGAAGCGACCGGCGGCAGACGAGTATGGTCTGTGGCTACCCCTGTTTATCATGAGGGGAAGCTTGAAAAAGTAGTCATTTTATCAAGAGACATTTCACATAACCGTGAGGAGCGCGCTCTTTCTAAGAGCGCTGAAGCTGCCGATATAACGGATAAGCTTGCCTCCATTCATATTAGAGGGAAGAAGCTCGTATACCGGTCGCAAAAAATAGAAAATTTGCTGGCTGAACTGCGGCGGGTGGCGCAGTTAAACTCTACCGTTTTGCTGGAAGGCGAATCGGGAGTCGGCAAGGAAATATTTGCCCATAAGATCCATTCGGAGAGTGCTAGAAAAGAACAAGCGTTTATCCGGGTAAACTGCGGAGCGATCCCGGAACAATTAATTGAAAGCGAATTGTTTGGATACGAAAAGGGAGCGTTCACCGGAGCTGACAGAAATGGAAAAGCAGGCCTGTTTGAAATTGCCCACAACGGCACGCTCTTTCTCGATGAAATCGGTGAACTTCCTCTCACCATGCAGGTAAAGCTGCTGAGAGTGCTGCAGGAAAGAGAGATCACAAGGGTCGGCGGCACCCGTACGGTAGCCGTAGACGTCCGGGTGATTACAGCGACAAACAAGAATTTGCAGCAAATGGTTGAAGAAGGCGATTTTAGAGAAGATCTGTATTACCGGTTAAACGTCATTCCTTTTGAAATTCCGCCGCTCAGGGAAAGAAAAGAAGATATTTTTCCGCTGGCCATCTTCTTTCTAGAGCAGTTTAAGCAAATGTATGAAATCAAGAAAAGCTTCACTCCTGAAGCGATTGAAGTGTTAGAAACATACGATTGGCCGGGGAACGTGCGAGAACTCCAAAATATTATTGAAAGATTAATCGTCTTGAGTGAAGAGGAATGGATTCATCGGGAAAATGTCATTAAATCCCTTTACGGAGACAGGCAGAAAAGAGAAAAGCCGCCATTTGTGTTTGACATCATGCCGCTGAAAGAAGCGGTGGAGCAGCTGGAAAATCAATTGATTATTCGCGGCATGCAGAAGTATGGAACAGCTGCTAAATTATCGGAAGTGCTGGGGGTGAGCCCGGCAACGATAAGCAGACGGATGAAAAAGCTGAAAGAATAAAGAGGTGGAGCCGATTGTTTAACCTGCCTGAAACAAATTTTCATTTTTGTGGCGATGAATATATTTATGCAGAAATTTCCCGGGACATGAGAGCGGAAAGCAACTTTAAAGCTCTGGCTGTGACAGAAGAATTAAGGAGAAGAAATATCCCTGGAATTATCGATATTGTTTCCTCGAATGCTTCCTATTTAGTCCGTTATAATCCCGACGTTATCTCTGCCAGAGATCTCGTTGATTATCTAAAAGAAATTGATTTTACGAAAAGTGATCCGGCGGCGCTTGGCTTATCGGTGCGGCTGGTGGAAATCCCGATTTGGTATGATGACCCGATTACAAGAGAGTATTCCCGGCGTTTCAGCAGCCGCCATCAGGAACCGAAGCTTTCCAATTTTGATTATGTGATGAAGTTAAACGGCTTTACTGATAAAGAAGCTTTCATTGACAGGCACTCAAGCGCTCCTTACTTAATTACGATGGTCGGCTTCTTGCCGGGAACGGCCTGGCACTTTCCGTTAGGGGTCAAGCCTGATGAGATTATCCAGGCGCCCAAATACAAGAGTCCGCGGCCGGATACGCCCGAAAGAAGCGTAGCGATCGGCGGGGCTTTCAACGTCATTTATCCCGTAAAAGGAACCGGCAGTTATCAGTTAATTGGCATGTCCGCTGTGCCGGTCGTTGATTTGTCAAACCAGCTCATTGATTTGAAGGAGACTTCTTTCCTGGCGCGCCCGGGAGACATCTGGAAATACAGGCCGGTCAATGAATCAGAATATACGTCTATTGAAGAAGAAGTGCAGAGCGGCCGGTACCGGTACAAAATGAAAGAAATTGATCTTTCGCCAATGGAATATATGGCAAAGGGAAAAGAGTATATGCATGAATTAATGGGGGATTTTTAAATGATTAAAATAAAAAGCCCGGGTTTATGGACAACCGTACAAGATATGGGGCGGGTAGGCAAGTATCATCTGGGTGTTCCCCCTTCAGGAGCGGCTGATAAATATTCATTTATCATTGGAAACCTTCTTGTCGGCAATCCGGCTGAATTTGCGGCCTTGGAAATGACGCTGGTCGGCGGGGAGATGGAATTTGGGAAAAATACAATTATTGCTTTAACAGGCGCCCCGATGAAAGCCTATTTAAATCATCAGCTTATTCCATTTTGGGAAACCATCCAAGTGAAGGAGGGGGATACTCTGACGGTTAAAGAATGCCTGAAAGGAGTAAAAAGCTATCTCTGTGTGTCGGGAGGCATTCAAGTAGACGAAGTGTTTGGCAGCAAGTCTACCTATGAAACGAGCAAGATTGGCGGGTTTCAAGGGAGAAAGCTGGCAGCCGGCGATGAATTGGCAATCAATGAACCGTTGCCGGGAGCACTCAAGCAGGCGGGGAAATCTGTCCCTCTCGAATTCACCCCATCATTTAGTTCTTTCCAAGAGCTGAGAATGACGCTCGGACTATCCGGTTATTTGCTAAGTGACAACGGGTTAAAGGAGTTCTTAAACTCTGAATGGAAAATGTCCCCCGAATCGAACAGGGTCGCCTACCGCTATACTGGGGCGAAAGTGTCCTTAACCCAGCAAAGCCCTCCATTTGGTGCCGGCCACAGCTTTTCCAATGTGGTGGATTTTGCCTATCCAATCGGCTCTATCATGTTCCCGAACGAAGAAGAGCTGATCGTGCTGCATAACGACACGGCAACTGGCGGAGGATTTGTCACTGTCGGCACCGTAATCAGTCAGGATTTGGATCTCATCGCTCAATCCAGGCCGCATTCACACTGCCGCTTTATCGCCGTTACTATTGATCAGGCCGTAGAAGCGCGCAGGGAACGCCGGGAAAAGATCAGTAAAATCGAAGCGATGATGAAAAGGTAGCGACCTGTCTGTAAAAGGACGAATGGGAAAGAGGCAAATACGCCGCTCTTTATTAATAAAACAAAACGCCTGTCTCCAGTGGGGGGCGGGTTTTCTTTGTGAAAAAAAGCGGGGTTGTTTAATACAGATTTCCTTAGGGTATAGCGAAAACGAGATCACCCTGGCAGCTGGGCGGATACATAAAACAAACGAAAGAATGTTCACTGTATGAAGGATCGCCTTGGGTTTTTGCAAAAAGATCAGGAGGGATAAGCGATGAAGAAAGAGGATCATTCAAACAATGCAAAGGATGAACAGCTTGAACAGTTTCGCGTAGATCATAAAG
The DNA here is from genome assembly GCF_002189605.1 of Pseudobacillus badius. NCBI lineage: Bacteria > Bacillati > Bacillota > Bacilli > Caryophanales > Bacillaceae > Pseudobacillus > Pseudobacillus badius. Next base: position 130,948 of record NZ_MWMM01000006.1, read on the forward strand.
GAAAGAAGATGACGACCAATCAAGGACTGCGTGTATCGGATGATGAGCATTCTTTGAAGGCTGGCAGCCGCGGGCCGACGTTAATGGAGGATTTTCAGTTTCGGGAGAAGATGACGCATTTTGATCATGAGCGCATTCCGGAAAGAATTGTTCATGCCCGCGGCTTTGGGGCGCATGGTTATTTTCAGGTATATGAGCCGATGGCAGAGTATACGAAGGCGAAATTTTTGCAGGACCCTTCGGTTAAAACCCCTGTGTTTGTCCGGTTTTCTACAGTGGCGGGATCGCGCGGTTCGGCTGATTCTGTCCGCGATGTCAGAGGGTTTGCCACCAAATTTTATACTGAGGAAGGCAACTATGATCTCGTTGGCAACAACATACCGGTCTTCTTCATTCAAGATGCGATTAAATTTCCAGACCTGGTGCATTCCTTCAAACCGGAGCCGCACAATGAAATCCCGCAGGCTTCCACCGCTCACGACACCTTTTGGGACTTCGTTGCCAACAATACAGAATCTGCTCATATGGTGATGTGGGCGATGTCTGACCGGGCGATTCCGCGAAGCTACCGCATGATGGAAGGCTTCGGTGTGCATACGTTCCGTTTCGTCAATGAGCAGGGGAAGGCCCGTTTTGTGAAGTTTCATTGGAAACCGGTGCTTGGCGTACATTCTTTTGTCTGGGATGAAGCGCAAAAACTGGCTGGCCGCGATCCTGATTTTCATCGCCGCGATTTATGGGAAGCGATCGAAATGGGAGATTATCCGGAGTTTGAGCTGGGTGTGCAAATGATCGAGGAAGAAGATGAACATACATTTGATTTTGATATTTTAGACCCGACGAAGCTGTGGCCGGAAGAGACAGTACCGGTTAAAAAGATTGGCAAAATGACATTAAACCGCAACCAGGATAATGTGTTTGCTGAAACCGAGCAGGCCGCCTTTCACCCGGGCCATGTAGTGCCCGGAATTGACTTTTCCAATGATCCGCTTCTGCAAGGACGATTATTCTCTTATACAGACACTCAGCTGATCCGCCTAGGAGGACCAAACTTCCATCAAATCCCGATTAACCGTCCTGTTGCCCCTGTGCATAATAACCAGCGTGATGGCTATCATCAAATGGCTATTGATAAAGGGCAGGTCAGCTATCATAAGAACTCCTTGCAGCAGAATGATCCGCATCCTGCCGCTGAAGCAGAAGGCGGATATGTTCATTATCAAGAAAAGGTAGAGGGTAGGAAAGTTCGCCAGCGCAGTGACAGCTTTAACGATCATTATTCACAGGCTCAGCTGTTCTGGAACAGCATGACGGACGTGGAGAAGCAGCATATCATTGAAGCTTTTCATTTCGAGGTAGGCAAAGTGAAGAGTAAAGATGTGAGACAGCAAGTTGTCGATGTTTTTGCTAATGTGGACGAGGAACTGGCTGCAGCCATTGCCGCAGGCGTCGGAGTAAAGTCGCCGTCAGGAGTCTCCGCGTCAAAGGCAGGGCTCGCTTCCCCGGCGTTGAGCCAAGAACAAAATAAGAAAAAGAGCGCAGCTACCCGCAAAGTGGCGATCCTTTTGGCAGAGGGGTACGAGGCTTTAACGGTCACTCCGATGCTAGAGGCCTTGGAAAAAGCCGGCGCTCATCCGGAAATAGTCAGCAGCCATGTCGGTGCTGTCAAGAGCGCAGACGGGCAAGAAGCAGAAGCAGTACACTCCTTCCTGACAAGTGACCCGGTCATATTTGACGCGGTATACGTAGCAGGCGGCAAGGAGAGTGTGGCCCAGCTGAAAGCCGGCCAAAAAGCGGCGGAATTTATTAAGGACGCCTTTAAGCATTTTAAAACCATCGGCGCCGCAACAGAAGGTGCTGAGGTTCTTGCGGAAGCCGGCATCCCGGCCGGTACAGAGCCAGGTGTTACTGTTGCCCGCCAGCTGGAAGACGTGCAGGCATCCAGTGAATCATTTATTAGCGCATTGGCTGAGCATCGGCACTGGTCTCGGCAAGTGTAAAAAGAAATCAAATAAGAGACTGTCTCATCAGCCTCTAAAATAAAAACAGGCGGAGACACATAAACCATTTGTCTCCGCCTGTTTTTTAAGAAGAACAAGAGGCCAGCTCAAACGGCCCCCTGATATCAGTTTCCGAAGACTCCGAGGACGTGAATTACGCTTTTTCCTCAAATAGCTTGGCGATCTCGACAATCACCTGGACGGCTTTTTCCATATTATCAACAGATACATATTCAAAGCGGCCATGGAAATTCTCCCCGCCTGTAAAAATATTCGGTGTCGGCAGGCCCATATAGGAAAGCTGCGATCCGTCCGTCCCGCCGCGAATCGGTTCAACGATCGGCGTGATGCCTAAGCTTGACATCGCTTCATGAGCAATGTCAACCACTTCCCGGACAGGTTCAATTTTTTCTTTCATGTTGTAATATTGATCGTTCAGCTCAAGGGAGACTCGCTCCGCTCCATATTTCTCTTGCAAGTTTTTGACGGCTTGCGTGAAAAATTCTTTGCGTTCCTGAAATTTCTCTTTGTCGTGGTCGCGGATGATGTAATGCATTTCTGTTTTTTCTACGTCTCCCTCAATGGAAAGGAGGTGGTAGAAGCCCTCATATCCTTCTGTATACTCCGGAGCTTCATCGGCAGGGAGCTGATGCTGGAACTCCATCGCAATTTTCGCAGAATGGATCATCTTTCCCTTTGCCGACCCAGGGTGTACGTTTTTTCCGCGAATAGTGAGTTGTGCGCCTGCTGCGTTAAAGCTTTCATACTGCAGTTCGCCGAGCGGCCCTCCGTCCACTGTATAAGCAAACTTAGCGTTAAAAGCGGCAACGTCAAATTTGTGCGGCCCTTTGCCGATTTCTTCATCGGGCGTAAAAGCGACGCGGATTTTTCCATGCTTGATTTCAGGATGCCGCAGGAGATAGTGCATGGCAGTCATAATTTCCGCGACGCCTGCTTTATTGTCTGCACCGAGCAGCGTGGTGCCGTCTGTGGTGATTAACGTGTGGTTCTTATATTGAGCAAGCTCAGGAAAGTCGTTTGGCGATAAAACAACGGATAGCGCTTCATTGAGAACAATATCGGAGCCGTCGTAATTTTCAATAATTTGCGGCTGGACATTCTTTCCGGTGAAGTCGGTGGCCGTATCAACATGGGCCAAAAAGCCAATAACTGGCACATCCTTTGTCGTATTTGCAGGCAGGGTTGCCATTAAATAGCCATTTTCGTCCAACTGAATGTCCTGCATGCCGATTGCCTTCAGCTCTTCCTCCAGCATGTGCAGCAGCGTCCACTGTCCCGGAGTTGAAGGGGTTGTTTCGCTGCTTTCGTCTGACTGTGTATCAACCTTGACATAAGAGGTAAACCTGTCAATGATTTCTTTTTTCATTCAAACACAGCTCCTTTTTGTTATGTATGTAGTTGATTGTAACATAAGCATCAGTAAGAATTAGCCAAAAAAGTTCACAGCCGCATGAATTCTGTATGCGAACAGGATTACAGGGCAGAAACGGCGAAGAGAAGACTAGTATGAGAGAGGGCAGTTGTCCATATAGATAAGATAAGTGCCGCCGCTTGACAGGAAGGAATGGTCTGGAACAACAGGCACGTTAATAAGATGGCTGCCGCTGCTGGGAAAGGGGTTATGAAATGGACGAGAAGCTGCTATCATTAGCGTTTTCAGTAGAAGCCAATAAGGGAGTGTATGCCCTGCTTTTAGGGTCCGGCATTTCCTACGCGGCCGGCATACCGACCGGCCGCGGCATTTTGCGGGAGCTCTGCCGGCGGATTATGTATATTAATGGAGCAGATGAGAGCGATCCGGTCGCCTGGTATGAGAAGCGGTATGGAAAAGCCCCGCTTTATAACCAAGTGATTGAACTGCTGGCAAAAACATCTTCCGAGCGCAATGGATTGCTGAAAGAGTTTTTTGAGCCGACGCTGGAGGAGCTCGAACAAAAGCAGAAGGTGCCGACAGATGCTCATTATGCAATTGCCAAGCTGGTTCAGCGCGGTTATCTTAAAGTGATCGTGACGACAAATTTTGACCGCCTTCTTGAGCATGCTCTTGATGAGCATAATATACAATATCAGACGCTTTACCATGATACCGATATTGAAGGGATGAAGCCGCTCGCTCATGCAGAGTGTACGGTGCTGAAAGTAAATGGGGATTATCGCGATACCCGCTTTAAGAATGTCACAGATGAGCTGGATAACTATACAGTTCCGCTCGCCCAGCTGTTGCGGCGGGTATTTGATGAATACGGCATTATCGTATCCGGCTGGTCGGCAGAGTGGGACACGGCGCTCCGTGAGCTGATCAGATCGGTGAAAGGCCGCCGCTATTCATGGTATTGGCACGCTTTTTCGGAAAAACTCACCCCGCATGCGGATGAGCTCATTAGCTTTCGCGATGCCAGCAAGATTGTTGATCCGAAAGGGGCCGATCACTTTTTCACCGAGCTGTATGAAAATGTCACTCATATCGCGGCCATAAAAAAGATAAGCCCGGAAAACATTCAAGTGAAAACAAAGCGGGTAAAGCGCTATATACAAGACAGGCGGGAAATTGAGTTAAGGGAGATGCTGACAGAACAGACGAGAAAGGTGTCCGCTTTTTTGTTTGGACAACACTATACGGCAGAAGAGGCATCTGCTGAAGAGCTGTCTGTCCGTGTCCAAATGATCGCAGAAAAAACAAAAACGCTTGCTATGTTCGCGGCGATTGTCGCTTATTATGCAAGAACACCCGATCAGATAGAACTGTTAATCCAGACAGCCGAACGCCTTACCGGGTCGCGGCATCATCACGGGGACCCATTTTTGTTAGCTACACAGGAGATTCCTCTCCAAGCTGTTTTTTACAGCATCGGCATCAGCGCCGTGATGAAAAAGAATTATCAATTGCTGAACAAGCTGTTTACATTGCCTAAGGTGCAAGACCCTCACCGCCACCATCTTTCTTTTCTGGCCAGCACTTCCATGCTGAGCGACTTGGAGGGGTTGTTCAGGAAAATGGCAGGCGGAAAAGCAGGCTTAACGCCGGCGTCCACACTGTTTACTTATCCGTATTTACAGCACTTGTTCATTGAAGCCAGGCTGGCGTTTGATGAACAAGAGTTCGAGCAGCACTTTGACCAGTTTGAGCTGCTGCGTGCCGTTAAATGCCGCTATGAAGAAGAGACCGGGAGCGTTGCCGGACAATTCGGCTGCAAAGCAAACAACGAGTATTTGATCCGTTTTTTGAACGAAGGGGCAGAAACCGAAGACTGGCCGGTTCTGGCTATTTGTGACGGACGTCGTGAGAAATTTCTTGAGGGGCTCAGGAAGTTAGCGGCAGACCTGAATAAAAAAGACGGATTCAGCGGCAAAGAGCTTCTTAACGCCTCTAAAAAATTCCGCCGGTAGGAACCTGGAGATCAGGTTCTTTTTTTTCAAGACTTTAGATCGGCAAATAAAAGTCTATGATTCTGGCGTTCATTGACCGCACATGTTTTGCCATATAAAGAAAAGATGATCTGGCTGCCGCTGGCACTCGTTTCAAACGCAGCACGATATAAGCGATTAAAACGTTTCGTCGCTAATTTTTGTTATTTGGTCTTCCCAGTCGCGCATGATTTTCAGTCCGTCCTCATTGGCGAGGGTTAATTGTCCTTGTTTTTCAACAATGTCGGAGGTTTCATCATCGTAAATTTTCAGCTTCATCGTGTAGTTGTAACGAACTGTTCCATCTTCGTTTTCTGCTTCCTTTTTAAGCTTTACACTTTGCAATTTAATGCTTCTGTTCATCTTCTTGGCCATATCGGGAGTAAGGCTGAATGTGCGGTTCGCCAGTTGTCTTTCAAACTCTTCCTTTGAAAGGTAACGCTTCACCTTCTCCCCTATTTCTTCTCCGGTCGGGATGTTAGCAGGGTCCTCTACAGTATATTGCTCCGCTTTGTACTCCTTTACAAACCTGGCAGCCTCGCCTTCTGACACCGCATTCTTGCCGCAAGCGGCGGTGCCGATCAGCACACAAACGACTACTAAGCATCCAAGTATCTTCTTCACCGTGCTTTCTCTCCTTTCTTCTACGACTAGACTTACGGAGACGGTGAACGAAAAGTTTCAATTATCTTACAATTAATCTCCGGAAAGGAATTCAGTTCAGAAAAATAAGACCCGCCTATTAAATTTTCAGAAAAAATCATGCATAATAAAAATGATCGAAAATTGAAAAAGGGGCTGACTTTGTGAAACATATTTATACCGGCAAGACGAAAGATGTATACGAGCGGGAAGATGGCAATTATTTGTTGAAATTTAAGGATGATGTCACCGGTGAAAACGGTGTATTCGATCCGGGAGCGAATACAGTTGGCTTGACGATGGAAGGTGCCGGCAGGGCTGGTCTTCGCTTAACCAAGCATTTTTTTGAGATTTTAAAAGAAAAAGAGATTCCTACCCACTATATTGACGCGGATATCGAGGCAGCGACAATGACCGTTCAGCCGGCTGCTGTTTTCGGCAAAGGGCTTGAGGTGATTTGCCGCTACCGGGCAGTGGGAAGCTTCCTGCGCCGCTACGGCCTGTATGCGCAAGAAGGCCAGCCGCTTGATGCGTTTGTGGAAGTGACCTTGAAGGACGACGAGCGCCAAGATCCGCCTATTTCTGAAGACGCGCTCGCCATGCTTGATATCCTTTCCCACGAAGAATATAAAGAGTTGAAAGGACTAACTAGAAAGATTGCCAATACGGTAAAGGACGAGCTTGCCAAGAAGGACATTGATTTATATGATATCAAGTTCGAATTCGGCCGCGGCAAAGACGGACAAATTTTGTTGATTGACGAAATTTCAGGCGGCAATATGCGCGCATATAAACAAGGTGAATACATAGAACCGCTTCAGCTGGAGAAAATCATGCTGGAAATGTAAGCATCCGTTGACCCTAAAGCCTGCAGCACCGGTTTTGGGGTTGTTTTTTATGTAGGATCTTTTGAGTGAACGAGGAAGAAATCAATAGGAATAATCACAGAGCCTTTATTTTGATAAAGCCTCGTTTTCAACCCGCTATTCTTAATAAATTCAGCTTGTGAAATTGAGTGAAAATTAGCGAAATTGCTTATCTTTTGTAGTATGATAGTAGGTGTAGTAAAATGGAAAAAGAAAGCCATTTAGGCAGGAGTACAGGTCTCTTGCTAACTTTGAAGGAGTGATTCATTTGGCTATTGTCCTCCAGAAAGGACAGAGAATTGATTTAACAAAAGGCAACCCGGGACTTGAGAAAATTATGGTCGGCCTTGGCTGGGACCCGATTCAGAAGAAATCTGGCGGTCTGCTTGGCATGTTCGGCGGGGGCGGCAGCTCAAACTTTGATATTGATGCTTCAGTGATTATGCTTCAAGATGACAAGTTTGTCAGCAATGAACAGTTGATTTATTTCGGCAACCTGAAAAGCAGCTGCGGCAGCATTGTACATACAGGAGATAACTTGACAGGAGAAGGAGAAGGGGATGACGAGCAGATTCTTATCGATTTGAAGCGTGTGCCTTCTCATGTGACCAAGCTTGTTTTTGTGGTGAATATTTACGACTGTGTTTCGCGCAAGCAGGACTTTGGCATGGTGGAAAACGCTTTTATCCGTGTAGTCAATTCGGCAAATGGAGAAGAGCTGCTTAAATTCAACTTATCTGAAGACTATTCTGGTTCTACAAGTTTGACAGTAGCAGAGATTTATCGTCACGGCTCTGATTGGAAGTTTGCTGCGGTTGGAACCGGCACACGCGATACCGGGCTTCGTGAAATGGTTCGTCGCTATACTTAACTAAAAAATTAGGAAAGAGGGAGTTCATATGGCAATTTCATTAAGCAAAGGGCAAAAAGTAGACTTAACAAAAGGCAACCCCGGATTAAAACACATTACTGTTGGTCTTGGCTGGGATACGAATAAGTATGACGGCGGCCATTCATTTGACCTGGATTCTTCCGTGTTTCTTTTAACTGGCGCCGGCAAATGTGAAAGTGAGAAGGATTTCATTTTCTATAACAACTTGGAGGGCGGAAATGGTTCTGTTGTTCACTCAGGCGATAACTTAACGGGTGAAGGAGACGGCGATGATGAGCAGGTAAAAATTATGCTTGCTGACGTGCCTGCTGCCATCGAAAAAATCGCCTTCACGATCACGATTCATGACGCAGAGACGCGCAACCAAAACTTTGGGCAAGTGTCTAACAGCTATGTGCGCATTGTGAATGCAGACAACAATGAAGAGTTGATCCGTTATGACCTTGGCGAGGACTTCTCTATTGAAACAGCCATCGTTGTCGGAGAGCTTTACAGACATAACGGCGAATGGAAATTTAATGCGATCGGCAGCGGTTATCAAGGCGGGCTGGCATCACTCGTGAAAGACTACGGACTGCAAGTGTAAGAACGGCTTAGCCGTGCACATTGGAAAAGCTTTCGCTTTATCATTGAGTAAGGAGGAGTTTGACAATGGGGATTACATTATCTAAAGGCCAAAAGATTGATTTAACAAAAACCAATCCCGGTCTTGTCAAAGCAGTTATTGGTCTTGGCTGGGATACGAATAAATATTCCGGAGGCCGGGAGTTTGACCTGGATGCATCCGCTTTTCTTGTCGATTCAGGCAATCGCTGCCAAAACGATCACGACTTTATTTTCTATAACAATTTGCAGCATCCAAGCGGTGCGGTTGTTCATACAGGGGATAATCGGACGGGTGAAGGGGAAGGCGATGATGAACAATTAATCGTGGATTTCTCCAAAATTCCGGCCTATGTGGACCGAATCGGCATTACCGTAACGATTCACGAGGCGGATTTGCGCAACCAGAATTTCGGACAAGTATCCAATGCGTTCGTTCGTCTCGCGGATGAGGCAACCGGGCAGGAACTGCTCCGCTTTGATTTAGGAGAAGATTTTTCGATTGAAACAGCCGTGGTTTTTTGTGAATTGTATAAGCACGGAGGCGATTGGAAGTTCAGCGCCGTCGGCAGCGGCTTCTCTGGCGGGTTGGCAGCGCTTTGCCGCAACTACGGGTTAGAAGTTTAATTTTTTAAAGCCAATAAAGGGCAGAAAAGCCTTTTATTGGTTTTTTTCAACAGGAGGAACGAATGGATATTATTCATGGTATTTTTAATACGTATGCTGCCTTCTTTGATTGGCACATGTGGGCAGAAGTGCTAACCGATCCAGTCAGCTGGGGGTTAATCGGCACACTTGTCATTCTTGAAGGCTTGCTTTCGGCTGATAATGCGCTTGTGCTCGCTGTTATGGTTAAGCATCTTCCGCCCAAACAGCGGAAAAAAGCTTTATTTTACGGCTTAATTGGAGCTTATGCTTTCCGGTTTATTGCCATCGGGGTCGGCGTTTTTCTGATTAAATTATGGTGGGTCAAGCTTTTGGGTGCCGCGTATCTCGCCTGGCTGTCAATTAAGTACTTTATCGATAAATCCAAAGGAGAAGACGGTGAGGATGAAGCAGAAAGCGGTTTAAAAACAGAAGGATTTTTGATTCGCCTATTCGGCACCTTTTGGGGCACGGTCGTGGCTGTTGAAATTATGGATATCGCTTTCTCGGTCGATAGTGTCCTTGCGGCATTTGGTGTCAGTGAAGAAATTTGGGTGCTCTTGCTGGGCGGCATGCTCGGGGTCCTCATGATGCGGGGAGTGGCTGGTGTATTCCTGAAGCTGATCGAAAAAATTCCGGAGCTGGAAACAACCGCTTATATTTTAATTGCTTTGATCGCGTTGAAAATGGCTGCAAGTGTCGCGCATTACGAAGTGTCTCATTATGCGTTCTTCATTGTGCTAGTCATTACATTCCTGGCTACGTTTGTCGTTCACCGCATAAACCAGCGCAAGATGACTGAGCAGGAAGCAGCGGCGGGCAAGAAAGAGGAATAAAGGGCTTGCTCCCTGTTTCCAGATAAAGAGTAATGCAGAAATAGACGTTATCTATATTTTTTAAAGAAGGAGTCTCCCTCCTTCTTTATTTATAAGAAGGTGTAAAAGCTTGAGATACTTTAATCATTTGCCGGAACTGCACTTGGAAGGATTTTTCTATAAAAAGCCAATGGCCGTTAATAAATATACCGACAGGACCAAGCTTGCCTATAGTCTTGGCCCGCTATTATACATGCCGGCAACGAGAAGGGACATCGCCCAGCTGATCATGTCCAACAAATACCGGGAGCTTACGGCCCTTGCTATCTGTTTGGAAGATGCGGTGGGGGATCTTGAGGTCGCGCAAGCCGAGGAGTCATTAATTTCTCAGATGGCGACCATTGAGGAGGCGGCGGCAGAAGGCCGGCTCACGGATGAAACCGCTCCTTTGATTTTTATCCGCGTCAGAAGCCCGCGTCAGATGCGCGAGCTATCTTACCGTTTAGGCTCTTTTTTAGAGCAGGTAACCGGTTTTGTATTTCCTAAGTTCTCCTCGAAAACTGGTGAAAGCTTTCTTGCTGAACTGGAGCAGATCAATAGGCAATCAGGTACTGTTCTTTATGGGATGCCGATATTGGAATCGCCTGAAGTGCTGCATAAAGAACGCCGGCTAGACGAACTGCTGCGCATCAAGGAAATCGTTGGCCGGTATGAGAAGCTTATCCTTAACATTCGCATCGGCGCCACTGATTTGTGCGGGCTGTATGGCTTGCGAAGAAGCAGTCAAATGACTGTATATGATATTGCGGTGGTGAGCGAGCTGATTACCGATATCGTGAATTTGTTTAGCAGGGAGCCCGGCGGCTATGTTGTATCAGGACCGGTATGGGAATACTTTTCCAACAGTCAGCGGATTTTGAAGCCGCAGCTGCGCCAGACGCCTTTTGAAAAGCAATTCGGCTCAGAGGGATTGCGTTTAAGAAAAGAGCTCATCAGTAAAAACTTCGACGGTTTAATTCAAGAAACACTGCTTGACCAAGCGAATGGATTAGTTGGAAAGACGATTATTCATCCTTCTCATCTGCTTCCGGTGCAAGCTATGCACGTCGTTTCCAAAGAGGAATATGTAGATGCTTTAAGCATTGTTCAGCAGGCGAATGGCCGCAAGGGTGTGTTTAAAAGCGAATTTCAAAACAAAATGAATGAAATTAAGCCCCATTTAAAATGGGCGGAAAAAATACTAATGAAATCAGACATTTACGGGGTGTTCCATGAAAACAGCACATTCATCGACTTACTATCCGAACCGGTATACACATAATATCGGCAGATCTTTAAAGGTAGACGTGCAAATAGACGAAAATCCATATAACCTTCCGGCAAAAGCATTATATGAAATGGCTGCACGGATTAACAAGAAGCGGTCTTTTCTGTTCGTCAGCAAGGTGCTGGGCAAGCATATCCCGCTTCACCCTTCTATTCCTTCTATTGCTTCGGCCTTGCTTGCTTCACTTTATTATGAGAGGGAAACCGGCGATCAGCTGCCTGGCAAAGAGCAGCTTATTGAAGCATTAAACGGCGGTTCAGCCGAGCAGCTGGAAGCAGCTTACTCCCTCGCAACAAATATGACGTATTCTCCAGAAAAGCCTCTGCTATTTATCGGCTTTGCGGAAACAGCAACCGCACTTGGTCATGGAGTGTTTGACTGTTTCAGCCAATCAACTTATATCCATTCCACACGGGAGATGCTTCTCGATAAAGAAGTCACCCTTTATTTTGAGGAAGAACATTCGCATGCGACCGATCAGCGCTGCTACGCACCCGAAGAGAGCCTAGATAATGACAGGCCGATTTGTCTTGTAGATGATGAAATCACAACCGGAAAGACGGCCTTGAATATCATTGCTTCCATCCAAAGGAAATATCCGCGGAAACAGTATGTTGTGCTTTCCTTGTTAGATTGGCGCACAAAACAAGATCGGCAGAGAGTGAAGGAATTTGAGCGGGAATGGGGCATTGAGATTCACACGCATTCGCTGCTGTCAGGGTCCATCCAGGTCCATGGAGCGCCCGCTATGGAAGAAGGACGGGTCAGCGACAAGCCCCCCGCAGATAAAGAGCCGGAGTACAGCCGGATCAGCCTTCGTTCGATCAGCCCTCCTGTTCCGTCTATTGCTTATTCATCTATTGATTCATTAGGCGCAACAAACGAGGCTCCTTATTTGGCGATAACGGGACGCTTTGGCCTTTCCTCAGAAAACAAAGGCGCCATCGAGGACTATTGCCGTAAAATCGGAGAGCATTTGCTGATGAAAAGGCAAGGCAAGCGGACACTTTGCCTCGGCACGGGAGAATTTATGTATATCCCGATGAAAGCGGCTGCTCATATGGGGGAAGGCGTTTGGTATCATTCAACGACCAGAAGCCCGATTTTTCCTCTCAATGAAGACGGATATCCGGTAAGAAGCCGTCTGGCCTTTGAAAGTCCGGATGATCCGGCGATTATGAACTATGCCTATAATGTGATCGATTGCGCCTATGACGAAGTGTTTATTTTCTTCGAGCGGTCGGTGGACGAGAAGAGGCTTTCTGCTCTTTTGCGTGAGTTTCGCAGCTTGCCGCACATTCATATTGTTGATTTTAATTGAAAGGAGCACTCAGATGAAAAAGAATGAGAGACAAACCGTGCTGGGCAGCTATTCCTTGGAGGATGTGATATTTCTTCTGAAAGATTTGTCTGCCGCTGACCTTGAGAAAAGCACTGCGGAGCGAGAGCGGGCCATTCAGCAAGGTATACATTATTCAGAAATGCTCCCGGTAGAGTATCAGCCGACAAGAGAATATTTGCAGCTGTTTGACGAATCGCTTGATACATACAAACAAAAGGTAGCGATTGCGGCAGGAGCAGTGTCCGAGTTAGTCATGGAGGAAAAAGGACGGGACATCGTATTCGTCTCTCTCGCTCGGGCGGGAACGCCAATTGGCATTTTAATGAAACGGTACGCCGAAAAAGTTCATGGCTGGACAATTCCCCATTACAGCGTATCGATCATCCGGGGACGGGGAATCGATGAAAATGCGCTGTTGTATATATTGGATCAGCACCCCGGTAAACGGCTGGTCTTCATCGATGGCTGGACAGGGAAGGGGGCCATTTCCAAGGAGTTGGCGCGTTCTGTTCGTCTGTTTGAAGAGCGGCACGGCAGGGTGCTGGACGATGAACTGGCCGTACTGGCTGATCCCGGGCATTGCTCTTCCTTGTTCGGTACAAGAGAAGACTTTCTTATTCCGAGCGCCTGTCTGAATTCTACCGTTTCCGGACTTGTGAGCCGGACAGTTTTAAATGATAATTGGATTAAAGAGAGCGACTTTCATGGAGCAAAGGTATACAAGGAATTAGCGGAACAAGATGTGTCCAATCATTACATTGATGTGATTACAGCTGAATTTGAGGCCGCTTTGCCGTTCATACAACAAGCGAAAGCAGAGCTGCAGCAAATGGACCGGACGCCGACATGGAAAGGGCTTCAGTCGATCGAAACGATTCAGCGGGAATTTGGCATTCAAGATACGAACCTCATTAAGCCGGGTGCAGGAGAGACGACAAGGGTGCTTCTTCGCCGTATTCCTTGGAAAATTCTTGTGAAGGATAAGAGCGACTCTCGTTTAAAGCATATTTTCCAGCTGGCAAAAGAGAGGAATGTTCCAGTGGAGGAATATAAGAATATGTCTTATACATGCTGCGGGCTGATTAAGCCAATGGAGACAGACCAATGATTTTTGCGAGTGATTTAGACCGCACGCTAATCTATTCCAGCAAGTTTTTAGAGGGAGCGGAGCCGGATAGGCCGATCCGCAATGTCGAAATATATCAAGGCAAAGAAATTTCCTTCATGACCGAAAAGGCGATCCGTCTTCTGAAGGAATTGTCACAGCAAATGATGTTTGTTCCGGTTACTACCCGGACAGTCGAGCAGTACAGGCGCGTCTCGCTTTTTCAGACAGAAATCTGTCCCAAGTATGCGATTACTTGCAACGGCGGCGTGATTCTCGAAAACGGGCAAATAGACCGCCATTGGCAAGAGTATGTGCAAACAAAAATTAATCAAAGCAAGACGTCTTTGGAAGAAGTGAAAACGAGAGTGATAGAAACGGCAGATGCGGTGTGGCTGGAATCCATTCGGACAGTAGATCCTTTTTTCATCTATTTAATTATTAAGCCGGAGCTCGCTCCGGCCGAGGTGCTGAATGGGTACGCAAGATGGGCTGCAGGGCAAGGCTGGGAGTTTTCCCATCAGGGCAGGAAAGTTTATTTTATTCCGAGCTTTATAAACAAATGGGACGCTGTGCAATACATTGCCGAGAAAGAGGGAAAGAAGCCCGTTTTGACAGCGGGGGATTCTTATTTAGATGTCTGTTTAATTGAAAAATCAGGCTGCGGCTTGATTCCGCGCCATGGGGAAGCGGCAGCGGACTATGGCCATTTGGGGCTAACTGAAACCTCAGGTATCGCAGCAGCCGAAGAAATAGTGGAAGCCGCCCTATTGAAAAAACTTGAAGCCGCTCTTTAAGTTTAGTTGCAACTGACCGCATTCCTTCATTTTGTTCGCTGAAAGGAGGGGTACAAGTGAAAAGAAAACCGATTTTTATGCAAGTGGACTATACGAATTGGATGGAGGAACTAGCCAAGCCGATTACTAGCAGGCCGCAGTATCATCAAGAAGAAAGTGAAGTGCAGTACAGCCGGATAGCCGCTCGGGTGCTAGGAGCAGGCTTTGACGAGACCGAGTATTTGCTGGCGCTTTATTCGTTAAGCGAGCAGCCTCATGTGTGCCTTTTATCTGAAACATTGGACAAGACGATGCCTAATGACCGGTTTCAATCTATTCAACGAATTCATCATATTATTCAAGAGGAGCCTCAGCTCTCTATCAACCGGTTTGTCGCGTTCCTCGAAGGGGCTGAATTGCTGCCGAAGTACAAGGAAGATCCTGACTTTAACCGGCTAGTCCGCTCCGCTCTTATCGAGGTTTTTGCGCTTTTCCAGGCTAACCACGGCGGAGCGCTCGGCCATCCGGAGTTCAGGCGGGTATTTCTCGACATGATCAAGTGGATTTGGAATCATTTAGATCCATGGGTCAAGGAAATCCCGCTTGCCCAGGACGTGCCGCATATCGTCTGGTATGGGGATATGAGCAAAAGCCAAGCTTATTTTCTATACTACTTAATTCTTTTAGGAATGGACGTTGTGATCCTGCATCCCGAGGGAAAAGATGACTTTAAAGAAATCGATCCGAAAAACGAGTGGACGGTACAGGCCGCGTATCCATCTACGATGAAGCTGCAGCCTTTTCCTACGGAAGAGCCAAAGCGGCAAGGAACGGTGGCTTACCGGGCCTCAAAAGAAATTGAGCATGTGCTGAATCATGAAGGCTCCGCTTTTTATAAGCCGTGGCAGTTTCGCAATCATCTCCCGGTTTCCGTCATACTGAAAACGACGTACGATGAAGTGTTTTTGCTGGCAAAAGAAAAAGCGTTTATTCGGCCAGGCTTTGCTGTTGAAGGGGAAGAGGTGAAAGTGCCGAACCTGTTTGCCAAAATTTCAGGTGTATCTAAAAACCGCAAAGATTATTGGGAGAAGATGCACAAGCTGACGAGTGGCCCGAATGCAGTGACAATTACCAGTTTTCCATATCGGAAGGAAAGCAAGGCGAACAACCAATTTCACTATCGGCACGCGCTGGGGAAAGATGGGCAGCTTGATCCTTCAAAAATGCTTGAAAGCAACTGGTGGCAATATGGCCAGCTGCATGATGGCCTGCAGCTGGGAATAGCAGCCGCCATTTCCCGGATGTGCGCTGATCCAAAAATAAAGCCGCTTTCAGGAGAATCTGAGGAAGATGTGCGCCTTTACTTATTCACCCAGACGATCACGATGCCGGAGGAGATATTGAATGTGCTGCAAACCTTCGACTATTCCCAGGATGTGCCGAAAATCATCTTATACAATAACGAAAAGAATGGGGATTTATCACGGGCGGATGCTGCCTTCCTGTTATTGCTCAGTGAATTTGGCTTAGATATTATTTTATATAACCCGCCCGGTCACAATGATCTGGAACGATTTATTGATAAACAGTACTTTGACCACCATTTGCTTGAAGATATGGTGTTTGATTTGCCATTTGACAGCGGCAAAAAAGACTTTTCCATCTTGAGCCGGATTTTTAAACAAATTTTTTAAGGAAAGGGATGACTGTCATGCAGGAAACCGCAAAAAATGAACTGGAAGTGCTAGCAGAAAACGGGAATAAAGCCGAAGAGATGCGTTTGCAGCTTCGGAATGAACCGGAAGTGCAAAACCTTGTCCGATCGATTGATACAAGGAATCAAACAGAACTGCTTGAATTTGGCAAAGAGCCGGCCGAACAGATTTCCGCCTTCTCCGACCGGATTTTAGCTTCTATGCGATCCTCGAGTGTTACGGATTCCGGGGCGCTTCTAAAGCAGCTCGGCAAAACAATGGACAAGTTTGATAAAAATGATTTTGAGGAGCCAAAAGGGCTGTTAGGCAAGCTGTTCAACCGCGGCGAAAAAATGATTGAAAAAATCTTTGGCAAGTACCAAACACTCGGCAAGGAAATTGAAAAGATTCATATTGAAATCTCTAAGTATAAAGATGAAATGATCCGGTCTACGAATAACATGGATCAAATGTATGAACAAAATTACCAATACTATATGGCGCTCGAAAAGTATGTGGTTGCCGGCCAAATGAAGGCAGAAGAGCTGAAGCAAAAGGCGCCGGAGCTTGAACAGCGGGCAGCCAGCGGCGATCAGCTTGCGCAAATGGAGCTCAGCACGCTCAATAACGCGATTCAAGCTCTTGAAGAGCGGGTGTATGATTTAGACATGGCCAGAATGGTGGCCCTGCAGACAGCACCGCAAATTCGCCTGCTGCAGCGCGGAAACACGAAGCTGATTGGAAAAATCAATTCCGCCTTCATCACGACTATCCCTATTTTCAAAAACGGCATTATCCAGGCGGTAGCGGCCAAACGCCAGAAGCTGGTTGCTGATTCAATGAGTGAACTGGATAGACGAACAAATGAAATGCTGCTGCGCAATTCGCAAAACATTGCTAATCAAAGCGCGGAAATTGCCCGCCTTGCCGGCGGCCCGAGCATCAAAATTGAAACGATCGAGGAAAGCTGGAATACAATTGTCAAAGGGCTTGATGAAACTATGGCAATTGAGGAGGAAAATAAACGCGCCCGGGAAGATGGAATGAAACGGATTGCCCAGCTTCAGGAGAGCATGAAAAACTACGGGAAATAGGCAAGAACGGCAAAGGATGAACTTAAGAAAAAAAGCGGGCTCCAAGAGTGCATACTCTTGGAGCCCGCTTTTTTCGGCGGCCGCCTCCATGGAAAAGAATGATGGACGGTATTTAAGAAGAAGTGCCGGGCTCAATATGAACAATCGCATAGTGAACATTGTATTTTTTAAATAAGATGTCCTCGATCTGCTCAGTAATCAGGTGGCTGTCAATTACATTCAGCCGCGGATCGACTGTAATTGTTACATCAACGAGTGTCGAGTTGCCATGCAGGCGGGCTTTCACACTCGGCACTTGCTGGACTCCGGGAACGATCGAGACCGTTTCCCTTATTTCTTGAACAAGCTCCTCGTCAAACCCATCCGTTAACGCATGTGTGGCCTGCTTAAAAATCTCCCATGCCGTTTTCATAATTAACAGCCCAACGATAAATGCCGTCAAAGTGTCCAGCCAATCCAGGCCAAACTGTGTTCCGATAATCCCGATAAACGCTCCGATACTGACAAGGGCGTCTGAGCGATTGTCTTGGGCAGCTGCCATAATCGATTGGCTCTTAATTTTTTCCCCTAAGCGCAGGTTATAGCGATAGACCGCATACATGACGCCGGCACTGAAAACAGCGGTCCAGGCTGTCAGCATGTCCGGTGTCGCTTTCTCTTCTATAAAGAACGACCGTCCCGCCTCAAGAAGAACTTGGACGCCGACACTCATCATAATAAAAGCGGCAATTAAAGAGGCAATCGTCTCTGCGCGAAAGTGCCCGTAATGATGGTCTTTGTCGGGCGGCTTGCGTGCAATTTTCAGTCCGATTAAGATGGCGATGGAAGCGATGACGTCTGTGGAGTTATTTAGTCCATCTGCTTGCAAAGCTTTGGAATGGCCGGCATATCCAACGCCCAGCTTGAGGATGGTAAGAAAAATATAGGCTCCGATGCTTAGCCAAGCACCTTTCTCACCTTGTTTTAAGTTATTGTAGTTATGATCCATTTTCAGGCCTCCGAAAACTTGCTGTGTCTCTTTATTAAGCATAACAGGCGGGATTTGAGTGGGTCTAGAGCAAGAGGATTGCAGCGGGTGAACTTTCCTGCGCCTATTTAATAGTATTGAAAGCAGTGAAAAAGAGAGAAAATGGCTATATTTTTAAATTGAAGCGGGTGATAAAGTATGATACACTTTGTGTAAACGGTTACACATAGAGAGGGTAAGACGATGGTTACAATAAGGGATGTGGCCGCGGAGGCCGGCGTTTCGGTTGCAACGGTGTCCCGCGTATTAAATAACAAGGGTTATGTGCATGAGGATACATTGAGAAAGGTGCAGCAAGCGATAGAAAAATTAAATTACAGCCCGAACGAGGTCGCAAGATCACTTTTTAAAAGACAGTCAAAGCTGGTCGGGCTGCTGCTTCCGGATATTACGAACCCGTTTTTTCCGGAGCTGGCAAGAGGAGTAGAAGACGAGCTGCAAAAACAAGGCTTTCGGCTTTTGTTTGGCAATAGCGACGAAAATCCTGAAAAGGAACAAGCTTATATTGAAACCTTTTTACAGAATCAGGTAGTCGGCATTATTTCAGCTACCCAGACATCCGGCATGTTCAATCAGGAGCAGCCAGCTGTGCCGACGGTTTTTCTTGACCGGACACATGAAGGGCGTTACACCGTATACGCCGATGGCAGGGAGGGCGGCAAAATAGCTGCCCGCGAGCTGGTGCGCCGCGGAAGCCGCAATATTACCGTGTTGAAGGGGCCGGGGCACATCTCGCCTGTGCAGGACCGCTTTCTCGGTGCAGTGGAGGTGCTTGCCGCCTCCAGCGTCGATTTCCAGGTGATCCAAATGGCTTCCTTAACGTATGAGGAGGCAGAGGAGCGGGCAAAAGAGCTTTTTCGCCAGTATCCTGCGACGGACGGCATTTTGGCAAGCAATGACATGACAGCGGCAGCTGTGCTGCATGAAGCTTTGCGGATCGGCAAAGCGATCCCGGAAGAGGTGCAGATCATCGGCTTTGACGACATCCCAATGAGCCGGCTGCTTTTTCCCTCGCTATCGACGATCAAGCAGCCGGTATATGAAATGGGAAAGCAGGCGGCCCAGCTTTTGCTGAAGCTAATAAAAAAAGAAGAAGTTGCCGAGCAGGTTATTCAGCTGCCGGTGTCCTTTGTGGAAAGAAATACAACAAGGAAGGTGAAGGCGGATGGTTAAAATAGCAGTTATTGGCAGTTCATCGATGGATTTAGTCGTTACATCGGCAAAGCGGCCGGAAGCAGGGGAAACGGTACTTGGAGATTCATTCAAGACCGTTCCCGGCGGCAAAGGAGCCAATCAGGCGGTAGCCGCTGCCCGGTTAGGGGCGGAGGTATACATGATTGGCTGTGTCGGCGGCGATCATTACGGACAATCCATTATCGATAATTTTCAGGCGAATGGGGTTCGCACGGACTATGTGGAACCGGTTACCGAAATGGAAAGCGGGACGGCGCACATTATTTTAGCTGAAGGCGATAACAGCATCGTGGTAGTGAAAGGAGCGAATGATGCGGTTACGCCTGCTTATGTAGAGAAGGCGAAGCCTGTCATTGCCCAAGCGGATATGGTCTTAATCCAGCAGGAAATTCCGGAAGAAACGGTCGAGTACACAGCCGGCCTCTGCTATGAGCTTGGAGTGCCGCTGCTGCTGAATCCGGCACCGGCTCGTCCAATTAGCGCGAACATTGTTGAAAAAGCAGCCTATATAACGCCTAATGAGCATGAAGCCGCTTTGCTGTTCACCGGCATGAGCCAGGGGGAAGCGTTAAAGGAATATCCTGAGAAGCTATTTATTACAGAAGGAAAACGGGGCGTTCGCTACTCCGATGGAGAAAACGAAGTGCTTATTCCCGCTTATCCAGTTGCCGCTGTTGATACGACGGGAGCTGGAGATACGTTTAATGCGGCGCTTGCCGTTGCTTTGGCAGAGGGAAAAACGGTTGAGGACAGCCTGCGTTTTGCGAACCGTGCCGCTTCCCTGTCAGTGATGAAGTTTGGCGCGCAAGGCGGCATGCCGTTAAGAAAAGAAGTGGAGGATGCATTGAAATGAAGAAGCACGGCATCTTAAATAGCCATATCGCCAAGGTGCTGGCGGATCTTGGCCACACAGATTTCATTGTAATAGCTGATGCCGGGCTGCCCATTCCGGATCATGTGCCAAAGATTGATCTGGCATTAACGGTCGGCGTGCCAGGCTTCAAAGAAACATTGGCCGCTGTGGCGGATGATCTGGTGATTGAGAAAGTAACGGCAGCCCAGGAAGTACAGACGCAGAATGAACCGATATTTGATTATATGGAGGCCATGTTTTCCGATACGCAAATAGAATGGGTGACGCACGAAGCATTCAAAACATTAACAAAGCAAGCAAAAGCCGTCATTCGCACCGGAGAAGCTTCTCCATATGCGAACTGCATTTTGCACGCCGGCGTATTCTTCTAGAAAGAGGTGAATGACATGCAAATTGAAATGACGAACATTCACAAGAAATTTGGAACGAACCAGGTGTTGACGGGAGTGGACTTTGAACTGCTGCCCGGAGAAGTTCATGCACTCATGGGAGAGAATGGGGCAGGCAAGTCCACTTTGATGAATATACTGACGGGTCTGCATACACAGGATGAAGGCACAGTTACAATCAATGGCCAAAAGCGGTCCTTTGCCAATCCGAAAGAAGCGGAAGAAGGCGGCATCGCTTTTATTCACCAAGAGCTGAATATTTGGCCGGCCATGACAGTGCTGGAAAACCTTTTTATTGGCCGCGAACGGAGAAATACGCTTGGCTTGCTAAGAACGAAAGAAATGAAAGGGCTGGCACGGGAGCAGTTTAAGAAGCTGGATGTGGCTATTCCGCTTGAGAAAGAAGCAGGTCTTTGCTCAGTCGGCCAGCAGCAAATGATCGAGATCGCCAAGGCGCTGATGACAAATGCCGAGGTTATTATCATGGATGAACCGACCGCTGCTTTAACGGAGAGAGAAATTTCCAAGTTATTCGACGTCATTCGCTCGCTAAGCAAGCAAGGCGTGTCTATCGTTTATATCTCCCACCGCATGGAAGAGATTTTTACAATTTGTGACCGCATTACAGTTATGCGCGACGGTAAAACCGTTGATACGAAGAAAATTAAAGAAACGAACTTCAATGAAGTCGTTAAAAAAATGGTTGGCCGCGAGCTGGAGGACCGCTTCCCATCAAGAAAGCCATCTCCGGGGGAAACTGTGCTCGAAGTCAAGGGCTTTACGAAAAAGGGAGTCTTCGAGGATGTAAACTTCTCAGTAAAAGCAGGCGAAATCGTTGGTATCTCCGGTTTAATGGGAGCCGGACGAACAGAAGTGATGAGAGCCATTTTCGGATTGGATCGGATCGACAGCGGTGAGCTCTATCTAAATGGACAAAAAACAACGGTTCATTCACCGAGTGACGCAGTCGGCAAAGGGATCGGCTTTATTACTGAGGATCGGAAGGAGGAAGGCCTGATTCTTGATTTCTCAATCCGAGAGAACATTGCTTTGCCAAGTGTGAAAAGCTTTGCTCCGAAAGGAATGATCGACCAGAAGAATGAGCGGGAATTCGTCGAGCTGCTGATTAAACGGCTAACGATTAAAACCGAGTCAGCGGAAACAAGCGCGAAAAACTTGTCAGGCGGGAACCAGCAAAAGGTCGTGCTCGCTAAATGGATCGGCATCGGGCCGAAAGTGCTGATTTTGGATGAGCCGACAAGAGGTGTCGATGTCGGCGCCAAGCGTGAAATTTATACGCTGATGAATGAGCTGACCGACCGCGGAGTTGCCATCATTATGGTATCTTCCGAGCTGCCGGAAATATTGGGCATGAGCGACCGCATTCTCGTTTTTCACGAAGGAACAATCAGCGGAGAGTTAACGAAAGAAGAAGCGACGCAGGAAAGAATTATGACGTTCGCTGCAGGAGGGCAGTAAAATGAACAAGACGGGAGTAAAATCATTCAACGATGTGACTCAAAAGCTTGGGCCTTTGCTTGGATTAGTCATATTAATTTTAATTGTCTCTATTTTAAACCCAAGCTTTTTAGCTCCTTTAAATATTTTGAACTTGCTGCGGCAAGTGGCGATTAATGCACTGATTGCCTATGGGATGACGTTTGTTATTTTAACGGGCGGCATTGACTTGTCGGTCGGCTCCATTTTGGCGCTGTCGAGTGCTTTGATGGCCGGGATGATCGTTTCAGGGATAGATCCGATGCTGGCTATTTTAATTGGCTGCTTGCTGGGGGCGATCATGGGAGCGATCAACGGTTTATTAATTACAAAAGGGAAAATGGCGCCATTTATTGCCACGTTGGCAACGATGACCGTGTATCGCGGCTTAACGCTCGTCTATACAGATGGAAACCCGATTACCGGTCTTGGGGACAGTTATTTGTTTCAGCTGTTCGGCCGCGGCTATTTTCTTGGCATTCCTGTGCCGGCTGTGACGATGATGCTTGCTTTTATTGTCTTATGGATAATTTTGCATAAAACACCGTTTGGCCGCCAAACGTATGCCATTGGCGGCAATGAAAAAGCCGCGTGGATTTCGGGCATTAAAGTTTCCAGAGTGAAGGTCATGATTTACTCATTGGCCGGTCTGCTCGCTGCTCTAGCTGGAGCCATCCTGACATCACGGCTTAATTCTGCACAGCCGACAGCGGGGACTTCCTATGAGCTCGATGCTATTGCGGCTGTTGTCCTTGGGGGAACAAGCTTGTCAGGCGGCCGCGGGCTCATCATTGGCACACTCATTGGCGCGTTGATTATTGGCACACTGAACAACGGTCTGAACCTGCTCGGTGTCTCTTCCTTCTTCCAAATGGTTGTTAAAGGAATTGTTATCGTGATCGCTGTATTAATTGACCGTAAAAAGGCAGCCTAGGAGGGGATTGGCTTGAAAAAATTATCGATAATCCTATTGTCATTGGCGCTGTTCATGCTTGGCGGCTGTTCACTGGAACCGCCGCAATGGGCTAAACCGGCAAAAAAGGACAAGCTGGAGGATATAAAAATTGGTTTATCCGTCTCTACATTGAATAATCCATTCTTTGTTTCCTTAAAAGACGGGGTTGTGAAAGAAGCGAAAAAGAACCAGATGGAAACAATCGTTGTAGATGCACAAAACGATTCGGCGAAGCAAATTAATGATGTCGAGGATTTAATTCAGCAAGGAGTCGATGTGCTGCTCATTAATCCGACTGACTCATCAGCTATTTCAACAGCCGTCCAATCGGCTAATGCGATCGGCATCCCCGTCATTACATTGGACCGCTCGGCTGAAAAGGGAGACGTAGTGACACTCGTTGCTTCAGATAACGTGAAGGGCGGCCAAATGGCCGGCGACTTTATCGTTGAGAAGCTCGGAGAAGGAGCGAAGGTGGCGGAGCTGGAAGGCGTGCCAGGAGCCTCTGCGACACGTGAGCGCGGCAAAGGCTTTCATTTGACAGCTGATAAAAAGCTGGAAGTGGTTGCAAAGCAATCGGCCGACTTCGACCGGACAAAAGGATTGAACGTGATGGAGAACATTTTGCAAGGCCATCCCGATATTCAAGCGGTCTTTGCCCATAATGATGAAATGGCGCTCGGAGCCATTGAAGCGATCGCAAGCTCCGGCAAAGAGATTCTCGTCATCGGCTTTGATGGCAACGATGATGCTATTAAGTCCGTGAAAGCCGGTCAGATGGCAGCAACTGTTGCCCAGCAGCCGGAGCTTATTGGCCAGCTCGCCGTTCAGGCAGCCGCCGATACCATGAAAGGCAAGAAAGTGGAGAAAGCTATTCCAGCGCCGTTAAAGCTGGTAACGGAGTAAGGGCAAACCGGCAGAGATTCTCTGCCGGTTTTTTCATGTCAGATGTTCACGTAAAGCTTCAACGGCCGCGTGTTCCTCTTCTTTTTTTATATAAATATCATATTGGGTAGTATCGTTAAAGCCTCTGCCGCCAAAGTGAACCGGAATTTTTGTCTTGTATAAAATCCCCTTGTTTTTCAATTTTCCGATGATCGCATAATAGCTCTCCTGTCCGTGTACCGTCCGCAGCAGCTTCCATTTCCGCTGATGCATCCATGAAAATAAGGTTCCTATCATACATGCAAATAGTAAAAGAATAAGAGCGACACTCAATTTTAGCCCTCCTTGTTTGCTCCATATTGACCTTCCTTTATCAGTCTATTCCGTAAGTGCAAATGTTAAAGCATGTATATCAGATAGCTGCGCCACGCAAACACCCCCCTACTTGCCTGACAGCAAATGGTGAAGCAGTCTTTCCTTATCCTCAAAAAATTGTTTCATAATTTTATAATGGCCGGTTTCTTCCAGCGACCTCTCACGCAAGCCTTCTTCAGTCAGCTCCCATATGGCAGCATCCGGGTAGGCCATTAAGAGCGGCGAATGAGTAGCGATAATAAATTGAGAGTTCTCCGCTAGTAAATCGTGCATTCTTGAGAGAATGGAAAGCTGCCTTAAAGGGGAAAGAGCAGCCTCGGGCTCATCGAGAATATAAAGACCGTTTCCTCTAAAGCGATGATTGAAGGCAGCGAAAAACGATTCGCCGTGTGATTGCTCATGCAAGGGCTTTCCGCCGAAGCCATCAATAATGCGGGGTCCCATGCCAGGCTCTTTATCCAGCTCTTCAATGTTTGTTGCTACGTTGTAAAAGGTTTCCGCTCTTAGAAAGAAACCGTCCTTAGGCCTTCTCGTTCCCTTAATAAGCTTTATATAATGTTCAAGTTCAGAATGAGACTGATAAGTAGAAAAGTTAAAATGAAATGTACCCCCTTCTGGATTGAAGCCGGCAGCAAGGGCGATGGCTTCCAGCAAAGTAGACTTGCCCATTCCGTTTTCGCCGATAATGTAAGTAATCTTCGGATGAAGGTCAATGGCTTCTGCCCAGATGAACGGAAAGTGAAACGGGTACGTATCGAAGGAGGGAATAGCTTCTTTCTTAAATCTCACTTGTTTAATGAAGGGGCTGCTGTCATGATTGGTCATTGGTTTCCTCCGCTATCCTGGTTTTTAACCAGTTTAACAAAAATTCATGACACGGATTGATTGAGCTGATAATAAAATACATCAGGCAGCTGCGAAGTGAGTGAATAGAAATTTGGAATTGACAACAAAAGTTTGCCTCAGGCAAAATGAGGCTATATAATAAACGTATTTTCATCATAGTAATTAAACATCATGACTTGTCGGAAAGGAAGATTCGTATGTTAATGGACTCGTTTGCAACTTTAAATCCGGCTGTCCAAGCGTTGATTGGCGGTTTGATGACGTGGGGATTGACTGCGTTAGGCGCATCTATTGTTTTTTTCTTTCGCCAGATCAATCAGAACGTCATGAACACGATGCTGGGCTTTGCGGCTGGTGTAATGATTGCTGCATCCTTTTGGTCTCTCTTGGCGCCTTCCATAGAATTTAGTGAACAAAACGGCCAGGTTCCATGGCTGCCGCCTGCGATCGGCTTTTTGCTTGGCGGTCTTTTTATCCGGCTGCTTGATTTCGTTGTTCCCCATCTTGATTCTGGAGTAGCTGAAAATGAGGCGGAAGGACCGAAAACCGGTCTGTCAAAGACTACTCTGCTCTTCCTTGCCATTACGCTTCATAATATTCCGGAAGGCCTTGCGATTGGTGTAGCTTTTGGGGCGGCGGCGATTGGTCTTGGCGATGCTTCGCTAGTCGGGGCTCTGGGGCTTGCCATTGGAATTGGCATCCAAAATATGCCGGAAGGAGCCGCTCTTTCCGTGCCTCTAAGAGGGGAAGGCATGTCCCGGCTGCGGGCATTTAATTATGGCCAGCTGTCCGCCATTGTCGAGCCGGTCGCTGCTGTTATCGGAGCAGCTGCCGTGCTGGCTGTTCAGCCGGTGATGCCTTATGCCCTCGCCTTCGCAGCTGGTGCGATGATCTTTGTTGTGGTTGAGCAGCTGATTCCGCAATCCCAGTCTGCCGGCAGCAAGGATTCAGCCACCCTTGGCCTGATGGCAGGTTTTACGGTCATGATGATTTTAGATGTGGCTCTCGGTTAATCTACTTCCCCCGCACCTTGATTGAACGTGTGGGGGTGGACAGTTAAATCACAATTTCGGCGGATTCCCGCTTTTTGTCGGCAAGTTTTACATACAGTGCGTGTACAGGAGGCTCTTCAGAGGTCTGGACATCAATCATAAATTGACGGGGATCAAGCCGGCAGTGATGGCTTTTCGCCCATTGCTTGATTTTATTGACAGACTGCCAAATGGTTTGGGCATGTCCGCGGTGCTCCATATAAATGTACTGCTGCGGGGGGATAGAGAGGCTGATCATACCCGATGGAACAATATCGGCGCTGTTGACTTCTATGGCAATACAGTGCGTGATCAGGCAGCCATGCTTCTGCAGGCAAATTTCCATGACCTCGCCGTCTATTTGATTGGGGATCTCATTGGCAAACTGTCTGAATTGCTTCCGCAAATGTGCTTTCTCAGCTGCCAAATTTGTTTCCTGGCAGGTTTTTTGCAAGCCAATTACTTTAATTTCTCCAATGTCTACAATTTTGGGGATCATTCGGACACCTCCGCTTAAAATAATTGCTTGTTTTTCTATTTTACAATAAAACGAAGCTGGATAGGCAAGAATAGAAAGAAAATTGAAAAAATAGAATGTGTAAAAAGAAGCCGGCGCTGATCCCGGCTTCTTTTTAGCGGCAGAGCCTGTCCATGAAAAGCAGGGAGGCTTGCTCGTTTATTCTTTATGGGAGGGCTCGTTGATTTTCACGAGCTGTTTGCCGACGTTTTCACCTGTAAATAAATCAAAGAAGGCTTGCAGAATGTTTTCAAAACCTTCCGTGATCGTTTCTTCATAAGTCAGCTTTCCTTCTTGCAGCCATTTCGACAAGTGCTGAAAGCCCTCTGGATAGCGTTCCCGGTAATCGCCAACCGTGAATCCTTTGATTAATGCGCTTGATTTAATTAAATATTGCTGGATGCGGGGGCCTTGGTCGTTTTTCTTATTGTAGGAAGAAATGGCGCCGCATTGGACGATCCGTGCAAATTTGTTGAGCAGGGGATAAATAGCGTCTGAAATCTCCCCGCCTACATTATCGAAATAAACATCTACACCGTCCGGGCACGCCTCCGCCAGCGCCGTGCTGACGTCTTCTGTCCGGTAGTTAATCACGGCATCTGCTCCAAGCTGCTGCAGCAGCTGGACCTTTTCATCGGAACCGGCAATGCCTACGACTCTGGCGCCGACAATCGTTGCAAGTTGAACCACTGTAGAGCCGACAGCCCCGGCTGCTCCAGAAACGACGACTGTTTCGCCTTCCTGCGGCTGCCCAATGTCCATTAGACCGAAGTAAGCGGTCAGTCCGGTCATGCCAAGAACATGCAGGGAAGTGGTGATCGGACCGAGAGCTGGATCTATTTTTCTTACCGAGCCGGCGTTGACAGACGTGTATTCTCTCCATGGAAGAGAGCCGGTGACGATGTCTCCTTCTTGGAAGCCGTCTGCCTGCGATTGGATGACCTCCGCTATGGCGCCGCCTTCAATCGGCTCATTCAGCTGGAAGGGTTCGATATAAGACTTGCCCTCGTTCATTCGTCCGCGCATATAGGGATCTACCGATACATAGAGGAGACGGGTGAGTACCTCTCCCTCTGATAATTCGGGGATTGCCGTTTCCTTGATGGAAAAGTGTTCATTTGCCGGTGCGCCATCAGGCCGTTTCACTAAAAGAATTTCGCGATTTTTCATTCATTCATGTCTCCTTTTTTGTTTTTCCTTATCCTACCCGTTTGCCGCCAAAGCAAACTTTTTCCGAAGGGGCAAACGCCAAGAAAGAAACGCTAGTCATTTAAGTATTAGGTTTTTTTCATCTAGGAGCGGTTATTTTTTATGTATAATGGAAAGTGAAAATTCCCAATGAATGGATGTCTTTTAGCGGCATAAATTGTATTCAAGGGAGTGCTTTTCTTTGGAAAAAAAGGAGGTGCCGATGATGTCATTGGCATATTTTAATGGAAATATTATCGGAATCGACGACCCTGTTATTCCGATTGATGAACGGGGTCACCAGTTTGGTGATGGAGTGTATGAGGTGATTCGTTTCTATCAAGGGAAGCCCTTCATGTTGAAGGAGCACCTTGATCGCCTATTTATGAGTGCAAAAGCGATTAAACTGGAGATTGGCAAAGAGCAGGAGGAACTGGAGGCGCTGATGCTTGAACTGGCAGGGAAAAGCGGGTTGGCAGACGCGGACCTTTATGTGCAGATTACGAGAGGCGCTGCGCCTAGAAACCATTTATTCCCTAAGTGCCCGGCTTCCCTTTCCATAACCGTGAAACCGGCTCGTGAACTGTCCCATCAGGTGCGCAGTGAAGGAGTTCAAATTGTGCTGCTTCCGGACGAGCGCTGGCAAAATTGTTATATTAAATCCTTAAATTTATTGCCAAACGTCCTGGCGAAGCAGGAAGCTTTTGAACAAGGCTGCTTTGAGTCCGTACTTGTGCGGGATGGAATGATTACGGAAGGATCAAGCACGAATGTATTTATTGTTAAAGAAGGCAAAGTGCAAACAAGACCGTTATCCAGGTATATTTTGGCCGGGATCACCCGCTTAGCTGTCAAGGAAATCACTGGAGAGCAGGGGATTCCTTTCATAGAACGGGCTTTCAGACCAGAAGAGCTCCTTGAAGCCGATGAAGTGTTTCTGACAAGCACGACATCAGAGATCCTTGCTGTTACAGCTGCTGAGGGCCGCAAGATTGGAGACGGGCAGCCGGGACCTGTGACCAGACGTCTGTATGAATGCTTCCAGCAAAAAATAAAAGCGATGTAACACAAAACCAGCTTTCCCGGTCTCTTTATGAGGCAGGGAAAGCCGGCTTCTTTATTAAGACAGGCGATGAAAGCCTTCTTCGTCTAAGTATTGAATTGCTTCTCCATAGGAGTTAAAAGTACCGTCTAAATTTAATCCGGCATACACATTCCACATATCTTCCTCTTCAACAAGCAGGAGTGTCTGATTGTCTCTGTTGATCCAAGTTTCTTCGTAAGCTTCTCCAGCAATGGCCTCTTCTTCGATCGTTTTGGGAGAAAGCGATTGAATGGATTCATCAATGATTCGGCGCAGGTCTTCAGCGGAAAATTCCCGGATGTTTACCATGCCTTTTTTATCTTTCTGATAGCCGGCTAATTCTCCGGCATAAACAAAACCGTTTCCATTAGGATGCAGGTGGTAAACGATGTTCTTTTTCTCAGTAACACTATCGGGAAATTGAAAGTTGATTCTTCCGAGCGATACGTCGTTCCTTTGTAGCTGAGGAAAAGATTCGATGATCGCCAATTTTTCATTAAAGTTCAGCATAATGCCTCCAAAGTTTAAAGATAGAATAAGTTTTCATTATAGCATAACCTATCCCGGGGGCTTTCATAAATTCAGGGACTTTAGTAATTACTTTTCAGCTTTTCTCTGGTAAAATGAAAGAAAAATGTAACATTTCGACAAAAAGCTACCTATTTTTCATAGAGGGAGAAACGCTCATGAATGTATCGAGCCAGAAAAGCACTGAAGAAAAACTGAATGCCATTTCCAAAAAAGCAGCGTTTGCCGGTTTAGTCAGTGCTATGTCTCCATTGAATATCAGCATATTGGATGCTTTGCCCATCCATATTTTTTTAGAAGACAGGCAGGGGCGAACGCTTTTTGCCAATAAGCTGGCCTGCGAAACAAACGGAAAAGAACTCCATGAGCTGATTGGCAAAACTGTATTTGACTTTTTCTCCCCCTCTGTCGCCGAGAAAATCCGCCAGCATGATCTTAAGACGTGGGAATCCAAGCGAATGGGGATAAAGGAAGCCGTCGTGGATTTTAACGGAAAGCCTACTCCTATGCTTACAGGCACGACCATTATTGAAGATCATATGGCAGGAGAAGAGTATTTGCTCGGCTTTTCATTAGATATCAGCGAGCGGGTTGAAGCAGAAGAGAAGCTGCAGAAGCTGGCCTATTATGACCCGCTTACGGGCTTGCCGAATCGCCGCTACATGGAGCATTATGGCAGCAGTCATTTAATGGCCGGCCCTGAGGAATGTTCAGCCGTGCTTGTCTTTGATCTCGACTTTTTTAAGAAAATTAATGACAGCCTTGGCTATGAGGCGGGTGATTTGCTTCTGAAAGAAACAGCCCGCCGGTTGAGAACGCTCGAGAAAGCAGATGTTTTAATCGCTCGGATCAGCGGCGACCGCTTTGCTCTGCTCGCATCCCGGGCAAGCTGTGCAAACGAGGTTTCAGCGCTTTGCGAAAAGGTGCTGGAACTATTCCGGCAGCCGTTTCTTGTGCTGGACAGGAAAGTGCCGATATCTGCCAGCATCGGTGTTAGCATGTACCCGCACGATGGGGAAAGTCTCTACTCTCTGTTAATCCATGCCGGTTTGGCGGTTAATGTTTTAAAAAGTAAAGGAAAGAACGGGTATCAATTCTTTACTGCGTCCATGAAAGAGTTGGCTGAACGACGTCTGGAAAAGGAGATTTCACTCTCTCAAGGGCTGGAAAAGGGAGAATTTATCCTGTATTATCAGCCCAAAATAAATATAGATACGAAAGAAATATATGGCATGGAGGCATTGGTTCGCTGGAACAGAAGCAATAGTTTAATCCCTCCAGGGGAATTTATTGCATTAGCTGAAGAAACGGGATTGATCGTTCCATTAGGAGAATGGGTGCTGCGGGAAGCATGCCGCCAATGCAAAGAGTGGCGCGAACTGGGATACACGCAGTTGAAAGTAAGCGTGAACGTTTCAGCGGTGCAATTTCAGAAACAAGACTTTGCGGAGCTCACGGCCCGTGTTTTAGAAGAGACGGGTTTAGAGCCGTCGGCGCTTGAGTTAGAGTTAACAGAGAGCACGATTATGGATAAGCCAAAGGAAGCGGCCGTGATTCTTTTGCGTCTGCAACAGCTGGGAGTCTCTATTTCGATTGATGATTTCGGAACCGGCTTTTCTTCATTCAGTTATTTAAAGCAGTTTCCGATGAATGTACTGAAAATCGACCGATCCTTTATTCAAAACATTGCAGAAGAAGGGGCCGATCAAGCAATCGCTAAAGCGATGATCAGCCTTGCCCACAATTTGGGGCTTATGATTGTAGCTGAAGGGGTAGAAACAGAAGAGCAGCTGGGGATTTTAGAAGAAGCGGGCTGTGATGCTGCGCAAGGCTATTTCATCAGCCGGCCGCTGACTGCGGGCGCTTTTTTAGATTATCTACAAAGCAGACATTCAAACGGATAACATTTGGAAAAGAGGGAGGCAGGCCTAGATGAGGAAAAAACTTTTCTTAAGCATCGCAGCTGTTTTTTTAATGGCAGCTTCTTTGCTGCCGTTGAACACCGAGGCGGCTGGCATTTATTATGTGGCTATCGGCGACTCGCTGGCTGCCGGCCAAACCCCTTACAAGGAAATTGGCGCCAGCTATACCGACCTGATCGCTTTCGCTTTGCAGCAGAAAGGGCAACTGCAAAGCTTCTCCAAACAATTGGCGTTTCCTGGCTACTCGACCGGTCAAGTGATTGATCAGCTTGACAAGAAGGAAGCACAGGCACTGATTCGAAAAGCGGATTTGATTACGATTTCTGCCGGCGCGAATGATATGCTGCCGCTCATTCAAAATGATTCAGTCCGCGGGATGTTAAGCTATGAGGCCATTCCTGTCGCTTTCGCACTCAACGGGATGCGTAAAAATTACATCAAAATATTTAAGGAAATTCGGCAATTGAACCGGCACGCAGAGGTTTATGCCATGGGGTATTATTTTCCTTATCCTCATGCAAAAGAAGAACAGAAGCGTTCTGTCGCCAATCAGCTTGCGGTGTTAAATGAAATTATTGAGCAGGAGGCGGCAAGGGCCGGCGCTCACTTTGTGTCGGTTGCTAATCGTTTTGGCAACAATGCCGATTCGCTGGTTCCCAATCCGGCGGACGTGCACCCGGCACCCGGCGGCTACCTGGAAATGGCCAACAGTTTTATACAAGCATACGCGCCCGGCAGTCCAATGATACCGACAAGCGTCTTGTCTCAGCTGCCGGCTCCTGTGCCTTTTGCCAAGCTGCAAAAAAGTCAGTCCTCCCATGAAGCAAGGGAGGAAAAGCCTAAGAAAGAAAAGCCGCGGAAGCCGCAGAAAAAAACGGCTTTACAGGAGGGAAAACACTGTAAAGTCAGCGCATATATGTAAATGGAGCACAGCTTTTGGCAAAAGAAAGGCCGTCTAATAAGTCTCTAAAATAAAAACAGGCGGGGAAAAATAGATCATTTTTCCCCGCCTGTTTTTAATTGATAAAGACCTTTCCCAGAAGGAGCTGACGAGCTAACGCCATACTATAATAGGGCCGGGCACATCCTTCAGATGTATGAAAGTAAAAGCCGGCATCGCTTCCGCCGGCCGAGTCCCGAAGAGAGGCTGAATCTATTCAGCGCTGCATAGGAAAAGACGATAATTAAACAATCATCCCCCCTGCATCAGTTTGTTATTGGCATAACACTTGCATTTGTGAACTAACTGGTCCTATGCAGGCCTATTGCTAAACAGACAAGCTATACATACAGAAAGGGAGAGAATGATGGGAAAAGGAAAAATGAATATCGCGCTGATTCAGCATCAATGTGGAGAGAGCCATGAACAAAATATCCAGACGGCTGAAAAAATGATTACAGAAGCGGCCCAGCAGGGAGCCAAAATTATTTGTACACAAGAACTTTTTGCCGGGCAGTATTTCCCGCAGACAATCGATGTGAATAAATATGAGTGGGCTGAACCAATTCCCGGACCAATTTGCAACCGGATGCAAAGCCTGTCGGAAAAGCTTGGTGTCGTTATTATTGTTTCGCTTTATGAGTATGTCCGTGATGGCTTATATTTTAATACGGTCGCTGTCTATGAAGAGGGGGAATATTTAGGGAAGTACCGCAAGCACCATATTCCCGAAGGACCCCAGTATATTGAAAAGTATTATTTCACTGAAGGAGATACTGGATATCCGGTATTTAAAACAAAGTACGGAACGATTGGCGTGTTAATTTGCTGGGATGAATGGTTCCCGGAGCCGTCCCGAATTCTTGCCTTAAAAGGGGCGGACGTCGTATTTTATCCTTCAGCCATCGGTTCAGAGCCGGATAATCCGGAGCTTGATACATCGCAAACATGGATGGATGCGATCCGGGCTCATGGCATTCATAATAATATGTTTATTGCCGCAGTGAACCGAGTAGGGCGTGAGGACAGCAACGAAGGCCATATGACATTTTATGGCCGCAGCTTTATCAGCAATCCGTGGGGAACTGTTATGAAAGAAGCAGAAACAAAAGAAAATGAAATTATTATGGCCGAAATTGATCTTTCGGAGGTCACGCGTGCCCGCAACGTGTTGCAGTTTCATAGAGACCGCCGTCCTGACAGCTATGGAGAATTGCTCAAGCGTGTAATAGAAGAATAAATGGGATTTCACAGCCGTTAAACGAATGTTTAACGGCTATTTTTATGCATAACTCTGCATGGATAAAACAAGATCCTGCTTTTATGCACATTGGAATAAAATATGCTGATTAGAATAATTTTTTGTCGAAAGCAGATAAATAGACTGTCTTTTGGAATAATTTATAATTGGCATAATATTTGCAACAATTAGTTAAAAGGGTTAAGGGGGTTTGTTATGTCACAGGCAAAAGAAATGAACAGGTCGCTGCGGCTGATCCATGTTGTGTTATTCGGTTTTTCATTTATGGCTCTCGCCACGGTTTTTAGCACGTATGGAATTGCTGCAGAATTATCCCACGGGATGGTGCCGGGCGCTTATTTAGTAGCTTTAATTGTGATGCTGTTTACTGCTTACAGCTATGGGCAAATGTCAAAATCTATTCCATCTGCCGGCTCCGCCTATGCTTACACGCAAAAGGCGATTAATCCATATGTCGGCTTTCTTGTCGGCTGGGCCATTTTAATGGATTATCTCTTCATTCCTATGGTAAATTATTTACTATTCGGAATTTTCTTTTCGGCCGCGTTTCCGGCGGTGCCAAACTACGTATGGGTGTTGGGGATGCTGATCGTAGTGACCGTGATTAATGTGAAGGGCGTCAAACTGGCAACAAAAGCGAATGCCTTTATTACCATTTTTGCTGTTGCATTTATTCTTCTTTTCATTGGACTATCCATTAAAGAAATTCTTGGCGGGGCAGGAACTGGTACGCTTTTATCATTGAAGCCGTTTTATAACCCTGAGGAGCCGGCATCCTTTATCATTGCAGGCGCGGCGCTGTTATGCTTTTCATTTCTCGGTTTTGATTCAGCTACAGCTTTTGCGGAAGAAACTGTTCAGCCAGAGAAAACCATTCCGCGTGCCGTGTTTATTATCACCTTGGTAGGAGGCGCGATCTTTATTACGGTGTCGTATTTCGCCCAAAATATTTGGCCGGATTACAGCACATTTGCTAATCCTGATTCGGCTGCTCATGAAATTATTACCTTTGTCGGCGGCAAAACGTTCTCTTCTGCTTTTCTGGCTGTCTATGCTGTGACAGCATTTGGTTCTGCCATGTCTTCACAGGCAAGTGCCTCGCGCGTGCTGTATGCAATGGGACGCGATGGCCAGCTTCCCAGCCAGTTTTTTGGCTCATTGCATCCAAAATATAACACCCCTGTGAACAACATCCTGCTAATCAGCGCTATTTCGCTGCTGGCGTTATTTTTAAGCTTGTCGCTTGTTGCTTCGTTTATTAATTTTGGTGCCTTTCTAGCCTTTACGAGCGTCAATATCGCCGTTATTGCTTATTACTATGTCCGAAAAAAGCAGCGCTCTGTGAAAGGAACCATTCTTTATTTAATCATTCCGTCTATTGGCGCCCTTCTTGATGTCTGGCTGCTTGTTAATCTGGATGTTCATTCCAAAGTATTAGGCGGCATTTGGTTTGCTGTCGGCTTTATGTATATGCTCGTTTTAACGAAAGGATTTAGACAAAAGCCTCCTGTCATGGATTTATCAGCTTAGTATTAAAAAAACAAAGGAGAATGATACATGATGAAAGCAGATTTAATTATAAAGAGTAATGCGGTATTTACCGGTTTGAAGGACGAGCCGGAATCTTTGGCAGTTGCGGTCAAAGACAACAAGATCATGGCAGTGGACACAAAAGAAAAGATAGCTGCGTATGAAGGCGAGCAAACAAAGGTAATTGATGCAGGCGATAAACTCGTCATGCCGGGCTTCCATGATGCCCATTTACATATTATGCTCGGGAGCTTGTTCAGCCATTACTGTGTGTCTTTAACGGAGGCAAAATCAGCTGAGGAAGCAGCTGTGAAGGTTCGGGAGTATGCTGATGGAAAGCCTGAAAACCAGTGGGTGATCGGCACTGGCTGGGATCATACGACATGGGTGAAAAAAGAATTTCCGGATAGGTATATGCTGGACCAGGAGCTGGCTGACCGTCCTGTTCTGCTGCTGCACGCAGAGGGGCACTATGGCTGGGTGAACTCCAAAGCGCTTGAGATTGCCGGCATCACAAGTGAAACCCCAAACCCGGAGTACGGCGTGATCTACAAAAATGAAAAAGGCGAGCCGACAGGTATTTTGATTGAAACGGCCATTGCGCTGGCAGCAGACTTTGCCTACGACTTTCCAAAGGAGCAGCAGCGCGATATGGTAAGCCAATTCCTGGAGCATGCAGCCAGGCTTGGTGTGACCTCTGTCAATGATTTATATGCGAGCCGAGCCCATGAAAAGCTGGAGGCTTATTCTGTTTACAAGGAATTTGAAGATAAAGGAGAGCTGTCCTGCCGCTTTCACCTTTATCCGCCGCTGAATGGCCAAATCGAGGAAGCGAAAAAGCTGCGGGAAAGATATGCGTCAGATAAGCTCCGGACGGCAGGATTAAAGCAATTTATCGATGGCGTTGTCACAGGCTATACCGCTTACATGCTTGATCCTTATTTGGATAAGCCGGAAACAAGAGGAGAAACAGCTTATACGAAAGAACAGCTCGAAAGATGGGTAGTAGAAGCGGATAAGGAAGGTTTCCAAATTCGCTTCCATACAATCGGCGACGGAGCTGTCCGCCTTGGACTGGACTTATACGAAAAAGCGCAGGAAGTGAACGGACAGAGGGATGCCCGCCACGCATTGGAGCATATTGAGGTCATTGCGCCGGAGGACGTTCCCCGGTTCAAAGCGCTGGGCGTGATGCCATCGATTCAGCCGTATCATATGGCGTTAATGCCGAGAGAAAGCCATACAACGCGCGTAGGAGAAGAGAAGCAGGCGTATATTTATCCAAACGCGACTTTGTTAAGGTCGGGAGCAGAAGTATCCTACAGCAGCGACTATCCGATTGTTCCGCTTGAGCCGATGATCGAAATTTATCATGCCGTAACGAGAAAAGACTTCACGCTGAATGACACGTGGAACGAACAAGAACGGGTTACTCTAGCGGAAGCGCTCAAAGCTTATACAGCGGGATCTGCTTACAGCGTGTTCCGGGAAAATGAACTGGGTACAATTGAAGAAGGAAAGCTGGCTGATCTGGTTGTATTGGACCGCAACCTATTTGATGTGCCTGCAGATGAAATCTTGAAAACGGAAGTGGAAGTCACGCTGATGGACGGCGAAATCGTCTGGGAGAAAACCCCTGCTGCTGCTTTGAAATAAGCGGAGACGGTGTAGGCCCCCTTGTGAGAGAACTGACAGCTCATTTATTAGCAGACAAGGACTCGTGCTGCGGATGAGGGACTGCAGATTTCCGTTTCACAGGGTGCACAACGTTAAGGAAGCGGTATAACAATGCTTGTTTGAAAGAGCAGGAGGTTCGGAATATTTCATTCCGAACCTTTTTTTGATTTTTTATTGGTTTTAAAGCCGTTTGAGAGCAGGGTAGATTTCTCCGAGTCCGTTATTTAGACCATTTTGGGATCTTGCCAAGTCTAGTTGGCCATTCTCTTGAGATTCATGGCAGCGAAAGCAAGCATCGCCTGCATCGACAGTTTTTTAAGTCCCCTCAAGCGTTTGATCGATTTATTTTCAAACAGGTAATCATTATCCGGCTACCTTTTTATATTAAACGCCTAGATAAAAAAGCACGGCAGGGATCGTTAGGATGCTCAGCAGCGTAGTGACGAGTGTAGTAAAGGAAACAAGATCGGGTTCCGTGCCAAATTGAATGGCAAACATAGTCGTATTGGCAGCGGCCGGCATCGCTGCCTGAAGGATCAGGACGTCTTTCAGCAGCTGGTTCATCGGCATAAAAGAAACGATGAGGACGGCAAGAATCGGAGAGACCGCCATTCGAATGAAAGTGACCGCAGAAACAAAGCGATAGGCAACCTGCGTTCTGGAAATAACAGCTAGCTGCATTCCGAGGACGAGCATAACAGTTGGGATCGATGCGTCGGCAACGAGGCCGATAGCCTCCATAAAGGCTTGAGGGATATGGATAGCCAGCAACTGGAGCATGACGCCTGCCAGTGCGCCGTGAATGACGGGCATGCGAACGACACTTTTTAGAGATTGTCTAAGAGAGGATTCATCTTCTCCGCCCAAGGAAGCGAAAAAGAGTCCCACTGTATTCATGAGCAGCGATTGAAACACCATCATAATAACCGCATAATCAAAACCGGCGGCCCCAAAGGCGAACAGCACAACCGGCGCACCATAATTCCCGCTGTTCATAAATGCTCCGCCAAGAACCATGGCCGCCATTTGCGGCTTGGTCGCTTCCATCAAATAACTGATATAAAGGATGACCGCGACAAGAACCGCACAGAGAATAAGGCAAAATGAAATAATATATATGTACTCCACAGTCAGTTTGTTGGTATAGAAAGTCCGAAAAGCCAGAAATGGAGACATAATATAAAGCGCAACTTTAGAGATCGACCGAATATCAAAGCCGATGATTTTTTGGCCGAGAAAGCCGGCAAAAAAAATCATGAAGGCGGGCAACACAATCATCAGCAATTCCACAAACATTCCCTCCATCTGGACAACTATCCTTCTTGTCATCGTAACAAAAATCAATGGTTTGGACTACAGCATATAAAGAAAGAGTGCCTGAAAGCATCAAGGCTTTCAGGCACTCTTTCTTTAAGCATGAGCAGACATCTGGCGCTGCAGCCAATGTTTGCCCTCGACAAATCGCGTAACGAGCATGGCGCAGACGGTATTGCCTGTTGAATTCAATAAAGTAGCCGGAGCATCGATGATGGTGCTAATAACAGCGATAATCGGCAAGGCCTCCGGCGGAAAGCCGAATACACTCAGAATCAGCATTTCTCCAATCATGCCGCCGCCGGGGATCGCCCCCATAACGGCGCCAACGAGAAAGGAGACACCCAGAATCGCCAAGATGCTTGTTAAGCTGGTCATATCTTTGCCGAAGAGGGCGAACAGGAAAACGACCTTCAGCACGCCGCCGAAAACGGATCCGTCTTTATGCGTATTGGCGCCGAGCGGTATAACCGTTTCGGCAATGTCTTTCGGTACGCCCATCTTTTGAGCAGCCGTCAAATTGACAGGGATGCTCGCTGCACTTGAGCAGGTAGCAATCGCTGTAATGGAAGGAGGAGCGGCATGTTTCCAGAAAACCTTCACGCCATCCTTTCCGCCTGCAATAAAAGCATACAGCGTGAAGAATACGAAATAATAAAGAGCTGTCAGTCCAAGATAAAGCACAAATGTGCGGGCATAGCCGCTCAGGATTTGCGGGCCGAGCTCCCCGATGACAGCGGCAAAATAACAGCCAAGCCCAATTGGCGCATAATACATGATGATAGAGACAATCTTCATCATGACAGCTGTACCTGAGGCCAGAAAATCAGCTACAGGCTTTCCTTTTTCTTTGGTCATGGCCGTAGCTAGTCCAAATAAAATCGAAAAGACGATCAATTGCAGCATGTTGCTTTTAGATAAAAGCAAGGAAAAATCATTAACGGTAAATGTATTTACCAGCTGGGCAGCAAGCGATACTTTCTCCGTCTCTGCTTCCGCCGGATCAAAGGAATCCATGACCTCTTTAATAGAGGTGAGATCTGTTCCCGCGAGCGGATTGAATAAAAAGGTGCCAGCCAGTCCGATGACAGCCGCCACAGCTGCGGTGGTCAGGAAGACAATCACGATGCCCGCCATAATCTTTCCTAGCCGTTTCATGCCATCCATGCTGGCAATAGCCGAAGAAATACTAAAGAAAACGAGAGGAATAATGACCATGAACATCAAATTTAAAAATAAATCGCCAAGCGGCTTAACGATGGCTGCTTTGGGGCCGAACAGCACACCGGCAATACCGCCGAGAAGAATAGCTGACAGCAATAAAAAAGTAAACTGATAGCTTTTTAGAAAACGTTTCAAAGGTTTTTCCAGCCTTTCTCAAAAAATATATAACTCCTTTATCATATTATTTTTACCGGATTATGAAAAGGACTTCTCTATGCAAAAAAGCCAGGCCTCTCCATGAGGGAGGAGACACCTGGCTTTTGCAGTGTTTATTTCTTTAAACAATTCCTTGATCAAGCATGGCGTTGGCGACTTTCATAAATCCGGCGATATTGGCGCCAATCACCAAGTTGCCTTCATAGCCGAACTCAGCGGCTGCCTCAATGCTGCTGGAATAGATGTTTTTCATAATCGCATGAAGCTTTTGGTCGACGTCTTCAAAGGACCATGGCATACGCGAGCTGTTTTGAGCCATTTCCAAAGCAGAAACGGCGACACCGCCTGCATTGGCTGCTTTGGCAGGAGCAAAGAGAACTTTCGATTCCAAGAAAACATCAATGGCTTCCAGCGTAGATGGCATATTGGCTCCTTCTCCTACTGCCTTTACGCCGTTCTCGACAAGTGTACGGGCCGCTGTTTCATCAATT
Source organism: Pseudobacillus badius (assembly GCF_002189605.1). Classification (NCBI taxonomy): domain Bacteria; kingdom Bacillati; phylum Bacillota; class Bacilli; order Caryophanales; family Bacillaceae; genus Pseudobacillus; species Pseudobacillus badius. The sequence goes on from NZ_MWMM01000006.1 coordinate 171,080, forward strand.
TCATTTTGAGTGGCGCATGGAAGAGCGATGTCGCAAGCGATATTCCATATATTGGAGCATCCTTCTACGTATACAGCATCCGGATGCTCATTCGTGTATTCGCTGATCCGTTTTCTTTCTTGTTCCTTTAAGCGTTTAACGGTTTCCAGATTGATGCCATTTTTATCATAAATATAGCCGTTGGAGTCACTGCAGGCGACGACTGTTGCGCCTAGCTGGGCTGCTTTCTCCATTGCATAAATGGAAACATTTCCTGAGCCGGAAACTACGACCGTGCTGCCTTTAAAGCTTAAGCCATTGTCCTTCAGCATTTCCTCGACGAAATAAACGGTGCCATATCCGGTAGCTTCTGTTCTTGCCAAGCTTCCTCCGTAACTGACCCCTTTTCCTGTAAGTACGCCGGCATGATAAGCATTTTGCAGCCGTTTATATTGGCCAAACATAAAGCCGATTTCCCGGGCGCCGACGCCAATGTCTCCTGCAGGCACGTCTGTATCCGGACCGATGTGACGAGCGAGCTCAGTCATAAAGCTTTGGGTAAAGCGCATAACTTCGGCATCTGACTTGCCTTTCGGATCAAAATCAGATCCGCCTTTGCCGCCGCCGATGGGCTGGCCAGTTAATGAATTTTTAAAGATTTGTTCGAATCCTAGGAATTTAATGATGCTTGCATTGACGGAAGGGTGAAAGCGGAGGCCGCCTTTGTAAGGGCCGAGAGCACTGTTATACTGAACGCGGAAGCCGCGGTTCACTTGAACTTTTCCTTGATCATCAACCCATGGAACGCGGAAGGTAATCATGCGTTCAGGTTCAACGATTCTTTCAAGAATGCCGTACTGCATATACTGGGGATATTTAGCAAAGACAGGGGTAAGTGAGTCGAAAATTTCCTTTACAGCTTGATGGAATTCTTTTTCCCCGGGGTTTCTTTCCAACACAGTTTGGTATATGCGGTCCACATAAGGCTTTGCCAGCTGCGTGCTTTTATTTGGTGTCTCTTGAGTAATATTCATCTCCATCTCTCCCGTTTTTATAAAGAATTTTGTGAATAATTAAACGATCTATCCTTATCTTACGGCACACTAAATAATCTCGTCAATATCATTAAGACATGTAATTAATGCCTGAATGAGATGGAATAAAATGGAATAAAATAGGTCCCTCTTTAACAGAAGGACCTATTCGATAAGCCGTTATTTGAACAAACCGGTCGTATTAATAAATACGATCACAATAGTAAGGGGAACGAGCCATTTCATCAGCAAGTACCAAGCTGAGTATATACCGCCGGGAAATTGGCGGCTAAGCATAAATTCTTCTCTTACTAATTCGCGGTTCATCCGCCAAGCAATAAATAAGGCGATTAATAAATTGCCAAGCGGCAGTAAAATATTGCTGACTAAATAATCTGTTGCATCGAAGACCGTTTTGTCGAATAGCTGGACATTCGCCAGCAGGCTGAAGGAGAGAGCCGCCGGAATGCCGGCAAGAAAAACAACCGCTCCCGCGATGGCAGCAATTTTTTTCCTTGAAGCCTTTGGTTTAAGAAAAGCGGCTACAATGATTTCCATCAAGCTGAAGGAAGACGTTAAGGTCGCAAACAAAAACAGCAGCAGGAAGATGAATAAAAATACACTGCCAAATGGCATTTGTGAAAATACAGACGGAAGGACGATAAATAACAGTCCCGGTCCTTCAGCCGGTTCAAAGCCAAAAGCGAAAACAACCGGAAAAATAGCCAATCCGGCAAGAATGGAAACGAAGACATTCATAAGTGCAACAGAGCCGGCGGACGCGGGGATACTGACACTTTTATTTAAATAAGAACTGTATGTCACCATGCATGAAAAGCCGACGGCAAGCGAAAAGAATGATTGCCCTAGTGCGTAAAGAACAGCTTCTGCCGTGATGTTTGAAAAATCAGGCTGGAGGAAAAAGCGGACACCTTCCATTGCCCCATCAAGAGTTAGCGACCGGATCACAAGGATAATAAAAAATAAAAACAAGAGCGGCATCATGTATTTATTGGCTTTTTCAATGCCATTTTGGACACCGGATGCAATGACAGCTACGTTGATGAGCAAGAAAGCTGCCAGGCCGCCAATCGTAATCATGGGCGAGCCGGTAATCTGCCCGAATAGCGCACCGTAATTTTCCCCGCTGCTGATCACTTGTCCCCCAAGCGCCATCAGCGTGTAAATAAGTACCCATCCTCCAACTACACTATAAAAGGAAAGGAGGAGAAAACAACCAGCCACACCTAGTTTGCCAATCACGGTCCATAGGCTGTTTGGAGCCAGTTTTTGATAAGCGCTGACCGCTTCTCTTCCTGAACCGCGGCCGATAATAAACTCGGAGATCAGCATGGGCAATCCAATTAATAAAGTAAACACAACAAACAACAGCAGGAAAGCCCCGCCGCCGCTTTGGCCGGTTACATAAGGGAATTTCCAAATGGCTCCAAGGCCAATTGCCGCTCCGGCGGAGGACAAAATAAAGCCAAGACGGGAAGACCATTGTTCTTTCTTTTCCATCACTACTCACCTCTTCTATCTATCTCTGCTCAAACTTCAAAGCTCTGTGCGCACATCCCACAATTCCGGAAAGAAACGGTGGTCAAGCACATTCTTTAAATATTGTACACCTGATGAGCCGCCTGTGCCCACCTTAAATCCAATAATTCGCTCAACTGTTTTCATATGCCGGAAGCGCCACTGCTGCACGCTGTCCTCTACATCTATGAGCTTTTCAGCTAGCTGATATAAATTCCAATAGGCATGGACGTCTTTGTATATCTGCATCCAGGCGGCTTTCACAGTCGGATCTCCCGTGTAGGTCACAGAATAATCCCGTTTAAGAAGACGGCGGTCGATCGGAAATCCGGCACGGGCGAGCGCTTCAATGGCTGCATCGTAAATGCTGGGGGCGTGATAGGCTGTTTTTAATAGAGAATGAAGTTCAGGGTCCTTTTCATAAATAGTTAGAATATGGGGAGTTTTATAGCCAAGCAAATATTCAATTTGCCGGTATTGATAAGATTGAAATCCTGAAGCCCGCCCAAGCTTGCCGCGGAATTCCATGTATTCAGCCGGTGTTAACGTAGATAAGACATCCCAGGCTTGAGTCATTTGCGATTGAATAGCAGATACGCGCGCGAGCATTTTGAACGCTGGCTGCAGTTCAGCTCTGCGGATAGAAGAAATGGCCGCTTGTACCTCGTGAATAATCAGCTTCATCCATAGTTCACTCACCTGATGAATAACGATAAAGAGCATTTCATCGTGATGGCCGGATAAGAGCGTTTGGCTGGAGAGCAGTTGATCAAGCGCTAAGTATTCGCCGTATGTCATGTTATTTGTAAAATCGGTGTGCAGCAGCTCTTCCTGTGGCGCTTTCTTGTCATCAGCTGTCATGATGATTCCTCCTTTCCTGTTCCTTCCTCAAGAGGACGCAAAACAGCGCGGACAGGACTGCCGTCTGCTCCTTCTAGCGGCAAAGGAAGGGCGATCAATTGGTAATCCCCCGGCGGCGCATGATCAAGGACAATATTTTCGAGAATGTGAACCCCGTGTTGGTAGAAAGCATGATGGACAGCCATTTCTTTGCTGTCCGGCACATCCACAGAAGGAACATCCACGCCGATTAAGCAAATGTTGTGTTCCTTGAACAGAGGGGCAAGGTCTGTGGAGAGCGGTGTCACTTTGTCAGGAAATAGTTCCGGGCTGCTGGCAGATGCCGTTTTTAAAAGCAGCCGTTCTGCGCCTTCCAAAGGAAATGCGGCCATTTGTTCCGCATTAATTTCTTGCAGGTGAGAGACATCGATCACCCGCGCTTTGCCAATAAAAATGGACACGTCCAGATCAAGCACGCTTGGCGCTTTAGAATCGAAGTGGAACGGCGCATCCATGTGTGTTCCTGTATGAAGGCTCGTTGTTATTGTTCCGATATTGACTGAACCGGTTTGCTCTTTTGTCACAGAAAGGGAGTAAGAAAAGGGAACGTCACCAGGCCAATGCGCGATCCGGCTATTCAGCGGCTGCGAGATATCTATCCATTGTTTTTGCATCAAGTTTTCAGCCTCCTCCTTCGTATGTGTATTTTGTTCTGTCCCGGTTTATTCGGCTCTTTACTTATTTGCTGCTTGCATCTTAGGGAGAAGGCTTTTTTTGACTATCAGTGAATGGCGGGGTGAGGCTGCTTGGCTCATTGACAGAAAACTATTTCCAATTCTTTTGCCTTACAGTATAATGAGTAATTAATCATCAGGAAAAGGCAGGGTTTTATTTATGGAGACAAACGTAAAGACCACCCCTTTGATGCAGGAAAAAGGGGAGACAAATCGCGGCAGATTGCTCGTCAAGTGTCCGGACCGTCCCGGAATTGTCGCGGCGATTTCCAAATTTTTGTCTGACTTTCAAGCGAACATCATTGAATCCAGCCAGTATTCCAGCGATCCGGAAGGCGGCACGTTTTTTATTCGCATCGAATTTGACTGTCCGTCCCTGGAGGAGAAGAAAGCAGCACTGGAGGCTGACTTCCAAGCGCTGGCTCAGGAATTTACAATGGATTATCAATTTACCTATACAGAAGACAGAAAACGGACGGCGATCTTTGTTTCGAAAGAGCCGCACTGTTTGCTCGAACTGCTATGGGAATGGCAGAGCGGTGACCTGCCGACAGATATTGCGCTCGTTATCAGCAATCATGAAGAGGCGAGAGGAATGGTTGAATCCTTGGGGATCCCGTTTTGCTATATTCCGGCCAACAAGGACATCCGCAAGCAGGTAGAACAAGAACAAATTGCATTGTTAAAAGAGCATCAAATTGATTTAATTGTTCTTGCCCGCTACATGCAAATTTTAACGCCTGATTTTGTCAGCGAATTTCCAAATCAGATTATTAACATTCACCACTCTTTCTTGCCGGCTTTCATCGGCGCCCGTCCTTACGAGCGTGCATACGGCCGCGGAGTAAAGCTGATTGGTGCAACCTCACACTATGTAACTAATGATCTTGATGAAGGCCCGATCATTGAACAGGATATTGAGCGGGTGAACCACCGCGATCATGTGGCTGATTTGAAGAAGATTGGCCGCTCAATTGAACGCCGCGTATTGGCAAGAGCAGTTAAATGGCACTTGGAAGACCGTGTGATTGTCCACGAAAACAAGACGATTGTGTTCCAATAAGAAAAAAAGCTGCCCCGGTGAAGCAATGGCGCCAATTATTGGCGGGATGCTTCGTCGGCGGCAGCTTTTTCATTGTACATATAAAGCTTGTTTTTCCCCGTTTTCTTCGCTTTGTACATAGCTTGGTCCGCTTTTTTAATTAAGACATCCAGGTGCCGGCCATCTTTCGGAAAAAGGCTGATCCCAACGCTGGCGGATAATGTGGCCGTCACGTCATGCAAATCAACGGGACGGGTAATTGTTTCGCAAATTCGTCCAGCAAGATCCGCTGCTTCGTCTTGCTCGTGTACATGCGCTGCAAAGAGAATAAATTCGTCTCCTCCAAGGCGGGAAACCATATCTTCCGGACGGATCACCTTCTGTATGCGCTCCGCTATTTTTTGCAGCAGCAAATCCCCCTGATCATGCCCGTAAGTATCATTTACTTCTTTAAAGCCGTCAAGGTCAATAAACAAAAGGGCGCTTATTTGCCCCGATCCCTCTATTTTTTGTAAAAGTCTGGATACTTCACTGTAAAAGAATGTGCGGTTCGGCAAATGAGTAAGACTGTCCTTGTAGGCTAGCTCAGTAATGTGCTGGCGGTAGTTGTCAAGGGATTCCACCATCGTGTTGAATTCGCGTTCGAGTGAAGAGATCTCATCATTTCCTTTTACAGGGAAACGGGCGGATAAATCGTTGCTTTCCTGGATGGCAATCATATGATTCATTAGGCGCTGAAGACGCCGGAAGACTGTTCTGTCCACAAAGAAAAGTGTCCCTCTTAATAATAAAAACGAGGCTGCAGCAATTAAGACCAATACGTAAAAGATCCTTTTTTGTCCATTGTGATAAAGCTGTCTGTCATTAGCAACTTGCAATACAGCAGCAGTCTGGCCCTCTAAATCAGGAAGCGCCGCATATACCTTATACTGATCGGTTTGGCTCATATCGGTCCAAATGGCAGCAGATTTAAGAGAATGCGGTGCGCCTGTTTCTTCGATTGGCGGAACTGGCATTTTCTTCAGGTTAGACAGTTCCACCGGAAGAAGAGTGTCGGTTTGCAGCTGATCCATTACTTGCTGGTCCAGATAGCGTCCGGCAATCAGTGTACCGGCAGGCGGACCGGTGGAATCACTTTTTACAATAGGGTGTGAAGAAAGGAGCATTGGCCCCTCGCGAAGTTGAAGAAGGCCCGAGAAAGACTGACGTGTTGCCACACTTTCTGATAATGGGCCAGTTGTTAGTTTTTCCAGAAGAGAAGCGGAAACTGCAGCTCTTCTCTTTTCATCCAGTCTGACCGCTTTTTTAAATACTACTTTTTGATCGGTATTTAAAATAATGAGGACGTTAAATTCATTAACAAATAAGGTTTGGTCGAGCAAATTGCTTTTTTCATAAGCCTGATTGGGGCTTTTTACATATTTATACGTATCATCCCATTCTGCATAATCGAATGAACGGGCGGCAAGATGATCCTCCATCTTAGCAAGCAAATGCAGCACCCGCTGCATGTTTTCCCTTGCTTGGGCATTTTCAAGAGACTTAAAGTGGTTCCATATAAAAAGATGAACGGCCAAGTATACAATACCAAGTCCTGATATAACGGCAACGGTAAAGGATAAAATAATTTTTCGGCGAAGGGACATGATCAGTTTTTCTCCTGTATAGTTATAAAAGCCTATTGAATATACCTCATTTGCAACTATATTAAACCTTTTTCTCCTAACAGAATAGGTCACTGACTTTCCGCATGTCTAATTTTTACAATTAGGAATTTAAGAAGGAGTCCATTTTCTTTTCTCGAATACAAATGATAAATCATGATACGTTTTT
>NZ_MWMM01000007.1:0-153868 GCF_002189605.1 Pseudobacillus badius
AAAGTCATCATTATATTTTTTGCCTGCAGGCTTACGTTCCATTTCGGACACATCCTCTCAAAATAATTGTAAGGACTTAATTAAACTGTGTCCATGAAACTATACTAACTCCAATTCAGAGATGCCAGTTAATAAAAGAGTGGGAGAATGGTAATTTTCGCGCGCTCTTCGAACATTGTAAAATAAAAAAGTGAAGAATTGTTCTAATATCTTTACTTTTTCTTATCATATAAAGTTATTTACTCGTACCCAATTTCTCCCATGATTCTACTTCCTCACGTGATTTTTCTGGCAAACAATCTTTTAAAAACTGTCGCAACAATCTTCCGTCGATATGCGGAACTAGTTCATTCATAAAGACTACATCCATTTCATCAATTTGAGGATATCCTTTTATTAAATCGTTTTTATACTTGTTCCATACTTCTGGTCTGGATTCCTTAATATCTTTAATATTGAAGCCGATACCAGTTTTCCTCCATTCTTTAGACATAAAAACACTCCTTTTAAGATGACTATTAATGCCTTACCAAAAGTCCAAAAGATTACTTAAATAGATACTAATACATAAACCAAAGCTGCATAAAAAGCGCCAAGGATAAAATGGTATACTTTCATGCTACCATCCCGCTTCACATAGTTTAAGCTCTTACTAAAATATAGAGAAAAACTAAAAAAAGAATGTGACAGGCATGCATGATAATATAACATCCATTTGTGACTGTTTCTCCGATTCTACACCACAATATTTCCGTTTCCTACATTAAAACCTAAATAAAACCCATGTGAACCCGATTACTAAATACCTTTAAAATTGACAGAATTTTTTTATTTCTTAAAAACCCTTCGAATGAAAAAAATTCGACGCTATAGTATTTAAGCTTCACTAATCAAACTCTATTAACTTATTTTAGGAGGGTTGACATGCAATATAAAAACCATGAAGAATTGCCAATGTTTTTAACAGCGGACGATCTTGCATCATTATTAAAAATCTCAAAACCAAAAGCATATGAGCTAATGAAACAAGATGGTTTTCCGCTTATCCAATTCGGTCGTTCAATGCGTGTTAGCCATGATGAATTTTTCCAGTGGCTGAATACACTTACAAAAGCCTAAGAGATTTTATCAAATTATTTAGAAAGGAATCCGATTATGGACTTTGACAAGTTGATTAAAGAAAAAGCAAAAGGATTTTATTTCCGGATAGATGTAGGCAAAAATCCTATTAACGGAAAAAGAACACAAAAATCCTTTGGACCGTATAGAACAAAAACAGAAGCTAAGAAGCAATTAGTTTCAATAAGAGCAGAAGTATTAGCAGGAAAGTACTTTATCTCTTCTCAAAAAAGCTTTGAGCCTTTTATAAATGAGTGGTTTGATGTTATTTATCGCCAAGACAAAAAAGAAACAACGCTAGAAACAAGAAGATATACTATTGACAGTCAGCTTATCCCTTATTTCGGCCAAACGCTTATCGATGAAATTGACAGCAAACAAATCGATAAATTTTTCATCTATTTAAGATCAAGTGGAAGAAAATCAAAAAAAGCAAACAATAGTAAACCAGAGAAAAAGGAAGAATTGTCAGGTTCATATCTGAATATTATCTATGATTTACTTAAACAAGTCTTTGCTACCGCTGTGTCATGGAGTCTTATTGAAAAAAATCCGCTGGACGGCAAAAAAAGACCTAAAATTGAAAACAATAAAAACAAAAAAAATAAATCGTGGACTAAAGATGAACTAAACCTTTTTCTAGAAGCAGCATCCAAGAAAAACTTAACCGCCCCTTTTCTGGTGGATGTTATGACCGGCTTACGAAGAGGGGAATTATCCGGACTAAAGTGGACTGATATCAATTTCGACGAGAAAACCATTACAGTCAATGGTTCCTTATATCGTAAAAAAGGAGAAGGGATAAAATATAAAGATAATACCAAAACAGAAAGCTCCGACAATCGAGTGATTACAGTTCCTGATATAGTGATAGATGTTCTACAAAAAGAAAAAGTAACTCAAATGGAAATGAAGAAAAAATCAGATGAGAACTTTAATAAAGACAACTATGTATTTGTTAAAATTGATGGAAAACCGTTTTCTCCCGATTATCTGACAAAAAAGTTTAGAGAGATTATAAGATCAATTGATGTTAAACAAATTACACTGCATGGGTTAAGACATACAAATGCTTCTTTATTAATGAAACTCGGTACCCATGCAAAAGTTGTTAGTGATATATTGGGTCATTCCCGAATTCAAGTAACGCTTGATTTTTACTCCCACTCTGATCAAGAATTAATCCGGAAATCAACGGATGAACTTGAAAAATACGTTTTCTCTAGTTAATAATCTTAAAAGCAGCTCCTATTAATAGGACTGCAATTACATAATAACTTACGATTAACAACATAACTATGGCTGCCATTGTACATTTTTTCCTTTTCCATCTCATCCTTTTTTTGTTACTATTACTTTAACCACATACTACACACATTCCCAATTTCAATTATCAGGAATGGAGTGTATTTTTATGGATTTTGAAAAGTTAATTAAGAAAAAGAAAAAAGGCTTTTACTTTCGGATTGACGTGGGCCTTAATCCGGCTACAGGTAAACGTAAGCAAGAAAGTTTTGGTCCATTTCGTACAAAAACCGAGGCAAAAAAAGAACTAATTAAGATTAAGAATGCAGTTGACAGTCATACTTACTTTTAGATAGTACGGAAACCTTTTCCGACTATCTAAAACGCTGGTTTGATACCTCTTACAAAAGATCAGTGGAAATTACGACGGCTAAAAGCAGAGAGTATATAGTTAATACCCATCTACTGGATCACTTTCAAAGGAAAAGTATTAGTGCAATTAATACCTTTGATATTGATTGCTTATATGTAGACAAATTAGATGATGGGTATTCAGGGGCATATATTAGACAGATGCATAACTTGCTAAATCAAGCGTTTGATCAAGCCGTTAGATGGTCTTTAATTAAAGTAAATCCAGTTAAAAATGCCAAACCGCCTAAAATCAAAAGTGAAGAGAAGTTGACTTGGACGGTAGACGAGACAAACCTATTTTTACAACGAGTAAAAAATAACTCGTTAGAACTCCCCTATCTCCTTGCTATCTTTACAGGCATGAGACGTGGAGAAGTATTAGGCTTAAAATGGGATGATATTGACCTTGCTAACAAGAAGATTCACATTAAACGCAGTTTATCATACGTTTCAGGCGAAGGAATTATTTTCAAAGAACCAAAAACACAGAAATCAAAAAGGCAAATTTCCATTTCCAAGTATGTTGTTGATGTGTTGGAACAGCATAAATTAAAGCAAAAAGGATTAAAAGAAAAGCACGAAGGCTACTATAAAGATCAAGGATTAGTTGTATGTACTCAGGATGGAAAGCCAGTTGATCCTAGAAATTTGCTACCGCAATTTTATCGTTTAATAGAAGAAGCCAATGTGCCAAGGATAAGTTTCCACGATCTTCGCCATACCCACGCCACGATTCTTATGCAGCAAGGGGAAAATCCAAAAGTTGTGAGTGAGCGGCTGGGCCATTCTCGTGTTGGTATAACATTGGATCTGTATTCCCATGTAAGTGATGATTTACAGGAACAAGTAGCTGTAAGATTTGAAGAAGCACTCATGAAAAGCAGCAGCTAAAATCAAGTGGAAAATCTCTTGTGCAGATTTTGTGCAAGTTTTTAAACGGATGATTTTTCTAATTATAATAGTTCATAATAAAAAAGCCACAACCCCTTATATATCAAGGCTTGCGGCTTCTCTCAAGATATGATTCCGACTGGGTTCGAACCAGCGACCTCTACCCTGTCAAGGTAGCGCTCTCCCAGCTGAGCTACGGAATCGTTCAACTGACAAGTTCTATTCTATGAAAATTCTTGTCAGTTGTCAACGGGTATTTTATTTTTTTGAGGAAAAGTTTTCTGTTTTCTTCAGATGATCTATTAATTTATTTTTTCTCTTTTTAAAAATAAGTATCGCAGGACCAGGAAGCTGGCTGTTATGTAGATCACGGTCCATGTACTTCCCGCCGGATGGGCAAAGATTCCTTCCTTAATAGCGTCTGTTACGGCAGCAACGGGCGGCAGCGTGAGCACGATCCACTGGAGCGCGGCGGGAAGGGCTTCAGCAATTCGAGGGGCGGCGACAGCGGCACAGACGACAAAGGCGCTGCCGCTCCAGGAGTATTTTTTTCCGCCCAGGCTTGTGGCACTGAACAGGACTCCTATGAATAGACCGAGCAGACTTAAGGCGGTGTGGCCATATAAAAAGCGCGCTGCTTGTCCGATCGAGAGCGGTTCGCTGAAAATTCCAAGCAGCAGCGGCAGCGTAAATGAAACAGCTGACAGTGCAAGGCCTGCCAGAAAAATGACAAGGAGCTTGCCGTAGAGAAAGTGTTCCCTTCTTCGCATATATGACAGCAAAATCAGCTTTTCGCTGCCTCTTTCCAATGAGCAGACGATCATGGCGATCCAGACCATAACCGGAAAAAGAGCGAAGGCCGAAATGGCATGGCTGTCAGCAACCGGCAAATGCTGATAATAGTATTGGCTGAAGAGCCAGGTGATATACAGAATAACAGGCGGCATCCACTTTAATGAATAGAAAAAAGACCCTGCCTGATAAACAATAAAGGATTTCATCGCTGATCCCCTTTCTTCACTCCGATAATGTGGCCGCCATGCTTAAGAATATCGCCAATCCTTTGATCTGAAACAGCTTCCTCGGCCATAATGCGGTAGAGCCGCTCTGCTACTGGAGTGGCCCCCAGCTTGTTTTCATCCATCTCATATGTAATTTCCATTGTCCGGACTGTTGGCTGCACAGGTGACAGAGAAAGAAGCCGGCCATTATCCAAAACTGCGGCATGGGTGGCCAGCTCAGCCGCCAGCTCTGTCTCATGAACAGCAAAAATAATTGTCTTTTTCCCTTTCTGCTGCCTTAAGAGGTCCACGGCCGTGCGGATTGCCTTTTCGTCCATGCCTGTGAACGGCTCATCAAGAAACAGCACGTCCCCGTTTTTCAAAAGCGCTTGGATGAACCCGGCCTTTTGCTTTGTGCCTTTTGAACATTTTTTTAACGGTGTATCAAGAAATGGATCAAGATCAAACATCCGTGTGTAAACAGAGACCGCTTCTGCTGAAGTGCCCATTTCAGCCAGCAGTGCGAGATACCTTCTCACCGTAAAGGAAAGGTGTTCAGGAAAATGCTCGGGCACATAGGCATACGAAGAAAAGTTCCGCCGCACCTCTCCCCTCTGCGGTTCACTCATTCCAGCGAGCAGCTTAATGAGCGAGCTTTTCCCCGAACCGTTCGCTCCTGTGATTGCGATAGCCGCTCCGTCTTCAATTTCCATCGTGATCTCTTTTAGAAGCGGTTGTCCGTTGATCGAAAAACCAGCCTCTATTGCTTCAATAATTGTCCCCATATTTCCCTCCCAAAACGCGGTTTCCCCGCTTGCGTAAAGAACACTTGTTCGTATATAATAAGAACAAGGAGCTGATTACTATGAATGCTTTCCTGCTGCGAAGCCAGCGTGAAGAGCTGCCGCTCGTCATTATGTATCAAGCTCAGGACGGAACGATCACTAAAAGAACAATCATAGTGAAGTCGCTTTCGTCTTCGGCTGTGTATGCTTATTGCTTTTATCGAAAACAAAATCGCCGCTTTCTGCTTTCCAATATACTCGCTGTTTATCCCGCTTCTGTGCTGCGCAGGAAGATCCGGCCGGCCTGATGCTCTTAGAGCCGGCCGTTTATTTCATTATAATAAAAGGCTATGGAAAAATCAGGATTGATTTTAGCGAAAGGAAAAATCCTCAAGCCTGAGAACAAATACTGCCAAACCTATTTATGCTAAAATCAATGCTGAACCACTAATTAATTGTTTGGAGGGTCTTTATGACGATAAAGCGCGGCACAATTATCGATGAAACAATTTATTCTAAAGAGCTAGATGAAGAAATCGAGATGCTCGTATACCTTCCGGCGAATTTTTCTCCACTATATAAATATTCGCTGTTAATTGCCCAGGATGGGAAAGACTATTTCCAGATGGGACGTCTTCCGCGCCTGGCAGATGAACTGCTGGCTGAGGAAGAAATTGAGAATCTCATTATTGTTGGGGTTCCTTACCGTGGCGTCCAAGACCGCTGGGAAAAATATCATCCCGACGGTCCGAAGCAAGAAGCCTACATTCGCTTTTTAGCCCATGAGCTTGTTCCCTTTCTTGATGAAAAATATCCAGTCTACCATGTTGGCTATGGCCGGGCGCTTGCCGGCGACTCCCTGGCGGCTACTGTGTCATTAATGGCCGCGTTGCGCTATCCGCATACGTTCGGAAAAGTGATCATGCACTCGCCGCACGTTGATGAGAACGTGCTGAAGGCGGTCAATGAAGCAGAGGATTATAAGCAGCTAAGCCTTTATCATGTGATTGGCTTGGAGGAAACGACCGTGACACGAATGAATGGAGAGGTAGACGATTTTCTGACGCCAAACCGCACCTTGCATCGCCTTTTGGATGAGAAGCGATTCGAATGCTTCTATGATGAACTATCAGGCGGGCACACGTGGAAAACATGGCAGCCGGACTTAAAACGCGCCTTGCTCACCATGTTTGAGTAAAAACATTTTCCTGGAAAAGTGTCTTTTCTATGGAATAATGAGAAAATTTGCTATAATAAAAAGAAGATTCATAATGATTTTTTACTTATAAGGAGTGAGAGAGAACATGAAATTAGGTATCGTTATTTTTCCATCAAAAAAACTTCAGGATTTTGTCAATTCCTACAGAAAGCGCTATGACCCTCACTATGCGCTCGTTCCACCTCACATCACATTAAAAAGTGCATTTGATGCCGATGAAAGCGATTTGAAAACTTTAACTAGCAAGCTGGAGGAAATCGCGAAGAAACACCAGCCGTTTTCTTTCCATCTCAGCAAAGTAAAAACATTTCATCCTTTAAATAATGTTATTTATCTAAAGGTTGATCCTAGCGAAGCATTAACCACTTTAAACGAAGATCTTTACGGGGAAGGCATGATCGGCGGCGAACCGGAATACGGATTTGTCCCTCATTTGACGATCGGACAAAAGCTATCCAATTTAGAGCATGACGATGTGTATAATTCCTTGCAAATGCTGGCGATTGACCATGAAGAAACAACTGACCGTTTCCACCTGCTGTATCAGCTGGAAAACGGATCATGGACTGTGTATGAAACATTCTTACTCGGAAAGGGATAATCACTCGTGAAAGTCATTACTGTACAAAATGTTCGGGAACGTGAAGACGCCTATACTGTCCGCAAGAAAGTTTTCGTGGAAGAGCAGCGTGTTCCGCTCGATCTGGAAATTGATGAGCATGAGGAGGAGGCGGTGCATTTTGTCTTATACGATGAAGGCAAACCATGCGGCGCCGGCCGCTTTCGCACGAAGGATGGACTGGGTAAGGCAGAGCGCATTTGCATTCTGCCCGAGTATCGAGGCAAGGGAGCTGGCCGGCTGATTATGGAAGCAGTCGAGGCACAGGCCCGTGAACAACAATTGACTGCTTTGAAGCTTGATGCCCAAGTTCATGCCATTCCGTTTTATGAGCGGCTCGGCTATGAAATCATCTCTGATGAGTTTATGGATGCCGGCATTCCCCATAAATCCATGAAAAAAACGCTTTAAACGAAGTGGCTGTCCTTCAGAGGACAGCCGCCTGAAACACCAAAAAAAAGCTGTTCCGCAGAAGCGGAACAGCTTTTTTCTTTATGCAAACTTGTTCACGAAGATTCCTTTGCCGCTGACCTTTGCAGCGTGCAGTTGAAACGCCTCATATTCTTTTTTCTTTGAGAGCCGGGCCTCTGTACGGTCATCCGCTGCCATTGATGCATCCGAACTGTTATCGAGAATTTTACTGAAGGATACTCTTTCAACAGGCTCAATAGATGAATAGCTGTCACCGGCGTGGTTCACGACCCGTTCGCGGTATTGACTATATTGATAATGCGGAATCGGCAGGATGTAGCCCATTCTTCTCCCCCCTCTTTTTTTCGCTTTTTCTTACATTTTCCCCTTTTTAAATTATTTAAACATTTTTCTGATTTTTCCTTCTATTTCTTTTTATTTAACATATCTGTAATTGTCTGCATATCTAACTTTTGTCCATCTTTCACAATGGACTGCACAATTTGATCTTCCAGCTGCTGCGGCACCGATTTGTTGGCAAGGGCCGATACACGCTTAATAATATGCCGGACCGTTTTTTCATCCTTAAAATTGGCATTTTGCAAAGAATTGGCCAACTCCATAATATCTTTCATCCGCACACCTGTTTTTTGTTCAATATTTTTGAAAAATCCGTTTTCCACCTTTGCTCCTCCTCCTTTTTCTCTTTTTTATCTTATGCGTCCCTCCTGAAAAAGTGCCCGTCATTGGGCAGCGCTTGTCTATCTGTTGGCAGACAGCAAAAAAGCCAACGCAAACGGAAATTGCACGGTCCGTTTACGTCAGCCCAATCGTTCATTAGCAGCCATAAAAGCTTGCTCCGACAATAATTAACAAAATGAAAAGCACAACAATTAACACGAATGTTGATGTACCGCCGCCATAACCATAACCTCCGCAGCAGCCACCAAAGCCGCCAAAGCCACCATATCCGTAACCAAAGCCCATTCTTATCACCTCACTTTTCCTCTGTACACTGTTACTATATGAGAAAAATGACGATACGTTTGGGCAAACGCCATATGGATCAGCCTTTTGGCTTGAAGACAGCTGCTCCGATGAATCCGAAGATAATAGCTGCGGAAATCCCCGAGCTTGTCACTTCAAACATTCCTGTCAAAACACCGACCAGCCCATGCTGCTCCGCTTCTTGCATCGCGCCGGCAACGAGTGAATTGCCAAAGCTGGTAATCGGGATAGTCGCTCCAGCTCCGGCAAAATCAATTAAAGGTTCATATAAGTCAAATCCAGCCAGAATTGCACCAGCTACCACTAGTACACTGAGTGTATGGCCCGGTGTAAGCTTGCCGACATCCATCATAAGCTGGCCGATCACACAGATCAAACCGCCGATCACAAAGGCCCAAAAAAACATTGCCAGCATATACCTTCTCTCCTTTCTATTGAATATGAGGAGGGCTTCAACCGCTCGACTCACTGGCATAGCTGCACTCAAGGTGAAACATGCCCGAATCGAACAGCCAGAAAAGTGTGCAACTCTTTACAGGCCGCCCCACTGCATCAAAATCGTTTTGAATAAAGCGATCACAAAGGCAGAGAATACGCCGAACAGAATAACGGAACCGGCGAGCTTAAACATATTGCCGCCAACCCCTAAGACAAAGCCTTCTGTCCGATGCTCAATCGCTGCGGAAACCACCGCATTGCCAAACCCTGATACCGGCACAGCGCTTCCCGCTCCTGCATATTGCCCTAAATGATCATAAACGCCAAATCCCGTAAGCAGCATCGCCAAAAATACGACCGTTGCCACTGTCGGATTGCCGGCCGTTTGCTCCGTGAAATCAAAAAAGTAAATGTAAAAGTAAGTAATCGCCTGGCCGATTGTACAGATAAGACCGCCAACAAAAAAGGCACGCAAGCAGTTTTTCAATACAGGACGCTTCAGCTCATGCTTTTGATTCAGCTTGTCATACTGCTGCTGGGCAGGTGTCTTCTTTTCATTGTTACTCATAGAATTCTCCTTTACGTTTTCTCTCTTTTTAAACGAATAATTTCATGAAGACGCTTGTCTGCTTCTTTCTCATTCGTTTTGCCGGCATCCATATCTTCACGAAGCCGAACTGCTTCAAGAAAGATTTTGTAGTCGCTTGATACAACAAATGTTTCATCGCCATATTCTTTATCAAGCCGTTCCTTTAAGCTTTTTTCGATTTTCTTCATTTGAAAACGATCCAAATGCCGGACTTTATAAGCGACGAGGACGTTGTGATCTCCTTTGATGACAGCCGCGTCATAAATTTCGTTTATCGCTTCCACCTCTTCGCGAATCTTTTCTACAGATATCCCGTCCCTTTCAATTTGGATGGGCTCCGGGTTTGTTGTTTTCAGCAAAGCAAGCCGGCTGTCCTCTCTTTCCTTCTGAAAGCCGCAGCCCGCAAGAAGCACCGCTGTCAATAAATAAATGACCGCTCTCATGTTCTTCCTCCATTCTTCCGCCATTTACATTTAGTTTTTTCCGATTTCCTGTTTTTATTTATCTAAAATCTTTAAAGGCTTAATCTAGAGGAAAAAAGAAAAAATCGCCCTTATTGGAGCGATTTCAATTTATCGACAAAAGGGATTCGGAATAGAATCATTTCGAACCCATTTTCGGGTCCTGCCAAGTCCAATTGGCCATTTACTTGAGAGTCATCGCAGCGAAAGTAAGCATCTGCAAATACACGCTCGATCATTTCTTTGCGAACTATTTTTTTCGAATTTACACTTATTCGCACTGACTTTCACATCGGTAGAGTCCACAAAAACGCGTTCTGCACGGATGAGCTTTTTCTTGGCGGCTATTTTTAACATACGATAGAAGCCCCGCTCAAACAGGTCGGTATCTTTAAAACGGCGCTCGCAGTTCTTATCAAAGATGGACCAGTTAATTAAAATCACAGGATCGATGCTTGGACGCCCCGCTTCCGACTACACTTCTTCCATCAAGCCAGCAATAAAAGAAAAATCCACTTCCTTACCCCAAGCGTTTGATCTATTTATTTTCAAACAAGCATCATTATACGACTGCCCTCTTGTTGTGCACTCTGTTGATTGGAATAGAAGGCGCGCAGACTCCGGCGGGATCAGCGGGACAGGTGAGACCCCGCAGGCGCTTTGGCGGCGAGGAGGCTCACCGCTCGCCCCGCGGAAAGCGAAGCGCCTGGAGTGGAAAGCAACAGAACCCATCCATACACAATATAAAAAGGACGGCTGATTTTTTATTCAGCCGCTGGATGCCGGTGTGATGATTCCATTTTCAAACAAACATCATTATACGACTGCCCTCTTTTTATGCATTCTGTTGATTGGAATGGAAGGCGCGCAGACTCCAGCGGGATCAGCGGGACAGGTGAGACCCCGCAGGCGCTTGGGCGCCGAGGAGGCTCACCGCCCGCCCCGCGGAAAGCGAAGCGCCTGGAATGGAAAGCAACAGAACCCATCCATACACAATATAAAAAGGACGGCTGATTTTTTATTCAGCAGCTGGATGCCGGTGTGATGATTCCATTTTCAAATAAGCATCATTATACGACTATCCTCTTTTTATGCACTCTGTTGATTGGAATGGAAGGCGCGCAGACTCCAGCGGGCTCACCGCCCGCCCCGCGGAAAGCGAAGCGCCTGGAGTGGAAAGCAACAGAACCCTTTCACAAGCAAACTAAAAAAGACTGTAGACAAACTTCCATTTTCATTGGGTTTGTCTACAGTCTAAAATTGTCCTCATTGGGTCGATTTTTTCTTTTTCTTTTTCTTCGTGCAGCCGCAGGATTTCTTCTTAGGCTTTTCGTGCCCATTATTCTGATGGAGGGATCCACTCATTTATTTATCACTCCTTTGTATCCCTATCACATTATTATATGATTTCCTGCTTAAATGAGTTAGTCCATTTCCCCAATCAACCGTTGGACAAATGACTCAATTAGTGCCCCGCCGCCAGCGACCGCAAGAATAAGCAGAAAGAAACCGCCAATGCGCGGCAAGAACAAATCCGTTAAGCAGCAAAAGGCGGAAACCCATACTCCCGTACACCAATAGCAGCTCAGCATGCGGCCGATCCATCCCTTTAAGCCCCGCCGTTTCGGTACTATATATACTTCTGTCTTTCCTGCTTCTGTTTTCTCCTTCACCTCTGTAAAAAAAGGAGCGCGAACGCCTTCCATAATGTCATCAAATACGAGCAATCTCGTCAGCCGGAATGAGGCCAGGAAAAGAACAACTAAGTCAATTATTGTAATAGCCATCGTCCATCCTCTCTCTTGAAATCACCCATTTAAGAGCAAATCAGCAATTGTGTATATTTATTCAACACTTTCTTTTGTAATAAAGTTTTTCAGAGATAAATTTTCCTGATAAAAGCGGCAATTGTCCGTACCCATTTAATGAAAACCCCATATGTTAGTAATGTAAGAAATAACTCAAAGAAAGGAGCTTACCAATGAGCTGTAAAGGCAACGATAGACATTCTAGTTGCGTTTGTGAGGTACTGCGGGCGATTAAAGATCTTCAGGATGCAGCCGACCGCGATGATTGCCGCGGCTGTAAAGACTGCTTGGCAGAGCCGCTTGGAGATTTAGCGGGAGTGCGTGATACCGCTGATACGCGCGTATTCACTTTGACACTGAAAGATGGTTCCCCGTTCTTTGCTTTCTTTAAACCAGAACATTCCCACCACGGCCACTGTGACGCTTGCGTCTCTATTTTCTTCCGCGTAGAAGAGGTGTTTGACAACTGTTGTGCCCGCCTTCGCGCCTTAAGACCGATAAAAGACGGCAGAGTTGTCAACCTTGCTGACGGATATGGCATTGATCTTTGCAAAGTATGTGAAGTTGAAACTTTTGAGAAGACATTCAGCTGTATCACTGTTGACTTAAATTGCTTCTGTGCTGTTCAATGTATTAAAGATATCGATTTAGATATTTGCGATTAATAAAGAGAAAAGCAGCGGTTTCTTGCCGTTGCTTTTTTTATTTATCGGCCGGTCTCAAAAGCCGCTGCGCTTTCTTGATGAACACCCTGCCGCCTGAATAGTACCCGCTTTAGAGCGGACCGAGCAGGTGAATATGCTGGAGTTCCTTCCGGTCAATTGTGACATTCTCCCCCTTTAATGACTTAACTTCAATATTGTCGGGCGTGACTTCACTTAGCATTCCTTTATGTGAAACTTTCCCACAATCAAAAATACACGGAATAGAAGTAAATTGGGTCATTAAGTGCTGGAGTTTTTCATCCATCTCCATATCATTGAAACGCTTGACTGGACGCATGCCGCTCCATACAGGCTGCTCCTCCGCTTCACTTTTTTCTTGTACAGGCGGTTCACTGGCTATTGGGATTGGGACTTGCTTTCGCTCTTTTCTCTTTTTCGGCGGCGTTTCGGCCATCATTGGCTTTTCCTTTTTGACCGCCTGATGAATGGCCTTTTCCTGTATCTTCTCTTCTTGTTTTTCCTCAGCTTGCACCTCTCTCTTCTGCTCAGAGCGATCCTTTGCATGGTAAGTGCTTTGCATGACCGGCTCCGGAAAAACAAATTTAGGCTGATGAATATACATAAGCGGCTCGCGCTTTTCTTTATTTTTTTCCATGCTTACACCTCCTGACAGGCTTTCTCTTCATTTATATGCCTGTTCTTTCTCTTTCATGAAAAAAAGAAAAGAGATTCGGAAGGCGCGCAGCCTCCTGCGGGATCTGCGGGACAGGCTCGCCGCCCGCCCCGCGGACAGCGAAGCGCCTGGAATGGAAAGAAACAGACCCATCCACAAATAAACTAAAAAAGACTGTAGACAAGCCTCAATTTTCATTGAGCTTGTCTACAGTCTGAAACCCGCTGATCTGTCAGCTGGTTTTTAAACTAAGAGCTATTTCTCGGGATATTTACTTCGCAATAATGTGGAAGCCGGAGTCAACATGAATGTTTTCGCCGGTAATTCCGCGAGCCATATCGCTTAAAAGGAATACAGCTGTATCTCCTACTTCTTCCTGTGTTGTTGTTCGGCGCAGCGGGGCGCTTTCTTCGATATCTTTTAAAATTGAGTTGAAATCACTGATGCCTTTAGCCGCTAGTGTACGAATCGGACCGGCAGAAATGGAGTTGACGCGAATGCCGTGCTGGCCAAGATCAGCAGCCAAATAACGGACGCTGGCATCAAGCGACGCTTTCGCTACACCCATCACATTGTAATTTTTCACGACGCGTTCTCCGCCTAAATACGTCATAGTCAAAATGCTGCCGCCTTCAGTCATAAGCGGCTTCGCGTATTTAGCTACGGCTGTCAGTGAATACGAGCTGATATTATGGGCAAGGAGGAAGCCTTCACGGGATGTATCAACAAAATCTCCATCTAGATCTTCTTTATTAGCGAAAGCAATGCAATGAGCAAGCCCATGAATGACTCCTACTTGTTCTTTAATTTGCGCGAAGCATTTTTCGATATCTTCATCGACGGTCACATCACACGGCAAAATTAAAGAATCATTTCCTTCAAGTGTTTCTGCAAGCTCGCGAACATTCTTTTCAAGGCGTTCGCCTGCATATGTAAAAATCAAACGGGCGCCGGCTTCATGCAGTGAGCGGGCGATTCCCCAGGCAATACTTCTTTTATTGGCAACTCCCATAACAACGAATGTTTTCCCCGTTAAAGAAAAAGTCATCTCTGTTCCTCCCATTAATACAAGTTATTAGTACCTAGTAATAATATTAACAGGAAAACGATGGATTGAAAAGCATCGTTTTAAAAAAAGCGGACACGCCCTTAAAGGAAAAGCGCCCGAAAGACTGTGCTTTCAAGGCGCGCTTCTATTTTATCCGCCATACTCCAATTCTACTTTTAATTCATCCACATATTCTTTCGATCCGGTCAAAATCAGCCGGTCGTGCAGGCGAAGCTCCGTGTCTCCATGAGGAACGATCGATTCGTTTCCGCGGAAAATGCGGACAAAGATCACATCTCCGGTAAACGGGAAGTTTCGCAGAGCCAATCCTTCATAATTGCCGTTGAGCATTTCTATCTCATACAACGATGTTTCTTTATTGGTCAAAATGCTGATAATGCTTGGCGACTCGATTAAAGCGCGAAGAAGCGCCTTAGCAGAAAGGAAATAAGAGAAGGTTTCGATGCCGTTCTCGAGGAGCCTTTTCTCCGTTTCTTCTTTTTCTACATGCGCGATCACGCGCTCCACTCCTCTTTCTTTTGCTGCCATTGCCAGCTCTGCATTTTGCTCCAGGTTTCCTGTAGCAAAGACGAGAATGTCAGCCATAAAAATGCCGTTTTCCTCCAGTGTTTCCACCGTCAGGTCCTCAAGCTCCTCTACATCAAAAGTGGAGTTGCTTAAATTATTTTCTTCCGCTTCTGATTTTTTCCGGTAAACCACGGTATCATATAAAGCAGATTTCATTTCTTTAGAAATCGGCATGGTGTACTGATTCGCTCCAATGAAAGCGATTTTGATCCGTTTTTCTTCTTTCATATGCGGCGGGAACAGCTTCTTAAAGACGACAGGCGTGATTAAACAAGTGATTACGGCCACTAAAACGAGCAAGCCGCTCATTTGTGAACTAATGACTCCCACCCGTTCCGCAATTTTGGCGGCGGCAATCACAAGCGATAGCGTAGATGTAAGCAAAAAGGCAGACGCCATAACCGTCTTCCGGTCATACCACTTTCTCAAATAAAGAAGCGGCAAAACCTTGGAAATAAAGAAGGCAAGCATCAGCAGCGGAATCAGCATCAGCATCTTTTTATCACTTAACAATGACCATAAATCGAGCTCCACTCCGACCATGACAAAGAAAATCGGAATGAGGAAGCCGTAGCCGAACGAGTCCAGCTGACGAACAAGCTCGTGATTCGGAGCCAGGAGCGAAACAAGCACACCGGCCAGAAAAGCGCCAAGGATATTTTCTGCCCCGACATATTCTGATAAAGCAACAAGCACGATCATTAGGGTGAAAACGGCCCGTGTTCCGATTTGCACCGTGCTTGTGGATAATGCTTCAAAGAGAGGCTTATTCTTAAACCGCTTGGCAATGAAATAAAGAAGAACGCCGGCAGCAAACAGCACGAGCAGCAGCCACATATTTCCTCCACCTGAGCCATTGACCGATACGAAAACAGCCAGGAGAATCATCGTCACCAAATCCGCGATCACCGCAACGAGCAAAATAATTTGCCCAATGACTGTTTTCATTAAATGCGCTTCCTTCAGCGTCGGCACAACCACCCCAAGTGAGATGGTTGAAATAATAAGTGTCATTAAGAACGCATCCTCAATCAGGTGAAGCAGCACGAATAAATATGACAAGCCGAAAGACAAAACGAGAATCCCGCTGAAGATAATCAGGGCAGCGGCAAAGGCATTCGGTTCTGTTTTGTCCGGAACCATTTTCGGCGTCCCCTTTTTCTTAGAGGAAAAGGCTGTAAAGTCAATCTCCAACCCGCTCAAAAACATTAAGAATAAAAAGCCAAGAGTCGACAATGTATCAAGCCAGACATCTTGGGAGACCATGTTGAAACCGCTCTTTCCAATAACCAAACCGACAATAATTTCTGCAATCACGACTGGGATAAAATTCAGCTTCAGCCGATGCAAAATAATGGGAGTTAAAAAAGCGGCAACGATCACAATAACTAATGAAAGCAATGAAGCATGTTCTGCCATAAAACTCCCTCCTTTTTCATAATTTTTTCTGTCACTGCTGTAACCAAAAGCGGTGGATATGTTCTTTCATTATAACTTGCCGTATGATAAAAATGATAACGAAAAGGAGTGCCTGCCAGATGAATATTGATATTATCGGAGACATCCACGGCTGCTTTGCCGAATTTCGGCAGTTAACGGAAAAGCTTGGCTATTCGTGGGAAAGCGGCCTGCCCCTTCACCCCGAAAACCGGGTGCTCGGGTTTGTCGGTGATTTAACGGACCGCGGACCGGAATCTGTACGCGTGATTGAAACTGTCTACGGCTTATGGGAAAAGAAGCTTGCCTACTATTCCCCCGGCATTCATTGCAACAAGCTGTACCGGATGCTGATCGGCAACAAAGTCCGGATCAATAACGGATTAGAAACAACCGCCGCTGAATTAGACGCATTAAATAACCGCGATTACAAACGGGTCAAAAAGCAATTTATCACTCTGTATGAACAATCGCCGCTTTACCAGGTGCTTGATGGCGGCCAGTTAATTATCGCTCATGCCGGCATTCGTGAAGACTATATTGGCAAGTACAGCTCCAAAGTTAAAACCTTTGTCTTGTACGGGGACATTACCGGCGCTGCCGATGCAGACGGCTTTCCTGTCCGGCGCGACTGGGCCAAGCATTACCAGGGGAAGCCATGGATCGTTTATGGCCATACACCGACAAAAGAAGTCCGGATCGTCCGCCATACAGCCAATATCGATACAGGGGCCGTTTTTGGCGGAGCCTTGACCGCCTTTCGCTATCCTGAAAAAGAAACCGTCTCTGTTCCTTCTTCCATGCCGTTTGTCGCCGAAAAATTTCGGCCAATAGGCTGAAATAATAAATAAAGTGGTCCGCCGTCAGCGACCGGAGGACCACTAATCATTGTTTCTCATCGGATTGTCGTGCTGTTTTCACTGGTTTTTACGCTCCACCTGCTTGGTCGATTACTGCCTGCATATCTTGCGGAAGCGGACACTCAAAATAAAGCGGCTTCTGTGTGATTGGATGGCAAAAAGCGAGCTGATGACAATGAAGGGCTTGGCGGTCAATCTTAGCCAAGGAGCCTCCGTAAAACTCATCACCAAGCAAAGGATGGCCTATATGAGACAGATGAACACGAATTTGGTGCGTCCGCCCGGTGCGAAGCTTGAGAGCTGCCCGGGTGAAATCAGGAAACGTTTGAAGCACTTTAAATGCAGTGCACGCATATTGGCCGTCCGCTCTTACTTCCCGTTCGATAATACTCGTTTCTTTCCGCCCGATCGGCTCCTCTATGATCCCCCTGGCAGAAGAAATGACTCCTTCTGCCAGCGCTTCATACGCGCGGGATATTTCATTCCGCTTCTGCATTTCCGAACATAAATGGTGGACATGCCGGTGCTTCGCAATCAGCACAAGACCTGATGTATCACGGTCCAGCCTTGTCACCACATGGACGGTTGCCTCAATTCCCCGTTCTTCATAATACCCGAGCAAGCCATTAGCGAGACTGCCTGACGGATGCTCCCGGGAAGGGATCGTATTCATGCCCGCCGGCTTTTCCACAACAAGCAAGTATTCGTCCTCAAACACAACCGAAAGCGGAAAGTGTTCTTTTAGAATGCCTTCACTCGGCACCTCCCTCGGGAAAAGCACCGTCACCTTGTCTCCTTGCGCCAACTGAAAACGGACATTTTCCTCGTGCCCGTTGACCGAAATCCAGCCGCCGCCGAACTTAATATCTGTCAGTGCCCGCCGGGAGACATGCTGCTCCATTAAAAAGTCGCGCAGCAGCTTCCCTTCATCTTGCTCCGCCGCTGTCCAATTCAATTGAAACCTCATATGATCAGCTGCTCACAAATGAATCATGGACTCGTTTCCAGAACGGGAAGGGCCGGAAACGGGCAAAACGGATTTTTTCATTCGCTACCCGGTACTGGATGGATTTCACATCTTTATGAAGCAGCGTCAGATGATCAATGGTCACGAGGAAATCCGAGCGATTTACCGGCTTCAGCATGCATGTATGATGAGCCGGCAAAATAAGCGGCGAGCCGACCGTCCGAAATACACGGTTGTTAATTGATGCCATCTCTGCCAATTGCAGCGCGCGGATAGACGGATGCAAAATAGCACCGCCCAGCGCTTTATTGTATGCCGTGCTTCCCGAAGGAGTGGAAATGCACAGCCCATCGCCGCGGAAGCGCTCAAATTGATCGCCGCGAATTTCTACATCCATAACAAGCGTTCCGTCAACGGCCTTGACGGTAGATTCATTTAACGCCAAATACCGTGTTTCCTTGCCGCCATGCTGATAGCGGATAATGGCTTCAAGCAGCGGATACTCAATAATCTGATACGGTGTGCGGGCAATAGCGATGACCAGCTTTTCAATCTCATCAGGCACCCAATCTGCGTAGAAGCCGAGATGGCCTGTATGAACACCGACAAAAGCGGTTTTATCGAGGCGTTCAATGTAACGATGAAAGGCGTACAAAAGCGTTCCGTCTCCCCCGACAGAAATCACGATATCCGGCTTGTTTTCATCATATGTTAGCTTAAAGTCAAGCAAATAAGCGCGGATTTTGTGCATTAAAGCATTAGACTTGGCATCTCCCTTGGACGTTACTGCAAATTTCATTTCCGTTCACCTTCTTTCTACTCTTTTCTTCTATGATCCTTTACTTGCTCTTTCTTCTTCGTGAAAAACGCCTGTGCTTCTTTAATTTCCTCACGGATGAGCGACATTTCCTCATCCAGGCGAAAAGCAGCCTCAGCTGCCCGCTCCAGCCTCATAAGAATTTCTTCCGGGAACTGCCCCTCGTATTTATAATTTAATGAGTGCTCAATGGTTGCCCAAAAATTCATGGCAAGCGTCCGGATTTGAATTTCCGCTAATATTTTCTTTTCGCCGTGAATGGTTTGCACCGGATACTCAATGACCATATGATACGAACGGTAGCCGCTCGGTTTCTTGTGGGAAATATAGTCTTTCTCTTCAACAATTTTAAAGTCCTTGCGCATGCGCAGCTTTTTAACGACTTTAATAATATCATCTACAAACTGGCACATCATGCGGACACCGGCGATATCCTGCATCTCCGTTTCCAAGCGGTCCAAAGGAATATTTTTATCTCTCGCTTTGTCAAGAATGCTGGCCACGGGCTTGACGCGCCCCGTCACGAATTCAATCGGAGAATGCTCATCGCCGTGTTCAAATTGTGTGCGCATCCCTTTAAGCTTCACTTTCAGCTCATCCACCGCTTGCTTATAAGGTATTAAAAATTCATCCCAATTTTTCATTCTTCTTCCCTCTCAGACGCAGCTGCATTATTGATGATGCAAAAAGACGGATTCTACCTTTTTCACCATTTCCTCTCCGTAATTGCTATTGCCTTCAATATTGCCGATTAAATAACCAAGCTCTTCCTTCCAGCCAGTCAGTTCGAGAGTAACGTCTTCGCCTGAAACAAACAATCGGGCTTCTTCCTTCAAGGCTTTTTCAAGATCTTCCCACACTGTTTCATGTATGTATAAATAGATAAATTCGTCTTTTTCTTCTGCTAAATAAACAAAGGCTTTTTCGTCGGAATCAACGATCATTTGCTCTGCTGCTTGAACACCTGACAGTTGCACAGGCATGTTTGCATGCAGTTTCACTCCATCCTCATCCCACAATGCGTTTGTAAAATGAATTGTTTTTCTCATTCTCTTTTTCCCCTCTCCGTGCCTGCTATGATAAACTTAAAGGCGGAAGCGCCTGGCCTGAATTTACCTGAAAAGGCAAGGTGCCCGCCGGCTGTAAAAAAACAGCGGGTGAACGAACATTTTTCTGCTGTGCAGACGGAACGGCCTATAGCCTTGCGATAGCTGCAACCAAACAGTATGAAAACTCATTTCATATTTTAACACATCTGTCTATTTCAAATACAGAGCTATGAACGACGAAACTAAATTGAAGAAAGAGGAAAAAGCATGAGTCAGGAATTAGAAATCGAGTTCAAAAATATAGTCAGCCAAACAGACTTTGAACGGCTGGCGGATGCCTTTCACCTGGGACCGGAAGATTTTTGCCTTCAGCACAACCACTACTTTGATACAAAAAGCTTTCTACTGAAGCAGGCAGGATGTGCCCTGCGCATTCGCGAGAAAAATGGGGACTTTGAGTTAACGCTGAAAGAGCCTGCTAAAGACGGATTGCTGGAGACATCACAACCGCTCTTTCGCCAAGAAGCAGAGGAGCTATTAGCCGGCGAGGCGTTCCCGGATGGCCCGGTAAAAACAGCCCTTTCATATGTCATAACCGATTTGGCCGAATTAAAACCTTTTGGAACCTTGTCTACGAAAAGAGCAGAGATAGATTATGAAGGCGGATTGCTTGTGTTTGATAACAGCTTCTATTTAGGACGTGAAGACTTTGAAATTGAATATGAAGCCGCAGAGAGAAAAAGCGGAGAAGAAATTTTCAATAATTTTCTAAAAAGCTATCAACTTCCAATCAGGCAGGCCGATAATAAGGTAAGAAGATTTTATAACGAAAAGCTGCGGCAGGCAGCTGAAGATTAATAAGGAGCGAACTATGAGCAGTAATCCATTTCAAACTATGTTTGCCACAGGCATCATGCAAAGTATGTCGCCTTCTCCCAATACAACAGCTTCTTCAGGAACGGCTCCAAACCAAGTATTCGGCGCTGTTCTGCAACAGGCATTAATAGAAGGACTGGAACTCATCGGTGGAGGATCGGTAGCAAACTCTTTAGAAAGCACAAATGGCGATACTCCATCCTTTTCTGCTGCACCGTCGGCTGTTCTGCCGACGAAGCCGGGAGCAGACCTGTTAAAAACGGTGAATACAAATGTCAAAACAGATTTTGATGATATTATTACCCGGGCAGCGGAAAAGTACAACGTACCGAAAAAGCTGATTCAAGCGGTCATTCGCCAGGAATCCAACTTTAACCCGAATGCCAGAAGCTACGTCGGAGCAGCCGGCCTAATGCAGCTGATGCCTGCCACTGCACGCGGTCTCGGCGTGTCCAACGCCTACGACCCTGAGCAAAATGTCTTTGGCGGCACGAAATATCTCCGTCAAATGCTTGACCAATTTAACGGAGATATTAAGCTCGCACTTGCTGCTTATAATGCCGGGCCGGGCAACGTCAAAAAATACGGGGGCGTCCCTCCCTTTAAAGAAACCCGAAATTATGTGCAAAAAATTACTTCTCATTATTATGCTTAAACCAAGACAGACCCTTCGCTGGTCTGTTTTTTTATATGCATAACTCCTCCCCGCCCGAAACTTGTAAAAATAGGCACAAGCACTTTGTTTGTGTTATAACAGCCCCCTTGATAAAATAAATTTACACTACAAGGAAAAAAGGAGTTATTGGTATGGGCGAAAAATCAATAGCACCATTTGAATACATCGGTGAAGAAAAACTTTCAAAACTAGTTGATGCGTTCTATTCAAAAGTTAGTCAGCATCCTGATTTATTTCCAATTTTCCCTGATGACTTAACAGAAACAGCCCGCAAGCAAAAGCAGTTTCTTACACAATACTTGGGCGGGCCTCCTTTATATACCGAAGAACATGGCCACCCGATGCTCCGGGCACGCCATTTGCCTTTTCCGATTACTCCTACACGCGCCCGCGCTTGGCTCTCTTGTATGAGAGAAGCTATGGATGAAGTCGAGCTGCATGGTGACTTACGGGACTTTTTCTATCATCGTCTCGAACTGACGGCTAATCATATGGTGAACCAGCCGGAAGGACCAGGTGAAGACTATTGAAACCATCATTACTGCTTAATCGGATGTGTTCCACTCAGCAAAAGCCTTTGGAAATTTATTGGTTTGTTGATCCGCTCTGTCCGGAATGCTGGGCGCTTGAGCCGTTCATCCGAAAATTGCACATTGAATATGGCCGTTACTTTCGTTTAAAGCAGGTGTTGACCGGTAATCTTGCGGCATTGAACCTCCCCGATTCCAAATTGCGAAGATGGGAAGCAAATGCAGCCAGATCTGGCATGTCATGTGATGGTGCTCTTTGGATGGACTATCCTGTTTCCTCCCCTTTCCTTGCTTCGGTTGCTATCAAGGCAGCAGAGCTGCAAGGACGCCGGGCCGGAAGCCGCTTTTTGCGCAAGCTTCAGGAGGTTTTGTTTATTGAAAAGCAAAATGTATCCGATCTTAACGTTTTAAATGACTGTGCTGATGACGCTGGACTAGACAAAGCTGAATTTCTGAATGACATGCATTCTTCCAGCGCGGCCAAAGCGTTTCAATGCGACTTGAAAATCGCTGCCGAAATGGAAGTAGACGAAACGCCGACACTCGTTTTTTTTAACGAGAACATTGAAGAAGAAGGCATTAAAATTACCGGGCTTTATTCTTATGATATTTATGTCCAGATTATTGAAGAAATGTTGGATGAACTGCCAGAGCCGCAGCAGCCGCCTGCTCTGGAAGACTTTCTGAAGCAATTCCGCTTCACCTCTTCAAAGGAAATCGGCGTCGTATACAATTGGAATGAACGGGAAGTAGAAAAAGAAATGAAGAAGCTTCTTCTCCAGCGCAAAGTGCGCAAAATACCGATGAAATTCGGTTCCATATGGGAATTTATTGATCAGTGATTAGCCGGGAGCCCGTTCCGGCATTTTTCATAAAAAAACAGCCTGGACTTCCAGGCTGTTTTTTTATGGCAGCAAAGGGGTTCCGAAGGAGCTTATTCCAACCCCCTTTAGGATGGAGAAAGGCGGCACTTTACTATGAAAACCGCATTCTATAAGCCATCATAAAAGAAAAATCAACCGCCGGCTTCATAACTCCTGATGATTGAAATGGAAAGCGAAGCGCCTGAAATGGAAAGCAATAAGACCCTTTTACATAGAAAAGAAAAAAGGCTGCTGATGTTTCATTCAGCCGCTTGATGACGGCAGGATGATCTATTTTCAAACAAGCATCATTATACAGTTGCCCTCTTTTTATACTCATGATGATTGAAATGGAAGACGCACAGACTCCGGCGGGATCAGCGGGACAGGCGAGACCCCGCAGGCGCTTTTAGCGCCGAGGAGGCTCGCCGCCCGCCCCGCGGAAAGCGAAGCGCCTGAAATGGAAAGCAATAAGATCCTTTTACATAAAAAAAAGAAAAGACCTTGTATCATTACAAGGCCTTTTCTCACGAACAAAGGGGATGGGAGAAATTTTTCACGGTCAAACAAAGGGGTATATGTTTGTATGTGATCAACTTCACGATTTTTATATTATCATGCCCCCTCCCTTAAAAACAAGTGATTGTGCCGGATTTCACATATTTGTCATAACAATGGAATAGAAAGCGTAAACTAACATATAATGGTACCTGCTGCAGGAGGTTACTTTATGAAATGGATTTTTCTCTGGTCTTACTTTTCACTCGCAGGCATTGCCCTACTGTTTAATTTACTCGGTCTTCTGAACTTATATCCATTGTATGTCACAGCACCCACTTTATTTTTTGTCTTATTCATTCCCGTTTATCTGATCAACCGGCAAAAACGTTGGAAATGAAAAAGAGCGCCCGCATGCTTCCAGGCGCTCTTTTTCTTATTTACGACAGCAATTGCTCCATTTCATTTAACTTCTGCTCGAATACCTTGCAAGCTTCCTCGATCGGCTGGGCAGTCGTCATATCAACTCCGGCCTTTTTCAACACTTCGATCGGGTAATCGGAACTTCCCGCTTTCAGGAATTCTTTGATATAGCGGTCGACGGCCGGCTGCCCTTCTTCCAGAATCTGCTTGCTTAGCGCTGTAGCTGCGCTAAAGCCGGTCGCATATTGATATACATAATAGTTGTAATAGAAATGCGGAATGCGCGCCCATTCAAGCCCGATTTCTTCATCAATCACCATGCCGCTGCCAAAATATTTTTTGTTCAGCTCATAATATTCCTTCGTCAGCGCATCAGCAGTCAGCGCTTCCCCATTTTGCGCCTTCACATGAATCAGATGTTCAAATTCAGCAAACATCGTCTGCCGGAAAACAGTGCCGCGGAAGCCTTCTAAATAATGGTTTAGAATATACAAGCGTTTCTTTTCGTCGTCTACATTTTTAAGCAAGTAATCATTCAGCAAGGCTTCGTTGCATGTGGACGCCACCTCTGCGACGAAAATCGAATAATTGCCGTACACATAAGGCTGAGACGCCCGCGTGAAATAGCTGTGCATGCTGTGTCCAAACTCATGAGCCAGTGTAAATAAGTTATTGACATTATCCTGCCAATTCATCAAGATATACGGATTTGTCCCATAAGTGCCAGAAGAATAAGCACCGCTGCGTTTTCCTTTGTTTTCAACCACATCGACCCAGCGGTTATCCAAGCCTGTCTTTAATACCTCGGTGTATTCCTCTCCCATCGGAGCCAGCCCTTTAATCATATACTCTTTCGCTTCATCATAAGTTACTTTCATTTTTACATCTTTGACAAGCGGTGTATATAAATCGTACATATGAAGCTCGTCAACACCGAGCACTTTCTTTCTTAACTCCACGTACCGGTGAAGCAAAGGCAAGTGGTTATTGACGGTTTTCACCAGGTTATCATATACCGCTTCCGGAATATTGTTGCCTGCAAGAGCTGCTTCTCTGGCATTATTGTAATGGCGGACACGGGCATAAAAATTATCTTTTTTCACTTGGCTGCTAAGCGTGCTCGCAAACGTGTTTTTAAAGTTGCCGTACGTTTTGTACACTGCTTTAAAGGCTTCCTCCCGTACCCGGCGGTCGTCCGACTCTAAAAACTGAATATAACGCCCATGTGTAATTTGGACCTCATTTCCTTCTTCATCTTTAATGGCCGGGAATTCCAAATCTGCATTGTTCAGCATGCTGAAGGTGTTGCTCGAGGCAGAGGTCACTTCGGACGCCTGGGCGAGCAAATTCTCCTCTGATGCTGATAACACATGCGGACGCTGCAAATTAATTTCTTCAATGGCGTGGCGATATACGTCCAGCCCTTCGTGGGTTGCCACGAACTTCGTTAGTTGCTCTTCATCAATCGCTAGAATTTCAGGCACTGCATAAGAAAGCGCACTTGCAATTTGCGTATAGAGGTTTTTTGCACGATCATCCATTCCTTGATAATGAGAGTTTGTCGTGTCTTGATCGTAGCGCATATGAGAGTATGTATACAGTTTGCCCATACGCTCAAGCAGCTCGTCCTGATAAGTGAAAAAATTATAAAGGCTTTCAGCACTTTCGCCGAGCTTCCCCTGATAGCTTTGCGCTTGCTCTGACAGCTTTTTCACTTGTTCAAATTCCTCATTCCAGCGCTCGTCCGTTTCAAAAATATCCTCCAGGCGCCATGTCAATTGTTCTGGCACACTCTCCCTTGACGGAAGCTGCTTGACTGCTTGTTCATTTGTCATCCCAAGTCCCTCCTGTTTCCATATTTTCTCTTCCTCTTCATCATATTATTGTATGCGGAAAAACTCAAAAAATAAGCCGGGAAATGATGAACTCTTCAAAATTTCGAATAAATGCTCTTTTCCTTTCCATTTGTTCGCATACTGTCCGGCACGGCTCTTTATTTACTGCGCCCGCCGCCCGCCAAATCGCTAAATATTCTTCCATCACATCGGGAAGATCCGGTGATAAGCACAGCGGTAGCTGGTTAAGCTGCACATCCCCTTTTTTGATCCTCTTCTTAATAACGGCTGCTGCCTCCTCTGCCGTTGCGTTCTCCTGATAGGCCAGCAAATCGTGCCATAAATAAAACTGCCATTCTATCGGGTGGCTTTTAATGAGAGCCATAAAGCGGACAGGCAAACCAATACAAAGAGGCAACAAGGAAGGATGATTCTTCGACTGATAAACAGTATGGAAAAACGGGCCGGATAGCCCTTTGGTGAAATATATTTGCTGCTGCAGCCATCGTTCTGTCCTAAGAAACCAGTCGGACAAAGAAAAAGGCTGGAAAGGGGAAGCCGCATCAAAGGCTGGGGGATAAGCTAAAGAACAGAGAGGGATGTTTTGTACGGCAGCTGCGTAAAGAGAGGGATATACTGGAGTAAGCTGTGAGTAGAGTGTAAAGCATTCCTGATCAGGGCAATAAGCTAAGAGCCAAAACCCGAAGGACAGAGAGTAATGAAAAAAGAGGCGGTGAAACAGAGAAAAGCTATAGAATGGTCCTTGTTTTTTAATTGGCGGCCCGCCATAAATCCAAAAGGGAAAAACGTGCTGCTGCCTGTAGCCTTCTGTTCTTTTCAAAAATAGGGCCGCTGGCAAAGCGGAGCATTGGTATTCAATAGCTGTTTTTTCTTCAACAAGCAAATCCGGACGCTGGGCAATCTCCGGCAAATAAGCTTCCAGCTTCACTTCATGAGTGGAGCGAATCCATCGGTATAAATCGGACTTGCCTTTTAAATGGCGAGCGGACTCTCCTTCTGAAAATGACTTGCATGCGTGTGATTGTTTGTGGGCAAAATGAGGTATTTTGACAGCTCCTGCCTTTAAAATGACCGGCTCGCGGCATGCAGGGCAAAAATAAATGGAAGCACGAATTTTTCCGAGCATTTGTTCATTGGGCTGTTGGGCTAAACTAATGACCTCGCCAGATTGATCGATAGCAATAAGCATCTGCAACCACTCCTTTCATACTTACATCTATTCGCTCCTTCTTCGCTCTTTCCTGCTGGCTCGCGCTCCATTCACTAAGAAAATAATGCTTAATCAGCAAGCTGTTTTTTTCTGAATTAAAAACACCCCTTTCCCTGCATAGGGAAAGGGGTGCCTCAGATTCAGCCATCTTATTATTCATATCGAAGGGCATCGATCGGCTTCATTTTTGCTGCTTTCATGGATGGAATTAAACCGAAAATAATGCCGACTGCCATGGAGAAAACAACAGATCCGATAATGGCAGGGACCGGCGCAGCAAATGGCAGGTGTGCAAAGTAGGAGATGGCCTTGGCGCCCCCTAATCCCACCAGTACACCGATAATGCCGCCGATGCTGGTAAGCACGGCTGACTCTGTTAAAAACTGCCAAAGAATAACAGACCGCTTCGCTCCAAGAGCTTTTTTAATGCCAATTTCCCGCGTTCTTTCCGTCACAGATACGAGCATAATATTCATTACACCAATGCCTCCGACAAGCAAGGAGATACTTGCAATCCCCCCCAATAACAGCGTAAAGGCTTGGTTAAACTCATTAATGTCTTCCATGATTTGCTGCAAATCCGGAATGCTGTACTGCCAAGTGGACGTCGCAGGCAGCTGGCTGTTCAAGGAATCGGCAACCACTTGTCCAGCTTCCTCCAGCTGGTCTGAATGATAAGCCTGAACGAGCACTTGAGGGATATCATTGAAGCTTCCTAAATGGGGCCATGCGGACTTCGGCAAATAGATTTTCCCCATTCCTGCATCCATCATAAACATATTATCTTCTTCACTTTTTTCATCTGCATATACGCCTACGACGCGAAAAGGCACTTTATTCAGTTCAATGACCTGATTAATCGCGCTTCCTTCAGGAAACAAAGCGTCCCTGGTCGCTTCATTAATCATGGCGACTTGACTGCCATTCTTGTGCTCAACCGGCGCGATTTTTCTTCCTTCCAACATCTTAATTGGAAAGATTGAAAAATACTTATCATCGACCGCATAAAGTTCGGAATCCGACAAGTTATTTAGATGATAAGCCTGTGTATAGTTTTGATAGAAGACAGCAATCGATTTGACTAAGTCCGGCACTTTCGCTTCCTCAAGCTGTTCATCGGTAATTGTTGGGATGACGTCAGGCGGATTTTCCTCACCGCCGCCCATCATGACCATATCGCTGCCGCCCATTGCGGCTGCTTCAGGCGATTGAAACATAATAGCGATCGAATTGTTTCCTGTTCCGACAAGGCTTGATTTCAAGCTTTCTTTCTGGCCTTCAATCATCGCTACAATCGCAATAATGGAAGCGATCCCGATAATGACTCCCAACATTGTTAAAACAGAACGCATTTTATGGGCAAAAATAGATTGAAAGGATAGTTTTAAATTATCTAGCATGCAACTCTCTCCTTTCATCTTTGATGATGGCCCCATCACGCAGAAAGATGCTTCGTTTGGCGTATTGTGCAATTTCCTCTTCATGGGTAATTAAAACAATGGTTACGCCTTCTTTATTCAACTCTGTAAACAAATTCATCACTTGCTCGCTTGAAGCAGTATCGAGCGCCCCTGTCGGCTCATCCGCTAAAATAAATTTTGGTTTATTAATAAGTGCCCGGGCAATAGCTACCCGCTGCTTTTGCCCGCCCGATAATTGCGTTGGCTTAAAGTTGATCCGATCTTTCAGCCCTACCTTGGCCAGTGCATCTATTGCCAGTTCTTTTCGCTCTTTTTTATTGACCTTGGCATACACTAGAGGCAATTGCACATTATCTAATGCCGTTAACCTCGGCAATAAGTTAAAGTTTTGGAAAACAAAGCCGATATATTCGTTTCGAATTTTGGACAACTCGTTCTCTTTGCGCGAGAGCACGCTGTTTCCATCTAATATATATTCTCCTGATGTAGGGGTATCCAGGCAGCCCAAGATATTCATAATCGTCGATTTCCCTGATCCGGAAGGTCCCATAATCGATACGTATTCGCCTTCTTCAATAGACAAATTAATGTTATGAAGGATTGGAACTTCTTCTTTTCCAATCCAATATGATTTATTGATGTTCTTCAAGTGAATCATCAATAGTTACCTTCTTTCCTTCTTTTACTGTGTCATCAGGGAATATAACGTAATCATCTTTAGTTAGGCCGCTCTTAATGACCGTCATCATCATATCCGGCATTTCCTTGCCCAACTCGACTTCTTGTTTCTTCACTTTCTCATCTGCAACCGTCCATACAAATGGCTTTTCTCCGTCCATCACAATCATATCCGTTGGAAGCATCACTTCCTGGGAAGCTTCTTCCCCTTTTAGTTCAATGAATACATGATAGCCAAATTCCAGCCCTTCATGCTCTGT
This sequence comes from Pseudobacillus badius, assembly GCF_002189605.1. Lineage (NCBI taxonomy): Bacteria > Bacillati > Bacillota > Bacilli > Caryophanales > Bacillaceae > Pseudobacillus > Pseudobacillus badius. The sequence continues at coordinate 29,404 of NZ_MWMM01000007.1, forward strand.
GAGCTGGACTTGGAAAGGATAGTTGGATGCTTGCGGATTCATTGCCATCTCGTCCATTCCCATACCGCCCATCTCATCAGTGCCTTCATCTACCGGCAGCTTGCCGATTTCAATAATTTTTCCCGGCCATTTTTGTTCCGGGTTTTTTCGGCTGACTACATTCACTTCTTGTCCCACTTGGAGTTCATCTTTAATCAGCTCATTGACATTTCCTTTTACAAAATAGGCATCCGTATTATAAATTTGCATAAAGGGGCCTGACGGCTGCTGCTCCCCTTGATTCTCTCCGCCCGTTGATTGCTTTTGTTCTTCATCAACTTTTTGCACCAGGCCATTTACTTTCGCTCTAACGATGTTATTGTTTACTTTCTTTTTCATTTCCTGGTACTCTAAATTTGCTTTTTCCACTTCGAATTTAGCTAGTTTTAAATCTGTTTCCGCTTGTGCCACTTGCTCTCTTAACGCAGATTTTTCTTCAGCAGCCGCATTTTTGATTTGCTTTTCCAGCGACCAAATTTCTGATTTCTTCTGCTTAACGCTGCTATTGGCAATGTCGAGGTCGATCGCCTTTTGTTTCAGCTCCATCTCCCCTTCGGCATTCTCATAAGAAAACAACTGGTCATTCGCTTTAACCACGTCCCCCTCTTTCACAAATACCTCTTTCACAGTGCCGCGTTCTGAAGATAAGAAGATCTTCTCTGTTTCCTTCGGCTCAACTACCCCGGCAAATAAACCGCCGGCGCTAGCTTCCATTCCGCCCATCATATCGCTTACCTTTGTCGGGAAAATTTCTCCCGCGCCTTCTTCGCTATTAAACTTGGACTTTGTGAATATGTAACCGCCAATCCCCAAGCCTAGTATGATAATAGTTGAAATTGCAATAATCCATTTTTTCTTTTTACTCACTTCGTTATCTCCCCTTTTCAATTTCCCGGTCTATTTCTCTTTCTATCTATTTAAAAAATTGCTATCACCATCTTTTTCCATAAAAAAAACCTACTTCGACATGATTTTAACAAACACTTCTATTTATTACAAATAATTTAAGAATATGTCATTTCTGTTAACCCTTTCGTTACCGGGCCGTCCGCTTTTACAGCTGGTTCTCTTTCAATTTGTTTAAGAAAGGAGAGCCTTCAAGCCTTTTCTGCCTGACATTCAAAATGACCCGAAAGCGCCGCCTCCGGGTCATTTCCTTCGTATGATGCTTTATAATAGCGGTGACAGCAGCCTTGACGTCGACTCAATGAGGCGGTAACCAAGATGGCGGCCGTTAAAGTCCTCCAGATTAATTTCATCAGAAGCATGGATGTCGTTAATATACTCCCTCACGAGCGACTCAATGCTGTGAGTATGATATAAGAAAGCGTTCACCTCAAAGTTGAGGTGGAAGCTTCTCATATCCATGTTAGAAGTGCCTATAGAAGCTATTTCCCCATCTACGATGATGAACTTACTGTGCATAAAACCTTCCTTATATTCAAAAATCCGCGCCCCCGCTTCCAGAAGCTCCGGAAAATACGACCGGGAAGCGTGGAAAACAATTCGTTTATCCGGACGCTTCGGAACAAGCAAGCGCACATCTACTCCGCTTAAAGCAGCGATCTTCAAGGCCGAAAAGATGTCCTCATCAGGAATAAAATAAGGGGTAGCAATCCAAACAAATTTCTGGGCCGATGTAATCATTGAAAAGAAAATATTTTTGATCACACTCCACTCATTGTCCGGGCCGCCGGCAATCATTTGAACGCCGCCCGTCCGCCGCACTTCCCTCTCTGGCTCCGGAGTCAAATATCCCGGTGTAATAAAGCTGTCATTGGTCATATAATACCAATCCTGCAGGAAAATCAGCTGCAGCGACCGAACCGCTTCCCCGCGCACATATAAATGGGTATCACGCCAAAAACCAAATTGGGGGTCTTTCCCCAAATACTCGTCTCCAATATTCAAACCGCCGACAAACCCTACTTTTCCGTCAATGACAATAATTTTGCGGTGATTGCGAAAATTAAACTTGCTATTCAAAAGCGGGATTTTCACTGGCCCAAATGCCACCATCTCAATGCCGGCATTACGCAGCTCTTGAATATAGCCCTTCGATAACATCCAAGAACCAACGGCGTCGTATAAAAAACGCACCTTCACCCCGTCCTGTGCTTTAGCAATAAGTATCTCTTTAATTTCATGGCCAATGCCGTCCGCCCGCACAATGTAATATTCTAAATGAATATGATGCCTCGCTTTTCGCAACTCATTCAAGATGGACTCATAGGTTTCTTCTCCATTAGTCAGCAGCTCTGTTTCTGTATGAAAAGAAATCTCCGTATTCCCAAGCCGTTCAGCCAATGCATAAATCTTATGCTCTCCGTACTTTTGAAAGTGCTGCCTTAAATCTTCGGTTGTGTGGGCAAAACTGTATTTTTGATATGTTTCCTGGTCAAGAATATATTTTTTCTTAAACATCCGCTCTTTCCGATAGTTTCTCCCAAACAGCAAATAAAAAATAAATCCAAAAAGCGGAAAAGCTCCTAATACAACAAGCCATGTAACGGTTTGTGTCGGATGCCTGTTTTCAAAAAAGATTAAAAAGCTGATAACGATCACTGAAAGGGTTAACGCCACACTCATATATTTGAGCAGCCCGCCCATATAGTGATCTGCCCATAAAATATAAGCGACAATTATAGCTGCAATAAAGCCAGCCGCTTTTATCGTATTTTTCATCCTTCCTCGCCTGCCTCTTCTGCCCCTGTTACTGCTTTCCTGCTATTATACCCTTTTTTCCGGCAGAGAGACGGATATTCTTTGACTTCTGTATGAAAGCCGGCAAATGAGCCGGCGCCGATGATTCATCGCCTGGATGCCATAAAAAAAGCGCGGATTTCAACAGAAATCTGCGCGGTCTTTATTAATTAAAATATTTACGGACAGTTTCAAATACATGGCTCTCCATCACACATTTTCCATATTCCTGAAGGCGGTGGATAGTAACGCCGGACTCATCTGTATATTCCAGCAGCAAGCTTAATGTATTCTCTACTTTTTCTTCATCCATTGTTTCCTCTGGAAATTCCACAAATAAATAATATTTGCCGTTATAAGCATACAGCTGTGTAGCCAGTTCATCAAGAAAGGCACGCTTGCTTAGCTGTATAAGATCTTCAAAGTCATTAAATGAAAGCATGAATTCCAGCATTGGTTCTTTGGGCTCATCATCGTCTTCATTAGCTTGAAAATGTTCATCAAGCAGCTCCTCTAAGCGGTCATCAACTGGGAAATCCCGGTACTTATCTCCGGGCAGCGGCAGTTCGATTCGTTGACCGTCTTTCGTTAAGTTCGCCTGAGTCACCAATATTTCCAGCCCTTTATCCAAAGCTTGAACTTGAATCCAGAGCGGACCATCAACGGTAAAGTCTTCTTCATCGTGTATTTCTTCCATCATATCCCAAAAAAGCTCTTCACTCCGCTCACGATTATACCAAATTTCTTCGCGGTCAAAGCCTCTTTCCTCTATATCCAAGTATGAAATGTAAAACTTCACTGTATTATCATTAATGCGTTCGATTTCCATAACTACCTCTCCCTTCCGTCTAAGGGTACCTGAGGACGACTCCCCTTATTATTAGGCATTGCCCTAAATGGCCTGATGGTATACATCTACCTGATTCTATTGTATGCTAAACACACCACAAATGAAAATATAATGATTCCAAAATAAAAAGAGTGTTTCGTTATTCTATCCGAATTTTCCTAAAATTACAACCTGGAAATAAAAATAAAAACCCTCATACTTCTGGTATGAAGGTTCTCTTCTTTAGTTGACGAGCCGCTGCGCTTCCTTCAATTGGAATGTACGCACTTTTCTTGGCAAGAAGCGGCGAATTTCATCTTCGTTATAGCCTACTTGCAACCGTTTCTCGTCCAAAATGATCGGGCGGCGAAGCAACCCTGGATTAGATTGGATCAGTTCAAACAGGTTTTGCAGAGGCAGCGCTTCAAGATCTACATTGAGCTTTTGGAAGATCTTTGAGCGTGTGGAAATGATTTCGTCCGTGCCATCTTCTGTCATTCGCAATATTTCTTTAATTTCTTCGATGCTCAAAGGCTCGGAAAAAATATTTCTTTCAACGTATGGAATTTCGTGTTCTTCTAACCATGCTTTTGCTTTACGGCAGGAAGTACAACTTGGTGAAGTATATAAAGTAACCATTCCTCAAACACACTCCTTAAAGATTAGAATATAATACCTGTTTTTCATGAGGAATATCCATTCATGAAGCAGTCGATATCAATAGCTTCAAGTGCTCCGGCTACAATATATATTATACATGATGGAACGGCTCATGAATACAGTTTTCATTACATTGTAATAATAATTACAAACTTTTTTCATTTTTTAAATGGCTTTCGGCGGCCGAATAAGCCAGCCATAGCCGATAAGCGGTTTCACTACACTTTGTTCTCTGAAATATAGACTTGTTCTATATTCTCTTATTCCTTACTTTTACCCGTTCTCTTTCCCGTCTAAACCACTAATAAATATTTTACTAAAAAAATAAAAGGCGGCCCTCAAATGGCCAGGTTCCATCTGCTCGTTATGGAGCTCTTTTTGTCAATCGAATCTGGCTTTCTAATTTGGGACCGCCTTTCTTTATATTAACTCTTTTAATATATCTTCATCTCTAGTTTTATCTCTGGATAAAACCTCTTGTACCGGATCAAACGGCTCGCCGTATAGTTCTTTGTCTTTATATTTATGAATAAGTGAATAGGTTTTTTTCATGCTTTCATAAATCTTTTCTTCTGTTTCATCGTGAGGAGCCCAATAAAGGATTTCCATATCATTTACTTCATTTGTAGCCAGTGAACGCCTGGAATATCCAATAGTTGACGCATGGCTGAACCCCTCTCTCGCATAAAAGCGCAGCCGCTTTTCACTATCTGTATCCTCATAATTCACCGGTTCTACCTCGAGAATAATCGCTTTTTCTTTTGCTTTCAATTTGTCAATCAATTGATGGCCAAGTCCTTGGCCTCGGGCATCTTTGGACACGAACAAGTAATCAACAAATACAAACTCATCAAATTCCACATAAATAAGCACGTGGTGTGGCCCTTCATCTTTATGATAAATATCGCTTCGTTCTTCTAGAAGCAATTCCATATGTTCTTTTGATTTCATTTCTTCAATTGGGAAATACTGATTTAATTTTTCATACCAATGCATTGAATCTTCCTTTCCTTATCATAGTGTGTCATCCACATCAGGCATACACCTAGTGCTAGCTTTCCACAATCTCCTTTTGTTTATGCCGCTTGATTAGAAAGAATGGCTCTGTTACATAATATGGTGAATGTTTCTAGAGATTTTGCTTCAGGTGCGCTTACATGAGCGGTTAAGAAATCAACAGCATCTAATCACAGCGCCGAAAGAATAAATTCTTGAGGTCGTAAGAGGTGAATGGCTGCAGTACGTGTGGCCTTCTGCTTCCTGTTTTTCACCTTAACATACTCTGTCAGTCATTTGTATGGTTCTATGCCGCTATGTCTTTTTCCCTATCTCCCCTTTTTTCTTTCATTTTCACTACTTTTTTACCCGCGTCTGTTGCCTTTTACTCCACCTATTCTGTCGATAAATGATGGAACGTTTATCCTTTGACCCATTTTTTCGGGAGAAGCTTCTTTCTAATGTTTTTCTGCCTCCGTCTGATTCTGCGCAAAAAAAGAATCTTCCCTAGCCGGCCATCATTTGGCCATATGGAAGACTCCTTTTTTAGTGATTAATACGTCGCTTTATGGTGTTGAAATTCTTTTTCAGAGCAATACACCCAGTGACCCGGTGCTACTTCTCTCATCTTTACTTCTTCACCGGCGGCATAGTTGTGAACTGCGGGATCATAAGTTTTCCGTACACGATTCCGTTCATAATCCGGGTCCGGAAGCGGAATCGCTGAAAGCAGCGACTGTGTATATGGATGCAGCGGCTTTTTGTACAGCACACTACTTGGCGCCAGTTCTACAAGCTTGCCAAAATACATAACCCCAATCCGGTCGCTAATATACTTTACCATGGATAAATCGTGGGCAATAAATAAATAGGTCAAGCCTTTTTCTTTTTGCAGCTGCTGCATCAGGTTAACCACCTGTGCCTGAATCGATACATCCAGTGCCGAAATCGGCTCATCTGCGATAATGAAATCAGGCTCCACGGCCAAGGCGCGCGCAATGCCGAGCCGCTGGCGCTGGCCGCCGGAAAACTCGTGCGGATAGCGATTCGCATGCTCGCGGTTTAATCCAACTGTTTCCAGCAGCTTGTACACTTTTTCCATACGCTCTTTTTTCGATTTGGCCAAGCCATGAATATCGATGCCCTCTGCAATAATATCTGCTACCTTCATGCGCGGATTTAATGAAGCATACGGATCTTGGAAGATCATTTGCATTTTTCGGTTAAATTCTTTTAATGCTTTTTTTGATTTCTTGCCGTGGACATCTTCGCCTTTGAACAGCACTTCTCCGTCTGTGGCGTCATACAGCCGAATGATCGTCCGTCCGGTTGTTGATTTTCCGCAGCCAGACTCGCCGACAAGGCCGAGCGTTTCCCCTTTATAAATATCGAATGACACATCGTCTACAGCCCGGACTTCGTTGGGAGAGCCGATGTTAAAATATTGTTTCAGTCCTTTTACTTCAATCAGCTTTTCTTTCATCGTTAAACCTCCATTACCATAACCGGCTTTTCAAACGTTCCTGCCAGCTTCCTTCTATTTTTAAGGACAGCTTCAGGAGGGTCGATTCTTGGTGCCTCCGGGTGTAAAAGCCATGTTTTGGCAAAGTGTGTTGGAGAAACCTGGAACATCGGCGGCTCCTCTTCATAGTCAATCTGCAGCGCATACGGATTTCTTGGAGCAAATGCATCTCCTTTTGGAGGATTAGTCAAATCAGGCGGCGTTCCTGGAATCGCTTCCAATTGTCCTTCATCCACCGTTTCCAAGCTAGGCATGGAAGCCATGAGTCCCCATGTGTAAGGATGGCGCGGATCGTAGAAGATTTCATCTACTGTGCCAATTTCCACAATTTGTCCGGCATACATCACTGCTACCCGGTCGGCCACATTGGCAACAACCCCTAAATCATGAGTGATGAAAATAATAGAAGATCCTACTTCCTTTTTAATGCTTTTCATGAGTTCTAATATTTGTGCCTGAATAGTTACGTCGAGCGCGGTAGTCGGTTCATCGGCAATCAGCAGCTTCGGATTAGCTGCAAGAGCAATAGCGATCATGACCCTTTGCCTCATCCCGCCTGAAAATTGATGAGGGTATTGTCTCACCCGTTCTTCGGCTCTTGGAATACCAACCAGCTCCAATAATTCAATCGCTTTTTTATTGGCTGTTTCCTTGCTGACATTGTTATGCTTTAAGATTACTTCTGTAATTTGTGCGCCAACTCTCATCGTAGGATTTAAAGAAGTCATTGGATCCTGAAAAATCATGCTAACGTCTTGTCCGAGAATTTTCTCCATTTGTTTAGTCGTTTTCGGAACCAAATCTTCTCCATCCAGCAAAATTTGACCGTTTCTAATTTCACCTGGCGGCATTGGGATCAACTTCATGATCGCCTGTGTAGTTACACTTTTTCCCGATCCGGATTCACCAACAATCGCGAGTGTTTCTCCTCGGTTTACATCAAAGCTGACGCCTCTGACGGCCTGTACATAACCGCCATACGTCTGAAATCCGACTTCTAAGTTTTTTACTTCCAGTAGCTTTTCCATCGCATATTTCCTCCTATTTTCTTAACCGCGGATCAAGCGCGTCTCTTAAGCCGTCTCCGATTACGTTAAAAGCAAAGATCGTTAAACAGATAAAGGTTGCCGGGAAAAATAACCGCCATGGAAAATACTCAAGCGCCGGCAATCCATCTGAAGCCATCGTTCCCCAGCTTGCCAGAGGAGGATTTAGCCCTAATCCCAAGAAGCTTAAGAAGGCTTCCGTGAAAATAGCGGTTGGAATAGTTAAAGTAAGAGTAACAAGAATCGGCCCCATTGAATTAGGAATCAAGTGTTTAAAGAGAATTCTTCTGGAATCAGCGCCCAACGTGCGGGAAGCTAATACGAATTCTTGTGTTTTCAGTTGAAGCACTTGTCCGCGCACGATCCGCGCCATGCCAATCCAGCCGGTAATCGTCATTGCTAAAATCATCGTTCCCAGTCCTTGCCCGAGCACGACCATGAGAATAATGATCATAAGAAGGTTCGGAATACCGTATAAGATATCGGCAATACGCATCATAATCTCATCCACACGGCCGCCTTTATAACCAGCAATGCCTCCCCAGATAATGCCGATCGCCAAATCGATTAAAGCAGCGGCAATCCCGATAAAGAGAGAAATTCTCGCGCCTTCCCATGTACGGGCGAAGACATCACGGCCAAGGTCATCGGTGCCAAACCAGTGCTCCTTAGACGGCGGCTGGTTTGAATTCATTAAATCATTTGTGGCGTAATCATATTTCACGATATGAGGACCGATAGCCGCCATAGTAATCAGTACAATCAGAAGAAGTGCGCCAAACATAGCTAATTTATTCTTTTTAAAATGAAGCCAAGCTTCTTTCCAAAATGACAAACTCGGTTTATTAATTTTTTCAGCATGATCTGCCTGTGAACCGACAACTACAAATTTATCCTTTTTATTTGGCAATGCGCTCATTTCAGCTTAGGCTCCCTTCTTGTGTGCTCTTAATTTAATCCGCGGATCAATTAATCCATAGATAATGTCCACGATAAAAATGGATAAAAGTAGCAAAATACTGTAAAACACGGTAACACCCATGATCACTGTATAATCGCGGTTTTGAATGCTGGTGACAAAATGCGATCCTAATCCCGGAATACCGAAGATCTTCTCGATAACAAAGCTTCCGGTAATAATTCCCGCCGATAATGGGCCGAGATAAGAAACAACTGGCATCATCGCATTGCGGACCGCATGCTTAACAGTGATGACCCCGCGGCTCAATCCTTTTGCTTTGGCTGTCTTAATGTAGTCATTGGACAAAACCTCAAGCATGGATGAACGAGTTAACCGGGCAATAAACGCCAGCGGAGTAGTCGCTAATGCCAATGCAGGAAGAATGGTATGTGCAAACGAATCCCATCGGGCTACAGGAAGCACTTGGAGTTTAATCGCAAAGATATACTGCAGCAAGGCAGCCATAATAAATGATGGGACTGAAATGCCGACAACGGCGAATATCATTGATGAGTAGTCCTGCCACTTGTTGTGATAAAGGGCGGCAAGAACGCCGAGCAAAACGCCCAATGCTAAAGCAATAAAAATGGCTTCAATTCCTAGCGCTAACGACACTGGAAAACCTTCGCTGATAATATCATTAACCGTTTGCCCTTTATATTTAAACGAAGGGCCGAAATCCCAAGTAGCAATCCTTTTTAAATAATCAAAGTATTGAACATACCATGGCTGATCAAGCCCATAATGAGCATTTAAGTTTGCTTCTATTTCTGGGGGTAATTGTTTTTCAGAGGTAAAAGGGTTTCCTGGAGCAAGCCTCATAAGAAAGAATGTTGCTGTAATGATGACTAATAAGGACAAAAACATGTAGAAAAATCTCTTGCCAAAATATTTGATCATTGTGTGCACCTCCAATATTATGCAGGAAAGTCAAAACTCAAGGGTACGCGGGAAATTCCCCACATACCCTTGATTAAGAAATTAATTACTCAAAGTGAGCCCATTTCAGCTGTACGTCGCCCAGACCGGACATCACTACATCTTTCAGGTTATCTCTTTGTACCCAAGAGTTCGTATAGAAATAGATTGGAGCTACTGGCATTTCATCGATAAAGATTTTTTCTGCATCCTTCAGCATTTGAGAACGCTTGGCAGGATCCATTTCTTTTTGAGAATCAACTAGCAATTTCTTAAACTCTGGATTTTCCCAGTTTGTATCATTGTTTCCGCCTTTTTTCTCACGGAACAGCTCAAGGAAGTTGATTGGATCATTGAAGTCTCCAAGCCAGCCCATACGTCCAACCATATAGTCACCGGAGTGAAGTTTTTCAATGTAGACAGCCCATTCTTCATTTCCAAGCTTTGTTTTAACGCCTAATTCTTTCTTCCAAGTGTCTTGGATTGCTTGAGCAATCTTTTGGTGAGCTTCATCTGTATTGTAGGAAATCGTAATTTCCGGAAGCTCTGAAGCATCTTTCATTCCCAGCTCTTTCAAGCCTTTTTCTAAATATTCTTTTGCAGTCTCCACATCATGATCTTTGAAGTAGCCTTTTTCATTTTCTTCAAACATGCTTGGCGGAACTGCAGCCATCGCTGGAATTTGACCGCCTTTTGAAATCTTCTCTACAATAGACTTTCTGTCAATTACATAAGCAAGCGCTTTACGGATGTTCACATTGTTTAACGGTTCCACTTCAGTATTAAACTTGTACCAATAAACACCGGCAATTGGTTTAATATTTAAAGTTTTATCCGCCTTTAAGCTTTCCATTGCATCAGTTGGCAGCGCGCTGAACGGTGAACCTGCCCAGTCAAGCTCGCCTTTTTTGAACATGGATAGCTCTGTGTTTACGTCATTGATCATCAGCATGTCAATCTTATCAAGCTTGACAGTGTCTTTATCCCAGTACTGGTCATTCTTCTTAAGAACGATTTTGTCGCTGTGCTCCCATTGATCCATCACGTAAGGACCGTTGGATACATAATCCTCGCCGGCATTTTTATACCAGTTTGGATTCTTTTGAGCCACTTTGCTGTTAACAGGTAAATAAGTATAGAAAGCAGTTAATTCCAAGAAATAAGGTGTAGGGTTTTCAAGCGTTACTTCAAGTGTTTTCTCATCTTTCGCTTTAACACCTACATCTTCAATTTTAGCTTTTCCTTCGTTCGCTGCTTGACCATTTTTTAAATAATAAAGCTGGTAAGCATATTGAGATTGGTTTTTCGGATCAAGCGCCCATTTCCACGCATATTCAAAGTCTTGGGCTGTTACAGGATCGCCGTTTGACCATTTATGATCTCGAATTGTAAACGTATACACTTTTCCGTCTTCAGATACATCCACTTTTTCAGCGGCTGCATTTTCCGGCTTATCGTCTTTGTTGATTCGCGTCAACCCTTCAAACGTATTTCTCAATACAGATCCGGATGTGCTGTCGTTAGCCAAGCCCGGATGCATAGAAAACGGCTCTGTTTTAATGTTGACTTTTAATTCTTTTTTGTTATCCTCTTTCCCATTTCCTCCGGCTTTGTCGCCACCGCCGCCGTTTCCGCCGCCACAGGCTGCCAGGAACGTACTTAGCGCAAGCAATAAAGCGAGAAAAAGAGCATATTTTCTTTTCTTCATCTGAATCCCCCTTATTCTTTATTTTCTTCCTGATTATTCAGAAGATTTCTTTACTAATTATAAACTTTCTTAGTTTTTTTGCAATAATTATTTGAAATTTTTCAAAAAAATAAATATGTTTTTGTTACACAAATGTTACATCCCCTAAAACACGCTTGTTAACAGGTTTTGAATTTAATTGAATAATAATTCACCGTGATAAAGCGCTTTCATTTACTAATTATTCCGAATAATTTTTCTATTAAAACTTTTATGGTATAACTTTATTAAAGAATCCCTTTTTTATTTCAGAGTTTCATTATAACAAAAAGCCATAATCATTTCCTGTTTTTGCTATATTTCTATTATTTAATGGAAATAGGCTAAGTTAAAACATATCTCTTTCCCCTACCCCTATACTTGTATCTTTATTCTTTTTGATGAATAAGATGAGGCCGATCACTTCTTTTGACAGTTTGTAAAATGGCTGCAAAAGAAAACAGCGGGCAAACACCCGGCCCCTGTCAGTTTTAAAAGCGGCAAGACGCTGTTTTGCTCCTATCCATTACCGGACTGCCTTGAAAGTTAGAGAGGATTTGTTTATAATTTTGTCAACTGAGAAGTGAGGGATTATTTATGAAAACAATATTTTCTGGCATCCAGCCGAGCGGTACAATCACCCTTGGCAACTATATTGGTGCCCTTAAGCAATTTACTGAACTGCAGGATGACTATCACTGCTACTTCTGCATTGTCGATCAGCATGCGATTACAGTGCCGCAAGACCGCCTTAAATTACGCCAAAATATTCGCAGTCTTGCCGCTTTATACATAGCTGTCGGAATTGATCCTCAAAAAGCCACCCTATTTATTCAATCCGAGGTGCCCGCCCATGCTCAGGCCGGCTGGATGCTTCAATGCGTGGCCTATATTGGCGAGTTAGAGCGCATGACACAATTTAAAGACAAATCTGCCGGCAAGGAAGCTGTTTCCGCTGGATTGCTTACCTATCCGCCGCTTATGGCTGCTGATATCTTATTGTACAGCGCCGATTTAGTGCCGGTTGGCGAAGACCAAAAGCAGCATTTGGAGCTGACAAGAGATCTTGCCGAAAGATTCAACCGCAAATATAACGATATATTCACTATTCCGGAAGTCCGTATTCCGAAATCGGGCGCCCGCGTAATGTCACTGCAGGACCCATTGAAAAAAATGAGCAAATCAGATCCAAACACAAAAGCCTTTATTTCCTTACTCGATGAGCCGAAGCAAATCGAAAAGAAAATCAAAAGCGCTGTGACCGATTCAGATGGCATCGTAAAATATGACAAGGAAAACAAACCGGGCATTTCTAATTTGATCTCTATTTATGCTGTGCTCAGCGGATTATCGGTTGAGGAAGTGGAAACGCGTTACGAAGGAAAAGGCTACGGCGACTTTAAAGCTGAAATGGCTGAAGTAGTCATCCGCCATTTAGAACCGATTCAAAAGCGCTACTATGAGCTGCTTGAGTCTGAGGAACTGGACCATATCCTTGATGAAGGAGCGCTCAAAGCGAATCAAACGGCCGGCAAAATGCTAAAGAAAATGGAAAATGCCATGGGCCTTGGCAGAAAAAGAAGATAAGAGCTGCTTATCCGCCTTGCCGCACAAAAAGCTGAACCTGACAAATCAGGTTCAGCTTTTTTCGTTCAATTGATTCATTTTTGAGGTATGCTCCGTTTCCCACAGTTTTTCGAAAAAGGGCTGCCCTTTTATCAAGTTTTCACAAAGGCGATTGTGACGGCCTGTCCACCCTTCCATCGTTTCTTCCATGAAGATCCGCTTGATGTCCTCTACGTTCATCGTTTGAATATCAGCGTAACGCTCCGGCATCCACTCCGTATACCAATAGCGAATTTCTGCTGAATTTTTTGACGCAAACAGTTGATCCAGCGCCATAAATAAAAGCTGTTTCAGCTGTCTTTCCTTTCTCGTCAGCCCTTTCATGCATTCAGGGGAAAGAGATAAAATGTGATACTCTTTTTCTTCCATTTCCCATTCGAGTTCATACGTTGTAACCGGATGAACCTCAAACATTTCAAAAGCGAGCTGTTCCTGTCTCGGCACAAGCCGGCTTTTCCGAACCGGAATCGTATACCCCATCGTATCAACAGCAAGTATGCCTTTTCCATCTGTAACGACAAAGCAGTGCTCAAGCTGTATTCGCTCGTGGTTTCTTCTCAAAAAGGCTTTTCTGCGTACGTCCTCAAGCAATTGTTTCGGCAATTCAGCTAGATGATTTTCAATATAATTAAATAATTCCTCGTCTATTAAAAGCAGAGGCACTTGATCCAATAGCTCAACGGCATCCTCCTTGCGCCATTCATGATAGTGGCACACATTGTATCCGTTCTCCTCTCCTTCAAACCAGTTTACCCAAACATCATGAAGATATAACATAATGAACCTCCTCACTTCTTCATCTATTTGTCTTCAAGTATGGGCAACGCGAAGTAAAATTATTCCTTCAGCGACTAATTTTTCTTTATTGCCTTGTGGGAAAATAAATAGCGACCGTCATCATGAAAATCCCAGCGGCCAGCAAATAACACTCCACCCGTTCAGAAACAAATTGGACGTACTCTCCTATAGAAAACCCGGCTGTCAGCAAATTTAAATACATAATGCAGCTTACCCCGCCGAGGATGGACCAACCAAAGCCGATTAAAAAGGCAACTAGGCGTAAGGCCATTTTCTTCTTCCTTTATCAATTGATTAGGCTGCAGCAGCTTGTCCTATATATGTATGCCGGCAAATAAAGAAAATGCCAAAAAGCACGGACCAACAGCGAATAGCGCAATAAAAAAAGGTGAATCAAAGCCGAGCGGCTTTGATTCACCTTTTGCATGCTTCTTATTCCGGCTTGTATTTACGCAGAGCGATGGTTGCATTGTGGCCGCCAAAACCGAGAGAATTGCTGAGGGCCACATTGATTTCTTTTTTCCGCGACACATTCGTCACGTAGTCCAAATCACACTTCGGATCTGGTGTTTCATAATTGATTGTCGGCGGGAGCATATTGTTCTTAATGGCCAATGCCGTAAAGATGGCTTCTACGCCTCCTGCTGCGCCGAGCAAATGGCCTGTCATTGATTTTGTCGAGCTGACTGCCAAGCTATAAGCATGTTCACCAAATACGTGTTTAATGGCTGCTGTTTCAAATTCATCATTATACGGGGTGCTTGTTCCATGGGCATTAATATAATCGACTTCTTCCGGCTGAATTCCGCCGTCTTCAAGCGCTATACTCATGGCTCTTGCGCCGCCTTCCCCATTCGGTGCCGGTGCTGTAATATGGTGGGCATCACCGGTAGCTCCGTATCCAACGATTTCTGCATAAATATGCGCTCCACGCTTTTTCGCGTGTTCAAGCTCTTCCAATACAATAATGCCTGCTCCTTCTCCCATAACAAAGCCATCACGATTAGCATCGAATGGACGGCTTGCTGTTTTCGGATCAGGATTTGTGGATAAAGCGGTATTGGCACAGAAGCCTGCGACAGACATTTGAGTAATTGGCGCCTCGCTTCCTCCAGTGATCATTGCATCAGCATCGCCGCGCTGAATCACTTTAAAGGCATCACCAATGGAATTCGTACCGGTTGCACACGCGGTTACGGTACAAGAATTAACCCCTTTGGCCCCTAGAAAAATAGAGACTTGTCCAGCCGCCATATCCGGGATCATCATGGGAACAAAGAAGGGGCTGACACGCCGATATCCGCGGTCAAGGAAGGTTTTGAATTGATTTTCAAATGTTTCCATGCCCCCGATTCCAGAGCCGACCCAGACACCAATACGGTCAGCATTTGATTCATCGATGGTTAAATCTGCGTTTTTCACAGCCATCTTGGCTGCAGCAACCGCGTATTGCGTAAAGCGGTCCATTTTGCGGGCATCCCGTTTATCCATAAAGTCTTCCGGGTTAAAATCATCAATTTCAGCTGCTACCTTTACCGGATAATCATCCGGATTCACTCGCGTTAACGGCTTAACTCCACTGATACCGCTTAAAATATTAGCCCAGGCTTCTTCTACTGTATTTCCAACAGGCGAAACAATTCCGAGCCCTGTAATGACTACTCTTCGTTTTTCCACTATTTCCACTCCTTCACAGTTATTCCATTACTATATAAATCTAGCGTCCCCATTTCATGGCAATTGCGCCCCATGTAAGTCCGCCGCCAAAGCCTACCATGATCAATACATCATCCTCTTTAATTCTTCCTGATTCCAGCTCCTCTATTAAAGTGAGCGGAATAGAAGCAGAGGAGGTATTTCCATATTTATTAATGGTCACCGACATTTTCTCCTGTGGTAAATCGAGCCGCTGGCGGGCTGCCTCCATAATACGGATATTAGCCTGATGCGGAAGCAAAAAGTCGACATCCTCTTTTTGAAGCCCTGCCTTTTCGAGTACATTTACGCAAGATTCTCCCATCTGGCGAACCGCAAACTTAAATACCTCACGGCCATTCATTTGAATATACTCCTTTTGGTATAGATGCTTTAATCCAGAACCGTCCGCACCCAACTCGAAGGCCAGGATTCCCCGTCCTTCCGACACTTGTCCTACAACAGCGGCACCCGCACCGTCGCCGAATAAAACCGCTGTATTGCGGTCTGACCAATCGACTGCTTTTGTGAGCTTTTCTACGCCTACAACAAGCACATATTTGTAATCGTTCGTTTCTATGAACTGCTTCGCTGTCACAATGCCATACATAAAGCCGGCACAGGCAGCACTAATATCCATAGCTGCAGCGTTTTTCGCTCCAATTTGGTGCTGGATCATGGTGGCTACTGAAGGAAAACGATAATCCGGAGTAACGGTTGCTACAATAATTAAGTCAATGTCCTCCGGAGAAATGCCTGCGTTCTTTACAGCTTGCTCAGCTGCTCTAACCCCCATATCGGATGTATCCATATCATCATCGGCAACTCTTCTCGCTTCAATGCCTGTTCTTGTCCGTATCCATTCATCGGATGTATCCATTATTTTTTCCAAGTCAAAGTTTGTTAATTCTTTTTCAGGCACAAATTGGCCCATACCAATAATTCCTGCGTTCATCAGGACCCCTTCTTTCAAGTGCTTTATTATATAATCAATTATTAAGACTTGGTACTAATTTTACTGAAGAAAGACCGTTTTTGCAATAGGCGAATATTGTCGCTTCCTGCTCGAACGATAGAAAAAGGACCGTCCCTCACGGTTGGGGCGGTCCTTTTTTCTATTATTGATTCTCTTGCTGAGCATCTTGTTTACCCAGTTCATAGGCCTCATTCATAACATTTAAAAACAGCCCCATAAATGGCTCTATTAAATCTACAGAAAAGTCAATTCCCGCTTCTTTTAATTTTTCCTGTGCTTCCGGCAAATATTTCATCGCAATTTGAACAAATTCCATGTTTTTGTTTTCGTTCATTTTTATTCCTCCATTTGTTTGTTTGGCAATTTGCCTGTCTTGATATACTGGTCAATATACCCGTTGATTTTCTTTTGAAAATCTTTATCTACTTCTTCACTGAAGGGGCTTAATGAAATCACCCCGTCTGCAAAGTCAAAATGAAGATTGCCAGACTTCAATTTTCCTTTAACAAACTGGTCAGCAACAAGCAAATACAGTTTATCGGCATGCTCGACAGTACTTGTCAAAACCGTCTCTTTTCCGAGATCCGATTGGTCTGATACATAACCGATTGCATGCAGGCCTTTTGCCTTCAATTTGTCAATAACAGCTACATTATAGCCATCTCCAGCCGGATAAACAACATCTGCGCCTTCAGCAATTACCTTATCCAGCAGCTGCAGCGCTTTTTCGCTGTCATCCCAGTTTTCTACATATCGAGCGGCTACATGGATGTCTTTCCGTTCAAATTTCGCTCCTTCAACAAACCCTTTGACTTCTGGCTGCCATTTATAAGTGGCTACCACACCCACCGTGCCGGTTTTAGAAAAGTGAGCAGCTGTCATCCCGCCGAAAAACCCCATAGCATGCGCTTCAAACTTTAAGCTTGTTGTATTTTTTTCGCTGGCATTGCCATTAAAGCTGACAAAATGCATATCCGGATAATCAGGGGCCAGTTTATTGAAATAATCGGCGTATTCATTGCCATGGCCAAATACAATATTGATGCCTTTATGTGAAAATTCCTCTACAGCCCGTTCGACCAGCGCTTGAGAATGGATATTTTCCTTATAAAAAATATCGGTTCCATACGCCTTTTGGATTTTTAACATGCCCATGTATCCGTTCGTTCCCCATACTTGGTCATTAATAGTATCAGGAACTAGCAAACCGACTTTCTCCAGTTTCTTTGACTCTTTTTCCTCTGAACAACCTGCAAGAAATACGAGTAAACAAATTCCTAATATAAGCAGTAATCTTTTGTTGTACATATTCTTTCTCCTTTATACACAACCCCTACCTTTTATATCTTAACTGTATTTGCTGAGAAGAAAAAGTTTTTTCGGATAGGATGAATAAAAATGTTAAAAATAATGACAAAAATTCATTTAAATCTGCTTCTTTTATGTGCTATGATTAATGGTGGTTTATATACATATCTTCTTTTGGAGGAGGGATATTCGATGCAATATATCATGACTTTCTTTTGGACTTTTTTATTGACTGAAATGTTAACATATGTTGTCAGCTCAATGAACGGGGCTGAATTCAACTTTATGACAGGCTTGATTCTTTCAATCATTGCAACTATTCTTCTGTTCATTTTCTCTGCGCTTATCACAGACGATCAGGCTGAACAGCATTAAGCTGAAAGTTTTCAGCTTCAATTTAAAGCGGCTGCCCAAGCAGCCGCTTTTTTTGGTTTAATCAGGTTTTATTTAATGACAAGCTCTCCATTTTCCGCATCCACTACCGCTTCACTATGAGGAAGAATATCGCCGGAAATAATGGCGCGTGCCAGCTTCGTTTCAATTTGATGCTGGATAAACCGCTTCAGCGGCCGTGCTCCATACACCGGGTCAAACCCTTCCTGTGCAATAAACTCTTTCGCTTTTTCAGTCAAAACAAGGCTGATTTGCTGATCTTCCAGCCGGCGCTTTAAGTCATTGACCATTCGCTCAGCAATGCCTTTAATATTTTCGAGACTTAACGGCTTAAAGAGGACAATGTCATCCACACGGTTTAAAAATTCCGGCCGGAAATGACTGCGAAGCTGCCGCATCACTTTTTCCTTCGTTGCCTCTTGGATCTCTTCCTCATTCTCTTTGCGGTCCAGCAAATACTCGGAGCCAATATTCGATGTCATGATGACTACTGTATTCTTGCAGTCGACCGTCCGCCCTTGGGAATCAGTAATCCGTCCGTCATCGAGCATCTGAAGCAAAATATTGAATACTTCCGGGTGCGCTTTTTCAATTTCATCAAGCAGCACAACCGAATACGGCTTTCTGCGCAGCGCCTCTGTCAGCTGACCGCCTTCTTCAAAGCCGACATATCCGGGAGGAGCGCCGATTAAGCGGGATACCGCATGCTTTTCCATATACTCGGACATATCAATGCGAATCATTTGTTCCTCGCTATCAAACAGTGTATTCGCAAGTGTTTTGGCGAGCTCCGTTTTCCCTACGCCAGTCGGTCCTAAAAAGATAAAGGAACCGATAGGCCGGTTTGGATCTTTAATTCCTGCCCGGGCACGGAGGACGGCGTCGCTGACCAGTTGAACTGCTTCATCTTGTCCGACGACCCGCTCATGCATAATGCTCTCTAAGCGCAGCAGCTTTTCCCGTTCTCCTTCGACCAGCTTGGTAACCGGGATGCCGGTCCAGCGGGCAACGATATCAGCAATTTCCTCTTCTGTGACTTCCTCTCGCAGCAAACGGTTCTCACTTTCGTTCGCTTTCTCCATTTCTTCTTCCAAGTGAGCCAGTTCTTTCTCAACAGCCGGGATTTTCCCATGGCGAAGCTCAGCAGCCTTGTTTAAATCATAACGGCCTTCAGCATCCTCCAGTTCCCTTCTCAGCCGTTCAAGAAGCTCTCTTTTCTCCTGAACTTGCCCGATTGCTCCTTTTTCAGCCTCCCAGCGCGCTCTCATTTCAGCAGCTTTCTCTTTTAAATTCGCCAGCTCTTCTTGCAGCTGCTCCAGCCTTTCCTTGCTGGATATATCTGTCTCTTTCTGCAAAGCCGCTTCTTCAATTTCCAGCTGCATGACACGCCGGGTCACTTCATCTAGTTCGCTCGGCATAGAATCAATTTCTGTCCGGATGGTGGCACATGCCTCATCCACTAAATCGATCGCTTTATCAGGCAGGAAACGGTCGGTAATGTATCTGTTGGATAACACGGCGGCGGCAACAAGCGCCCGGTCATGGATCTTGACGCCATGGTGAATTTCAAAGCGTTCCTTTAAGCCGCGTAAAATGGAAATGGTATCTTCCGGTGTCGGCTCTTGAACGAGCACCTGCTGGAAGCGGCGCTCTAACGCCGGATCTTTTTCAATATATTTCCGGTGTTCTTCAAGCGTAGTTGCACCAATGCAGTGCAGCTCTCCGCGGGCAAGCATTGGCTTTAGCATGTTTCCGGCATCCATGGCCCCTTCTGTCTTTCCGGCTCCAACGATTGTATGAAGTTCATCAATAAACAATAAGATGCGTCCATCGCTTTTTTTGATCTCGTTTAAAACAGCCTTCAGCCTCTCTTCAAATTCTCCGCGGAATTTTGCGCCCGCAATCAGCGCACTCATATCAAGGGCGAAAATTGTTTTGTCTTTCAGCCCTTCCGGCACATCTTTACGGACAATCCGCTGTGCTAATCCTTCCACAATAGCCGTTTTCCCAACCCCGGGCTCTCCAATTAAGACCGGATTATTTTTTGTCTTTCGGGAAAGAATGCGAATCACATGGCGAATTTCATTATCACGGCCAATCACCGGGTCAATCTTTCCGGAACGAACCTCTTCCACTAAATCCCGTCCGTATTTTTTTAATGCTTCATATCCTGCTTCCGGCTGTTGTGATGTCACCTTTTGATTCCCCCTTATTTCTTTGATTGCTTCATTGATTTTTTCCTGTGTAAGCTGTTCCTTCTGCAAAAAACTGTTGATCGCGTAATCGGTGGTGCCAGGGAGGATCGATGCAATATGCTCGACAGAAAGATAGTCATCCTCCCATTTTTCTTTTAACCGTTCCGCTTCATTCAAGGCTGATTGCAAAGCCGCTGTAAGGTAAGCTCCATACTTTACTCCCGATCCGGCAATGGACGGTTTCTTAGGCAGTTCGCCTCGAAGAAATTCCAGCCAACGAGCCGGCTGACTGCCTGTCCTTTCAATAATTCTTGCCATCAGGCTATCCGGGCGGTCGATCAGCGCGAGCAAAAAATGGGCTAAGTCAATTTCTGTATGCTGATTCTCTTCCGCTATCCTTTGGGCCCCTGCCAACGCTTCCTGCACTGATAACGTCATCCGTTCGATATCCAACTCTCTCCACCTCTTTTGACCTTTTTTGACCTTTTATTAAATTATAGAGGCTGATCACATAAAATGTAAAGCGATAAGGGGGACTAGCAAAGAAATTTGATTGAATGAACTGCTTGTAAAAAAGGATATCTTTATACTTTCTTTCCCAATCATGCTAAAGTATAAAAGTGAATGCCTTATTCGTCTTGGACTCCTTTATCTTTATTGTGCCGATCAATCAAGAAGCGGGCTTATGCTGCCCTATCACTCTAGCGAAATGGATTAAACGGAGGATTTTATTGTGGATCATGCTTATTTGCTATTAAAATATTTATTTTTAGGTTTGTTTCAAGGATTTACTGAACCCATTCCGATCTCTTCAAGCGGTCATTTACAGCTGGCTAAGCACTTTTTCGGGATAGAAATGAAGGATCTTTCCTTTGAACTGCTCGTCAACTCTGCTTCCTTGCTTGCCGTGCTCGTTATTTACCGCGCCGATATCATGCGGCTGGCAACAAACGGGCTGAATTATGTAAAAACCCGGCAGCCTGAAGACCGGTCCGAGTTCATGTTTATTATCTATTTAATTATTGCCACGATTCCTGCGGGAGTCATCGGCGTCGTATTCGGCGACTTTATCGAGCAGCAATTATCCAGTGTGCGCACGGTAGCCATTACACTGATCATTACGGGAATCGCCTTATGGACGATTCGTAATTTGCGGGGACGCAAGAACGATGGCGACATGCGTATGAGAGACGCCATTATTATCGGCTGTGCCCAGGCGATTGCCCTCATTCCCGGCATCAGCCGTTCCGGAGCCACAATTGTAGCTGCTATGGGACTTGGCATGAAGCAAGAAACCGCTCTTCGCTTTTCCTTTCTGTTGTTTATTCCGGTCAGCGTCGGCGGCATGATTTTAGGCTTCTCGGACATTCTTGGCAACCCTAATTTGCAAGAACTGGCCATTCCTTATACAGTAGCTTTCATCGGTTCATTCGTCATGTCTTATTTTTCTTTAAAATGGTTCATGAATATCATGGCGCAAGGGAATTTGAAATACTTCGCCATTTATTGCTTTATCGTCGGACCGCTCGCGCTGATCTTTCTTTAATTAGTCAGCTGCCGGTGCTGTCAAATACAAAAAAACTGCCCGCAAGTATCTCTGCGGGCAGTTTTTTCTTATTGAATGCCGAGCGCAATTTTAGCGTAGCGGGACATTTTATCCCGGGACCATGGCGGATTCCAGACGATATCCACTTCTGCATCCTTCACTTCCGGAATATCAGCAAGCGCCGCCTTTACCTGGTCGACAATGACCCCGGCAAGCGGACAGCCCATGGAAGTCAACGTCATCGTTATTTTTGTATGTCCGGATTCATCCATATCAACATCATACACCAGGCCAAGATTGACAATGTCAATACCAAGCTCAGGATCGATTACTTGCTCCAGCGCTCCCAAAATATTTTCTTTTAAATCCTGCTCCATTATTTTCTTCCTCCTTCTGGCTTCGCATTATCCTTATGATAACAAAGCTTGGGACAAATTATCACCTGTAACGCTTATTTTCCAGCCAACAGGTAAATTTCATGCAAATAACTAGGCTTCATTGGACATAAGTATGGAATTAAGCGTACACTTAAAAAAGAAAACGATGAAAGGGAGTGTCTTCAGGTCAATGGCTGAAAAACATTTAATCGTCGTCGATTTAGACGGCACGTTGCTGACAGATGACAAAAAAATCTCTGTCCGTACAAAAAAGGTGCTGAGAAAAGCAATGGAGCAAGGCCATGAAGTAATGATTGCCACCGGGCGGCCTTATCGTTCCAGCGGGCTTTATTATCAAGAGTTAGGTCTTGTCACGCCAATGGTAAATTTCAATGGCGCCTTTGTGCATCATCCAAGAAATAATAGCTGGGGACTGTACCATGAACCGATGGATCTGAAAACGGCTGCCGAAATCGTAGATGCCTGCCATGACTTCGACTTTCACAATATCATTGCCGAAGTGCAGGATGATTTGTATTTTCATTATCATGATGAACGGCTCATCAATCTGTTCAATCTGGGCAATCCCGCCGTTACAACCGGCGATTTGCGTCAAATGCTCATGGATGATCCTACTTGCATGCTGATCCAGGCTACCGAAAAAACAGCTCCGTTGATTCGCGGCCATTTAAGCGAGGTACATGCCGAAGTCATTCACCATAGACGATGGAATGCTCCGTGGCACGTCATTGAGCTTGTAAAATTAGGCTTGAATAAAGCGATCGGCATTCAGCGGGCGGCAGCTGACTTAAATATTCCTAAAGAGCGGATTATCGCGTTTGGCGATGAGGACAATGATTTAGAAATGATTGAGTATGCCGGAACCGGCGTGGCAATGGGCAATGCCATCAATGAGCTCAAAAACATTGCCAACGAAATTACTTTAACTAACGAAGAAGACGGGGTTGCCGCCTTTTTGGAGCATAAATTAAACTTGGCGGCGGATGAAAAGTCTGCCATGTAAGAAACGCCGGTATCGTACGCTTTTTATGCGTACAAGCCGGCGTTTCTCTCGTCTTTACTCTTTTCTGAAAAAGCCGAAAATTCCTGCCGTTTCTACAATGTTGGTAAAAGCATTCGGATCGACTTCTTTTAAAATTCTTTCCAAGTCATACAGTTCATATCTGGTAATGACAATGATCAGCATTTCGCGTTCCTTGCCTGAAAACGCTCCTTTTGCCGGTACGACTGTAATTCCCCGGACAAGCTTGGCATGAATCGCCGTTTTTACTTCTTCCGATTTATCCGTAATAATCATGGCAGTCAGCTTGGCATGGCGCGTATGAATCGCATCTACTACACGCGTGGAAACATATAATGCCACCAATGTATATAATGCTTTCTCCCAGCCGAAAATCAAGCCGGCGAGTGCAATGATTACCCCGTTCATAATGAGAAAATAATTCCCGATCGGCCGGTCCTTCATTCTTGAAAGAATCATAGCCACAATGTCAAGACCGCCAGTCGAAGCCCCCCATTTTAAGGTGAGGCCAACGCCTGTTGCTCCGATCACACCGCCGAAAACAGCATTTAAAATAATGTCCTCGGATAAAGCTTTGACCGGTATCAGCTCAAGGAAGATCGTCGTGATGACAACAGACAAAAAGCTGAAAATGGTAAAGGACTTTCCAACTTTCATCCAGCCGAGAATTGCTACAGGAATATTTAATAAGACCAGTAAAAAACCTACCGATATGCTAATCGGCGTAAAGGAAGTAAAAATGTTTGACAACAGCTGGGCTACGCCTTGAAATCCGCTGGCATATACATTGGCCGGAATAAGGAAAAAATTCATGGACAGGGCATTTAAAAAAGCGCCAATGACCACCATAATCACTTTCTTAGTTACACTCCAAACAGACTCTTTTACCAACTTCTCTCCTCCTTGCTCCGCTGCTTTTGCAGCCGGGGGTAAATTTAATTGTTATTTTTCGATGAAGCCTTTACAATTATTACAGATAAAGGGGGTATTCAACAAATGAAGCTATTTGCTGATTCAGGCTGTGATCTGCCGCTCGATTTTTTTGATAGCCATCAGGTCACACTCATTCCGCTTCGTGTTCATTTGTACGGTGAAGACTATGAAGATATAAAAGGCATTAATCCCAAAAAAGTATACGAGGCTATTCGCCAAGGAGAAATGCCAAAAACTTCCCAAGCTTCCCCGCTTCTGCTTGAAAAGCTATTTACAGAACTTGCTGAGAGCGGCGAACCAGGTATTTATCTTGCCTTCTCTTCTGCCCTCTCCGGTACATACCAAACTGCTGTAATGGTTCGTGATCAAGTACAAGAGAAATATTCTGACCTTGACCTGACCATTATTGATACAAAAGCCGCCTCCCTAGGCTACGGTTTGATTGTCAGACAGGCGGCTGAGTGTCTGCAAAAAGGATGGCCGAAGGAGGATATTGTAGCGGACATTCAATTCCATTGTCAACACATGGAGCACATTTTTACTGTTGAAGATTTGGGCCACCTGGCCAAAGGCGGCCGTCTTTCCAATGGAGCCGCTTGGATTGGCGGGCTATTAAACATTAAACCGATTCTTCATGTCGAAGACGGAAAGCTGATCCCGATTGAAAAGATCCGCGGCCGAAAAAAAGCATTTAATCGCATGCTCGATATAATGGAACAGCGCGGCGTACATTTGAGCAGCCAGCGAATCGCTATCAGCCACGGCGACGATCCCGAGGCTGCGGAACTGCTGAAATCCATGATCAATGAACGGTTTCACTGTCAAGAGATCTTTACCCATATTATTGGATCAGCTATCGCCTCTCATGCCGGACCAGGCACCATTGCTTTATTTTTCTTAAATGCAGATCTATCCTCTTAAAGATAACAAATAGAAAGGCGGAAAAGAAATGGCTAAAGAAAATTCATTTGATATTGTTTCAAAAGTTGATTTTTCAGAGGTAACAAATGCAATTACTCAAGCATTAAAAGAAATTCAAACCCGTTACGACTTTAAAGGAAGCAAAAGCAACCTGTCTCTCGATAATGAAGAAATCGTGCTTACTTCCGACGATGAGTTTAAGCTGGAGCAATTGAAAGATGTCCTGCTCAGCAAATTAATTAAACGGGCGGTTCCCGTTAAAAATTTAGATTACGGAAAAATAGAAGGCGCTTCAGGCGGCACTGTCCGCCAGCGCGCTAAGTTAGTCCAAGGGATTGATAAAGAAACATCAAAGAAAATCAATGCCCTGATTAAAGACAGCGGACTTAAAGTGAAGTCTCAAATCCAAGGCGATCAGCTGCGTGTCACCGGCAAGAATAAAGATGATTTGCAAAAAGTGATGGCTGCAGTCCGCGAAACCGATTTGACGGTTGATGTGCAATTTGTAAACTTTCGCTAATATTGTTATGAACCGGCCGGAGCCCTTCCTGCCGGTTTTCTCATGGTTAAATACAGACACTCCGGGTAAACATACAGTGGATAACGAATTTACAGAAGGAGTGATTAGATGAGTGAACAAAAGCAAACCTTTCCTAAGCAGCACCAAGACGTACAGCCTGGTAAAACTGAGCTGATGAATCCGCAGCCTGATCATATTGACAACAATTATAAAGGAAGCGGCAAGCTAGAAGGAAAAAAAGCCTTGCTGACAGGTGCTGACAGCGGCATTGGCCGGGCGGCGGCCGTCTATTTTGCCCGGGAAGGGGCCGATGTGGCGATTGTTTACTTAGAAGAACACGAAGATGCGAAGGAAACAAAAAAGCTGATCGAGCAGGAAGGCCGGCAATGTCTGCTCATTTCCGGCGACATTGGTTCTGAAGATTTTTGTAAAGAAGCCATTCAGAAAACACTTGATACATTCGGACAAATTGACGTGCTTGTCAATAATGCGGGCGAACAGCATCCGCAAAACAGCCTGCTGGATATTACAGCCGAGCAGCTGGAAAAAACCTTCCGCACAAACATTTTTGGCTACTTTTATATGACAAAAGCCGCGCTCCCTCACTTGAAAAAAGGGGCAAGCATTATTAATACAGCTTCTATCACCGCCTATCAAGGCAATCCAGCGCTCATTGATTACTCGGCGACCAAAGGAGCAATCGTCTCCTTTACCCGTTCTCTTGCCGGCTCGCTGGCTAAAGACGGCATTCGCGTAAACGGTGTGGCGCCGGGGCCTATTTGGACGCCTCTGATTCCTTCTACTTTTTCAGCTGAAAAAGTAGAAAAGTTTGGTTCCGACACCCCATTCGGGCGCGCCGGACAGCCTGACGAACTGGCTCCCGCCTATGTTTTTCTCGCCAGCAAAGATTCCAGCTATATTTCAGGACAAATGATTCACGTCAACGGAGGAACGGTTGTTAACGGATAAGAAAGAACACTAAAAAAGACTGCCATGAAGCTGCCGCGAGTAAACGGCGCTTATGGCAGTCTTGCTTCTTTATGAAGATTTGCGGGAGGCTCTTCCCCGCTTCCATACTAAGTAAAGGAAGGTCATAAAAATAATATAGACGGCAGCCAGAGCGGCAATAAACAGTTTATTTGCACCAGCCTTTTCAGTCAACGCATAAATTTCCGCCGTCTCTCTGTCAAGAATGAGCGAAAACTTTCCGTTCTCTGGACGGGCCAGTCCGCCTTCTAGCAGTCCGCGCAGTTCCTTGTTGTCGTCAAGCTCTTCAGCGGGAACTGCCACTTTTTGTGTTTTATCTGAATTGTTGACAGCCACGATCAATGTTTCATCTTTATACTGGCGTTTAAAGACCGTCATTCCATCCTTATCGTAAATCGGCTCATACGAACCTCGGGTTAATGCCGGCAGCTTCTGCCGCAGTTCGCCGATTTTTTTGATGTATTCAACCAGCTCCTGGTCTTCTTTGAAGCTGAGCAAACGGTGGCTTTCCGCTCCTTCTTCTCCATTAAGCGCCACTTCTGAGCCGTAGTAAACAACCGGCACCCCAGGGACAGTATACAGATAAGTTAGCCCCATCATCCAGCGCGTACCCGGGAACATATTTTCCTCTACCGCTTTCTTTGTAAAGCGGGCGGTCTTAATGGAATCTAAATAGTTGGCTGACAAGATGGCTTTTTCTTGTTTTGCCGCTTCGTCAACGAGCTTCGTTCCCTCATCAGAAGGCTGCTTCACATTTTTAAACTGCTCCTGCAGCTGAGCAGCCAGCTCCGCATTCATCACGCTGTCCAGTCCAGAACGTTCGAACTGCTTCACGCTGGACTTCTTCCCGCTCCCGCCAAGCAAAAAGAAGTCTTTCTTTTGCTGCTTCATTTCTTTCGAAAAGCTCTGAAGAAATGCAAGGGGAGCCTCAGCAGAATCACTTAAGTAGTAGCCGTCTACGCCGGCTTTCTTGATCCACCATTGGCCAGCCTTCGTCATTTCCTGCTGAACTGCCTTGTTTTCAAGGTTAAGAATAGCCATTGGGCCAAGCCAGTCTTCTTCCGTTTTGCCGCTTGTTGTTTGAAACCAGTCTGCCTTAGCTGGGTCCTTCACCCATGGGTGGGACGGGCTGACTTGTCTAATCGGAAAATCAACAATGACTTTCATGTCCCGGTCATGTGCCTCTTTCACAAGATGCTTCAGCTCTTTCAGGGAACCAAACTGTTTATTGGTTTGGTAAAAATCAGTGATCCAGTAACCATGATATCCGCCCTTGGCGTTTTCAAAAACCGGGCTGATGATAAGAGAAGTAAAGCCCATATCATGCAAATAGTCCAGCTTATCGGCTACGCCGGCGAAATCTCCGCCTTGATAAGCGCGCAGGTCATTATTATTAATCTCTTTATCATTTTTGCTATTACCATTATGAAAACGATCAGTCATTAAATAATACATTGTTTCATCTTGCCACATTCGTTCTTCTTTTTCTACAGCGCTGACAGGAAAGGCGTATAAAAGAAGAAACGGTAATAAGACGAGCGAAAACAGCTTCTTTTTCACTTCCGCTTCCCCCTCCAAAAAATGATCGTACCGCTTCTAAGATTACGCTTTTCCAGGACAGCCGTCAAACTCAAAAAAAGAAAGTTCAACAAATCTACAATAAATGAGAAAATAAAACCAGGCTTTGCCTGGTTAATGGTTCAAACCATAAAAAATAACTGGTGATGAAACAGCCAGTTATGATCAAGCGCGCATGATGTGCCTCTGTGTTTATGTTTAGTCTTCTGGGTTTTCAGCGCTCTTTTATAGCTCTTTTGCTTGCTTTTTCTCAGCTTTTCTTTTTTCCGGTGGATGCATGGCTTTTTAGTCATTCTTCGATTTCCGCTTATGCAAATAGACTAATACTTTAATCGCCACAACCATCACGAGCACAGAACCATTCACTGCAATTTTCAGCTTTTCGTTCGTCATACAAAAGCCTGACCACGCAGCGATCATCACTAGGACAAGATAGATAGCCTGTTCATTGGCTGCCAAGCGCCTCATTTTACCCCTTCTTTCTCAGCAGCTGCTTGAAGCGATCCGTTTGTTTTCACTTTAACCTATTTTAACATAAAAAAAGCTGTCCCTGCCTATAACAGCGGGTACAGCTTTTTTCAGCATTAAGCAAAGAAATTCAAGCCCATCGGCAGTTTAAATCCTAAGTAAAGAGTAACAATCAGCAAAATCACTGCGCCGATCAGCAGCTTGCTCGTCTCTTTTCCTTTTTTCTTTCGAACCAGCACCATCTCCATAAGTCCGATTGTCAAAATGCCGGCAAGCATTTTCATGCCGTAAAGCATATCATTTATGCCATGGTGTTTAATAAATAGCAGCAAGCCTGTAACTAATACAAGAATATAAAACAATCTCAATGCCATATGAGCACCCGTAGAATATCTGCCGACCGCAATAAAGAATAAAATAATCGCGATGACCCAAGTTGTAATATGTAAATGGGTGCTGTTAAAAAATAAGCTTTCCATTTAAATTCCCTCCTTTCTGCTTTTTCTTTTCTATAGTATCATTTTGGCAGAAGAGAAGGAAATGTTGTGCAAGCATTATTGGACTTTGTTTGATAATGTACCAATTTGTTCAATATTGATGTCAATGATATCTCCTGCCTTTAAAAGCCCCGGAGGATTCATTCCTTGCCCGACTCCAGCAGGCGTGCCTGTAGCAATCACATCTCCCGGTTCAAGCGTCATGCCTTTAGACAATGTCGAAATAATTTCATCAATCGGGAAAATAAAATGCTTTGTATTCGACTGCTGGCGAACTTCCCCATTCACCTTCGTTTCAATATCTAAACAGTGCGGATCAGCAATCTCATCTTTCGAAACAATCCATGGCCCCATCGGACAAGTACCGTCCAAGCTTTTTCCGATAAAAAACTGCTTATGGCGTTTTTGAAGGTCACGTGCTGTCACATCGTTAATAATGGTATAGCCGAAAATATAATCCAATGCTTCTTCCCTGGAAATCCCTTTGCCTTTCTTGCCAATAATGACTCCAAGCTCTCCCTCATAATCAAGCGCATCCGTCAGTCCCTCATATGCCGGGATCGCCTCATTTGCGGCAATAACTGCTGTTGGCGCCTTTGTAAACACCATCAAGTCCTTTGGTATGCTTTCTTCTCCGCCCATTTCAATGGCATGATCCCGATAGTTTTTGCCGATGCACATCACATTCTTGGCTGGACGAGGAATAGGAGCGAGCCATTCTACTTCTGCCGCGGAGACAGCTGCTGATTGTTTGTCTTTGTCACCAGCTGCTTCTATCCATTGCTTCACCCGTTCTGTTAACTCCATTCTAGAGCCAATTGCCTCAAGCAGTGTATCGGGCAGCGTGCGTGCCCCTGTCACGCTTTCCTCTAACACTTGCAAATTCCAAATCGTTTGTTCTTCCTCGACATATACCCCATAGGTTTCTCTTTGATCGACACGATAACTGACAAATTTCATTACTTCATCCCCCTTTAGTGTTCACTTGCTTTTCTTCTCTTTGCAACCCGTAGGTCACCTTGCGCCACAATGCCTCCATCGGTCCCCGCTTGAATTTAGACAGCCAGAACTCCGATAAGAGCACTTGAGCGGCAAAAATAGCAACGGCAAGCCAAACGCCCGTCGACAGCTTGATTTGTCCGTATAACCCTAATCCATAATGGTAGAAAATCAGCGTTCCAATTACTGATTGCAGCAAATAGTTCGTCAATGACATTCTCCCTGCCGCTGCAAACGGCTTTAAGAGCGCGCCAGTTCTCTTCATTGAACTGAGTCCGATAACGAGTGCAGCATAGCTGACAGCCAGCAGCGGCCCGCCAATCGAATCCTGGATATACACATAAGCCAGATTCGGTTCAATCACATAAGGCAGCGCCTTCAGGATGACCCCTGTGGCAAAAAACGTAACAAAAGCAGCAAAAGCAGCAGCAGGGCGCTCCTGACCTTTTTTAAATAAGTTTAATTTCTGAGCGCCTGCCCCAATTAAAAAGTGCGGAAAAATGGCGACCAGCTGCACCCAAAAAACGCCAGGTTCATTGCCTGCAAGCCAATCAGCCGCCCGCTGCTTCGTAATTTCGGCGAATGTGCCGCTGCCATAAGCAGCGATTGAGTTTTCAATGCTTGCAATATCTGTCCAATGTACAGCACTTGTCGGATCAACTGCCGCCATCATAATGAACAAAATGCCAAAAAATAAGTTTGGCAGCAAAAGCAACGCACTGCCGATGATAATTAATATTTTTCCAGAAAGCCGTAAAAACAGCAACAGCAAAAACCCAAAAATCGCATAATTGATTAAAATATCCCCCGGCCAAATAAGAAACGCATGGAGGATGCCAATAAGCAGTAAAAAGGAAAAACGCCGGATGCCTATAGGCGTAAATGATTGTCCCCTCTTCATTGCATTCTCTCGCTGCATCGCCGTTCCGAAACCAAACATCATAGCAAACAGCGGGTAAAAGCTTGCCTGGACCAAAATGTCAATCCAGCGGTAATGCCAGAAGTTTTCTGCTTCCTTCCACCATTCAAAAGGGTCATAGTAAAAATACGGGGAATGAAATGAAAGCATATTTACTAAAAAAATGCCTAAAAGCGCAAAACCCCGCAAGCTGTCTAATGCGGTGATCCGCTCTTCTTGTTTCAATGGAGCTAACTGCACACCTGTCTTTCTCCCTTCTTCTTTGCATCATCGTTCTCATCATACCATTACTACAAAAGATCGTCTCGTCAAAAAGCACCCCTGCAAAGAACACCTGCAGCCATCAGCAAAATAAAAAAGACTGCAGACAAACCTCCATTTTCATTGAGTTTGTCTGCAGTCTGAGCTGTCCCGCCCTGGGGACAGCTTTTGTAGTTATTCAATCGGAAGCAAATAACCTCCATCAAAAAAGAACAGGAGCTTATAATCTACTTTTCGCTTCCAGATGCGTTCTACAGCCTGGGCATACAATTGAATTTGCACCTCATAACGCTTCTTTAAAAGGGGACGGGCTTGTTCCATGCCTCCAGGAAAGCGGCCTGTAATTTGATCGGTTTTATAATCAAGCAAATACAGCTTTCCACCTTTTTCAAATAAACAATCAATCACACCCTGAACTAAAACTGCTTCTTCAGGACCTTTCCAATCAGGATAAATCTCACTGGCATCTATGGCCATATTAAATGGTGTTTCCCGATGAATCTCTTCCGCCTGCAGCAGCTCCCGGCCAATATCTGTACGGAAAAAGAAAGCTATCTTTTCCGGGTCAACAGACGCGGCTTGCTCTTCTGTCAGCAATTCGCGGGCAACGAGCGTGCGCAACAGCTGCCCGACCTCTGCCGCATCTGGAGCTTCCTGAAGCGGCACATGCTGCATCACCGTGTGAAGAGCAGTTCCGGCCTCAGCCGGTGTCATCGACTTCGTCTGCATAAAGGACGGACGGCGAAAAACCGGTCGCTGATAATGGCGGGCAAGGTCATTGTCTGCTCCCTCATTGAAAATCTCATTCATCCGTTTTAAATCGGACACAGACTGCTTCGACCGCAAGTGAGTGGCAGCTTCATATTCATAGGCCCAATTCATCCGCGCTGTTATTTCCTCTTTAAAGGTTGAAGAAGCAGGAACGGGCTCAAAAGCTTGCACCCTTTCAAGCAAACCGCCGCTTGCCTCAGTCTGCTCAAGCGATGCCGGCTGCAATGCCTCCGCGTCGACGGTTTGAATGGACCATCTTGACGGATGATCCACAAACACAGAAGGACGGGTTTGCTCTGCTTTTGTATAATCAAGATGGCGGACGAGCGCCGGACCAACCCAATCAAGATAAGATTTAGCTGAAACTCTCGCTGCACTGCCCAAAAGCCAATCCGGATGCCGCGCAGCCCTTTCCCACTTGGCCGCTTCTTTAGCTGCGCTTTTCACTGAACCGAGCAAGAACAGCTTTTCCTTTGCCCTCGTTAACGCCACGTATAAAACACGCATTTCTTCAGCAAGCAGCTCAAATCGTTTTTTACGCTTTAATGCCAGCTGCGGCAATGACGGATAGCTGATTCTCTTTTCCGCATTCACATATTTAGTGCCAATGCCGAGCTCTTTATCAAGCAAATAGCTCTTATTCAAATCCGTCATATTAAACGACCGGTTCAAGCCGGCGACGAAAACAACAGGAAACTCCAGCCCTTTCGAAGCGTGGATCGTCATCAGGCGGACGACATCTTCCTGCTCACTTAAAGCGCCGGCCTCCCCAAGGTCTTCTCCGCGTTCCTGCATCCGTTCCACAAAGCGGAGAAAGCGGAATAATCCCCGAAAAGACGTTTCTTCGTATTGCCGCACCCGGTCATATAAGGCGTGCAAGTTTGCCTGGCGCTGCTTTCCGCCCGGCATGCCGCCCACAAAATCATAAAAATGGGTGTCATGATACAGCTGCCATACGAGAGCAGACAAAGCTTGATAGCGGCTAGACGAACGCCACTCGGCTAACTGTTCAAGAAACTTGCTCACCTTCTCATGCAGTTCCTCATAACGCGCTTCCGGCCGAGATGCCGCAAACGCCTTCGCTGCTTCATAGTAAGAGCCTGACTTGGAGGCCAGCCGGATAACAGCAAGATCGTTTTCCGTACAGCGCATAATGGGAGAGCGCAGCACGGAAGCGAGCGGGATATCTTGGTACGGATTGTCGATGACCTTCAGCAAAGAAAGCATGACAGCAATCTCCATCGTTTGGAAATAGCCGCCAGCAACTTTTGCGTGAAGCGGAATGCCGGCACGCTTAAATTCTTCCTTGATTACACCGGCCCACGTCATCGAACGCAGCAAGATGACGATATCGCGATATTCAACCGGCCGCTCACTTTCAGTTTTCGGATCATAGACAGGATGTCTGGACTCGACAAGATCCTTGATTTTCCCAGCTATCCATCTCGCCTCAAGCTCAGACTGGGCCGCGTCTTTCATATCAGGATCCTCGGACTGCCCTGCCGCTTCCTGGTCGATAATCGTTACCTCTACCGGAAACGGCTTCTCTTCCGGATAAGCGGCTCCCTTCACCAATTCAGCTTGACGGTCATATTCAATTTCGCCAATTTTCACATCCATAATCTGCTTGAACAGAAAGTTTGTGCCCGCCAGCACTTCTGCACGGCTGCGGAAGTTTTGCGATAAATCAATGCGCAAGCCGCTAGATTGGCCGTCTGTTGAAAAGCGCCGATACTTGCTCAAAAATAAATTAGGCTCTGCTTGGCGGAAACGGTAAATACTTTGCTTTACGTCCCCAACCATAAAGACATTGCCGTTCTCTTCATCTCCTGTTTTTACGAGCTGAATAATCGATTCTTGAACAATATTAAAATCTTGGTATTCATCGAGGAAAATCTCTTTAAATTGCTCCTGATAAGCCTGAGCTGCTTCAGAAGGACCGCCTTCCTCCCCAGTTAAAATAGCTAGCGCTAAATGCTCTAAATCACTAAAATCAACAATTCCTTTTTCGCGTTTCACGGCCTGAAACTTGCCAGCAAATCTTCCGACTAAGCGAGCAAGCGCAGCAATCAGTTCCTTCATCTCTTTCATGCTGCTAATATAGCTTGCCGGCTGATGCGAGAAATATTCTTCTTTCAGCTTTTCAATAATCTTTTTTGCTTCCGTGCGCAGCTGCTTGGACTGCTCCTTCAATTCTTCATCATATACTTCTCCCTTGTAGCTTTTCAGCGTCTTAAACTCTACTTTTTGCATTTCTTCATAGAGCTTCTCCCAAGAAGGAAGCGCTTCTTGAAGCCTCAAGATGGTTTGCCGCTCGACAGTAAACATTTCTTCACGGGGAGCTGGGCCGCCAGGCATCTGGGCCATCTGCAGGCACTCCGCGAGCATTTCTTCAGCAGCTTCAAGCTGAAGCCCAATATAAAACTTTAAAGACTCCATAAACGGCAGCTGATCGATTCCCCCGCTGCCGCTTTCGTCATACATTTGTGAAAGCCCCTCCAGCCACTCATCAGGTCTCGGATGGGACTGCGAAAAGTCATACAGCGTTTGGATCATTTTTTGCAGCTCTTCATCGCTGCGGTCACTTGAGAATGTATCAACAAGCTGGTAAAACCCTTCATTGCCTTCTCTGCCATACTCTTCTTCCATAAAATCATCGAGTACTTCTTCCCGCAGCAATGCCAGCTCCCCTTCATCAGCAATTCTAAAAGCAGGGTCCACATCAATTAAATAATAATATTTGCGGATGACTTCCAGACAGAAAGAGTGGAGAGTAGAAATAGGCGCCTTATTTAATAAGGTCAACTGCCGGCGCAAATGATTAGATGACGGATCTTTCTCCATTTCTGCTTCTAGTGCTGTGCCGATACGGTGGCGCATTTCAGCAGCAGCCGCATTGGTAAATGTGACAATTAGCAGCTCGTCGATATTTATCGGTGCTTCTTTATCGGTAATTTTGCGAATAATCCGTTCAACAAGAACCGCTGTCTTTCCTGAGCCGGCAGCAGCCGCAACGAGGATATCGCGCCCTTCTGCGGTGATCGCCTTCCACTGGTCATCCGTCCAGGATACATCGTTCGGTTTATCAGGTATGATCAGCTCCTTCATATGTTAGCTGCCCCCTTCCTTTAAATCTTCCAAAATATCTTTTTTCGGCATGATCAGCCGGTAGTTATTCTCTTCAAGGGTCTCATCAAACTGGCAAACCGGGCGGTATGAACAAAAGTTGCATGGCGTACTGTCTTTATATTGGTAAGGATCGATAGTCACTTTACCGCTGACAATTTCATCACCTGACTGCTGATATAGCCGCCGCACATGCTGCCTCATCCCGTCAAACACCCTTCTGTCCGCTGTTTTAGAAAATCTTTTATCCAGCTTTCCGCTTTTCGTGTAAGAAACAGGAATAATAGGAGATGCCCCTTCTCCAATATTGGCATCCATCAGCTGAAGCGATTCTTCTTCCCCGAGGATCAGGCCGCTCATCTTAAACTTCTTAAATAATTCCCGCTCAATCTCTTCCAAGGTTAATAGCTTTTTGCTGCTGATAAAAGGATTGTGCACATGAAAGTACAGCACTCCTGCCGGATGAGCCTCTGTTCCGACCAGCTCCGGGGAATAAGTCCATACAATATCCAAATAGGTCAGCATCTGCAGGGCAATTCCGTAATAAACCTCCGTCAGATCCAAATCGCGCCCGCTCGACTTATAATCAATGACGCGCAAGTAAATGCCATCCTCGCCCTTAGCCTGATCCACCCGGTCAATGCGGCCGGCCAGCGCCATTTTCGTGCCGTTCTTCAATGTAAAAGCCAAAGGCGGCAGCTTTTCTCCGGGACCGAAGCCAAGCTCCAGACCGACAGGCGAAAATCCGCTCGCTTTCGCTTGCCCGCTCAGCGCATAGGAAGCCCGTCCAATGATTTGCTCCAGCTTCCTTGTCAAATAAAGATGACGGTTAGAGCTTAACAAAATTTGATTTTGCAATTGCGGTGCCAGCTGCTTAACCGCCTCGCTTGCTAATTTCTGGCATTGCGCTTTTGAAAGCTGTGCCCAATTTAACCCTTGCCGCGTCACTTCATCAGCAATCCATTTCAAAGCGCCATGAAACAAATTGCCGATATCAGGCGCTTGGAGCCGGAAAATATCCCGTTCTCTGAGCTTTAAGCCGTGCTGGGCAAAATGAGAGAATGGGCAACGGTTAAACATCTCCATTCTTGTCACGCTAGCCAATATTTCTTCCCCATATAACTCCGTGCTGGTGGTTTCATCAAGCTGCTCTGTATCGTTTCTGTAAAACAGGCTGGACAGCACCTGTTTCGCTTTTTCCCTCTGCTTCGGATCATCTATATAGAAGTTGTAAACATCCCACCAAAAATCGTACATCGGATAATGAAGCCGTTTGGATTGCAGCTGGGAGGTTAAATAAGACAGAGTCGGATTGGGATGGCAAACGTATTGAAGCTGCTCCCCTTCGTCCAGCTCCGATGGTTCATTGACAAGCAATTTTTCTTTCATTGCTGGAAATAATTCCTTGATTCGTTTAATAAAGAAAGACGGCAGCAGCGTCTTCCCTTCGTCATCGGCAATAGGGTAAGAAAGATACAGCTGTCTCGCTGAAACAGTAAATGCCCGGTAAGCTGTAAATTCTTCATCAAGCATTTTTCTCCGGCTGCTAAGTGCAAGCTTCATTCCGCCTGCCAGCAGCCGCTCGCGGTCTTCATCAGCCAAGATGCCGGCCTCCATTTGCCGGGCAGGCAGCACGCCATCATTGATCCCAATAACAAAAGCCGCTTCGATCTCGCCAAGGCGGGACAGCTCCAAATTTGCCACTGTCACTTGATCAGCAGCCGGCGGCACAATAGCAAATTCCATCGCTTCCAGTCCGGCATCCACAATGACAGAAAAATCCTTCAGCGTCGTTTTCTCGTCGCCCAGCACCTCTACGTACTGATCAATCATTTCCATTACTGCATTCCATGCCTGATTGTGCTCCCTCGCTGTTATCAAGTCCCCTTTGCTTTCCGCTTCCATACTAAAGGTTTCCAGCTTTTCCGGAATCCGGAGTTCCTCCAAATACAAATAAAGAGCTTCACCGTATTCCTTGCCGGTCTTTGCCTTCTTCAGCCTGCGCGAAAGCCGGGAAATGGGTTCAGACAAGAGTTTTCTCACTTCATTTAACTCGGCCTCCGTTGCCTTCTCTTCATCTGTCTGCACCTTGTTCACTTGTTCCAGCCCTCTAAAACGGCGATAGCTCCAATCCTCTTTTTCCGTCCAGCGGTCTCCCTTCACTCCGTAAGCAAGCACATAGTTTTCCAGCCGGTCTGCTTTCTCACGCAGCACCTGCCAGTTGGCATCTACAGGAAACAATAAATCCGTTTTTACTGCGCGAAATACTGATTCATACCGCCAGTTGCTATTAATTACTTCGAGAGTGGCGCGAATGAGTTCAATAAGCGGATGATTCATCATCGGACGCTTTTGATCAATGAAAAAAGGAATCTCATAATCACGGAAAATCGTTTCCACTAATTGCTGATAATCTTTGCCATTCCGGACAAGTACAGCCATTTGCTTAAAGCGCAGGCCTTGCTCGCGGGCAAGCCTCCGGATTTCCCGGGCTGTCCCCTCAATTTCCGCTCTTCTGCTCGCCGCTCTAATCAGACAAAGATTATTGGATGGTTCAAATGGAACAGGCGGCCGGCGGTCAAAATATGCCTCTAAATGGGCTAGGCTCTCTTCTTTATGCCGTTTTCCTGCCGTCAACACCATATCCTTTTCCACTTGAATACCGTTTTCGATAGCTAAATTATATACATTGAAGTAGGTATCACCGGTCAGGCGGAATAAATGGGTGTCCTCAGGCGGAGCCAAACGGAACGGAGCATCAGTTGTTAGCGCAATCGTTACTTTCTTTGCCTGTTTCATCAGCTGCAGGAGAACCGTATATTCCTGCGGAGTAAAGCTGTGAAAACCATCAACGTATACCTCTGCCTTCTTTATATAATCGGACGCAGAAGCCGCTTCCGACAAGAGACGCAAATAATCCTCCGAATCAACATACTTGCCGATGAGCGCTTCTTCAAAATCACTGTAGATTGCTTGCAAGTCGTGGAGCTTATCTTTCAGCGCTTTGGCTCCTCCGTTGCGCTCCAGCTCCTCCTGCTTTGCCGCTAATTCCTCCGGAGTCACGCAATACCGTTTAAATTCTGTGAGCATGCTCTCCACATGGCTGATAAATCCGTTCTTTCCGGCTGCTCCAGCAAATATTTTTAATTCCTCTTTCTTGTCCTCAATAATTTTTCGGATGAGCATGTTTAAACCGGAAGAGGAAATGTGGCGTCTGCTCATGCCCCCGGTTTCCTGCAGCACCCGCCAGGCAAGCCGCGTAAAGCTATATACTTGAGCTCGGATGATGCCGCCGAGTTTTTGATCTGAGGCCAATGTATATTCCGATAAGAAAGTCATCTGTTCCGGCACAAGATAAATAATAGGATGGCCAGCCGGCTTTTCCATCACTTTTCCTTTGATCGTCTCAAGCATTTGTTTCGTTTTGCCGGTACCTGACCGGCCAATGATAAATTGAACAGACACAACTTTTCCCCTCCAGTAAATTTCAGACAAGTCGTCCGCAGCTGCAAAGTTATTCTTTCATCATAATACAGATCATATGTTCTGTCATCTTCCTTGAATAAAAAGGAAATTAAAAAAAGAGCAGATTAACCAGCTCTTTTATCCCCTTTCCCTTTCTTTTCCTTCTTTTTTATTGAAGTATCTCTCCACCTGCTTGCCGGCTGCCCACAAAATAAAAATGACGCCGCCGAGAATCGCGGTGCGGACCGGCTGCTTGATTAATGCAAAGAGATCGTATCCGATAAAGCTGATCGAAAAAATCATTACAACTTTCCCCGCCATAACTGCAAGCAAATACTGTCTGATGCTAATATTCGATAATCCTGCAACAATATTGACTACAGCTGAAGGAGTAAACGGAAAGCATAAGAGCAAAAAAACGGGCCCAAAGCCGTGCCGGTCTACCCAATCCATTAGCCTTTGTACTTGAGAGTGCTTATGCAGAAAAGATAGCACTTTGCGCTGTCCGTAGTTTCGTACAAATAAAAACACAAGAAAGGCACCGGTAACAGACCCTCCCCACGATAAGAGGAACCCCCACCAAAGCCCGAAAGCACTGGCATTTGCCATAACAAAAACAAACAGAGGCAAAAAAGGAAGGAAGGCTTCGATTAACGGGAGGAAAAAGCCGGGAATCGGCCCGAAGGATTCATATTTGTGAATCACATCCATTATATTTTCAATTGTAAACCATTCTCGCAGGCTCGTTATATCCATCATGTTATACCCCTTGTATCGGCTGATATTTGCTTTTCTTATTTTACCATAACTGGCGCCTCAGCTTCATTGAGGAGGCTTGGCAGCAAAAGAGAAGCAGCCGCTGAAGTAATTCTCTTAAAAAATAATTTTCTAAATATTTTAAAAGTTTTGGTTGATTACTTTCGGGGTATCACATATAATAAGAAAAAGGTATCTGAGGTGATGAAAATGGAAAACAATAATTATTTTGCCGAAATGATGAAGTCCCCGATGCCGCGTGAACAAGTGAAAAATGCAACTGCTGCTTACATCGACAATTTGCTTAATGACATTTTGTTCAAACAAGAAAAACAAAAGCTGATGAAAGCGATCGATCAGTCCTTGGATGAAGGAAATCGCCAGTCATTTATTGAACTATCAGCGCAATTAAACGAATTAGAGAAACAATTTAAAAATAATTAATCCTTCTTTATGCTCTCCTCTTTCATATTAAATTCCCCTTATGGCGATAAGTTAGGAATCGGAGGCTGACTCAAAGAAAACAAATACATGGCACCCCTTTAAAAGGGGCGCCATGTATTTGTGGGCTAGTTCCTGTTTTTTTGAGCGCTTACTCCTCGGTTCTCTTCTATTTTCTTTCCTTGTTTATCCGGCAGCGGATAAGTTTCAATCGTATAAATACGTTCAGCCATGGCCGGATGACTGTACCGGAATATTTTCACAAGCCATGGCGGCTTTACTTCTGACAGCCCTTCCCTTGCTAATTTCTGGAAAGCGCTGATTGCCGCTTCTTTGTTTTGTGTCATCTCAATGGCATAAGCATCCGCCTGCTTTTCTTCAAAGCGGGAAATAGCGTTGGAAAAAGGGCTGGAAGCAAACACCATCATGGAAAGAACGAGCAGAAGCAGGGGCAGTGACCTTAATTGGGACAACTCCTGGATTTGAAGCTCTTCACCATGCTTTCTGACCAGTTTTTCCATCCACTTGGCCGCGAGCCAAAAGCCAAAAAAGGCAAGAACCAGATAGCTGCCGATACCAATATAAATATGCTTCTTCACATAATGGGCCATTTCATGGGCCATGACGAACAGCACCTCATCGTCATCCAGCTTATTCAATGTGGTGTCCCACAAAACAATTCGGGCATTTTCTCCAATCCC
This sequence comes from Pseudobacillus badius, assembly GCF_002189605.1. Classification (NCBI taxonomy): domain Bacteria; kingdom Bacillati; phylum Bacillota; class Bacilli; order Caryophanales; family Bacillaceae; genus Pseudobacillus; species Pseudobacillus badius. Next base: position 70,103 of record NZ_MWMM01000007.1, read on the forward strand.
TGTAACGTAAGCATTCAAAGCATTTGTTTCCTGCGATTTATTGACCTCATATACATGATCGGCCGGTATATTTGCCTGATCAGCAAGTGTCAGGATCTTTGCCTCCAGCTTCTTATCCTTTAGCGGATAAAAATCATTATAGAGCGGATCAATCACCACAGGCTGAACATACATCATGAAAATCGTAAAGGGCACAAATAGAGTCCACGCCGCCAGCCACCATTTTTTCTTAAACCTTTTCATCAGCGCATATAGAACAAAAACAAGCACAATCATAATGACATAACTAACCCAGAAGTCGATCAACTCATTTTTCATCCACTGCGGAAATGTCTGGGCAGAAATTTTATAAACCCTGGAATAATGATAACTAATATACTGAAGAGGGAATGCAAGCATAAATGTAAGGAAAGATAGATAAAACAAGTAAATAGCCGTTTGGCCAAACGAAAAGTGCACCGTTCCCTTCGACCATTCTTCAAACTTTCTTGAGAGGCCGAAAACTAAAATAAATAAATAAACGAGCCATTCAAATGGAACACTGATAAAGAATAGGAAATTTTTTATCGTCGAATATTTTTGAGCAAGAGCCTGTTCTGCCCCGCTTAAGAAAACAGAGGGATCGGCGCTTGTCCCTTTATAAATCTCAGGAAGCCCTCCGGATGCCAGTCCATATAAATAGTAGTAAATGGCCAACGCAAACAATCCGTATCCCAATAAAGCATAAACGGCCCACCTCTTCACTGTCCGCCTCACTCCTTTCCTTCTCCTTTATTATATGTAATGCATAAGCTGTCCAGTTAGAACCGAAAAACAGAATTGTCCCTGCAAGTTTTCATCATGACAAGCAGCGATTGGCTATGCTAGAAATTTGTCCACAAGAGCTTTATCTTATTCATTTTCCGCTTCTCCTGTTCGTGTCTTTCCCAAGAAAAAATGGCTTGAACGCACCTGATCTGCATGCCTCCAAGCCCATATCTCCTATTGTATCTTCACCTTTGCAGCACTTGCTGCTTTAAAGCTCTTCTTAAAATTTTTCCTGTTGTATTTTTAGGGAGCTCTTCTAAAAACTCAACTTGCGCCGGCAATTTATAATCGGCCAGACGGCTGTGGCAATAGTCAAGCAGCTCCTCTTTTGTCAGCTTTTCATCTTTTGGAACGACAAAAGCAAGAACCGCCTCCCCATAATCGGGATCGGGCACGCCGAACACAGCCGCTTCAATCACATACGGATGGCTATATAATACTTCCTCCACCTCCCGCGGATACACATTGTAGCCGCCAACAATAATTAAATCCTTCTTGCGGTCAACGATGTAAAAATAACCTTCTTCATCCTTCCTGGCGAGATCTCCCGTATATAGCCAGCCGTTCTTCAGGGCAGCTGCCGTATATTCAGGCTGCTTGTAATATCCTTTCATTACATTCGGTCCCCGAACAATTAATTCGCCCACTTCTCCAGGAGGCAGTTCTTCTCCCTGTTCATTAACCACCTTGTTTTCAACATTCATAATGGAGCATCCAATAGAGCCAGCTTTCCGCGGGCGGTCGAGCGGATTAAACGCCGCTACAGGACTAGCCTCAGATAATCCATATCCTTCTGAAATTTTCACACGAAACTTTTCTTCAAAATTTTCCAGAAGAGCGACCGGCATAGAAGAGCCTCCCGAAATACATAAACGCAAAGAAGCAAAATCCTCAGGATGTCCCTCATCTGACTGATAGAGGAAATTGTACATAGTTGGCACGCCGGCAAAAACAGTGGCTTTGTGCTGCCGTGCCTGGGCAAATACTGCTCTTGGGCTAAACTTTGGAAAGATAATCATCGTTGCCCCGCTAATCAGCGGAGCATTCAAGCAAACACTCAAGCAAAAAACGTGGAACATAGGCAAGGCGGTGATGATTCTGTCTTTGTCGCTAAATTGCAAATAAGAACCGATATCGCGAGCATTTGAGTATAAGTTTTTATGAGTGAGCATCGCTCCTTTCGGCTTCCCGGTCGTCCCGGATGTGTACAAAATAACAGCTGTATCTTCCTCTGAAACGTCAGGAGGCTGAAAAGATGGAAGCCCCTTGTCGAGAACAGAGGAAAACGTTTTCATTTTCCTGCAAATCGAAAACAGCTCTGGACTGGCTTCTTTCGTTCGCTCATCCTTTGTCTCACAAATAATATAGTGCTCGACAAATGGCAAGGCCTCAGCGATTTTATCGGCAAGCGGCACTAGCACATCCAGCATAATAACCGCCTTGGCATCCCCATTTTGAAGAATGTAGCTCATCTCTCCCGGTGAATAAAGCGGATTGACAGGTATGACTGTAGCGCCCGCCCGCAATGCTCCGTAGAGACCGATAATAAATTCCGGAGAATTGCCGACAATTAAAGCAATATGATCCCCCTTCTGAATCCCCAATGCCTTCAAACCTGATGCGAACTTGTGAACGGCTTTATTTAGCTCCTCATATGTAGAGGTTTCATTCAGAAAATAATAAGCCGCTTTCTCCCCTTGTTTGGCCGCTGCACGTTCCAATGCTGCTGAAAGATTCATTTCATCCACTCCCCTTTTAAAATGTGAATGAATAGTCATTCATATTTGAATTTTCAATATTCATTATAATTCAATTTTTTCCAGCCTGCAAGAAAAGAAAAAACTGCCGATAGCAAACGGCAGTTTCCAGCATATTAATATAATAAGTCGACAAGCTCATCCTTTGTCACTTTTCCAAAGTAATGAGGCACATCTAATGAAGCAAGCGCCTGTTTAATCGCACTTTTTTCATATTTGACACCTTGTAGCCCATTTTCGATTTCTTCTACATCTCCCACGCCAAAAAAGTCGCCATAAATTTTACAGCTTTTAATCAATCCGTTTTTCACGTCGAGACGGGCATCAATTAAGCCGACCGGGAAGCGATGGGAACGCTGAATGTTAAACGCCGGGGATTTTCCATAGTTCCAGTCCCAGCTTTTATAACGCTCCTGTGAGATTTGTTCAATGACTTTCCAATCTTTGTCGTCCAGACGGTATTCAGGGATTTCATCCTCTCCCGCAAAAATATTCTTCAGCAAGAATTGACGAAACTCTTCGATTGTCATCGGAGTTTCCAGCAAATCAGCAATGTTCGTGACCCGGCTGCGGATAGACTTAATTCCTTTTGACTCGATTTTGTCCTTTCTCACCTTCAAGGCGGCTACGACATCATCCATATTAGTTTGAAACATTAAGGTGCCGTGGCTGAACATTCTTCCTTTTGTAGAGAATTGAGCATTCCCTGAAATCTTCAGCCCGTTGGCAAGAATGTCATTCCGTCCGCTCATTTCTGCTTGAATGCCTAATTTATGGAGAGCCTCAACGACAGGTCCGGTAAACTTTTTGAAGTTGTGAAAGCTGTCTCCATCATCTTTGGTAATAAAGCTGAAGTTCAAATTCCCTAAATCGTGGTAAACAGCTCCTCCGCCCGATAGCCGGCGGACAACATGAATGCCCTTCTCCTCAACATAATCAACGTTAATTTCTTCAATCGTATTTTGATTTTTTCCGATGATAATAGATGGCTCATTTATATAGAAAAGCAAATAAGATTCATTGATATCTAAATATTTGACGGCGTATTCCTCAATGGCCAAGTTTACCCGCGGGTCAGTGATTCCTTGATTATCAATAAACAGCATAATCGATCCTCCGTTATAGTCCTATTTCTAAATCTTCTTTCGCCAGCAGCACAGTGCCTTCGAACTCGGCTTCCGCTTCTGCCTTCAGCTGTGTAAGCTCTCCGAAATGCGGCAGGTGAGTTAGAACAAGTGTATTGACACCTGCCTGCCGGGCAAGCTTCCCAGCCTCCGAGCTTGTCATATGGCCCGCTGCCTGTCCGTCCATGCCGCTATAAAAATTACTCTCGCAAAGAAGCAGACTGCTTCCCTTAATAAAAGGAATGAATGCTTCCTGGTAAGCAGAGTCAGCTGTATACACTACAGACTGGCGGTGATTGGAAATTTTCACAGCATAGCATGGGACGGGATGAACTGTTCGCAGAAATTCCACTGTAAATGGACCGATGATAAGCTTTTCATCTGGATGATAGGCTTTTCCTATCGTTAGATCTTTGTATGTAAGAGCAGCAAAGCCCGCTTCATCCTCCTGGTGGCCATAAATCGGCAATGGAGAAACCTCCTTGCCTAAATGCTTGCTGATCAGGAGAGCATGCTGAAGAACACCGATATCCGCCACATGGTCAGGATGATAGTGTGACAATAAAACAGCGTCCAGCTGCTCGGGCTGAATATGATTTTGCAGATGGGAGAGCACCCCGCTGCCGCAATCAATGAGCAGCTTAAATCCACCTTCTTCAAATAAATAGCCTGAGCTTGCTTCATTCACTTTCGGATAGCCGCCCCAGCAGCCAATCACAGTCATGTTCATGGAAAGACTCCTTTCCGTTTCTTTATTTTTTATGTTCATATGTATTGTATTCCCGAAAGAGCTTCTGTTCAACTTCCGGAATTGTTAGACTTCTTAAAAAATTTAATCAAAAAGGGTTGACGCACAAAAACTGTTATAATACAATTATTAAAAATCAGACATCAGTTATATAACAAAAATAAGGGAGGCTACAACTAATGGTTAAAAACATCGTTGACTTTTTCAAAAACTTGCCGGCTAAACAATGCGCGAAATGCGGTTCCTATATTGAAGAACAACATGAGTGCTACGGCCATGTATGCGATGAATGCACAGACATTCAAGATTTGTAATCTGCTGCTTCTTACTTCGTGCTCCAATTCCATATTGATATAAAAAAGAAGAACCAGCTTCGCCTTGAGCTGGTTCTTCTTGTATTATTCTACAATGGTTGCTTCCTCTGCTGCTTTTCGGCCATATTGCTTTTTAAACATTCCCCTAAAGAAAATAGCGGTAATGATCAATGATACAGCCGCAAAGAGAAGAAGGATCATTTGGTTGCTCCACATAAAGTGGAAGTCGCCGCTTGAAATGACAGCTTTAAATGCCCGGACAGAATAGGCCATCGGCAGTACTGCATTAAACGGCTGCAGCGCTTGCGGTATTAATTCTAACGGGAAGGTTCCCGCACTTGCTGTTAATTGCAAGATTAAGATTAAGACAGCGATGAAACGCCCTGGATCTCCCCATATAGTCACAAGCATTTGAATAATGGCCATGAACGTCAAGCTGGTAATGATCACAGAGAAAACAAATAAAGGTACGCTCTCTACTTCCATTTTTAGTCCAAGAAGCAGAATAGCTGAAACAAGCAGTGACTGTGCAATTCCGGCAATAAACATCACTCCTGTCTTGCCAAGGAACCAGCGGAATCCGCTCGCAGGCCGCTCCACTGGTTCTCTCAGCGGAAAGACAATGGTCAGCATAAGAGCGCCGACAAATAAACCGAGCGATAAAAAGTAAGGAGCGATGCCTGTGCCATAGTTCGGTACGTGATGCTTGACTTCTTTATCTACTTTTACTGGCTCTGCCATCATATCGTACGTGTCTTCTGTAGCCTTTACCTCGTTGGCCTTATCAGCAGCCTCTCCAAGTTTGTCATGCAGTTCTTTCGTGCCTTCTTTCAATTCGCTTGAACCGCTTGCCAGTTCTTTTGATCCGTCGGCCAGCTTGCCGGCTCCTTCTGTCAACTTTCCTGAACCGGTCGTTAACTCTTTCAATCCGCTTCTTAACGCTTCAGCTCCGCTGGCTAATTCAGCTGAACCTCTTTGTGCTTCGGTAAGCTTTTCGCCCAGCTTGCTCATCCCGGCTGTCAATTCTTTTTCACCGGCTTGCAGCTTGCCGGTCCCTGCAGCCAGCTGGTCAGAGCCGTTCGCCAATCCGTGAACACCCTCCTGCAATTTTTGCTGCCCGGTCTGGACTTTTCCAAGACCTTCATTTAATGATTGCATATTAGGCGCAACCTGGCCGCTAATCGCCTTGTTAAGCTCTTTCGTGCCTGATGCCAGCTGCTTGCTTCCTTCCTCCAGCTTGCCAACATTGCTGCGGATTTGCTCAGCCATTTGAGCCTGTTGCTGCTCCACTTTTTTCTTAATCAGCGCAATTTCCACAGGAGAAAATTTTTGCTGCAGCAACGGCATATACTTCTCCATCTGCTGATTAATGGATTCATTCATTCCGGAAATGAGCTGCTCTTCAAACTGCCCCAATCCCTTATTTAACTGTTCAGCACCGGATGCCAGCTGTTCTGTGCTTTTGGCCAACTCCGGAATCTTGCTTTGGAATTGCTGGACGCCTTCCTTGATTTCCGTAGTTCCAGAATTCAGTTCAGTCATTTTTCCATCTACGGTATGAAGACCGCTTTGCAGGCTCGAAAGACCGGATGCCAGCTCATTCGTTCCTTTTTGCAGCTCTTGGCTGCCCGCCGTCAGCTTATTTTGTCCTTCTCCAAGCTGTGACAGACCTGAGCTTAGTTTAGAAGCACCGCCAGCCAGTTCTGTTGTTCCCGCTCCAGCCTTTGAAAGGCCTTCAGAAAACTGTACAGAGCTGTCAGCAAGAGCAGCTAGATTTTCCTTAAGCTTGATGGCTCCATCGGAAAGCTTGCCCGCTCCCTCGTCAAGGTCTCCGGCTCCGTCACTGGCAGTTGTCAGCCCTTCGCCCATTTTTTTAATTTGCTCGAACATTGTTTCTGCGTAAGTCTCTGTTACACTCTTTTGGACGGATGCCCGGATTTCTTTCATAGCTGTTCCGGCCATTTGTGAGGAAACGAAGTTATAGCTTTCGTTCGGGACATATCTTAACTCCAATTTACGTGGATTGTCATCAAGTAATGTGGTGGCATTTTCGGAGAAATTAGCCGGAATTTCAATCAGCATATAATATTCCTGCTTATCGATGCCTTTCTCCGCTTTTTTCTCATCAACGATGTAAAAATCAAAATCATCGCTTTTTTTCAGTTCCTTCGCCAGTTCATCGCCGATGTCTAGGTTTTCCCCTTCAAAATCAGCGCCGGCATCGTTATTGACGACGGCTACCGGCAATTTATCCAAATGGGAATAAGGATCCCAAAAAGCCCATAAAAGCATTCCCGCATACAGCAGCGGAATAAGTACAATCGCTATCATCGAAATCAGCAACATGCGGTTTTTAGCAATATTTTTCAGCTCTGCTATCAGCATAGATTGTTTCATAATTGCCTCCATATTAAAATTAATGACTGTTTTATTCAACTGGTCATTTTTATTCAAAAGAAAAGGATTTTCCTTATGTGGATAAACCCTCAAATAAGTAAAGCTCAAATAAACGGGAAATCTCTTCCTCGCTCAGCGGCGCCCCTCTTTGCTCCCAATCGAAAATCAGCGAAATATAAAGCTTAAACATGACAAACGCTGTCACTTCCGGATTGCACGGTTTAATCTTTCCTGCTTGAACAGCGAGCAGCACTTTTTCTTTAATAAAAGACAAAACAGCCTCTTCCATCATTGCCATAACATCAAGAACAGCAGGCGTTCCCATTTCTTTTCCTTCCTGAAACAGCTTGATGGTCAGTTGATGCCTTCTTCTAAATTGCAAAATTTCAAAAAGGGCTCGATGGACGTTTTCATGAAAGGTAAGAGAAGGATCAATTGCTTTTTCAGCCGCTTCCCTCATCTCAGCAATCAGCGTCTGGATAATTTCATCAAACAGCTCTTCCTTGTTTTTAAAGAATGTATAAATGGTTCCTTTCCCGACATTTGCCAGCTTGGCTACCTGATCCATTGTTGTCGCCTTGTAGCCAAAGAGTGAAAAGGATTTGGTAGCTGCTTCAATAATATCTTGTTTGCGGTCAACTGCCATCTCCTGCCTCCATTTCTGACCAAATGAACGTTTTGGTCATTTCATATAGAGTATATTACTGCAAATGCCCATGAATAGCAACTATAAAAAAAGATAATTTTTTTATAACGGAACGCCCTAGCGAAAATCTATACAATAGGATCCAACAAAAACTTGGAACACCTCCACATTTTTACCCCATTGGCCATCCTGCCTCCAAGTGCAAGGCTGCGTATTTAAACAGAAGAAAAGAGGCTCTGGCCATCAAAAAAGATGGTCAAAGCCTTTTTTTCATTACTATTGGAGTCTAATAAATGTCCGGTTCATTAAAATAACCGGATCAATACTTGGGCGTCCTACTTCCGAGTACAACTCTTCCACCGAGTCATAAATAAATAAAAAACCAATCGCTGCCTCCATTTTACGAGCCAGATGATCCCCTGGCACAGGCTGGTCTAGAGCGACCCTATCTATTTGATCCCGCTGGATGAGATGGTGTTTCAGAAGCACCTTCCTCCCCTCAAGCGTTTTGTGCATCTACCCTAACTTTTATACAGTCTGTTGATTAAAATGGAAGGCGCGCAGACTCCGGCGGTATCTGCGGGACAGGTGAGACCCCGCAGGCGCTTGGACGCCGAGGAGGCTCACCGCCCGCCCCGCGGAAAGCGAAGCGCCTGGAATGGAAAGCAACAGGCCCATCCATGAGCAAAACTAAAAAAGACTGCGGACAAACTTCCATTTTCATTGAGTTTGTCTACAGTTCGAAGCCCTATTATAAGCAATAGGGCTTGCTGCGTGCTCTTTCCATCTATTCAAACGGCACAAACGAAGCTCCCGCAGCTTTATCTTTTCAGCTTTTGCTCTTCTGCATATCGATTTCTTTCGCCGCCATCCGCTAATTCTTCCGAAAACTCTGGCTGGTGCTTGCTATGTTTAAACGCGCTTTTGATTTCAGAAGACGCCATATTGTTATTAGGAGCAGCTTGTTCGTTCCATTTCCCCATCTCATCCCATCCTTTCCTTTTATTTATTCAGGCGAGCGGTATTCTGCCTGATAAGAATTTGGGCCGGCATAAACGGACAGCAGCGTATCAGCATAGCCCACAAGACGATTGATGATTTCATCAGAAAGAGCATAAATAAGCGGGTACATGGCCGGTTCTTCCATACGCGGATCGCTATAAATGATCGTTGTATGGATAAATATTTCCCGGTTGCCGTAAAGCTCATAATGGATGATCGCCTTTCCTGCCGCGCTGCCTGCTGGTTCTCCTGTAAATCCCGGAAAGAAAAGATACCACTCTTCCGCAGTCGCCGACCGAAAATTTTTCGTGAAGCGCAGGCCGGCAGTTTCCTTATCAATACGCGCTTTCAAAGCCGGATCGATCCCGTCCGCCAGGTTTTCTTTCCGCTCTTTACTCATGCTTCTCTTTCATGTGCAGAAGAGAATGCCCAGAACGGCTTTCTTCCCTCAGCACAGGTTCCAAACCATAGCCTGTGGAGCTAATCTCCAGCACCTCGTCATTCGCTTCCTTCTTCAGGTATAAGCTTGGACTTTCCCGATATTGGCTTACGTCGCCTTTTTCCATAGGGAAACCTCCTTTATTGTGTGCTGGTCTTAGTATTCCCCTTCTCACAAGGCCATACGATAAAGTTGATCCTGCAATCAACAAAAGAGACTGTTCCCGAATTTCGGAACAGTCTCTGTCAGTTGTTCGTTTGTATAAATGCTGCGGCTTTTTTTGCCGCTTCCTCGCCCTGCTCGATACAGGCAGGCATCCCCACTCCCCTAAAGGAACTGCCCGCGATAAAAAGACCGGATAAGCTTTTGTCAATGTGTGCTTCGATCTTTTCAATTCTCTGTTTATGGCCGATCGTGTATTGCGGCATCGCGTTTTTCCAGCGGCTCACTACCGTGAATTCCGGCTGTGCCGATAGCTGCAGCGTTCTCTTTAAATCTTCCACCACAATTTGTTCGATTTCAGTATCTGATAAATCAACGATGGCCTCATCACCCGCCCGGCCGACGTAACAGCGAAGCAGGGCTTTTCCCGCCGGCACTGTGTGCGGCCACTTTTTATGCACGCAGGTGCAAGCTGTAATAGTTACATCACTGTTTCTTGAAACAACAAATCCTGAACCATCCGCATAATGAGGGACGGCTTCTTCAGGAAAAGCCATTGCGATCGTTGCAACCGACATAGCCGGCATTTTCTTGAGTTCATGAAAAAAATCGTATTGCGGCATCATAGCGGGCAAGGTAGTATGCGGTGTTGTCACAATCACGCTGTCACACATAATTTTCACGCCATCATTCAGCGTTAGAAAGAACTTGCCATCCTCCCGTCTGTCAATGCGCTTGACTCGAACGCCTTTTAAAACGGAACCGCCTTCCAGTCTTTTCTCGATGCCTTGCACCAATGTATCGAGACCATCCCGCAGCGTTAGAAAGCCGCCGCTCTCATTGGCCAGCATAGCAGACAACTGTCTTAAACTGAGGATAAGGCTGCGGGGAGGCTTTCCGCCTTTAGTTAATAATTGCGGAAGCGTAGCCGTTAAGCTCAGCCTGTCAATGTCACCGGCATAAATGCCTGATAAAAGCGGTTCAATGAGGTTCTCGACAATCTCATTGCCAAGACGCCGCCTGAAAAAGCCGCCAAGTGAGGTATCGCCATCGAAATCTGTCCTAGGCAGGAAAAGGTCCGCTCCGGCTCTTAATTTTCCAGCCACGGAAAAAAGATTGGTCGCAAGAAAAGGAGTCACTTTAGTCGGGACGCCGATCATTGACCCTGCTGGTATCGCATGAAGTTTGCCGTTAACGAGTACATACGGACGGCTGGCTTTGCTAGCCACTAATTGATCGCCAAGCCCGGCTTCCCTGGCCAGCTGGCTGACGCTTTCTTTTCTGGCGAGAAAGGAATCCGGCCCCCTCTCAATAACGAAGCCGTCCTTTCTCATCGTTCGGATTTTGCCGCCCAGGCGGGGGGTTGCTTCGATCAACGTCACAGCTAACGGGAGCTGGCTGGCTTTAGCTGCTTTTTGCAAATAGTAGGCTGCTGTCAGCCCTGTAATTCCGCCGCCTACAACAACAACCCTCTTTTTTTCGCCCAGCACAGTTTCATCGCCCTCTTTTTATTAGTTTGTGTGTGTTGCCAAGTGTTTTAAAACCACTTCACCAAGCGCCTCGATAAATTCCGGACGGGCATTTGGCATCGGCGGGCGATAATAGGCCGCACCGATCTCATCAGTGATCACTTTACATTCATAATCATTGTCGTATAAAACCTCCAAATGCTCAGCTACAAATCCAACCGGCACATAAAGAAAGGCACGATAGCCTTTTTGCTCGAACAAATCGCGTGTTAAGTCTTGTACATCCGGGCCGATCCATGGCTCCGGAGTGTTTCCTGCACTTTGCCAGCCAATTTCGATGTTAGCTACGCCTGATGCTTGGCCAATCAGCTCTGCTGTCTCTTCGAGTTGCCGCGGATAAGGGTCCCCCATTGAAATGATTTTTTCCGGCAAGCTGTGTGCAGAAACAATCATGACAAAATTGGCGCGCTCTTCCGCTGACATGCTGGCAACGGTTTCTTTTATTTTGTTCGCCCAGTAATCGATAAACTTCGGCTCTTGATACCAGCTTTCAATTGAGGTGATCTCTGGTCCGCCAATTTTCTCTGCCTCAGCCTTCGCCCGCCCGTTATAAGACTTCACGCTGAATGTGGAGAAATGAGGAGCGAGCACAATTGAGACCGCTTCTTCGATTCCATCTGCTTTCATTTGCTGGACAGCATCCTCAATAAACGGCTCAATATGCTTTAAGCCGATGTACATTTTAAATTCAATGTCTTCTTGTATACCATTCAAATGCTGTTCAAGCTTTTCCGCCTGCTCTTGTGTAATCGAAGCAAGCGGCGAAATGCCGCCGATTGCTTCATAGCGGGAACGCAAATCTTCAAGCATTTCCGGCGTCGGCTTTCTGCCCCGGCGAATATGTGTGTAATAACGTTCAATATCTTCTTCTTTATATGGTGTTCCGTATGCCATGACTAACAAGCCCATTTTTTTCTTTGTCACATTGCTCACCTCTGCTGCATTATTTTCGCTTTTGTGCACTGTATTCATGTACGAAGCTGGTCAAGCGCTTTAATACGTCTGGATTGACCTCAGGAAACACTCCATGCCCTAAATTGAAGATATGGCCTGGCGAAGCAAGGCCTGCATCTAAAATAGCACGTGTTCTTTCTTCAATCACTTCCCACGGAGCAAGCAGGATTGCCGGGTCAAGGTTTCCTTGCACTGTTTTTGTGATGCCCATTGCCCTCGCCTCTTGTATCGGAAGGCGCCAATCAAGACCGACCACATCAAGCGGAAGTTCATGCCATTCTTTTGCCAGGTGGCTTGCACCTACCCCGAACATAATTAATGGAACATTTTCTTCGCGCAGTTCGCTAAAAATACGCTCCATGACCGGCTTAATAAATAAACGGTAATCTGAAATATTTAACGCTCCGACCCATGAATCAAAAATTTGGATAGCTCGGGCCCCCGCTTTTACTTGAGCGCGCACATAAGTCACTGTCATCTCAGCCAGCTTGTCCATCAGTGCTTGCCATGCTTTTGGCTCAGCATACATAAAAGCTTTTGTTTTGTTGTAGTTTTTTGAAGGGCCGCCTTCGATCATATAGCTTGCGAGCGTGAATGGTGCGCCGGCAAAACCGATAAGCGGAACGTCAAGCTGCTCTTCCGTCAGCAGGCGAATCGTATCAAGCACATATGGAACATCGCTTTCCGGATCGATTTGTCCGAGCTTTTCGACATCAGCTAAAGAACGAATCGGGTTATCAATCACTGGACCGATTCCTGATTTAATGTCTACATCAACACCGATTGCTGGAAGCGGAGACATAATATCTTTATAAAGAATAGCGGCATCGACATCGTATTGATCGACTGGAAGCTTTGTGACATAAGCACATAATTCAGGCTGATGGGTAATCTCGAAAAGGGAGTATTTCTCTTTTAATTTGCGGTATTCCGGCTGAGAACGGCCCGCTTGGCGCATATACCAAACCGGTGTATACTCCGTCTTTTCCCCTTTTGCCGCTTTTAAAAATGTTTCATTAATTTTTCGCACCACTGCTGCACATCCACCTTTCATATCTTCAAAAGTTGATCTATCACTTTCTATTCAGTCCATAAACGGAAATAAGCGAACAATCGTATCTATTTATACGTTTACACTATAGTAGTTTTGAGGCAAAAAGTATAGCGTGGACCCCTAAATGTCATAAATTCTCCAAAGAAACGGAGAGCCTGCCTTCAATTAGGAACTTCCTTCCTGTTTTTCTGCTTATTATGAGAGTTTAGAGCACAGCAACTAAGTGTAAAGTAATATATAATATAGGTTAGTAACTATTACTAAACGAGGTGAGGACATGAATATTTTCATCACTACAGGTACATATCATTTTATGAAGCAGCTTCAGGAAAAACACGCATCTGAAAACATCATTTTTATGGAAAATGCGGAAGGAGCCACCCTTCTTCATGAAACAAACAGCAAAAAAACGCTGTTTCAATCTCCCCGAAAATACGAGGTCATTGATGCTTCCGGAGAATTAGCGGATCATGGCTTTGTTGTATGCAATAACATTCCTGTAACAGACGAGGGACGGCCGATTTTTGAATATCGCTTTAAAGGACGGGCCCGGGCGATTGAAAATACGCCAGGATTTATAGCGATCCGTGTGCTTCGCCCGCTCACTTCAAATACGTATGTCATCTTGACGCAATGGCAAGACCGGGAGTCATTTACAAATTGGAAAGACTCTAAGGAATTCAAGCAGGCTCATGAAACAAAAAAACCGGAAGCCGGCGTAGATAACCAGCCGCATATTTTCTCAAGCCCTTCCTACGTAACAACTTATATGGTGCCGAGGGAAAATGAATAGTTTCCTTTTCAAATAGAAAAAAGACAGCCAAAATCGGGAAGTATCCCGTTTGGGCTGTCTTTTCTTATATTGTTTGCTCTCATTGTCTAGCGGGCAATTTTGTGGAGACGGGCCGGCGCATACATTTTAGCAAAAAACAAAGCAAATACTGCGCCAGCTGCTAAAACGATGCCTCCTTGGCTTAACGAGTGGCCTGCCCATGCTGCTAAACCGAAGATGACAGCTTGCAGCAAAAGCAGACGGCCGATTAAATCCAGCAGCGAAGCGCTTTTTTGTTCAGGTGCGACCGGGTATAAAAACACCCAAATCTTTGTTTCATGACGGCGAATCATCGGCAGCAGCTGGAACCCCGTCAAGTAAATAAACAATAAAGCGATAATGAGCTGCAGGACGGCTTGACCGCTGAACCCGATAATAAGAGCCGCCATTACAGTCAAGCGGATGTACAAGCCGAAAAATTCGTTCATGCGGACAAACGTGCGCCGGAACAAGTAAGTATACGTCCCGGCCGGCTGGAACGGCACTTGGCCCAGAAGCTTGTCCAGCCACTTCCGCCGTTTCACAGTTCCCCGCAAATGAGGCACATCGGTAAATAAATTAGCTAAACGGTAGAAAGCGGCCATCCGCTTTTCCTCAAGCTCCACAAGTGTTTCCCATTTTAACACCATCGGACGCGCCCTTTTGCCGCAGTATATATAATAGGCTGCCATAGCGGCCGCCACTGCCAGAATGAAAAGAAGCGGGGCACCGGAAAACACAAAATACAGCAGCAAGATATTAACTATCAGCCGAATTCCCCCATCTATATGCCGGATTTCTTTTTCTTGAACTTTGAGCACATGCCAGCGAACGGTTAAATTCCAAACTTTCATGACGGCGATTAAAATCAGCCAAGCGAAAAAAACCTTCATGGAGCCGCCTTTGACCTGTGTATATAGCGGCATAAATAAAGCAAGACCGGCGATTAACAAGTAACTTTGGGAAAGAAAGCTCGCCGTAATCGCTTTGCGAAAGTAAGGGGCCATTTTTTCTTCCAGCGGCAGCAGGAAAACGGTATCTGCCCTCATTAAAAATGTATAAACCGGACTCCAAGCAAGCAGCGCTCCCAGAAAAACAGCCATGACGAGCGGCGCTGGAAACGTCTCATCCAGTGTTTTGACCCAGCCGCTGTAATAATACAAGACCGCCCCCAGTCCGAAGACAAGAACGAATAGCAAATGATCGTTCAGCATATAGAGCAAATACTTGCGCAGCTCAGTATAATAGGCCGTAATCCTCGATTTCCATAACTCTTCCACTTGCTTCATTGCTCTTCTTCCTTTGTCAGTTGAATATAGATATCATCAAGAGACGCACCCGGCATTTGGAATTGTTCGCGAAGCTCTCCGATTGTTCCTTGCGCCCGAACTTCACCGTTATGTAAAATGATGAAGGCGTCACAGTACTTTTCCGCTGTCGCCAATATATGCGTGGACATTAAAATGCCAGCGCCGCCATCACGCATTCTCTTCATCCAATCAAGAAGCGATTGAATGCCGAGCGGGTCAAGACCCACAAAAGGTTCATCGATAATGTACAAGGAAGGCTCTGTCAAAAAGGCGCTCATAATCATCACCTTTTGCTTCATGCCTTTAGAAAAGTGGGCCGGAAACCAATTCATTTTCGAATCCAGCCTAAATTCCTTTAGCAATGGGCCGATCCGCCGGCCGAACTCCTCCTCTGTGAGCCCATAGGCCATGGCTGTAAGCTTCATATGCTCTTCAAGCGTTAGTTCTTCATATAAAATCGGCGTTTCCGGAATATAAGAAAACTGGCGCCGGTACTTCTCAGGACTATCCTGCAAAGCAAGCCCATTGATGGAAATGGTTCCTTTTTTCGGTTCCATCAGCCCGATGATATGCTTAATCGTTGTACTCTTCCCTGCCCCGTTTAAACCAATTAAGCCGACGATGCTTTCCTTATTGACTGAAAAGGATATATCCTTCAGCACCGGTTTGCGGGTATAACCGCCAACTAGTCCTTCTACCGTTAATAAAGACATAAAAAACGTCCTTTCTCATAATGTCATACGCTTATTTTAACAAAATATCCGCAATATCTCATGGTTCAACCTCATCTTTATACTTGTGTATTTAATAAAAATCGCTTTTATGATAAAATTTTGGCAATTATACATAGGAAGGATGAAAAAAATGAGCGACTGCATTTTTTGTAAAATCGTTAATGGTGAAATCCCCTCTGCCAAAGTATATGAAGACGAGGAAGTGTATGCTTTTTTAGACATCAGCCAAGTAACCAAAGGACATACACTGCTTATCCCTAAAAAACATAAGAAAAACGTATTTGAACTCTCTGAAACAGAAGCGGGAAGCTTGTTCCAGCGGGTGCCGTTCATTGCCAAAGCCTTGAAATCGGCTTATAACGCGGAAGGGTTAAATATTCTAAACAATAACGGAGAAGCAGCGGGTCAAACAGTCTTTCATTATCACATTCACCTCATTCCGCGCTTTGGACGAGAAGATGGATTCCATCCTGTGTTTAAAACACACGACAATGAATACACGGGAGACGATTTGCAAAAGATTGCTCAAGACATTTCTGCCCGCCTTTAAATAAAAAGACGGCGTCCTTGACAGAATATTCAGCTTCCTACGCCCTTTGTTGTATGATATACTTATCCTAACTTTTCGCTGGCAACAACGAGTGTATGTCAGGAGAAGCGAGATTGAGACGAGATGAGAAGAGGAGAGATGAGAAATGAATACGAAATCTTTAGTTACCCTGTCACTATTAATAGGGATGGGAGCTGTTTTGCACACGGTGATGCCGGGATTGTTTCTTGGAATGAAACCCGACATGATGCTGACCATGATGTTTTTAGGCATTCTGCTGTTTCCGAACCTAAAGAGCGTCTTGCTTGCCGGGCTGGTCACCGGCGTTATTTCCGGCCTGACCACTTCTTTCCCGGGCGGAATGATTCCCAACATGCTTGATAAGCCGGTCACCGCTGTTGTATTTTATGGCTTGTTTCTTTTATTTGCCCATTACGGCAAAAATACCGTTGGAGCCGCCGCTTTAACCGCTGTCGGAACGATTGTTTCCGGCGTTGTCTTCCTGGGCTCGGCTCTCGTAACAGTCGGCCTGCCGGGACCATTTGCTGCTTTATTCTTGACGATTGTACTTCCTGCTTCAGCTGTAAATGCCGTTGTAATGGCGGTCATTTATCCGATTGTCCAATCTGTGCTGAAGCGCTCGAATCTAGCGGAGCCAGCCTAACTTTTCTACAGCGAAGGAAGCAAGCGTCTGCCAACAGCCTGAGGACTCCTTTGAAAACAAAGGAGTCCTTTTGCTATACTTACCTATATAACAGCAGTACCGCGATGAGTAGAATAAAGCCCCCGGCAATTCCAAGGATACGAGCTTTCTTGATTAACAGAGGTCTCGACATCGAAATGCCCGGCCTCCAGATCGATCGGATGTGATAAATCATGCTGATCAGCAGGATGAAACTCAGCGCAAATAATCCGAAAATGATTCCTTCCATGCTATGCCACTCCTTTAACTAAAATCAACTGTTTGCTTTTTACGGTGTAAGGGAAATATAGCAAAGCGGGGTCTTTCTACATACTATGCATCTTTCGGGCAGCAATGTACCTGTCCCCAGCAAATTAAAGGGATTTTGTTGTTAAAAGAGAATGCTATCATTAATAAGAGGTGAAGAAAGTGGATAAAAAAGCATTATTAATCGGTATGATCACCGGCACTGCCGCCGGGGCGGCTGTCACTTTGTTCAATACGCCGATGTCCGGCCAAGAAGCAAGAGCACGGGTGAAAACAGCCCAGGCAAGCTTGAAAAACCACACGCAGACGATTAAAGCAGACATTGGCGAAGTCAAGAAAGCTGTTATCCAGTTAAAGGATGTCAGCAAAGACAATATCCCGGAAGTGGCGGATGGCTTAAAAGTAAGCGCCGGAATATGGAAGGAAAGCACAGAGCCAACCATTCAAAAGCTGCAGCAGGATATCAGCGAAGTGCAAAAAACAGTTGAAGACCTGCAAAAAACACTGCCCGCCCGAAAATAAAATGGAGAACCGTCACCGGTTCTCCATTTTTTTCGAAAATTTTGTTAATTTACATCTTTATTATTTTTTACTTTATTGGCATAATAATATTAACAGTCTATATAACTTACTATTAATTAGGAGTGAAAGAATTCGGAAAAGAAGGTGCAAAAATGACAAATCATCAATACTCATTGAAAGAAGCGCTTATTTTTAGCCAGAGAATGGCCCAATTAAGCAAGGCCTTATGGAAAGCGATCGAAAAGGATTGGCAGCGCTGGATCAAGCCTTATGACTTAAATATTAACGAGCATCATATTCTGTGGATTGCCTATCATTTGAAAGGAGCCTCTATTTCTGATATTGCGAAATTCGGAGTCATGCATGTATCTACCGCTTTTAATTTTTCGAAAAAATTAGAAGAAAGAGGCTATTTAAGATTTTCAAAGAAAGAGACAGATAAACGGAATACTTATGTGGAAATCACTGAGGAAGGCGAGCAGCTGCTGCTTGACTTGATGGAAAACTTTGATCCTGACACAAATTCCGTCTTTGCAGGCAGCGCGCCGCTTCGTGAATTGTTTGGCAAGTTCCCTGACATGATGGAAGTGATGTCTATCGTCAAAAATATTTACGGGGAAGACTTCGTTGATATATTCGAGAAGTCCATGCATAATATCGGCGAAGATTTAGACGAGGAAGATGGAAAGTTACGCAAGAAAAAATTTGAGCAACAAGTGTAATCTCCCCTTCCTTCCAGCGAAAATGCCCGGTCCCTCCCTCCTGGATCTTATGCTTGCCTGTTTTGCCTGATAACTTTACTTATTGTTCACAAAAAATAGGTTGATTTTTCTTTATACACAGCGTAAAGTGGTTAGGCAATAGCAAGTTCTTAACGTCAAACGGAGGGATGATTCCGATGAAATGCTGGCGTACATTTGATTTTGAAAAGAGATACGGATCGAACAAGATCTTGATGTATTCTCTTTTGCTGACAACGCTGTTTTTTTCATTCAGCTTTGCCTTCATGCAATCGCTCTTTTCAAAAACATTGTATTCAGGGTATTTTCATGTTTTTCTTCTAGCTTTGCTTGCGGTTTATCCGCTGCACAAGCTTGTGCATCTTTTACCGATTTTGCATTATTGGCGCCAAATAAAATGCCAGTGCAAAATCACTTATTTTTGTATGCCAATTATCTCGATTAACATAAAACAGCCCGTTCCTAAAAAAACATTTATGGCAAGCCTGTTACTGCCTTTCTTTACTATTAATCCAGCCCTGCTTGTTTGCGGAATTCTGTTTCCTCACTATATTCATTACTTTACTATGCTGGCTGCTTTTCATACAGGCATGTGCGCCATTGATTTGCTTTACTTTAAAGCCATGGCTGCTTCTCCAAAATATGCGGTCATCGAGGAACACGACCGAGGGTATGAAATTCTTATTCCTCAATAAAACGGCTGATTTTTTTAACCATCAGTTCGTCTAAGCAAAGCAGAGAGTCCCTTCTCTGCTTTCAACTATTTCTCTATCTTTTTAACGCAATTTTTGTTATGTTTATTACATGTGAACAAAATATGAACAAAAACAAACAGGGGAGGGGATAAAGTGATCTCCGTTATTATCGTGTTTATTATTTTTTCAGCTTTAATTCTTTATAATATTAACCGTATGACGAATATTCTTTGCGTTCAAAAAGAGATCCCGGAAGAACGCCACCCTAAAATTTTCCGTACTATTAATATCTATATTACGATCTTATTGATCTCGTCTTATGTAGAAATTTTGTTTACATAAAAAGAGCCGCTTGCGAAAGCCGGCTCTTTTTAATTTGCTCAAAAGACGGATGGCTGGGTTCGCCCGCCCTTCTCACTCCTGTTTAATCGATCATGGGAGCCTGTTTTGTCTGTTTATTCAGATTGAATTTTTTGGCTGCTTGATGAAAATATGATATAGTATGTCCTGTACAAAAATTTGAAAAAGCCGTTGCTGCAATGAAGGCCGGCTGATTAATCAGGGAGTTGTTTAGAGATGAAAAAATGGATCCTGTCTGCTTCTTTAGTTGCAGGGGCGGTCGGCCTGGCTGGATGCGGCGCCGGGGACGATGTCGTTGCTACTTCGAAAGCAGGAGATGTGACACAGCAAGAACTGTATGACTCGATGAAGGAGAAATACTCTCCGCAAATGGAACAAGCTCTTCAAGAGGTTATGTACAAAAAAGTACTCTCCGAAAAATATGAAGTATCCGATAAAGAAGTGGATAAAGAGCTGAAAAAAGCCAAGGAACAGCTTGGCCCGCAATATGAAGCGTTTTTGGCCCAGTATAACCTGGATGAAAAAGGCTTTAAAGACTTTTTGAAATTAGAGCTTTTAAGAGAAAAAGCGGCCCTCTCCGATATTAAAGTAACGGATAAGGAAGTAAAAGAGTATTATGATAAATGGCAGCCGCCGATGAAAATCCGCCACATCTTAGTAGAGGATGAAAAGAAAGCAAAAGAAGTAGAAGACAAGCTGGCAAAAGGCGAGAAATTCGACGCATTGGCGAAAGAATATTCATCTGATCCAGGTTCCGCACAAAACGGCGGAGACTTAGGCTGGGTAGACAGCCAAAGCCGCGAACAATTTGTTCCAGAGTTTTCTAAAGCGCTTGACACATTGAAAAAAGGCGAAATCAGCAAGCCGGTTAAATCCGACTTAGGCTTCCATATCATTGAAATTACTGATATGAAAGAGAAAAAACCTTTCAAAGATATGAAACCAGAGTTAACGAAAGAACTCAAACAATCGAAAGCTGATCCGGAAACGATCCAGAAAAAGCTCGATAAAGAGTTGAAGGCTGCCGACGTTAAAGTAAAAGACGAAGATTTAAAAGGAGCTTTCGGAGGCTTGTCTGATTCTGATAAAAAATCCGATAAAGAAGAAGAAAAGTAAGCATAATGAAAGCGTCTGTCTCGCAAGACAGACGCTTTCTGCTTAATTCTTTGCTCTCAGCTCGCGCTCCTTCTCCATTCTTTGTATATAAACTTGTCCTTCTTGCTCAATGAATGCCTCATCCACCTTTTTATCTGCTCTTGATGTTTTAATCGTCATAAATGCACTGAAGAAAATTCCTGCAACAACTGCATAAACCCATAATGGAATGATCATCTTAATCCCCTTCCTTGTCCGCATTTGTAAACAGTGTATTCACCAAAAGAAAAAACATGCCCAAAATTGGACATGTTAAGAAGAAAAATGCGGCTTGTAAAAAGAACGGTTATCAAGCGCGAACACCCGCTCGGAAAATTCTCCCGGCTTCGTTCGCTCCAGTGCCCGGTCAAGCATATTCATTTTGGCGTCAAGATTATCGATATAATGGAGAATTTCCGCTTCTTTAATCATCGGCGGCTTCGGGCTCCCCCATTCTGCTTTGCCGTGATGAGAGAGAACAATATGCTTTAAAATAGTGACCTCTTCCCCTTCTATTCCAAGCTCCTCTGCTGCCTTGCCAATCTCATTGACCATAATGGTAATATGGCCAAGCAAGTTCCCCTCGACCGTATACACTGTAGATACAGGACCGGACAGCTCAATGACCTTGCCGAGATCATGCAAGATTACACCCGCATATAACAGATCACGGTTCAGCGAAGGATAAAGATCTGCAATGGATTTGGCTAATTTCAGCATGCATACCACATGGTAAGCTAGACCTGACACAAACTCGTGGTGATTTTTTGTTGCTGCCGGATATTCTAAAAACTCCGTATGATATTTATTTAATAAAAAGCGGGTAATACGCTGAATATGAGGATTTTGCATTTCAAAAATAAATTGGGTAACCACATCCGCCATATCGGTTTGGCTGAGCGGAGCCGTTTCGATAAATTCACTGATCTGCTTTCCATCTTGCGGACCAGCCGGCCGGATCTGCCGGATTTTCAGCTGCATTCGGCCGCGGTAATTTTGAATTTCTCCCTTTACTTTCACAATGGTCTGCGGCTGGTATTGCTTTTCCGTCTCTTCTTTAGCATCCCAAAGCTTAGCTTCGATGTCACCGCTTTTATCTTGTAAAATAAGCGTTAAATAGGGATTGCCATTTACCGCTACACTTTTTGTCACTGATTTGATTAACAAATAACTTTCCACGCTTTGTCCTGCTTCATAATGGGTAATCCCTTGCAAATTGACTCCCCCTCCTTGGTATTAGTGAGCTAATTATAACATAACAATCTCTGGAATCATTCTTCAAGGCAGACTCGACTGCAAACTAGTTGTCTTTTGACAGCTCGAACGCTTTTTTCATGTCTTTTAATGAATTAGATTTTCCATACATTAAGACGCCCCCTTTATAAATGCGGGCACCAATAATACCAAACACTATAATTGCAGCAATCAAAACCCCAAAGCCAAGAGCGATTTCCCATGGCGGAATGCTAAGAAGGCTAATGCGGACAAATAAAATCATCGGCGTAAAAAACGGCACATAGGAAGTCACTGTAATAAACGGTGATTCCGGATTCCCCAAGCCGTACATGGAAATGAAGAAGCCAGCCATGACGAGGAGAGTGAGCGGTGTCATCATTTGCTGAACGTCCTCAAGGCGGCTAACGAGTGAGCCAAGCAAGGCGGCAATCGTAGCATATAAGAAGTAGCCGAGAATAAATAGCAGAATCGCATAAATGATCATCGACCCAGAAGCGGATTGCAATCCGATCGATTGAACGAGAGAACCGTCGGGTTGATTGACCATGGCTATATAAGCCGCAGCAAACCAGATCACTAATTGGGTAAGCCCGAGAAGGCCGATGCCTAAAATCTTCGCAAACATTTGCTTTATCGGGGAGACACTTGAGATTAAAATCTCCATCACTCTCGAAGATTTTTCAATAGCTACTTCAGAAGCGATCATGTTGGCATACATAATAACTGACAAATAAATAAGAAACAGCAAAACATAAACAAGCGCTTGGGCTTGAATCAGTTCTTCCTCTGATTTAGCTCCTTTAGCGAGCGCAATCGTGTCAAACGAAACCGGTGCATTCCACAGTTGAATTTGCTCATCCGTCAGCTGCAGCTTACCCGCTACTTCCCTCGTTTTCAAAGCTTGCAGAGCTTGACGGATCTCAGAGGAAAGGCTGCTGTTGGCAATGTTCTCCGCCTTATAGGTGGCAGATGGCATTCCTTCGCTGTTTCTCTCTAACAAGAGATAACCTTTGTACGTTTCTTGTTCTACAGCCTTCTTTAATTGAGCTTCTGTTTGATCGCTTTTGACAACTTTAACATTTGCTCCCGCAGCTGCCAGCTGCTCTTTGAGCGGCTCGTACAGCGCTCCTGTCTGATCCACTACAGCTACTTTTGCCTGTTCATTATCGTCACCAAAATTGGAGAAAATCTGCTCAAAATTGGCTGCGGCAATGATGACGGCAGCCACCAGCAGCGTTGTAATGATAAATGGCTTGGTTTTCAATTTATTAATATACGATTGGGAAAGAATCATCCAAAAGTTATTCATAGGAAGCTCCCGCCTTTTCAATAAAAATGTCATTCAATGAAGGCTCTTCCAGCTCAAACCTCGTCACAAATCCTTTTTCCTGCAAAGCTGCAAAAATGTGCTGGGACGTTTCTTCCTTGGCGACCTGGAGCACCATGCCTTCCGCCGTGTTCTTCGTCCGTAAAACGCCGGGAATATCCCTTAAAAAATCAAGATTGAAGTCAGCCTGTACCGTGACATTTTTCTTTCCGAACGAACGCTTAATCTCGCGAAGACTGCCATGGACGACTGGACGCCCGCGATGCATCATGCATAAGTTCTCGCAAAGCTCTTCCACATGCTCCATTCGATGGCTCGAAAATACGATGGTTGTCCCGCTTTCTCTTAACTCAACAACCGCTTCCTTCAATAGCTCTACATTAACAGGGTCCAGACCGCTGAATGGCTCATCGAGGATCAGCAGCTGCGGTTTATGGACAACCGAAGAAATAAATTGGATTTTTTGCTGGTTTCCTTTCGATAATTCCTCTACCCGCTTCCCCGCATAATCGGGCACATGAAAACGCTCCAGCCAGCGGTCCGTTTCGGCTGCTGCTTCTTTTTTATCCATTCCGCGCAGACGGGCTAAGTAAACAATTTGGTCTTTCACTTTCATTTTCGGATATAGCCCTCTTTCTTCAGGCAAGTAACCGATCAGCGGACTCACTTTGTAGTTAATAGGCTTCCCGTTCCAGTGAATGGCGCCTGCATTTGGCTGTAAAATACCTAATATCATTCGAAAGGTGGTTGTTTTCCCCGCACCATTGGCCCCAAGAAAACCAAACAGCTCCCTCTCCGGGATTTGCAAGGATAGGTCGTTGACGGCGGTGAAATCATTAAAGCGTTTTGTTACATTTTCCAAAACAAGCATGTTTTATCACTCCCCTCTAAAACATACGCCCAAGCAAGCAAAAAGTTCCACAAAATTATTTCGTTATAAAATATTTAGAAAAAATCCAAAATTGTGTACAATGAATAGTGAATCATCTTCAGGGAGGGGAAATAATGGTTTATAAATTAACGGTTTTTAAAAAAAATGGGGAAAAGCTGCTCGATGAATCATTTGAAGCCCGTAACGATGAAGAAGCAAAAGAGCAGGGGCAGCAGCTGCTGCAGCAGCACGACTATGAAGAGTATACTCATCGCTGTACGTCGCCTCTCGGCAAGCTCGTTTTATTCCATGTATAACATAAAAGCGGTTCAGCGCCGTTCTTGAACCGCTTGATTTATCTTCAAAAAAAGAGCCGGCAAATTTTGCGGCTCTTTTTTTCGAAACTGGCTCATGAAAACAACTGGTTCAGCTTGTTAATTTTCTTTTCTGTGTACTCCACAAACCGTTCATTATAGGTTTTCGGATCTTTCGGATTGGCAAAGTGTTCGATTTTTCCAGTTTTCCGGTCAATAAACTTGCTGGCCGCCCCGCACCCAATGCCGATAATGGTTTGTACTTCCTCCATGATCATAATGTTGTAAATACTTTCCCGTCCCGGTTTGGAGTATCCTACATTCTCCAGGTTGCCTAGAATATTTTTTTGGCGGTATAAGTAATAGGGAACGTATTCGTGTTCCTTCGTCCATTGCTCGGCCATATTCATCATTTGTTCCACTTCTGTCCGGTCCGCCACCTTATATTTTTCCTTATTTAAGGTCATTTCAGAGGCGCGTTTAAATGACAGCGTGTGAACCGTTAAAGATTCCGGCATCAGCTTTTCTGTTTCCTCAAGAGAATGGGCGAATTCTTCCGTTCCTTCACCCGGAAGGCCAATGATCAAATCCATATTGATGTTGTTCATTCCATGTTCCTTTGCCATGCGGTACTTGCTGATTGTTTCTTCTACGGTATGATGGCGCCCGATCGCTTTCAATGTTTCCTGTGTGTAAGACTGCGGATTTATGCTGATCCGGTCAATGTTCCATTTTCTTAAAACCGCAAGCTTTTCGGGAGTAATGGTATCCGGCCGCCCTGCTTCTACAGTAATTTCCCGAATGCTGTCTACATCAGGAAATACTTTATACATCAGCTCGTACAATTCATCCATTTCCTCGGCTGTAATGGCTGTCGGCGTCCCGCCGCCGTAATACACAGTTGTAATTTTCACGCCTTTTTCCCGCAGCCACTGCCCGATTTTCTCCATTTCATAATGAAGCCCGCTCAAAAATGAGGATACCCTTCCTTGCTTTCCTTGAATAGCATAGGCTGGAAAGGTGCAATACGCGCATTTCGTCGGGCAAAACGGGATGCCGATATAAATGCTGACTTCTTCTTTTACTTCATATAAATCAGGAACCATCGCCAGCTGCCGTTCCAGAATCCGCTCCATTAAATGCACTTTTTCTTCGGTGATCATATAATCTTCTTGAAGCTTTCGGCGCGCTTCTTCAGCCGGCACACCAGCTTGGTGCTGCCTATGAAGCAACTTGGTGGGCCGCATGCCAGTTAAGATGCCCCATTTTTGCGTGATCTTTGTGTAATCTTGCAATACGTGTAAAAACACATGCGAAACAACGTTCTTCACTTGCTTAAAATGCTCTTTCCCCTCAAGGGCCGTAACGGCTTTTCTATAGCTGGCCCGGTATTCTTCGCCAGCCGCCAACAAAACGGCTGAAGCGGCGACTTCCGCCCCCTCATCTACTAATTGGATATCAATTTCAAGTTCGCTGCGGCCATTGTTCTCCAAACAGATATCCGTTTCCTCAAAAAATAAGTTGGCGATCAACTGAAGCGGCCGCACGAAGCGCTCGTCTTCCAATCCTTTTATATAAATTAACACGCTCATTCACCTTTCTTTATTTCCTTCCCTAAGCATACTGAATCGGCAAACCTACGGTCAAGATCGAATCAACCCGCGCATCAAAAAAAGCGGCGTTGCCTGCCGCTTAATCCAGTTTATTCACTTCCTCCTCAGCTCCCTTCCTTTGGTGCCGGAGCAGCTCTTTAATCACATAGGCAATGCCGCCATCTTCTTTTGTTCTCGTCACCCAATCCGCTGCCTGTTTTACACTTTCAGGAGCATCCCCCATGACAATTCCGATGCCTGCTTCTCTAATTACTTCTTCATCAGCCTCATCCACGCCGATTACTGCAATTTCCGAACGGCTGATCATCATTCTTTCTGCCAAATATAAAATACTGTTCCATTTGGTTACCTCGAAAGCAGTGATTTCGATTTCATCCGTTCCCTTCTTTAAGAAGGATACTTCATTAAACATATTTTTTAATGCTTGCAGCACCTCTTCCCTTTCTCCCGGCTTAAAGAATTTGACATGAATGGATAAAGGAGAAATCGGATCTTCAAATAAATGATCAGATAATGAATGAACAAAATACTGGGAATATAGGAACTTTTGCGTGCGCTGCCACATGCTGCGCTTCACTAATGTAGCTGGAAGCCGCCCTCTATTGCTGGCAGAAAACTTTTCAGTGGCAAGTGTTACCTGACAATCAAATGATTCCAGAAACTGAACCATTTCATATGTGCATTCTTCATTCACTCGCTGGATATACACCGGTTTATCAAATTCAGAAGCTACATACGCTCCGTTATGGGCAATCAAGCAACTTTCCGGGATCAAGGCTTTCGCCATTTTCTTGACAAGAGGCAGTTCGCGGTTAGAGTAAAAACAAACAGTCACGTTTTTTTTGCGTGCATAGCGAATTGCTTCCTTCGTTGACCTCGTGATCCGTGCTTTGTTTTGACCGGCAAATGCATCTATATTAATTGCTAACAAACGGTAAGCCATTTTCTCGTTCCCCCCTCATGTTGTCCTTTTTAGAAATTATGAGAAGAAAACAGGCTTTAGAACAAAGCTTTAAAAAGTCATTACCGTCAATAAGCAGCCTAAAAAATAAGAAATGCCGGATTCTCCCTTTTTACAGGGAAAACCCGGCACTTTACATGCTTAACCGTTATTCTGCCATCGCTCCATACATTTCCTCGAGCGGCTTCATAATAATTTTGTTCACATCCGCAATCATCATACTCATTCTTTGCTCAGCCTCCATCAATTTAGAAATGAGAGGGTGCTGCTGAACAAGAGCCATTGTTTTTTGCGCCTGCTGCACTTCTTCTTCCGTGATCTCCTGCCCGGTCATTTGTTTTTCCTGCAATCGCATCTGTACATTTCGAAAGTTCTCGAAAATTCCCCTTGCTTCCTCGCTAGTCTCTACATCCGCATACAGCTGTTTTAACGCGAGATACTCTTGGCTTTGGCGCAGACCTTTTTCCATTTCATACGCCAGATCATATAAATTGGCTGCCATGTTCTTCCTCCTTCATTGTAAGCATGACTTCACTTTAACAAACTATGCGCAAGTTCGCGAGACTTTCCTAGAATAAACGGATGATAAGTCCTTGAATCAAGCCAATCGCTCCGCCGAGCACGCCTCCAAGAAGCGTGATCATCTTCAGCTCCCGGCGGGCAATATCCAACACGATTTGTTCCAAGCGTGCAAGAGAAAAAGTTTCCACCTGTTCGCGGACAATGTCCCCAATCCGCAATTTCTGCATAATGGCCGGCAAGCGGCTTGCCACTACAGAGCCCGCTCTTTCCACTAGCAGCGGAATAATTTCATTGATAATCTTCTCTTCAAACGGCTGTAAAAAGACAGACACAGGCTTTTGGAATAAAGAAGACAGATCAAGCTGACGCAGAATGAAGCTTTTTCCTTTAGTCAGCGCTTTTTCATCAGAGAATTTCTGCAGAACATCTTCCCACTTCCAATCAAGCAGCTTATCCCACTCTTTTTGCAAGAGCGTGTTCAGCAAATCCTTTGTGCCCGGACTGCTTAAGAACTTGATAATTTCCGGCTGAATTTTATCCTCCAGTGAGGTATTTCCCAAAATCATTTGCACCATGCTGCCAAGCTTGCCCCATTCAGCAAGAAAGTCATCTGTCATTCTTTTGACCCGTGTTTTTCCTTCCAAGCCGGAGAAATAATCTATACCTTTTGTTAGGATATAACGGGAGACATCAGGAACTTTTTCCTCCATCGTATCAAGCCATTGCGCAGGCAGCGATTCCCTAATCGTCTGATCAAGGTAGAAGCTTTTGATTTTGTGATATTTATTGTCGATCCAGCTCTCAACCCAGCGCTCTGTTTGTTGTTCAGCCTCTTTAAAATGCAGCTTGTCCAACAGCTCGGCTAACGTCTGATCGGCAGCAAGCAGCGGTTTTGCCTCTTTCTGCAACATCACGGTTACATCCCGGCGAAAGTCTGGTTCATTCAGCTTGCGTTCAATGCTTTCCGGCGTCAGCAAATGCTCTTCCACTGTTCTGCCAATTTGCCGAGCCAGCTCGCCCCTTCGTTTCGGAATCAAGCCGGGCGTAAACGGAAGCTTCCATTTGCCAATATATTTCGGCTCATACGGGCGAAAAAGCATCCGGATGGCAATCGCATTTGTGACCGCCCCAATGGCTGCACCGATGAAAACCATAAAAATAAGCAACGTTACTATATTCATCTGCATCATTCACCTGCCATTTATTCATCACCAGCGATGCCGGCTCTTTCATTATAAGTGGAATTGGCGAAAGTTAGCAAATATTGTCGCGTTTGACAGGGTAGGGTATGATGAACGAGAGGTGAAGACGATGTTGCTGCATTTTCAATACAAACCGCTTTATCAAGGAGAGCAGCTCCCCGGATGGGCCTTTTCTTTTTATTATAAAAAAAGGCGAATGTCCGGAAACTACCTGCCCGACGGAACGATCGAATGGCTTTCAAACAAACCGCCAGAGACCGAACGCCAGCCGCTCGAACAGCAAATCCACAGCTTAATGCTTTATCATGTCTATGACCGTTAATCAAAATGGCCGGAATAGCTTTTTTCGTTTGCGTCCATATTATAAATAGGCTTCGCTAACAGCTGTCGGCTTATTCACACGCCCAAAAAACTGTTGACGAAGCCTTTATATAAAGGAGGGCGTTAAGCAATGGATCCAAAATACAAAGACCTTTCCTTTTTGCCCGACACGCAATTTGAAGGAAAAGACCAAGCGTATTTAGACATTGACCGAATGATTAATGAAGGACTCTCCGGGGGCTCCGTCCATACAAGAGACGACGCACTCACCGCAAACATTGAAGAAACAACGCCTTTCCTAGAAGAGGCGCCGCCAAACTCAGAGAGATAATAAACAAAGCTGTCCTTTTCGTGCCGGACATCTATCGTCATGCGATTAGAAGGTCTGGCACGTTAAGAACAGCTTATCTGCTTTTAACAATCATATTAACAGCTTCTTGGATGGCTTCCTCTGCATTTTGCCCCTTTTCATTGGCTTCTCTGATACAGCTTTCCAAATTTTTCGCTACAATTAACCCAATTGACCGATCCACAGCCGAACGGATAGCTGACAACTGAGTCACTACTTCTTTGCAATGCTTATCATCTTCCATCATTTTAATAACGCCTCTTATTTGCCCCTCGATCCGATTCAGCCGGTTTTTTACATCGCGGTTGTATTCCATAACTCCTTCACCTCTTATTCCTAGAATAGATCATCCACTTCATTGTCGATATGTATCATCAGTATAGCATAATGCTTTAAAAAACACCTTTTAAACGTCAAACAAACAGGAATAAATTGCCAAGATATATTTTTGAATAAACTTTTTGAATCCAAACATACTAGTAGTACAAACAGCAACACTTCAAAGCGGTGGACCTAACCAGATAGTCTGGACGCAGTCAATGCGTACTGGTGCAATCCCAGAGAGGTCCAGCCAAAAAAAAAACACAACAGGAGATGACAAAACATGGCAAACAACAACAACAACAACCAACTTTTAGTTGAAGGTGCTCAACAAGCTATCGACCAAATGAAGTACGAAATCGCTTCTGAATTCGGCGTACAACTTGGTGCAGATTCAACATCTCGTTCTAACGGTTCTGTAGGTGGAGAAATCACTAAGCGTCTTGTAGCAATGGCTCAACAACAAATGAGCGGTTTCCAACGCTAATTTAGCTTTACAATTTCATACAAATGGCTTGAGCCCCTGAATATTCAGGGGCTCTATTGCTGATTTAGAGATGAACCATCTTAGAAGGATCAATCCATTCATCATATTGCTCTGCTGTCAGATAACCCGTTTGAACGGCTGCTTCCTTCAATGTTAGTCCTTCTTTATGAGCCAGCTTGGCAATTTCGGCTGCTTTTTCATAACCAATGTGCGGGTTAAGAGCTGTAACAAGCATAAGCGAGCGTTCCATTAGCTGCTGGATCACTTCTTTATTCGCTTCCAGTCCAGCTGCACATCTTTTGTCAAATGACTGAATCCCTTCAGCCAAAAGGCGGATAGACTGAAGCACATTATAGATGATTACCGGCTTGAAAACATTTAATTCAAAGTTCCCTTGGCTTGCAGAAAAGCCGACCGTTGCATCGTTTCCGAATATTTGAGCCGCAACCATTGTCATCGCCTCACTTTGCGTCGGGTTTACTTTTCCTGGCATAATTGAACTGCCCGGCTCATTTGCAGGAATGGTAAGTTCTCCGATGCCGCTGCGCGGACCGCTCGCCAGCCAGCGTATATCATTCGCTATTTTCATCATATCCGCCGCGAGGGCTTTCAGCGCTCCATGAAAATAAACAAGCTCATCATGGCTCGTTAGCGCATGAAACTTATTTGGGGACGATTCAAATCGATACCCTGTTTGCTTTTCCAGCTGTTCAGCTACCTTATGGCCGAATGACGGATCCGCGTTAATACCGGTGCCTACGGCAGTGCCGCCAATAGCTAAGCGAAGCAAATACTGCTGTGCCTGTTCCAGCATCTCCATGCTCCGGTCAATCATCGCTCGCCATCCGGAAATTTCTTGTCCGAGAGTTAGCGGTGTAGCATCCTGCAAGTGGGTGCGGCCGATTTTAATTACATGCATGTATTCCTTTTCCTTCTGCTCAAGCGTTTTCTTAAACTGGGCAAGAGCCGGTTTCAAACGCTGCTCTGCCTCGTGATAGGCAGCGATATGCATAGCGGTTGGAAAAGTATCATTGGAGCTTTGTGACATATTGACATCGTCATTTGGATGAATGAGCTTCTCTTTGCCAGCAATTTCACTTCCTCTTCTGGCCACGACTTCATTCACATTCATATTAGACTGGGTGCCGCTTCCTGTCTGCCAGACCACGAGCGGAAAATGGCCATCCCACTTTCCTTGAATTATTTCGTCGCACGCCTGAACAATTGCTTGTTTTTTTTCAGCAGGCAACTTGCCGAGCTGTTCATTGGCCATGGCTGCTGCTTTTTTTAACTGGGCAAATGCATGAATCACCTCGATAGGCATTTTTTCTGTTCCTATCGGAAAGTTCTCTTTGCTTCGCTGCGTCTGTGCCCCCCAGTATTTATCTGCCGGCACTTTCATTTCTCCCAACGTATCTCGTTCTATTCTAAATTCCATTTTAATTCCTCCTCATCTCATGTTCCTGTATCACTTTTCCCTGTTTATATGTAAATCATTCCTTTCAATTTCCATAAACAAGTGAAAATACAAGCAAAAGACTGCGTTTATCCGCAGCCTTTTGCTCCATCTACATATAGAATTAACTTATGCTTTCCGCTTTCTTTTCATAGCTGCTGATTTCATCCTCAAGGTTGAGGGTAACAGCAATTTCATCCCAGCCATTTAAAAGCATTTGCTTCCAATAGGGATCAATGTCAAAATCAGCTGCAAATCCTTTTCTGTCTGTAATATCCTGATCTTTCAAATTAATGAATAGGCGATACCCCGGCTCTTTCGCCTTTTCCATTATTTCACTTACTTCTGCTTCTGTCAGGCGAATCGCCAAAATGCCGTTTTTCACGCAGTTATTATAGAAAATATCAGCAAAGCTAGGAGCAATGACTACTCGGAAGCCATAATCAAGCAATGCCCATGGAGCGTGTTCCCGGGAAGAGCCGCAGCCGAAGTTCTCACCCGCCACTAAAATTTCAGCCTGTTCATATTGCATTTGATTCATAATAAAGTCTTCTCTTTTATTCCCATCATCATCAAAACGCCAATGATGGAATAGAAACTGGCCGAAGCCTTGCCGTTCAATCCGCTTTAAAAACTGTTTTGGGATGATTTGATCTGTATCCACATTTACACGGTTGAGAGGGCAGACAATACCGTTAAATTTATTGATTGCTTCCATGTTTCTTCCCCCTTATTGATGCACTTTGGCTAGTTTGCGAACATCAGTGAACTTGCCGGTAACAGCGGCAGCGGCAGCCATCGGCGGGCTGACTAAGTGCGTTTTGGAACCATTTCCTTGACGCCCTTCAAAGTTGCGGTTAGAAGTAGAGGCGCATCGTTTTCCGGATGGAACGATATCATCGTTCATCGCCAGGCACATGCTGCAGCCGGACTCCCGCCATTCAAAGCCAGCGTCGATAAATATTTGATCTAATCCTTCCGCTTCAGCTGCCTGCTTCACCGTTTGCGATCCAGGAACAACAATGGCTGTCACTCCTTCCTGAACCTTTCTGCCTTTTGCCACCTCCGCAGCTGCCCGCAAATCGCTGATACGTGAATTCGTACAGGAGCCGATAAATACATAGTCTACGGGAATCTCTTCAAGCTGCGTGCCTGCTGCCAATTCCATGTAGTCTAATGCCCGGGCAACAGATTCACGGTCTGCTTGACGCTCAAACTGCTCAGGATCAGGAACGGATGCACTGATGCCGCTTCCCATGGATGGATTCGTTCCCCAAGTGACTTGCGGTTCAATCTCTTCTCCGGCAATTTCAAGCGTTAAATCATATTCTGCGCCCTCATCGGTCGCAAGCGCCAGCCAGTGTTGAGCCGCTTTTTCAAATTCCTCTCCCTGCGGAGCGTAACGGCGCCCCCGCAAATACTCAACCGTTTTTTCATCCGGGCTAATCAAGCCAGCACGTGCCCCTGCTTCAATGGACATGTTACAGACAGTCATCCGCTCCTCCATAGATAGCTCACGGATCGCTTCGCCGGTATATTCTATAATATAGCCTGTCCCTGCGTTCACACCGTATTTAGCAATAACCGCAAGAATTAAGTCTTTCGCTGTCACGCCAAAACCAAG
Source organism: Pseudobacillus badius (assembly GCF_002189605.1). Lineage (NCBI taxonomy): Bacteria > Bacillati > Bacillota > Bacilli > Caryophanales > Bacillaceae > Pseudobacillus > Pseudobacillus badius. Next base: position 103,445 of record NZ_MWMM01000007.1, read on the forward strand.
CTTTCCAGTTACTTTTACCTGCAAGGTTTTTGGACGGGATTGCCAGAGAGTTTGTGTGGCTAGCACGTGCTCTACTTCACTTGTGCCAATTCCAAACGATAAAGCGCCAAAAGCCCCGTGCGTAGATGTGTGGCTATCTCCGCATACAATCGTTTTTCCTGGTTGTGTTAAGCCAAGCTCAGGACCGATAACGTGTACAATCCCCTGATCTGGATGGTTAATATCGGCTAGCTCGATGCCAAATTCTTTACAATTTTGCTCAAGTGTCGTCATCTGCTTTTTAGAGACGGGATCATTAATGATATGGCGGTTGACCGTCGGCACGTTATGATCCATAGTCGCGTAGGTTAAGTCCGGACGGCGGACTTGGCGGTTATTCATGCGTAACCCTTCAAATGCTTGCGGAGAAGTCACTTCATGTACTAAATGAAGATCAATATATAAAAGATCCGGTTTTCCTTCTTCTCTGTGTACAACGTGTTGTTCCCAAATTTTCTCAATAACTGTTTTTGGTGCCATAAAACAGCCCCCTCACTGTCTTTTTTAGCTTAATGATGAAACATCGCTTTTGAAAAAAGAGGGATTCCGATCTCCTGGCGGAAAATACGGAATCCTCTCTATACTGTCCATTGATTTTCGCTTACATATAAGCTCCCATAATAGAAGAAATAGCGGAGCCTTCTTTTACATGCTGAGCCACAATTTCAATCATTTGTTCTGTGCCGACAACCATATTTCCATTTGGCTGCAGGTCAGGTGTCCGATAGCCGGCGTTCAGCACTTCCTGAACGGCCTGTTCAATAGACTCCGCCTCTTCCCTTAGATTGAAGGAGTATTTCAGCATTAATGCCGCTGAAAGGATCATCGCCATCGGATTCGCCTTATTAAAGCCGGCAATATCTGGTGCTGAGCCGTGGACCGGTTCATACAAGCCGAATCCGTCTCCTGTCAAGCTTGCTGACGGCAGCATGCCGAGTGAACCTGTAATCATGGAAGCTTCATCGCTCAAAATATCACCAAATAAGTTTTCTGTTACCACGACGTCAAAGTCTTTTGGACGGCTGATCAGCTTCATAGCTGCTGCATCCACATACATATGCTCCACTTCTACCTGCGGGTATAGAGCCGCTTTTTCGTTCACAATTTCGCGCCACATCCGGCTTGATTCCAGCACATTCGCTTTGTCAACAGAAGTAAGCTTTTTGTTGCGAATAATAGCTAGTTCAAATGCTTTTTCTACGATCCGCTCAATTTCTTGTCTTGTATATTGCAATGTATCAACAACGGTTTCTCCGCTTTCACCGCGGCGCTCGCTTGGTTTTCCGAAATATAAGCCGCCTGTCAGTTCACGTACAATCATCAAATTCACATTTTCTGCAATTTCGGGTTTGAGTGGCGAAGAATGCAGCAAGCTGTGAAAACCGATAACCGGACGAAGGTTAGCAAATAAACCAAGCTCTTTACGAATTGCCAGCAATCCACGCTCCGGACGCATGTGCGAAGGAAGGCTATCCCACTTCGGTCCTCCTACCGCTCCTAAAAAAACGGCATCGCTTTGCTTGCAAAGCTCCAATGTTTCATTCGGAAGAGGATTATTTGACTCATCAATGGCTGCGCCGCCAATGTTGGCATATTCGAATTCAAATTCATGGCCGAACCTCTGTCCGACTGCTTCCAACACAGCAGTCGCTCCTTTCACTACTTCCCGGCCGACCCCGTCTCCAGGCAATACGGCAATATTCTTTTTCACATTAACCCCTCCGTTACATCAAATGTGTACTTTTTGTGCTTCTGACTGCTGCGCCTCTAACGTTAACACCCGATTGACCGCATTCAGATAAGCTTTGGCTGAAGCTTCCAGTACGTCCTGTGCTGTGCCGCGGCCGCTTGTTTCAATGCCTTTATGCTTAATTCGCACATACACTTCTGCAAGGGCATCCCGTCCGGCACTGACTGAATTAATTTTGTAATCATGGAGCTTAACCGGTTCATCCAGCAGGCGTTCAAGCGTGTTATAAATCGCTTCCACACTTCCTGATCCAGTAGCCGCTTCGGTCACTTGCCTACCATCCGGCAAGGCAGCTGAAATAGTTGCTGTTGGAATGTTTTCAGTGCCATATTGAACTTGAATGCTATTCAATTCATAATGGCTGACATCGACAGCTTCCGTTTGCTTATCGGCAAGGATGGAGAAAAGATCTTCATCCATAATTTCTTTTTTCTTATCCGCCAAGTCTTTGAATGCCTTAAAGGCTTCGTTCAGTTTTTCTTCTGTTAAATCAAATCCAAGCTCAATCGCTTTATTTTTAAATGCGTGGCGGCCGGACAATTTGCCAAGCACAAGTTTGTTGGATTTCACACCAATCAATTCCGGCGTAATAATTTCATATGTTGTCTTTTCCTTCAGCACGCCATCCTGATGAATACCTGATTCATGAGCAAACGCATTGTCGCCGATAACGGCTTTGTTTGCCGGTACCGTCATGCCCGTTAATTTGGAAACGAGATTGCTTGTGCGCTTAATCTCAGCGAGCTTCATATTCGTTGTAGCTCCATAGAAATCGTTGCGGATATGAAGGGCAACCGCTACTTCCTCAAGTGCTACGTTGCCTGCCCGTTCACCGATTCCATTAATCGTTCCTTCCACCTGTCCTGCCCCTCCCTCAATGGCTGCCAGAGAATTGGCTGTTGCCATGCCAAGGTCGTCATGGCAGTGAGCGGACAAAATGGCTTTATCAATATTCGAAACATTGTTTCTTAGATAGGAAAACAACTCTTTGATTTCTTTTGGCGTAATATACCCGACAGTGTCAGGGATGTTAATCACAGTGGCTCCGGCATCAATAGCAGCCTCTGTGACGCGCGCCAGAAATTCAGGCTCTGTGCGGCAAGCGTCCTCTGCTGAAAATTGAACTTTCGCAAACTTTGTTTTCGCATACCTCACGGCTGCTACCGCTCTCTCAACCACTTCATCTTTTGACATTTTCAGCTTGTATTGACGGTGAATGGGCGAAGTTGCCAAGAACACATGAATGCGCGGCTCTGCTGATTGTTTTAATGCTTCCCATGCAGCATCAATGTCTTTTTCATGGGAGCGGGCGAGACCGGTCACGGAGCTGTTCTTAACCGTATTAGCGATCAGCTGCACCGCCTCAAGATCGCCTTTTGAAGCGGCTGGAAAGCCCGCTTCAATGACGTCAACCCCTAGTCTCTCCAGCTGCTTGGCAATCTCTAACTTTTCAAGAGTGTTTAAGTTAACTCCAGGTGTCTGTTCCCCATCTCTTAATGTCGTGTCAAAGATCTCAACCTTTCGCACCGGCCGTCACTTCCTTCTTGGATTGTTTTTTGACGAATGGCATCATTGCGCGAAGCTCTCTTCCTACTACTTCGATTGGATGCTTGCTTTCGCTTGCATTAATAGCTGTAAATTCCGGACGGTTTAATTGATTTTCAAGCAGCCAGCCTTTCGCGAACTTGCCTGTTTGAATGTCTTTCAATACCTCGCCCATCCGCTCTTTTGTTTCCGCAGTGATGACGCGCGGACCTGATACGAAGTCACCCCATTGAGCTGTATCGGAAATAGAATATCTCATTCCTTCCAGACCGCCCTCGTACATTAAATCAACGATTAATTTCAATTCATGCAAACACTCAAAGTAAGCAACTTCAGGCTGGTATCCCGCTTCAATCAAAGTTTCGAATCCAGCTTTTACAAGGGCAGATACGCCGCCGCAAAGCACCGCTTGTTCACCAAATAAATCTGTTTCTGTTTCTTCTTGGAACGTTGTCTCCAGCACTCCGGCGCGAGCAGACCCGATTCCTTTAGCATAAGCAAGAGCAACGTCCTTTGCTTGGCCAGTCACATCTTGGTAAATCGCGATCAATCCTGGTACTCCGGCACCTTCTTCATATGTGCGGCGCACTAAATGACCCGGGCCTTTAGGAGCAGCAAGGAATACATCCACATCTGCCGGCGGCACAATTTGGTTGAAATGAACATTGAAGCCGTGAGCGAACGCTAACGCTTTTCCTGCACTTAATTCAGGCTCAATTTCATTTTTATAAACTGCTGTTTGGTACTCGTCTGGAAGAAGGATCATAATTAAATCTGCTTCCGCACTTGCTTCACGAACCGGCTTTACATCAAAACCGTCTTTTTCTGCTTGATCCCAAGACTTTCCTGGTCTTAAACCAACAATTACATCTACGCCGCTTTCACGTAAGTTTTGTGCGTGAGCATGACCTTGTGAACCGTAGCCGATGATTGCCACTTTCTTATTTGCTAAAACCGCTTCGTTGATATCTCCGTTATAATATACTTTTGCCATTTTTCATCATCCTCCAAAGTTTAGTTGTTTATTTTAAAATTGAATATTGCTTCAAATCAGTGACTTGCTTTTGCGATCCGCGTGTTAAAGCCGTTTGGCCTGTACGCGACAGCTCTTTGATGCCGTAAGGGCGGAGCAATTCAATCATCGCTTCGATTTTTTCGAAATTTCCAACTACTTGAATAGTGACACTGTCCTTAGCGACATCAATAATCGTCGCCCGGAACGGTTCGATAATGACATTAATCTCCGCTCGCGTTTGCGGCGTTGTCAGTACCTTAATTAAAGCAAGCTCCCTTGATACAACTGCCTGATCAGTAATATCAGTAACTTTCAGCACATCCACTTGCTTATTGAGCTGTTTCAGCACTTGCTCAGCTACCCGCTCATCTTCTACATGAACGATAACAGTCATCTTGGAAATCCCTTCTGTTTCTGTGGGGCCTACCGTAATGCTTTCAATGTTGAATTGTCTCTTCGTAAATAATCCGGTAATGCGGTTTAACACACCGCTTTGGTTAAGAACGGTTACCGTCACTGTGCGTTTCATGGTCTCACCCCAATCATTTCATGAAGTCCTTTTCCTGGAGCAATCATCGGGTACACTTTCTCCTTCCGCTTAATCCGGCAATCAATCAAAACCGGCTCGCGGCTGGTCAATGCTTCTTTAAGCACCTGCTCTGCTTCCTCCTCTGTGGAGACAGAGTAGCCTTTAATGCCGTATGCCCCGGCTAGCTGTACAAAGTCCGGCTGGCACGGAAGCAAGGATTGCGAATATCTTTCCTCATAAAACTTTTCTTGCCACTGCCTAACCATGCCAAGTGCCTGGTTGTTGTAAATAATGATCTTTACAGGCAGCTTCAGCTCAGCTACAAGTCCCAGCTCCTGCAAAGTCATTTGGAAACCGGCATCTCCCGCTATCGCTACGACCGTATCATCTGGATGAGCAATTTGGGCACCGATCGCAGCCGGGAAGCCAAAGCCCATCGTACCGAGGCCGCCTGATGTTACCCAGCGATTCGGCTGGCTGAAACCGTAATATTGCGCTGTCCACATTTGATGCTGCCCTACATCCGTTGTTACAATAGCCTCTCCGCTTGTCACATCGTGAATCATTTTTGTTAATTGCTGCGGAGAAATGCCTTCTTCCTCTTCGGATTGCCAAAGCGGAAACTCTTTTTGGCTTTGCTTTAAGTGCAGGCGCCACTCGTTCGCCTCTGGTGCCGTCAGCTCCAAGTCAAGGAGCTTCTGCAGAGCTTCTTTTGCATCAGCTACAATCGGGATATGAGTGTCTACGTTTTTGCCGATTTCCGCCGGGTCAATATCGATATGGGCAACCGTGGCATTTGGTGCGAAGTGCTGCAAGTTACCGGTTAAACGATCATCGAAACGGGCGCCGATATTGATTAACAAATCCGCCTCGTACATAGCCATGTTGGCGGTGTATGTCCCATGCATGCCGCCCATCCCCAGGAACAGCGGATGATCGGCAGGGAATGCCCCGAGTCCAAGCAGCGTGTTCACTACCGGGATGTTTGTTTCTTCGGCGAAAGCAAGCAATTCCTCTGCTGCTTTGCCATGAAGCACGCCCGCTCCAGCCAAAATCAATGGCTTTTCAGCTTGAGCAATTGCCTCTGCCAGCTTTTTAATTTGTAAAACATTTGGTGTCGTGTTCGGCTGATATCCCGGCAAGTGCACATCCGTAACAAATGTAGGCTCAGTAACGGTTGTGGCGATGTCTTTTGGGATATCGATCAGCACCGGTCCTGGACGGCCAGTGGTTGCAATGTGAAAGGCTTCCCGTATAATTCTTGGCAGCTCGTTTAAATCTCGCACTTGGTAATTGTGTTTAGTAATCGGCATTGTAATTCCGATGACATCTGCTTCCTGGAAAGCATCTGTCCCGATAACCCCTGTTGCTACCTGGCCGGTAAAGACAACGAGCGGAAGAGAATCCATCATTGCATCTGTAATGCCCGTTACAAGATTTGTCGCCCCTGGCCCGGAAGTGGCGATAACGACTCCCGGCTTTCCTGATACACGCGCATACCCTTCTGCTGCATGGATTGCGGCCTGCTCGTGCCTTGCTAAGATGTGGCGAATCGGATTTCTGTAGAGAGCATCATACAGAGGCAGAACCGCCCCGCCCGGATAGCCAAACACAACTTCTACATTTTCCTTTTTCAGCGCTTCAATAAAGAGTTCAGCTCCACTCATGGCCTGCTTCAACGGTTTGGCTTTTGTTTCTACTTTTGCGTTCATCCAATTTCCCTCCAAATTGTTGTTTTCCTAAATCGCAAGAGTGATTGGGCTCTTTAAGCAAAGGCAATGCTGCTGTGACTTCATGAGCTGAAATCATCCGCATAGTGCTGCATAGCCTGAATAAAAACAAAAAGAAAAGTCTTTACACCCTCACGCCTACTAATCTACTAAGCGCAGGGGTGAAAAGACTTTTCCTTTCACGGTACCACCCTGGTTTATGACATTTTCGCAAATGCCACCTCATGGACAATCGAACAGTGATTGTCCTTTTTGATAACGAGTAAGTTCTACTCGACCGATCCTAATTGTTTCCGTTCAGACCGGCACTCAGAGGGGATGTCGCTGTAAGGGGTATACCGGCTCGCAGCCCCGCCGGCTCTCTGTGAATACCTTTTCTTACAACTTTTTCCTCGTCAACGATTTAATAATTAAATTTTCATCACTCCGCCTGTATTTGCAGAAGTGACAAGCTTGGAGTATCTGGCTAAATAGCCCTTTTTAATTTTTGGCTCCGGCTGTTCCCAGTTTTGCTTTCGTTCAGCCAGTTCTTCTTCTGTTAAAACCACGTTAATCGTTCTATTCGGCAAATCAATGATAATCTGATCGCCGTTTTCAATGAAGGCAATTGGTCCTCCTTCAGCAGCTTCCGGTGATATATGACCGATAGAAATGCCTCTTGAAGCTCCAGAAAACCTTCCGTCTGTAATTAACGCGACTTTTTTATCAAGGCCTCGTCCGGCTATGGCCGCTGTTGGAGCCAGCATTTCCGGCATGCCCGGTCCGCCTTTAGGTCCTTCGTAGCGGATAACCACGACATGACCTTCCCTTACAGTCCCATTATTGATGCCTTCCTGAGCTTCTTCCTGTGAGTCAAATACAATGGCTTCTCCCATAAATGTCTGAATGGAAGGATCCACGGCTCCGACTTTAATGACTCCTCCATCCGGAGCCAGGTTGCCGAATAAGATCGATAGCCCGCCGACGGGACTATATGGATTGTCGCTTTTGCGAATAACTGCCTCGTTCGTAATATCCGCTTGCTGTACATTTTCATAAACAGATTTCCCTGTAATTGTCACGCGATCTCTATTTAGAACTCCGATGCGGCAAAGTTCGTTAATAATGGCGCTGATGCCGCCCGCCTCATGAACATCCTGCATAGTGTAATCAGAAGCTGGGCTGATTTTAGCTAAATAAGGCACTTTTTCGGCGATCTCATTAATTCGTCTTAAGTCGTAATCAATTTCCGCCTCATGTGCGATTGCCAGCGTGTGAAGGACCGTGTTCGTTGAGCCGCCCATAGCCATATCCAGTGCGAATGCATCGTCGATTGCTTCTTTTGTAATAATGTCTCTTGGTTTAATATCGTTTTTAATTAAATCCATTAAATGATGAACAGCCTGTTTGATTAACTTATGGCGTTCTGTCGATGTCGCTACGATCGTAGCGTTTCCTGGCGGTGTCATGCCGAGCATTTCCATCAAAGAGTTCATGGAGTTAGCTGTAAACATTCCTGAGCATGAGCCGCAAGTCGGACAGGCATTCTCCTCAATTTCCAGCAGCTCTTCGGCTGACATTTTTCCTGAGCGGTGAGCGCCGACTCCCTCAAATACCGAAACAAGCGATAGGTGCTTTCCTGCTTTTGTTTTTCCGCCTTCCATCGGTCCGCCGGAAACGAATACGGAAGGGACATTTGTTCTGGCAGCTGCCATTAACATACCGGGCGTAATTTTGTCACAGTTAGGAATGTAGAACACTCCGTCGAACCAGTGAGCATTAATGACTGTTTCGGCAGCATCGGCAATTAGCTCTCTGCTTGGCAAGGAATACCTCATTCCGATATGCCCCATTGCGATGCCGTCATCTACGCCGATTGTGTTAAATTCGAAAGGAACGCCTCCAGCTTCGCGGATTGCTTCCTTAACTACTTCGGCAAATTTGTTTAAATGCACATGCCCCGGAATAATATCAATATAGGAATTACAAACCCCGATAAAAGGCTTATGAAGATCCTCTGTTTTCACTCCGGCTGCATAAAGCAAGCTTCGGTGGGGAGCACGGTCGATCCCTTTCTTTATCATATCGCTGCGCATAATATCCCTCCAGGTGTTCTCTAGCTGCATACACTGCTAAAAATGATGGTGTTTTAAAAATCAAGCTGCTGCAAGTGCATTAGCCCTAATTTCTAATATTTCGTCAATAATCATTTATCGATCAAATCTGAAAATTAAGTTTATGTTGTGGTCAATCATATCCTGCTTTTTCCTAGAGGTCAACACCTTTTTCGTAAATTTTTAGACAATTAAAATTATTAGCCTTTCCTGCCATAAAAGTGCAATCGCTTACAAGGTTGATATGACCGCTTTTTGTTTTTCTGAAAAAATTTCATAAAAAGTAAAACTTTTTTCATGGATTTTTGCTCCCCTCCCTGTGAACGACCATTCACTTTGGTATTGGAGAAATCAATATATAAAAAAGCCCCTCCAAATTCCGTTGTTAAACGGATTTGAAGAGGCCGTCTTTAAAATAGTTCACTCAGCTTATCCAGCGCTTTATCCAGCCAGCCTTTTTTCTCCGGCTTTTGTTCTTCTTCATCAATCGAATCGACATCAAAGGAGGTGCCTTCAAGTTCTGGAAGTGTCCTTTCCATAATTTCTTTAAACAGCGGAGCTGCCCCCTCGGAACTGTTCGTAGCGAGGTGGTTCGTTTCGCTCGCCTTTTCCACGCCGAGCCATACTGCTCCGACAACGTCTGGAGTGTAACCGACAAACCACTGGTCTTTCGTTCCTGTAACCCCCTGGATCGGCACTTGGGTCGATCCTGTTTTGCCTGCCAGCTCCATTCCCGGTATTCTTGCTTTCTTTCCGGAACCGCGCTCAACAACGTTTAAGAGCATGGCATTCATATCATCCGTTACCTCTTTCGTTGTCACTTTCGTTTCCTTCGGCATCCATTTCGGCTGCAGCTCGCCATCCGGGCCGATAATCTTCTGGATAAAGAAGCCGTCTTTGCGAATTCCCCCGTTCGGGAATGTCGTATAGGCCTGAGCAATATGCAAAGGAGATACCCCCTTTGTCATTCCGCCTAGCGCAACCGACAGGTTCTTGTCGCTTTCTTCCACTGGGATGCCGAAGCGTTCCAGCGCATCCAGCCCCTTAGACAAGCCAATTTCATTTAACAGCCACACAGTAGGCACATTCAGGGATTTTTCAAGCGCTTTGTTCATTGTTACTTCTCCCCGGTATCTGCCTCCATAATTGGTTGGCTCATAGTCTCCGAATTTTTGCGGCTTGTCCTCCAGCATGGATGTCGGCGTGTATCCTTCCTCCAGAGCAGGTGTATACACGACAAGCGGTTTTAGCGTTGAGCCAGGGGATGTTCTCATCTGGGTAGCGTAGTTAAATCCTCTAAATACGTGCTCACCGCGTTTCCCAACGATCGCCATTACCCCGCCTGTCTTTGGATCGAGCAGCACAGCCGCGCTTTGGGACGGGTCGCCGTTGACTGAATCCGGGAACAGCCAGTCTTTTTTATATACTCGTTCAAGACCCGCCTGCACTTCCTGATTCATGGAAGTATAGATCTCATATCCCTTTGTCAGGAGCTCATTTTGTGTCAAACCAAAACGGTTGATCGCTTCATTAATGACAGCATCCGTGTAATACGGGTATTTCCCTTTCAATGGATCGCCGCTCCGGTCATCAAGTTCCGGCTGCGCCTGCTTAGCGCTTGCCGCTTCTTCGCTCGTGATGTATCCATACTTCTCCATTTGACTCAGCACGACATTTCTGCGATCAACCGCTTTATCCAAATTCTTATATGGATCAAGCACAGATGGCGCCTTAATGATCCCGGCAAGCATAGCCGATTCACTAAGAGTTAAATCGCTGACGTCTTTCCCGAAATATTTTTTTGAAGCGTTTTGTACGCCCCATGCCCCGCTTCCAAAATAGATGGTATTTAAATACATTTCCAGTATTTCTTTTTTCTTATATACCTTTTCAATCTCAATAGCCAAAAACAGCTCTTCTACTTTTCTTTTGTAGGTTTGCTCTGGTGACAGCAACGCATTTTTGGTCAATTGCTGGGTAATCGTACTTCCCCCTTGCACGACACCGCCGGAAAATGTGTTTTTCACAAGGGCCCGGCTCATTCCTTTTAAATCAAAACCATTATGCTCGTAAAAACGGTGATCCTCAATAGAGACAACAGCATTCTGCAAGTGCTTTGGCATCTTGGCAATCGGCACGCTGTCCGAGCGGTTGGCCGACAGCTTGCTCGCTTTATCACCATTTACATCGTAAAGAATCGTGGATTGAGACAGCCCTTTCTTCAAGGTCTCCACGTCCGCTGACTTCATAAAGTAAACGATAAACCCTAAACCGGCTAAAACCATAACCGATACAAGTAAAATCATAATTTGCGTGAGATGAAATTTTCTCCACAAATTTTTGATCATTTTGCTAATAGCATTCATACCTTTATTTCTTGCCTCCTGAATAAGCAAATTCCTCTTTGCCTTTAGGCTAAGAGCCTGATCTAATTGTGTCTCTTATTTATAAATGACATTCTTTTACAATAACTAATTAAGACACAATCAGAGTTTTATTATAACTGATCGGCTTTGAATCGCCAATTTTCAACTCCATTCGGGTGAAAAATTACCTAAATCACCTCCATTTAAGTAAATAAAAGTTATTTAAGTAAAATGATAAACAGAAAAACAAACGGCGCTTTACAGCTGAACATGCGCCATTCCTCTTTTGGATAGAGCCCGGCTTCATTTAAATGCAAAAAAAAAAGCCAACGGCCGGCCGCCGTCAGCTCCTATCTTTTATTTATTTTAATTTTTTCTCCTCTTCGTCGTCCATAATGCCTTTCATGCCACGTTTAAACTCGTGCAGCGTTTGTCCAGCTGCTTTTCCGAGCTGCGGAAGCTTGGAAGGTCCGAAAAGCAATAAGGCTACGATAAGAATAATAGCTATTTCTCCGAAACCGAGATTCATACACAATTATCTCCTTTTGCTTTACAAGCTGTTAATAGCGATATTATACAACAAGAAGGAAAAATATAAAAATAAAAAAGCAGCAAGTGTGCCTTTTTTGACACACCTGCCGCAAGACGAAGGAATATATTCCCAAATGATTTTATCTATTTAGATTGACCTCTTTTTAAGCACCGGTGCGCTGAGCTTTAATCGTTCTCTTCTTTTCTGTTTCCGCTACGTACACAGCACAAGCGGCATCACCTGAAATATTGATAGCTGTCCGGGTCATATCAAGAATGCGGTCAATACCCAAAATCAATCCGACGCCCTCTACAGGCAGACCGACACTGCTTAAAACCATAGCCAGCATAATTAAGCCGACACCAGGCACGCCGGCTGTTCCAATACTGGCTAATACGGCAGTAAGAACAACAGTCGTCAGTTCGCCCATCGTTAAATCTACATTATACACCTGCGCAATAAATACTGTAGCAACCCCTTGCATAATAGCGGTTCCATCCATATTGATAGTGGCGCCAAGCGGTTGAACGAAAGAACTGACGGACTTCGGCACGTTTAAGCGATTTTGAGCTACTTCCATAGAAAGCGGAAGAGTAGCATTGCTGCTTGATGTACTGAAAGCAACACTCATGGCCGGTGCAAAGTTTTTGAAAAACCAAAGCGGGCTCTTTTTAGCCAGCAGCAAAATGGTTCCCCCATACGTCAAAGCTCCATGAATAAACAAAGCTGCCAGCACACAAACCATATAAACGCCCATTGCCTTGATCGCAGACAAGCCTTGGCTTCCGATGGCGGAAGCAAGCAAGCCGAACGTGCCGTACGGGGCGAACTTCATGACAAAGCCGACAAGATACATCATGACCTCGTTGCCTTGTTCGACCAAATTCAGCAGTCCCTTTGTCTTTTCCCCTAAAGCAGTTAGGGCAAGCCCGATAAAAAGAGCAAATGCGATAATTTGCAGCATATTCCCTTGAGTCATTGCCTCAAGCGGATTTTTTGGAATAATATTCAGCAAAGTTTCTCCGACAGGCGGAGCCTTTTCAGCAGTAAATTCGGCATTTTTCGTATCGAAATCCCCTGCTTTTCCGGGTTGGGCGATACTGGCAATGCTCAAGCCAATAACAATAGCAATAGTAGTGGTAATTAAAAAATAAGAAACCGTTTTCAATCCGATCCGGCCTAATTTCTTTGGATCGCCAAGCCCTGCGGCTCCTAGAATAATAGATAAGAATACGATCGGCACAACCAGCATGCTAATGAGATTGAGAAAAATACGGCCAAGCGGGGTAAAAAGATAAGGATCTAAAACGTTGTAGGCATCTGGTGCAAATATATTGAGCAGCAGCCCGACTACGGCACCGGCAATTAAAGCAATGATAATTTTCCCAGTGAGTTTCATTCACGTTCCCCTTTCCTAAAATCGGTCATCAGACACAAATTTTATCATAGTCAAAAAAAACAAAAAAGACAAAAAATAAAAAATGTGAAACATAGTCAAATTTACCTCTTTTTTCTTCTTTTTAAACCACCGCCTCTTTTACTTTAGCAGTGACAGCTATTTCATTGATTTGGTACGATAGGTAAAAAGAATGTTGGAGGAATTGGATGAAAAAGAAACATATCGATCTGGATGAAGAAACATTATTTATTGTGTCTCAAACCTTTAAAGCCCTTTCAGATCCGACGCGTCTCCGGATTTTAAATTTACTGTTTAACGGTGAGCATTCAGTTAATGAAATTGCAGAAAAGCTGTCGCTGCTTCAGTCAACCGTCTCCCACCAGCTTCGTTTTTTAAAAAACCTGCGTCTCGTTAAATACCGCCGGGAAGGGACGACCTTGTTCTATTCCCATGACGATGAACATGTGATCGATCTTCTTTCTCAAGCCATCGAACATGCCAAACACCATTAACCAGCTTCATTCTTTATGCCTAATACCTTAAACTTATTGCCTGGCAATCATTTTAATATTGACGCATATTTTTAGAAAAAGGGGGTAAAAAAGAAATAGAACGATGGCGAAGGGGCTTTGAAAATGAATAATAAAAACATCTTGTTTCTCTCTACAGCAAATGACTTAAGCATCATGGCAGAGGGATGGGCCTCCAAGTTGAACGATCCTTCTCTGAACTTTGTGAGTGCTTCGTTCACCAAAGTCCGGAAGAATGATCTTTCAATTGAAGCAATGAAGGAAGTTAATATAGATATTACCGCAAAAAAGCCGCTTCTGCTGGCGCCTCATTTAATACAAAAAGCGGACTTAATCGTGAATATTTATGATTTTGAGCGTGATCAGGAACCCCTCCTCTTACCTGCCTCCAACAAGAAAGTCCTTCATTGGGATGTTCCAAACCCGAAGTATTGTCAAGATATAACAGAGAAATGGGCGGCTTATCAAATCGTATGCGATAGGCTGGCCGGACATGTAAAAAACTTACCCCATGAATTAGATTAAGCCTCTTTATCTTCTAACTGTTGATAAAGAGGCTTAATTTTTTAGCTTTATTAAAGAATTCGGCCGATGCCTGTCCCCCATCTTGCTCCTTTACATGAGCGATTAAGACAGGATTATGAAGGCCTTACAAGGCGAATTGTTTATAAGTAAATAAAGTAGGCAAGGAAAGCTGCAAATAAAACGTATAATAAAGGATGGATCTCTTTCGCTTGTCCTCTTGCAATCATTGCGATTGGATAAAGAATAAAACCAAGAGCGATGCCGCTGGCTACACTGGAAGTAAGAGGCATCATAATAATAGTAATAAAAGCAGGAATAGTAATTTCAACCCGCTCCCAGCGGATATGCTTGATTTCTGTCGCCATTAAAGAGCCGACTATGATCAAAGCCGGTGCTGTTACTTCTGCCGTAATAACGGACAACAGCGGAGAAAAGAATAGCGCCACTGCAAACAAAGCGGAAATAACGATAGATGTAAAGCCCGTTCTTCCTCCTGCAGCAATGCCGGCGCTTGATTCGACCATTGCTGCTGTTGTAGAAGTGCCGAGCACTGAGCCGATAACCGTTGAAGCCGAATCAGCCAGCAGCGCCTTTCCGGCATTTGGGATTTTATTATCTTTTACTAATCCGGCTTGGCTTGCAATCGCAATGAGCGCCCCGGCTGTATCAAAAAAAGCTACGAAGAGAAAAGTAAAAATAACCGCAAGCATTTCCGGTGTGAAAATACTATGCAAATGGGAAAATACCTCACCGAAGGTCGGTTCCAGGCTAGGAATGGCGCCTATCACTTCTCCAGGCACACGAATTAAGCCAACGAGCATGCCAGCGATAGTGGCAATCGCCATGCCATAGAAAATGGCGCCGCCAATGCCGCGCATCATCATAATCACCGTGACAATAAAGCCGAAGATGGCTAGCAGCACCGGCGGAGAATGCAAGTCGCCAATTCCGATAAAGGTTCCTTCATTTGCGGTAATGATGCCGGCGTTTTTCAGGCCGATAAAAGCTACGAAAAAGCCGATTCCGCCGGCAATCGCATGCTTTAAATCTTGTGGAATAACGTTGATAATCATCTCACGAATCTTCAACAAGCTTAAAATAACAAATAAAACACCAGAAATAAATACACCTGTCAATGCTGTCTGCCAGGGAATTCCCATACCAACGCAGACAGAAAAAGTGAAAAAGGTATTAAGCCCCATGCTTGGCGCAATCCCAATTGGATAATTAGCCAGCAGGCCAATCAGCAAAGAGCCGATGATAGCTGATAAAGCCGTCGCTGTAAATACGGCCCCTTTATCCATTCCGGACTGGCTTAAGATAATCGGATTCACGACGAGAATATAAGCCATTGACAAAAATGTGGTAATGCCCGCCAGTGTTTCTTGCTTATAGGTCGTTCCCCGTTCTTGAAAAGCAAAAAAATGTTTCATTGTGCGCTCCCCCGCTATTTGGATTCCAATAAAAAAACTCCCGTCTAAGACGGAAGCTGCCAACTGTCATACAGGATCGCAAACAAAGGAAACAGCTTGTCTGCAATCCTTTGTAGTCAGTCTATTTACGGCAGCCTGGTAGAAACGTTCAAGCCCTATTCTTGAACATATACAAAGGGTTGATTTCATTATATTGCGAGAATTATATCAGACTCTAAATCACAAGTAAATTCGCCTTCTTAAATTCGCAATCTTCTTTACTTTACGGCAGCCATTCATTTTTTTGAAACTTGCGGCGGATTGCTGCCGTACATTAACTAACACAGGAAAGGGTTGGGATAACTATGGAAACGAAGCAGCAATTGGCAGCAGAACTGGCGGCTATTGAAAAATGGGAGAAGGAACAAAAACAATTAGGGATTTGGGATAAGATGGCCCGCCTTCCTTTTACATTGCTCGATAAAGCAACACCGAAAATCATTCAAAACAAGCTCGCGCTGCTGCTTGAGGAGGTTGGCAGCTTCGTGCAAACAGGCGGGCAATATCTTGTGCAGGAAAAAAGCATTTTAAAGAAAATAGAAGCAGCTAATCCGGGGGTAACCGTTGAATCAATTGATGATGCGGCGGCCGTCCCGTTAAAAAAGATGGATGCTGTAGCGGAAGAGATAAAGCAATCGCGCGCCAATATGGCAACCGTTCAAGGCGCATCAACCGGTGTCGGCGGCATATTTACGCTGGCTGCGGATATTCCTCTTTTGCTTGGTTTATCGTTGAAAACCCTTCAGGAAATAGCCATCGTCTATGGTTATGACCCGGAACAAAGGGAAGAGCGTGTCTTCATTATTAAATGCCTGCAATTCACTTCTTCCGATGTGGTCGGCAAAAAAGCCATTTTAACGGAATTGGCAGGTTTCTACGACGGGCGAAGACAAAGCCAGGAGATGATATCGCAGCTGCAAGGGTGGCGGGAAGTAATGTATACGTACCGCGATCAATTGGGGTCTAAAAAAATGTTTCAGCTTATTCCAATAGCGGGCATAGTCTTCGGTGCCTTCACAAACCGGACGGCTGTTCTTGATGCAGCAGAGAACGCAGCTATGCTGTATAAGAAACGCAGAGTGATGGAACGGCTGCACGCCGCCCACTCTGAATCTGAACATTCTCCTTACTAACATTTCCGAATATTGGAAGCCATTCGCAAAGACGAAGCAGAGGAGCAGCCCACAGGGATAGAAAGCTATAAAGGCTTCTCAGCAGCAGAAACATCTCCTGAGGACCTGTTCCTCTCTGCTTAAGAAAATTTCCTCTCAATCGCTTGTTTATTTCCATAAATAAACAGCTGATCACCCTCATGAAGCGTTTCGTCATAGAGCTTATGGCGAATGCTCACTTTGCCGCGCTTAATAAATAAGATGCTGATATCCTCCTCTCTGCCGATAATATCTTCTGCTTTGGCATCAATAAACGGAGAATCCTCTTCGATCACTATATCCGTCACTAAATCGTCTTCCTCTAAATAAAGGGCATCCTTAATTGGCAGCTCTGAAATTTCCAGCTTTTTCTCCATTTCGCTGTTCAATTTCGTTTTCAGCTTTTTTCGAATGATAGGAGTTTTCCCCGTCATCAAAAGGACAAGCAGCACCAGATTAATAACCATTAATTCTTTTAAACGCAAATCGCTTGATAAAATGTTGGTAATAGAGGAAATAATGACAGCCAATGAAAAAGCGCCAAACAAAATAAGAAACATACTTAACCGCCTGCGAACAGGATGATCAATAATCAGCTGGGCCTCGTCTGTGGTAAACCCTGTATTTGTAAGCATGGAAACAACCTGGTAACGGGAAACCTCCTCCTCAAGCCCGGTTAAATTAAATAAGATAACAGAAATTTCGATAACAAAAGCAACAATAAAGAAATAAAGAACCATAAAAACGATTCCCATTGTTTTCCCCTCCCTATCTGGAAGTTAGCCTCAAGAAATATTTCCCTTCTTATTTGGAAATAAAACTAAAATAAAAAACAGCCTGGCAGAAATGGGCGCACAATAAAAACGGGCGGCCGGGAAATCCGGACACCCGCTTGCTACAAATATTTGCGCTGCACTTTATGGCCGCTGAAGCTAAAGAGGATTTCGCGGTCTTCTACCATTGTCTCCAAGTGAACCGTTCTTCCCCAAAGTGTGTATAAATGCGGCAACACTTTTTCTAGATACTTCAGATCCAATTCAATGCCTTCGTACCAATGTTTAATATACAGCTCTCCGGCTTTCATGTAATCGCCGTCATTTACGGTCAAGTAAGGGAATCCTCCGTTGACCCTCATACTGACAAGCTGATCACGGACGTTTGTCCATTCTTTATCGGTTATCTTGTAGTCTTTCCCTTTTTTCTGAAATAAATACATGTCTTCTCTCAAAACTAAGTCTTTCGTTAAATAATTGCGCAAAAAAGAAATATCAGATTCAATTTCCCGGACTTCAAACATCTTCTCCCGTCCGGACCCTGGCTTGACTCCGTGGCGCTTCATTTCTTCCGTCGGATGATTGTAACGCTCTTCAATATCCTCAAACATTTTCAATCCTAAATAATAAGGATTGATGGACGTCCGGGACGGCTGGATGACACCGGCATTTAATTTGGCAAATTCAATCGCTTCTCCTGATGTTAAATCCAGCTCACGCATGATGCGCTGGTGCCAATAAGAAGCCCAGCCTTCGTTCATGATCTTTGTTTCCAGCTGCGGCCAAAAATAAAGCATTTCTTCGCGGACCATCGTCATGATGTCTCGCTGCCAGTCCTCCAGTTCCCGGCTGTACTGTTCAATGAACAGCATCACATCTTTTTCAGGGCGCGGCGGAATTGTTTTTTTCATCTTCTTCGGCACCAAATCGACAGTTGCTGCTTCATCAAGCCGCCAAAGATCATCGTACGGTCCTTTTCTCTTTTCTGTTTTCAGCTCTTCTTCCTCGGTCTGCCAATTCAGCTGTCTCCGCAAAAGCGATGGATCGATATGTTCTTCAATCGCCAGCACCGCATCCAGAAATTCTTCTACGGTTTCCTTGCCGTGATCGATTTCATACTGGCGTATTCTGTCAGCTGTCGCTGCCATACTTTCCACCATATGACGGTTCGTTTGCTGGAACCGGACATTATTTTTGAAGAAATCGCAGTGGGCAAGCACATGAGCGACGATCAGCTTATTTTGAATCAATGAATTCGTGTCAAGCAAGAACGCGTAGCATGGATTAGAGTTAATGACGAGCTCATATATTTTACTAAGGCCTAGATCATACTGCAGTTTCATTTTGAAAAATTGTTTGCCGAAACTCCAATGGGAAAACCTTGTCGGCATCCCGTAAGCGCCAAACGTATAAATAATTTCCGCCGGGCAAATTTCATATCTCATTGGATAAAAATCAAGGCCGAATCCCGTCGCAATTTCAGTAATTTCATCAATGGCATACTGAAGGTCCTTCATTTCTGCCTCATTCATTTTTGCTTTCCCCCTTTTGCCCTTTAACAAATACTTATGAAAAAAAGCAAAAGGTCATACCCCTTTTCCCAAAATCCGCCTGCTATTTTCAACCGGCTGCCATCCCATTATTTACAGTGAGAGTTTTATCGGCAGGGACATATACTATAGATAGTCCTCTAATGGAGGGGAGATAAGCAATGGATTATACAGATTATGACCGTGTTCTGTACTATGTCCATCGCTCAGATTGGACAAACCTGCTCATTTTAATGGTGCGGACGAAAGATCATTTGCTGTCGAAGAAAATTGAACACTTTCTTCACGCCCGCTCCTTCCCTAATTCCTATTCTGCTGTGGAAAAAACTTTTTATACATTGTTCCACTATGTAGAACATGCCAATTCATTAAATGCCTAGGAAAATTCCACCAGTGACAAGCAGCTGGGAAGAGTGTTCATCATTCTTTCCAGCTGCTTTTTAATGAGGTTCTGTTTTCTGCATGCTGATTATTTTACTTTCTTCTGCGGCTAATACTATAATCATCTAGAGAAATTTATACAAAGAAGGAGAACGTATGAAAAAAGAAAATCTGCTTTTCATCGCTTGGGGAGCTTCCTTTATTGCGATGCTTGGCAGCTTGTATTTTTCTGAAGTGATGAAATACGAGCCTTGCGAGCTTTGCTGGTACCAGAGAATCCTGATGTACCCGCTCGTCCTCATTCTCGGCCTTGCCATCATCAAGAAAGATACAGCAGCCGCCCGTTATTCATTGGCCCTTTCAGCTGTTGGAGGATGTATTTCCCTTTACCATTATGCCATTCAAAAAGTTGATTTTTTGACCAATACAGCTCCGGCATGCGGCAGGGTGCCTTGTACAGGCATGTACATTAACTGGTTTGGTTTTATTACCATCCCTTTTCTGGCGCTTACAGCATTCATTATTATTTTCACAGCCAGCCTGCTCGTAATTAAAGGAAAGGAAGTGGCTTAGCATGAAAAAAATCATTATTTTTGCAGCTGTTGTTTTAGTTTTATTTGGCGGAATTGTATTTATTACAAAATACCAGCAAAATCAAGCCGCTAAGGACAATCCTTACGGCAAAAAAGAGCTTCACCCTGAAACGATTAAACAGCTGGATGACCCGAATTACAGCAACCTGATCCTGCCGGACGAGCTCGACAAAAAGCTGAAAAACGGCGAAGATCTGTTTGTTTATTTTTACAGCCCGACATGTTCTCATTGCAAAGCGACAACACCGGTGCTGATGCCGCTGGCTAAAGAGAAGGATGTTGATATTAAGCAATTTAACCTGCTTGAATTTGAAAAAGAAGGAGCCCCTTATCAAATCGAATGGACGCCGACTCTTATTTATTTTAAAAACGGCGTGGAGCAAGAACGCCTTGTCGGCGGCCAGCCCGAAGAAGCATTGGCGCAATTCTTGGACAAATATAAAGACAAATAGCCTTATCCCCCTGCCTGCAACGGCAGGGGATTATTTTGTCATAAATGAAAAAAGCCTTCCAGCTGAGCAGAAGGCTTAAATTAAGTACGTATTGGCCGGTATGGCGAAGGCTAAATAGGATGCAGGGGTTTTTTTGTTCGTGAAGTGGCTGAGAAAGAAAGGGAAATCAATATCAAACTCCTGCAAAATCAGCGTGTTTCTTTCAAACATTTCCTGATAGTGCACAGGTAACTCAGCAGGCTCGTCTGTTTCAAGGATAGATATAATCGTCTGGAGGCTGGAAATCACTTGAAAAGCATCTTGAAGATTGTCAAAACGCTGAAAGTGATATTCTGTCAATTGCAATATGCCGAAATCATACATAGACTGCAATTGTTCCTTTTCAAAGAAGCGCGGGAATATTTCTTCTTTCAACTGCCCGACTAACTCCTTGATTCTCTCTTCTTGTTCAATAGTGGAGGCAATAATTACTTTCAAAAAAACACCTTCCCTGCTATATCTGATTCATCATATGATAGATAATTCAAGGATAACATATAACCTATTTAATAACGTTGGTAATTTTGTGAAATGGGATAAGATAGATGAAAGGTGGGAACATTTTGTATAAGACGAAACGAAAAGGCCCTGTTTATGAGCTGAGCCTTCCTAAAGAATGGAGCGGCAAAACAGTGGACTTTATTTTAAAAAATGAGTGGCAGCTTTCTAAAAAAATGATTCATCAGTGGCGAATGGAAAAAGCGGTTCAAGTAAACGGTCAATCCTTAAGTTGGCAAACGCCTCTTCAGGAAGGCGATGTTTTGCATATTCCCCTGTTCCGTTATATCGGGGAAGCTCCTGCTCCTTCATACCTTGACATTGCCATCTTATATGAAGACGATCATTTACTGGTTGTGGATAAGCCCGCAGGAGTGAAAACGCACCCTAACGACGAGCAAGAAAACGGCTCGCTGCTGAACGCGGCTGCCTATCATCTGCAATCAGCCGGCGACAGAAGCTTTATCCGCCACGTTCACCGCCTGGATGAACAGACAAGCGGCGTGGTTCTATTCGCGAAACATGAAGCAGCGTACACTGTCCTTTCCCGCTTATTAGAAAACCGGCTGATTAAACGAACATATGTCGCCGCTGTTCATGGCATCCTGCGAAAAGCTCAAGGAACGATTAATGAACCGATTGGAAGGGACAGGCATCACCCGACGAAAAGGCGCGTGTCAAAATCCGGACAGCCGGCACTCACCCGCTTTGAAGTGCTGAAGCATAATAAAAGCCGCCAGCTGTCTATCGTAAAGTGCCAGCTGGCGACCGGACGTACGCACCAAATCCGCGTCCACTTTTCTGCCATTGGCCATCCTCTTGCCGGCGACCTTCTTTACGGAGGAAAGCCGACCGTTCACAGGCAGGCGCTTCATGCGGCAGAAATTGAAATTCCGCACCCGTTTACCGGGGAAACGCTGACTTGCCAATCCGCTGTTCCGGACGACATCCGCTCACTCTTTGAGTAAGGAATCGGATATTGCAAATAATCTGCTGGAGCTCGAAACGGCTCCAGCAGGTATGCCTAAGCGGCTGGCTCTCTTAATTCTAAAATCCATTATTAAATTCATCAGGATCAGGGCCAAACCTTTCCCCTTTGTTTAAGGCGTTAATGTTTTTCATATCTTCCAGAGACAGCTGAAAATCAAAAAGTTCGCTGTTTTCTTTAATTCGCTCAGGGTGAACAGACTTCGGAATCACGACGGTTCCGTTTTGCAGATGCCAGCGCAAAATAACTTGCGAAACAGATTTACCATGTTTTTTGGCGATATGGTTAAGCGTCGGTTCACTGGCGAGCTTGTTGCGGGCAATCGGCGACCAAGCTTCTGCGATAATGTTTTTTTCCCGGCAATACGCTCTCACTTCTTCCTGGGTCAAGTACGGATGGTTTTCAATTTGATTGACTGCCGGGGCTTCATTGCAGACAGCAAGCAGATCTTCTAGGTGATGAACCTGGAAGTTGCATACACCGATCGCTTTGACAGCTCCTTCACTATATAACCGTTCGAATGCCCGCCATGTTTCCCGGTATTTCTCTTTCTCTCTTCCAGGCCAATGAATCAAATACAGATCCAAATAGCTTGTTTGCAGCTTGTTCAATGAGGTTTCAAAGGCTTTCAGCGTTTGATCATATCCTTGATCGCTGTTCCACACCTTTGTCGTAAGGAAGACTTCATCACGGCGGAGGCTGCTTTCTTTGACAGCATCACCAACGATCTGCTCATTTTCATACAGAGATGCCGTATCAATCAGCCGGTATCCCATGCGCAGTGCCGACTGAATGGCAAAGCTGGCCTCGATTTCATCCGTCATTTTGTATACGCCCAGACCTACCTGCGGCATAGCCAGTCCATTGTTTAATGTCAACGTATCCTGCAAGTTCACAGCAACTTTCATTTTGATTCCTCCTTTCGACTTTGTTTTTATTTTACCGCCAAATAAAAGCGGAAGCGACTATTTCCATCTTAATAGCTGCTGAAGTTGATAATTTTTTTCTGCCTTTTTTCGACAAACTCTTTTTTCTTCTGCTCTATTCAAGTAAAATAGTGCTGTTAGCCATTTTTTTATAATTAGGAGGCTTTTCAAATTGTTTAAACAAAAGAAGGATAAATTTACTGTCTTGCTTAATTCAATTGCAGTTAATTTGAAGGAAAGTGCCAATTACTTTGCTGACTATAAGCTACAGAACGCCAGCGACTTGAAAATCTTTTACAACGAAATGAAAACGTTCGAGACCAAAGGCGATGAATTAATTCATGAAGTCATTAAAGAATTAAATCAGTCGTTTATCACGCCAATCGAGCGGGAAGACATTTTGGCACTTGCGATGAGCATGGATGATGTCCTTGATGGCTTAGAAGAAACAGCGGCGATGTTTGAAATGTACTCCATCATCAATGCTGATGAATATATGGTCAAGTTCGTTGAAGCGATCCGGAGTTGTGCCGCTGAAATTGAGCGGGCTGTTGAATTGCTGGAAACGAAAAAGCTGCTGTCTATCCGCGAACATGTCATTAAAATTAAAGATTATGAAACCACTTGTGACGGCGTCCGCCGCCAGTCCATTAAACATCTCTTTGTGACAGAGAAGGATCCGATTCAGCTGATTAAGCTGAAAGAAATTTACGAGAGCTTGGAGCAAATTGCTGATTTTTGCCAGGACGTGGCTAATACTCTGGAAACTATCATCATGAAAAACGCTTAAGGAGCGCCTTATTTATGGATTCTTTACTTATGATTACTGTACTGATCGTTGTTTGCGCTTTATCGTTTGATTTTATTAACGGCTTCCATGACACAGCGAATGCTATTGCTACTTCGGTTTCCACCAAAGCCTTGAAGCCGCGCCATGCTATTATTTTAGCAGCTACCATGAACTTTTTAGGCGCCATGACTTTTACCGGAGTGGCCAAGACGATCACGAAAGATATCGTTGATCCCTTCATGCTGCAGAACGGTTCAACCGTTATCCTGGCCGCTTTAATTTCCGCTATCTTATGGAATTTAATTACGTGGTATTACGGGATTCCGAGCAGCTCTTCCCATGCCTTGATCGGTTCGATCGCCGGGGCAGCCATCGCAGCAGCCGGTGTGGGCGTTTTAAATTACGGCGGTTTCCTTAAAATCATCCAAGCGCTGATTCTTTCACCGATCATTGCTTTCATCGGCGGCTTTATTATTTACAGCATATTCAAAGTCGTCTTTAAGGACAACAACCTTCCAAAAACGAATCGCCGCTTCCGCCACTTTCAAATCGCGACGGCGGCTTTGCAGTCTTATACACATGGAACAAACGATGCCCAAAAAGCGATGGGGATCATTACTATGGCGCTGATTGCCAACAACTATCAATCAACGACTGACATTCAATTTTGGGTGCAATTTTCTTGTGCGGCCGCTATGGGACTTGGAACATCCATCGGGGGCTGGAAGATCATTAAAACGGTTGGCGGAAAGATCATGAAAATCCGCCCGGTGAATGGAGTGGCAGCCGATTTAACCTCAGCCGCTATTATCTTCAGTGCAACGTTTATTCACTTGCCGGTCAGTACTACACACGTCATTTCGTCTTCCATTTTAGGGGTCGGCGCTTCCCACCGGATTCGCGGGGTCAAATGGGGAACAGCGCAGCGCATGCTGATTACGTGGGTGATTACGCTGCCGATTTCTGCAGCTATTGCCGGCTTAACTTATTTTATTCTTAATTTGTTCCTATAAAAAAGCTGTTCCGCAATCAAGTTGCGGAACAGCTTTTTTTAACTGGCTGCATTAAAGCCTCTTATTAAAGCACGTATTTCCTCAATATATTTAAAAATAAAACCAAAGCGATTACAAACATTAAAATAATCAGTATCTTTTCTTGCTTGCTTCCAGGCATAGGTCTTCTCCTTTCCGATGTCCTTTCTTTACACGATGCGCCCGCTATTAATTCTATCTTAACCGGATATCCCGCCCAGCTCAATGAAAACGCTGGAAGGCTTTCGCTTGCCTGCCGCCCCTGCTGAAGAGCCTCTTGACGGTTAAAAAGCGAAGGCTTTCTATTTTCCTATTGCATCAGGTTATCAAAACGAATATTATATTAAGTGTGGTTTTTAATGTTCGTATTTTGGAGGTTTCCAATGTTTAAATTACAGGAAAATGGAACAAATACAAAAAAAGAAATTATCGCTGGTTTGACGACCTTTTTAACAATGGTTTATATCGTTGTTGTTAACCCGATTATCCTGAAAGATGCGGGAGTCCCATTTGATCAAGTCTTTACTGCTACGATCATCGCTACTGTCATTGGTACGCTATGGATGGCTCTGATGGCCAACTATCCGATCGCGATCGCTCCTGGAATGGGGATGAATGCTTACTTCGCTTACTCTGTTGTCGGCTCTCATACTGACATTACGTATGCAACTGCTTTCTCTGCTGTTTTCGTGGCCGGACTGATCTTTATCGCTTTATCCCTTACGCCTTTCCGCGAAAAATTAATTATTGCGATTCCTGATAACTTGAAGCACGGCATTACAGCGGGAATCGGACTGTTTATTGCCTTTATCGGCCTGCGCCAGACTGGATTGATTGCGGACCACCCGCAGAACTTAGTTAAGCTTGGTGATCTGCATAGCCCTGAAGCGATCTTAGCTCTAGCGGGACTGGCCATTACGATTGTATTGATGGTATTAAGAGTCAATGGTGCATTGTTTATTGGCATGCTGGTTACAAGTATCATCGCTTACTTTACCGGCCAGCTGAAAATCACCAAAGTGATCGAAGCACCCTCTCTGCCTGAAGGACTCATTATCTCCAACCCGCTGGCTGCTATCGGCGATGTGATCCAGCATGACTTATATGCGGTCGTATTTTCCTTCTTGCTGGTGACGATTTTTGATACAACCGGGACGATGATTGCTGTCGCCCAGCAAGCTGGATTGATGAAGGGCAAAACACTGCCTCGCGCGCGCCAGGCGCTTCTAGCCGATTCTGTTGCCGCGACTGCCGGTTCCATCTTCGGTACAAGTCCGACAAGCGCTTATATTGAATCCTCTACAGGAGTTGCTGCCGGAGGACGGACAGGTCTTACGACAGTTGTTGTGGCCGCGCTGTTTGTGGTGGCCGCCTTCTTTGGGCCGCTCGTCAGTGCGGTATCGGGCTTGCCGGCAATTACGGCTCCGGCCCTTATTATTGTTGGCTGCTTAATGATGGAAAGTGTGGGCAAGATCACTTGGAACGAGCTGGATGAAGCATTCCCGGCATTTTTAATTATTTTGAGCATGCCTTTAACGTCCAGTATCGCCACGGGTATCGCCCTTGGATTTATCTCCTATCCGCTGTTGAAGGTCGTTCGCGGAAAATTCCGTGAAGTGCACGTGCTTGTTTATATCTTTGCCATTCTGTTCTTTTATCAGCTGGCCTTTTTGCCTCACTAATATCAAGGATAGAATGAGAAAAGAAGAAGCCGAAATCCGGCTTCTTCTTGGGCTTCAGACAAACTCGCTGATAAGCGAGCGGGTCTGAGGCCTTTTTTTATTTAGCTTATGAATGGGAACAGCTGATTTCCATTCCAGGCGTTTCGCTTTCCAAGAGTGAAAAAAGCAGGCCCCCCGGACTTGGAAGAGCGCGAAAATGCCGGCTTTTAAGGCTTCAATACCACTTTTATACACTCATCTTCATGATCGTTAAAAATCTGATAAGCGAGCGGTGCTTGATCAAGCGGCATAATATGAGTAATAATTTCTGCCGGATTCAATTCATTGGCCGTGATTTTCTCAAATAATTCAGGCATATAATGAATCACCGGGGCCTGTCCCATTTTCAGTGTCACATTTCTTTCAAAGAAGTTGCCGAGCGGAAACATATTGTACATTAAGCCATATACGCCTGTCAGCTGAACGGTGCCGAATTTTCTGACCGCATCTTTGGCAATATTGATGGCGCTTAACGTGCCTCCCTGCAGCTTCAGCTTTTGTTCAATCTTCTCAATCGCCGATTTCTTTCCATCCATGCCGACGCAATCAATGACTACATCTGCTCCGCCATTCGTTACTTCCTTCAAGTGCTTTCCCATTTCAGGATACTCGGAAAAATTATACGCTTCCACATTATTCATTTTTTTGGCAAGCTCCAAGCGGTAAGGCAGATAATCAACAGCAATGACCCGCTTCGCTCCTTTCATCCAGGCAAACTTTTGAGCCATCAACCCGACAGGACCGCTCCCAAGCACAACGACAGTATCGCCAGGCTTCATACCGGAATGCTCGATGCTCCAATAAGCTGTCGGCAGAACATCGGACATAAATAGC
Organism: Pseudobacillus badius; assembly: GCF_002189605.1. NCBI lineage: Bacteria > Bacillati > Bacillota > Bacilli > Caryophanales > Bacillaceae > Pseudobacillus > Pseudobacillus badius. The sequence continues at coordinate 130,697 of NZ_MWMM01000007.1, forward strand.
AGGGCCTCGTCCTCCAGTTCACATGATTCCGGCACGACAAACGGCATGAAGTTTCCGAAAGGCACCCGCAAATACTCTGCCTGGCCGCCCGGGTGATCGCCATATTGCTCTGTATAGCCAAAGTATCCTCCTGTATCCTTATGCGGGTTGGAGTTGTCACATTGGCTTTCCATATCATGCTGACAGTAATAGCAATGCCCGCAAGCAACATTAAACGGCAAGACGACTCTGTCTCCTTTTTTCACCCTGGTCACATCCGGGCCGACCTCCTCAACGATTCCCATTGGTTCATGGCCGATAATATATCCCGGACGCAGCGGCATATTTCCTTGATAAAGATGCAAATCTGATCCGCAAATCGCTGTTGATGTAATTCGGACAATCACATCATCTTTTTTCTTCAAAACGGGGTCTTCTACCGTTTTCACTTGTACATCTTTCGCTCCCTGGTACGTGACGGCTTTCATATGCATCCTCCTTCTGATCGGCTTCTTCGTCCTATACCCGGTGACCGCTTGCTAATAACTTGCTTCTTTCTCTATGTTACGAATCCGAACGGGCCGTCGGCTTGTCGACTTCACGCTGCGGTTCAATATCTTCCCCGCGCTTTTTCTTTTCCTTTTGTTCAATAGACAGATTTTCCCGTTCTTGATAGTTGCTATCCTTCTTATTCATTTAGCCATCGCTCCTTTTGTTTGCTCTTTTTATTTATTTCCTGATCAAGGCGAACTAAACAAAAAAAAGTACCTTATTGAACAAGAAGCTTTGCTTCAATAAGGTACCTTCGTTTATTCTTCTTTTCCGAAGAAGCTTTTCATTGCATAAAAGACATCTGCTTTTTGCCTTAAAATATAATGCCTGAACTTGTTGTCTTTAATATTTTTATAAGAGTTCATCAGCGTGCTGTTACGATTGTATTGATTGACTTCGCCATAGCCAAACATATTGGATTTAGCCATTAACTCATCTACAAGCTTGACACAGCGCAAGTTATCAGAAGATAAATTATCGCCATCTGAAAAGTGAAACGGATAGATATTGTAGCGGACCGGATCATATTTCTCTTCGATCAGCTCCAGTGCCATGCGATAGGCGGATGAACAGATGGTTCCCCCGCTTTCCCCTTTAGAAAAGAAATGCTCCTCACTGACTACTTTGGCCTCGGTATGATGGGCAATAAATTCAATATCTACTGTTTCGTATTTTGTCCGCAAAAAGCGGACCATCCAGAAAAAGAAGCTTCTGGCCATATATTTCTCCCAGACCCCCATAGAGCCGCTCGTATCCATCATTGCCAGAATCACCGCTTTGGACTCCGGCTTCTCTATTTCCGTCCATGTTCGAAATTTTAAATCCTCAGGCAAAATCGGGTGGAATTTCGCTTCACCCGTCAAAGCATTCCGCTTATAGGCAGACAACAGCGTCTTCTTTTTATCAACGTTGCCCATTAACCCCGTTTTCCGAATGTCGTTATATTCTATATCTTCAACAGTAAAGGGCGCCTCCTCTTTTTGTTTTAAGTTAGGCAGTGCCAGTTCACTGAAGAAGGCTTTTTCTAAATCCATAAAGGAAACTTCTGCTTCATAGTAATCTTCTCCGGCTTGATCGCCTGGACCGCTTCCTTTTCCCGGGCCATCGGCAGGGCTGCCGTCGCGGGCGATAACATCCCCTACTTGACTGTCGCCGTCCCCCTGCCCCACATGCTTGTTTTTGTCATAATTATATCGGATTTTATATTCTTCAATTGAGCGAATCGGAATTTTGATGACTTCATCGCCATTTGACATGATGATGCTTTCTTCCGTCACCAAATCAGGCAGGTTCTTTTTTATGGCATCCTGCACTTTTTCCTTGTGCCGTTCTTGATCATCAAATCCTTTGCGGTGAAGAGACCAATTTTCGCGGGATACATGATGCTCACTCATCTCCTATCCTCTCTCCTTTCCTTCATTTTATTGTATGCCTGCCAGGGTGCAGTTGTACGAACGTTGCCATCGAAAAGGAAAAAAGAGGGCGGCCCAAAAGGCTGCCTCTTCTCCTATCTGTTCAGCAGGCTGCCCACATAGCGCAGCAGGTCATTGGCTGATACAGAATTATAACCGTAATCATCAATTAAGCGGGCCACCACTTCGTTAATCTTCTTCAATTGCTGTTCATCAGGAGTTTTTGTGGAAGTGGTAATTTTGACAATATCCTTCAAGTCAGCAAACAGCTTTTTCTGAATGGCTTCCCGAAGGCGGTCATGAGAATGGTAGTCGAATCGTTTTCCTTTTCGGGCATATGCGGAAATTCTGATTAATATTTCTTCCCGGAATGCTTTCTTGGCGTTTTCAGAAATGCCAATTTGCTCTTCAATGGAGCGCATCAGCTTTTCATCCGGATTGATTTCTTCTCCTGTCAGCGGATCACGCATTTTTGATTTATTGCAGTACGCCTCCACGTTGTCTAAATAATTGTCCATTAACGTTTTGGCTGATTCTTCATATGAATAAACGAATGCTTTCTGCACTTCTTTCTTGGCGATATTGTCGTATTCTTTTCTGGCGACAGAAATAAAGTTCAAATACTTTTCTCTCTGTTCGTTTGAAATAGACGGATGCTGATCGAGTCCCTCTTTCAGGGAGCGGAGAACATCAAGCGCATTAATGGAAGCTACCTCTTTACGAATGATTGTAGATGAAATGCGGTTAATGACATACCGTGGATCAATGCCGCTCATTCCTTCATCCTGGTACTCCTTTTTCAGCTGGTCGACATCGGCGGAGTTATATCCTTCTACACTTTCTCCGTCATATAGCCTCATTTTTTTGACAAGGTCAATGTCGCCGCGCTTCGGCTCCTTCAAGCGAGTTAAAATCGTGAACATGGCAGCCACTTTCAGCGTATGCGGCGCGATATGGACATCAGACACATCACTTTCACGAATCATTTTCTCGTAGATTTTCTCTTCTTCCGACAGCTTTAAATTGTACGGAATCGGCATAACGATGATCCGGGAGTGAAGCGCTTCGTTCTTTTTGTTGGAAATGAATGAACGGTATTCTGTTTCATTTGTATGAGCCACAATTAATTCATCGGCGGAAATAAGAGCGAATCGTCCGGCTTTAAAGTTGCCTTCCTGGGTTAAGGAAAGTAAATGCCACAAGAACTTTTCATCGCATTTCAGCATCTCCTGAAACTCCATAAGCCCTCGGTTGGCTTTGTTCAATTCCCCGTCAAACCGGTAAGCGCGCGGATCAGATTCCGAACCGTACTCGGCGATCGTCGAGAAATCAATGCTGCCTGTCAGATCGGCAATATCCTGAGATTTTGGATCGGATGGACTAAACGTGCCGACTCCCACCCGCTTATCCTCTGAGAAAAAGATTCTCTCTACCATTACATCTTCAATCCGTCCATTGTACTCTTCCTGCAATCTCATCATGTTTAACGGCGACAAGTTGCCTTCAATGCGAATGCCATATTCCTCATAGAAATCTCCCCGTAAATGTTCCGGAATTAGATGCAGCGGATCTTCATGCATCGGACAGCCTTTAATCGCATAAACAGCGCCTCTCTCTGTTCTTGAATAAGCTTCCATTCCTTTTTTCAAGATAGCCACAAGCGTGGATTTCCCGCCGCTGACCGGTCCCATCAGCAATAAAATCCGCTTGCGCACATCCAGCCGTTTGGCTGCAGGGTGGAAATATTCTTCTACGAGGCGCTCCAGTGCCTCTTCCAGCCCATAAAGCTCAGAGCTGAAAAAGCTGTATTTTTTGGCGCCATGTTCTGTTTCAATTCCTTTGTCTTTAATCATATGGTAAATTCTAGAATGAGCTGACTGGGCTACCCAAGGCTTTTGTTTGACGATGTCCAGGTATTCCGCAAAAGTGCCTTCCCACTTTAATTTTTCTTCTTCTTCACGGTATTGTTCGACTTTTTTTAAGATATCCATATAGACCTCCCGCTTTTGCGTAATTAGAGAACGATTACTAAATCCTATGCCCGTACATCTCTTAACATGCTAATGAAAAAGCGGAATCATAGATTGTCCTTAATTTGAAAGAAGTTGGCGTTTTCTTTGCAGGTGCTTTCAGCTATAATAAAAATAGTGTGCAGGAAAAGACTTCTTAAGAAAGGGGTACGAAAAATGAATCTATTACTCATTTTAGGCGTGATCGTTGCCTTCCTTGCCGCAATCTTCACTGCTGGATACGAAGATAAACCAGGTGCCTAATAAACACAAAAAAAGCACTGCAGCCGGGCTGCAGTGCTTTTTTCTTAAGATAATTTCAAGAAGTTCTGCTGGCGCAGAGCTTCGTAGACCAAAATGGCCGCTGTATTGGATAAATTTAACGATCTTACATTTCCATTCATCGGAATACGCAAACAACGGTCTTTATTTTCATTAATAATCTCTTTCGGCAATCCTGTCGTTTCTCTTCCGAAGATAAAGAAATGATTTTTCCCGGGATCGCTATAGTCAAAATTGGCATAGTTATTTTCGCCAAATTTGGTTAAGTAATAATATTCTCCACCTGCATTCTTCTCATAAAACTCCTCTAGGGAATCATAATAAACAACTTCTACAAACTGCCAATAATCCAAGCCTGCCCGGCGCAACATTTTATCGTCTGTCGAAAAACCAAGCGGGCGAATTAAATGAAGCACTGTGTCGGTAGCTGCGCATGTTCTGGCAATATTTCCGGTATTGGCCGGAATTTCAGGCTGGTAAAGTACTACGTTAATAGACAAAATTATTCACCTCATATTTAAACTGTAACCTATTTATTATATCATAGCGAAAACGCTTAAGAAGAACCATCTTTGATCTGAAAGAACTTATACTGAATGCCTGGCGTATAAGCGGTTGAATCTTCGTAGCTCCAGTAACGCATGCGGCTGTTGGTCGTATGGGCGTTCACAAGCGGCATGCCGCGGCTGTCTTTGGCCGTGACGATGGTTGAATGATCAAATCGCCCGTCCCCTTGAAAGTCATAGCAAATCACATCTCCCGGCTGCAGCCGCTCTGGTTCACTCACCTCGCAGGTTTGCATCCCGCTTTTCGACGAAGATAAAAACCAGCGGAAGGCATGTGCCACCGTCCAGCTATAGCTCCAATTATTGCTTCTGACCCACCAGCCGCGGCTTCTATCCGGGTAACCGGTCATCGGCGCTCCCCCGGCATGGAGGCATTGAGAAATGTAGTTGGTGCAGTCTACGCTAAACTGCCGGTAAGCCGGGTTATAGCTGTTCCACCAGCGCTCGGCATATTGAACAGCTTTCAGACGGTCATACTGAAAGGCGCCCCTTCCCTCAAAAACATCCGGGAACTCGGCTAGCTCCTTCATATTTGCAGACAGAATAAGCTGGGGCTCTGCCTCCTTATCTTCCATCAGCGCCTGATTGGCTATCCGGGCCGTCCGTTCCTCAACTTCCTCTTCCAAGTAAATATAGCTGTCCTGCTGAATCAAATATTTGAAATGCACGCGATAGCGTGTCCATTCTCCTTCGTTGGAAAGAATGTTGCCGAACGCTTTTGCCTTGAGAATTCGGCTTCCTCTAGACTCAAGCAGCGCTTTTTTCCTTAACAGCTTCTGATCGTTGTCCGCCTTGCCTTCAACGAGCGACTGCAAACGCCGCTCTATTTCCTGCCGAAGTTCTTCGCACATGAAAAAGTCCTCCTGAACAGTTCTTTTTTTCTATATCTATTCAAGACCTTCCTTGTTCATGTTAGTTCAGTAGGCTGATCCCTTTCTCGATCTCTTCCTTCACCGCAGGATCACTTTCTTTCTCTTTCGCCAAAATAAGTGCCTCCCGGGCTTTTTCCCCGCCAATTTTGGCAATAGCCCAAGCGGCGGTCCCTCTCAAAACCGGGCGAACGTCATGAAAGAGTACATCAATTAAAGAAGACAGCGCGCTCTCCTCTTTAAAATGAGCGAGTGCAATAATGGCATTGCGTTGAATCGGCTTTTTCCCTCTCCAGGAGCCCGACATGGAGCCGAAGGTTTGCTTGAACTCTTTATTGCTTATGCTGACCAACGGCTCAAGAAGCGGTTTCACTGCCTCTGGGTCCGGCTCCATTTCCTCATGCAGATGAAAGTCGATTCCTTTGTTTTCGGGGCACACGGTTTGGCAGGTGTCGCAGCCATACAGGCGATTCCCCAGCTTGTCGCGAAATTCCGCCGGCATGAAATCCTTTGTTTGTGTTAAGAAGGCAATGCAGCGCTTCGCATTCAACTGCCCTCCTTGCACAAGAGCACCGGTTGGACAAGCATCCAGACATTTTGTGCACGTGCCGCAGCGGTTTTCAATCGGCTTATCCGGCTCCAGCGGCAAGTTAGTGATCATTTCCCCTAAATAAACGTAAGAGCCAAATTCGGGAGTGATAATCGACGTATTTTTGCCGCTCCAGCCAATCCCGGCACGTTCAGCAACAGCCCGATCAGAAAGCTCCCCTGTATCCACCATCGAGCGAAAACGGGCTTCTGGCGCTTTTGCCGCGATGAAGGCCTCTAGTTTACTTAAACGATCACGCAAAACTGTATGATAATCCTCTCCCCAGGAAGCCCGGCAGAAAATCCCTCGTCTTGCGCCTTGCTTGCCTTTCACAGATTCTCTCATCTTAGAAGGGTATGCTAGTGCAATCGCAATAATGGAACGGGGTTCATCAAAAATTCTGGAGGGCTCAACCCGCTTATTGATATCTTTCTCTTCAAATCCCGATTGATAATCCAGCGCCTGCTGGCGCAGAAGCCGGTCTTTCAATTCAGTAAAAGGAGCCGCAGAAGCAAAGCCAATTTTATCTATGCCGATTTCCCGGCTGTACTCAATGATTTCCTGTTTTAATGCTCTGTAATCCATGGCTCTCCCTCCCTTCAAGAAATACATGAGTCAAATATATCTATAAAAACAGCCTCTTCGTCTTTCATGCTTCTTTCCTAAGCAAAGAAGCAGCACCCTAAAACGGCCGCCCGTATGTTGTCATCCGATCCGAAAATTAAAAAACGCAACATCTTATCCAGCAAGGAATAAAACATTGCGTTAATAACAATATAATAGAGAGCGGGTGATGGGAATCGAACCCACGACATCAGCTTGGAAGGCTGAGGTTTTACCATTAAACTACACCCGCAAGAGAATGTGTGATTCACAACATGTATTTCATTATATAAAAAAATATTGTCGAATTCAAGAGGATGTTCATTTTTTCTCTATCATAAGCCTTGCAAAGCATCGGCTTAGACTACCTGAAATTTTCCTCAATAAACATCTGCTCCTGCTCTTCTGTCATGATTCCCTTTGCCTCGCCAATATTCCCATCCTGCGCTTCCCACAAGTCATTATGATCCTTATCCACTTGGGTAAAATCTCCGGCTTCCCAGCGACTGAGGATCTCCAGAAAGAACTTTTCCGACTTAAAGTGATTGGCCAGCACATGCTCTTTTACTATTTTAATATTTTCTGGAGTCATCTCAATCGCTCCCCATTTTTCACGGGCGAGTACCTTTTGATGGGTCATCTTATGCATAACGGTTGTTACCTGCGGCTCATTTCCGTCAATCAGCTTAGGAAGCCGGTCGCTCTTTTCACCGCCGATTTCAATTTGTTTTTTATCAAACTTTACCGGCTTGCTTGCCAGCTTTTTAGCCTCTTTTGCTTGTGACTGATCGCTCGACGTAATAATCACAAAGGCCGTCCCAATTGCCCCGGCCGCAACGGCTGCAACTAGACAAAAAACAAGAACGAGCTTTTTAACATTCATTGCAGTCCCTCCATCTACCCCTATCCATGCTGCTAATCTGCTGAACAGTTATTCATTTCTATATATTAACATAAATAGCAAAATCGTTCCACAGGCGCTTCACCATGCCTTCTTCTTTAACAAACGGCCTATGACACGCTTGATTCAATCATCATAAACAGTTAAATTCTCCCACGTTGATCGCCAATCCTTTTTAAGGATGCGCTGCTTGTAAATGTCCATTCGTTCCTTGTTCTTAAAAAAAGGAGTGGGCTTCACCTTTAAATGGATGGCATCGCTAATTCCATAGGGAGCTGTTAACAGTATGTTGTTTGCCTCATCCAATTTCACGCCTAAAGCCGTGGCCGTTTCCGGAAATTTAGAAATAGCGTCAACTGCGGAAGAATAAGCAGGCATCTGGCTTTTGACGTGCATTCTAGCTTCGTTCTTTACGGACCACGGAATATCGGGAAGAAGGCAATTAAGTCTTTCTTCAAACTTCTTTTCCTCCAGTTTATCCATCGTTGCCGGATCAAAATAAATGACATCGACATCTGGAATAGCAGTTCTTTCAGTGAAATGATGGAGGGTATCCCAGATCTTTGAACGAACAAATCCGGCGCATATCCACCAATCAGGCAAATCCAGCGTTTTTGCGGCTGTTAATATTTCCATCATCCATGGGTCTCTTCTAATCATCGAAATAACTGTTTCTTCATCCATCATGGCCACACCACTCCTTAAACGATATATTCCAGCATTTATTCTGTTATCCTGACGGTTTATCCTTCACCTTTATTTCAGGAAAAACGGCGGCACAATTTCCCCATGATCATCCCCCTGCATCTCCGTGATCCTTAGCGGCTTATCCAGCTGAAGCCTGCCTCATTTGATGATCAGCGAGAAACCTTCGCCCTTCATTCAAATGCATTGCTTTTATTCCAAACTACTTCCAGCCTGCTCAGTTTCTATTTGTTCGATCCACTCGCCTTTGACCTACCTCTTCTCCTCTTACATTCGATGCTTCTTTGTGTACAAAAGCTTCATGTTATAATCAATCTTGACAACAACTGGGAAAATGAAAACATTCGCCGCGTATAGAAGAAACAGACCGGTTGATGAAGGAGAGAATGGAATGGAAACCATTTTGATTATAGAGGATGACCCTAAAATTGCACATCATTTAAAAACCTTTATTGAAAAATACGGACTTCAAGCCGTCATCGCAAACGACTTTGACCGCATTATCGAACAGTTTCATAAAGAAAAACCCGATCTCGTCTTACTGGATATTAATTTGCCTAAATTCGATGGCTATTATTGGTGCCGGCAGATCCGGCTCGTGTCTATTTGTCCAATCATTTTCATCTCGGCACGAACAGGAGAAATGGATCAGGTCATGGCTTTAGAAAATGGGGGCGATGATTTCATTACTAAGCCATTTCATGCGGATATCGTCATGGCTAAGATCCGCAGCCAGCTGCGCCGGGCTTACGGCGCCTATTCCGCTAAACATCAGGAACAGATATTGGAATTAAAAGGGCTAAGCCTTTATCCCGAGAGGCTTGAATTGCATTTTGCCGGTCAGGAGCTTCGCCTGACGAAAAAAGAAACAGATATTCTTGAACACTTGATCGACCGTTATCCGCGGGTAGCAGGGAGAGAGGATTTACTGGAGAGGTTATGGGATGACCAGGCATGGGTGGATGAAAACACATTAAACGTGAATATCACACGGGTGCGCAAAAAACTGCAAGAGCTTGGAATTGAACAGGCAATCGAAACTGTACGCGGCACCGGCTACCTGTTGAACGTCACATGGAGGTCTGGAAAAGAATGAAGCTGTTTTTTCGCGAACACTTACTATTAATCACGCTCCAGCTCATCCAATTTTCTAGCATCTCCCTTATTTTGTGGCTAGATGGCTATCATCATTTTTCTGCTTTACTGTATGCCCTTTTTTTAAGCCTGTTTTTCCTGGTGCTTTATCTATTCTATCAAGCTATAACCCGCCACCTGTTTTATAAAAAGCTGCAAAACGGCCTTTCCTCTCCTGATGAAGCCTTGGAAAAAACCGGATCTTCTCCTGCAGCGCTGGCATTAGATACCCTGTTGAAATCACAGTATCAGCTTTATATGGCAACTTTACAGCAAGCTGAAAAGCGGCAGGAGGAACAGCTTGAATTTATGGACCGCTGGGTACATCAAATGAAAACGCCGCTTTCTGTTATTGAACTGACCGCCCAAAATCTTGATGAGCCTGACTCTTCAAATATCCGGGAAGAAACAGAGAGAATGCGCCACAGTCTGAATACGGTTCTTTATAATGCACGCTTGCGGACAATTAATCAAGACTTTCAAATCAAGCCGGTGGCACTTGCACAGACCGTACAGGCCGTCAACTCAGAAAACAAGCGCTTCTATATTCGGAACCGTGTCTATCCCCGATTCAGGGAGCAACGGCCCGGCATCATGGTGGAGTCTGATGAGAAGTGGCTGGTTTTTATCCTTGAACAGCTTGTGCAAAACGCCGTCAAGTATTCATCCGGGAAAAGCTCCTCTGTTGAAATTTCTCTTTATGAAAGAGAGGGGGCAGCCATACTTGAAATACAAGATTGGGGCATTGGCATTCCGCCGGAGGATCGAAAGCGGATTTTCCATAAATTTTTTACCGGTGCGAACGGGCGCAAATACAGAGAATCAACTGGAATGGGGCTGTATCTTGTACATGAGGTATGCCATTATCTCGGACACAGGCTGGAAGTAGAATCGGAAGTCGGAAAAGGATCGATGTTCCGACTCGTGTTTCCTCTTTCGCAAAACCTTACATCGATGTAAGAAAAGTGAAAGAAAAGTCTATAGCACGCCTTTGGCACTATGCGCTACACTGGCATCAATACAAACGAGAGAGGAGAAAGCATATGCTTGAAGTGAAAAGAGTCGGAAAGGTTTATGAAGGGAAAGTAGCTTACCGCGCTCTGACTGATATTGATTTGTCTATAGAGGATGGAGAATTTGTCGCCATTATGGGCCCCTCCGGAAGCGGAAAAACAACATTATTAAATATGGTGGCAACGATTGATGAGCCAACAACCGGAGAAATCACCATTGGCGGGCAAAATCCGCACCGGTTAAAGAAAAATGATCTGGCGAAGTTCCGGCGGCGTGAGCTTGGCTTTGTATTTCAAGATTTTAACCTCCTTCATACGTTAACAGTGGAAGAGAATATCGTCCTTCCCCTTACGCTCGATGGAAAAAATGTGAAAGAAATGAAAGAAAAAGCAAGAGCTGTAGCTGAGAAGCTGGGCATTGCAGGCATTATGAGCAAACGCACCTTCGAGATTTCAGGAGGACAAGCGCAGCGGGCAGCTGTTGCCCGGGCTATTATCCATCATCCAAAGCTTTTACTTGCCGATGAACCGACAGGAAACCTCGATTCCAAGTCATCTAAAGATGTGATGGAGCTGCTCGCCGCATTAAATAAAAACGACAAGATGACGACGCTTCTTGTTACGCATGAAGCACAGGCGGCAAGCTATGCGGACCGCGTAGTTTTCATCCGTGACGGCAAGCTTTATTCTGAGATTTATCGCGGAGACAGCCAAAAAGGCTTTTTCCAGCAAATCATTGATACACTTTCCTTGCTGGGGGGGAACGATCATGACTTTTCGTCAGTTCGCCTTTAACAATGTCTTCCGCAATAAGCGTCTTTACGCTGCTTATTTTCTAAGCAGTCTGTTCACGGTTATGGTGTTCTTTACCTTTGCCATTTTTGCTTTTCACCCGTCGTTTCAGAATAGTGACATGAATAAACATGTAATGTTTGGTCTAACTGTAGCCGGCGGAATTATCTATGTCTTTTCCTTCTTTTTCGTTTTATATTCAATGAGTGCTTTTTTGCAATCACGAAAAAAGGAATTTGGGTTACTGATGATACAGGGCATGAGCACCCAGCAAATCCGGTTGATGGTGTTCATGGAAAACATGGTGATCGGGCTATTCGCTACGATCAGCGGCATTTTGCTCGGGCTGGTCTTCGCTAAGCTCATTCTTCTTCTGGCTGAAAATGTTCTTATTTTTGAAGAGAGTCTTCATTTTTACTGGCCGCTTTCAGCCGTGCTTATTACGTTTGTTTCATTTATCCTGTTATTTTTATTTATCTCATTGTTTGTCTCCTTCATTTTACGCACACGCAAGCTGGTGGACTTGATTAAAGGAGATAAGAAGCCGAAAGATGAACCGAAAGCTTCAATGCTTCTGTCTATCCTGGCTGTGCTTTTACTGCTGGGCGGATATGGGACAGCACTTTATGTTAAAGGGATGAGCGTCATCGTTGCCATGGTGCCCGTTATCGTGGTCGTTATTATCGGGACTTATCTGTTATTCAGCCAATTAAATGTCTTTATCATTCGCCGTTTAAAGCGCAATGAGTCCCTTTTCTGGCGCAACACGAATATGATCTTATTTTCAGACTTGGCTTTCCGGATGAAGGATAATGCCCGTTCCTTTTTCATGGTAGCTATTATTTCAACAGTTGCTTTCAGTGCAATCGGCGCCTTGTATGGAACACATTCATATTTGACAAAGGCTATCGTTCAGGCCAATCCGTTTACGTACAGTTATCACCCTTATGATCAGACAGAAAACATTCAAAAAAACGTACAATATGCGAAAAATACCATTGCTCAAAATGGAATTGATGCAAAGCAGCTGGACATGACAGAGATGTACCTTCCTTTTGCTGACAAGCCTGACGGCATTCTCGTTCTCAACGCCAAAGACTACAACAAGGCGGCCAAACTCCTTGGCAAAAAGCAGCTGGATCTTCAAGCTGGAGAAGCGGTAATCGCTAAACAAAGCATAGCAAACCTTGATCAAAATGATCATGCGGATAAATGGCTGCAGCAATCCATCGCACTCACTGATGGAAAAGCCGTTAAGCCAAGCCGCCAGGTGGAAGCTGATGCCTATCCAAACGTTGACAGCTACATGATTGTCGCCGAAGAAACATACAAGAAGCTGCCGAAGCCGCTAAAAGTAAAACATCATTTTGTCTGGATTGCATCGGAAAAGAATAAACCGGAGCAGCTGCGCAAAACTGGAGAACTTTTGCAGGAACACTATGAACCAGGGGCTTTCTTTTCCACAGATTTCGTTCTTTATGAAATTGAAAAAGGATACGGTCCTATTCTCTTTATTGGACTATTTATTGGCATTGTCTTTTTCGTATCAGCCGGAAGCTTTCTGTATTTCCGCCTTTTCACTGACCTGTCTGAAGATAAAACAAAGTTCCAAGCGATCGCCAAAATGGGCTTAACCGTGCCAGAAATGAAGAAAATCGTCAATCGCCAGACGGCCTTGCTTTTCTTCGCACCGATGGCCGTAGCCCTTATTCACGGCGCCGTTGCCCTGACCTCCCTCTCAAGGATGTTCAGTTATAATCTAGTCAGAGAATCGGCTATGGTGCTGACAAGCTTTCTTGTGATCCAAATCATCTATTATCTTATCGTCCGCTTTTTTTACGTCAAACAAATTAAAGAAGTCATCGAATAATCCCGCACAGGAGCAGCTACTGGGCTGCTCCTGTCTGCGGGATTTTTCAGTTTGTTTGTTGTTACTCAGCGACCTTAAATTGTTCTAATAGTTAATCGCTAAAGAACTAGATAGTGCCTTTACACATGGGTATAGATTACTTTAAGGACGAAGGGCTAGTATAGACTGCCCCTCCCACTTAATACATATCTTCCTCATTTAACATCGTTATTTCCTCAGTAGATAGCTGTTTCCTTCCCAAATGTCTCACAGCTAATACTTTTAAAGCTTAATGCGTTCTCCATTGTCTATTTCCTCCATGGCTTTTAATAATGGATCAGCTGGCATTTTAGGCACAACTATGATACCCCAAAAGAGATTTTAAAAAATCATAATTACTATATATACTCAAGAAAATGTTTTTCTATTGTTTCAAAAACCAAAATTTCAGGATGCTTATAAGGTTTTCGTTTTAAATATTCGTCTGCCACCATCATACTTTCCCAATATTGTTTCATTAGATCTTCTTTAGAAGGGAGTCCTTTAGTAAAGTAACCTTCTTCACCAGTCTCCCCTTTCATATACTCATCTTCTACATAAGCAAATAAATCACTTGATATTTCTCGATTAAAAACTAAAACCTTTTTAGTAACCATCGGGAACTTTAGATAATGTTTGGAGATAGGGTCAAAGTCAGCACCAAATGCCATACTAAAGTCAATCCATTGTTCGGCATTTGAAGGTCTGGTGAGAGTCGTTAACTCTGGAAACAAACGACCGCCATTCGAATAAAATCTTGCTGCTGTATTCTTGCTCAACCCTTTATTTAAAGCTATTTGCGGATCTGCATATCTATCATCATCTTGTTCAAATACTATGTGGTATAAATACACACCTATCCCTCTCTACAATAGAATGATGTTCAAGCTATCTCTAACTAATTATAAGTTTAATATTAAGATAATTGAAGTTCATAGTTTCGATGAAGAAAATAACCCGTTATATTTATGAGCATTTAACGATCATTAAATAGGCGCACGACCATTTAATGTAGGATCGTACGCAAAAAAGACGCCTACTAACGATAGTAAGCGTCTTTCAATGCCGTTATATCAACGTTATAGATACCGGTGGTCAGGGTCGAAATAACGGTCAAACCCTAGATTTATCAATACTTTGTGATGGTCATGTGTAAAATTTGTGTAAAATCAACTTTTCTACTAAAACTGCTTTCTGATAAGCTATTAAATTGAATAGGTTCGATTATTTCACTCCATAATAAGCATGCCTGCCTAAAAATAAAAAAACGCACCCATTCCTTTAGTTGACTATTAAATAGTCCTGACTATCGGAATAGGTGCTTTTATTTTACAACCTCAAAAGCGATTACATTTACTCAATGCTATCTAATAAACTTTTTAAACTTGCTACTTCCTCTTTTGATAAAGTTACGCCTTTTCCCATTTTTTCATGATTATCTGACCATTCACGAAGGTCATACTTTGGTTCACGACCGTTCCAACTAATTAGGTTAAGTTCTTTTTTCCAACCCTTTGCAGATTCTGAAAGAATACCAATGGTTTCAACAATTTCAAATTTAATGTCTGCCACGAAATTTCACCCTTTACTCAATAATTGAAATCACACCCTGATGGTTATTCTATCTCAGGATTCCCCGTAAATACTTCACCGTCTGTATTGTAGGTAACATTAAACACCATATCTGAGAGCCACTTCTTAAACGAGTCATTATCGTTATATTGCTTAAAGATTTCCATGTTATCTGACATTAGATTTATTACAGCTTTATTTAATGCTTTTTGACTTTCTATTTTGGCATTTTGTTTGTCAGAGTTTTTCATGGCATTTTGATAATCTTTATCCTTTGCTACAACTTCAGGAATGGATGCAATATGCTTTTTAACTTGGTCTTCGTCCTTCCAGGGTACATTTCCAAAAAGGTCATGGAAACTTGATAATATATTACTAAGTAAATCAAGTTCTGGATCAGCCTTTCCACCACCAGCAGTTGTTGGAACAGGGTCTATTTCGTAATACGGTGAATCTTCTAATACAATAGACATTTTTGTTTGAGCCTCAGCTCTATAACTATCCAAATCGATTGCTTCAAGAATACCTTTTGATAAGTCCTCTTCCTTCGGTGCAGGAAGTTTTGGTATCAAGAGATTTAAGAATATAGATAGTTTTTCCCACTCAGCATTACCATAAGGCAATATTGATGCTAAAAAACCGTAAGTTCGTGTAAATGCTTTTGCCTTACTCTTAAAATCTACTTGTTCATCCTCATCTAACTCATCTTCATAGTTTTTAGCACAAACATCCAATATAGGGTCTAGCTTATCTCGTTCAGCTCCATTGAGATACAGTTCCACCATCGTGTCTATATGATAATCAGTAAACACATGATACCCTCTAATATCGCTTTCTAAATCATTAAGTTTATCTGGGTCTGTTTCATCAGAAAGAACGGTAGTCTTATAATATTTTGAAAAGGCTTCTTTTATAATGTCTGTTTCATTAGCGAAGTCTAAAACAAAGGTATCATATTTTTGTGGATGTGCTCTATTCAATCTCGATAAAGTCTGAACCGCCTTAATATCTGTTAATACTTTATCCACATACATTGTATGGAGAAGTGGTTCATCATAGCCCGTTTGAAACTTATTGGCAACGACCAAAATTCTATAAGGGTCTTTTTTGAATTTCTTCTCAATTTCATTGCTAGGGAATCCATTAATAGAACTCTCAGTTAGTTTTTTACCTCCAAATTCCTTTTCCCCAGAAAATGCAACAATAGCTTTAAATTGACTCTTTCTCTTTTCTAAATAGGCTGAAATCGAATAATAATATTGTATTGCCCTCTCAATGCTACTTGTAACAACCATTGCACGCGCTTGACCACCAATTTTGCCCTTTGCAAAAACTTGGTCGTGGAAATGATCAACCATGATTTCTGATTTCAATTCAATTGCCTTTTCGTTCGACTCTACATATTTTCTCAACTTTTTCTGAGCCTTTTTCTTATCGAACATAGGGTCATCTTCTACTATTTTAGCAATCTTATAGTAACTCTTAATCGGTGTATAATCTTTAAGGACATCAATGATAAACCCTTCTTGAGTTGCTTGCTTCATAGTGTAAATGTGGAACGGTCTGTGTTTTATCTTGCCATCAGCTGGATAAGGAACACCAAACATTTCTAATGTTTTATTTTTAGGTGTGGCAGTAAATGCAAAATAACTCGCATTCGTGAGCATCTTTCTACCCTCTAAGATTTTTACTATCTTATCCTCGATAGTTTCCTCATCGCTATCCTCATATTTATCAGATAAAGCCATATTCATCTTCGCAGACATATTACCACTTTGGCTCGAGTGAGCTTCGTCAATGATAATGGCAAAGTTATTTTTTCTATGCTGATTTCCAATATCCTCAAGGATGAAAGGGAATTTATGAACAATTGTAATGATTATTTTCTTCCCATCTTGAAGAAGCCTTTTAAGATCTCCAGAGCTTTCAGCATGACCTACTGTGTTAGACACTTGCATAAAACTTTTAATCGTATTCTTAATCTGCTTATCTAGATTAATCCTATCGGTAACGACAATAACAGAATCAAAAATGTTTTTTCCACCTTTAGTTAGAGAAACAAGCTGATGAGCAAGCCATGCAATAGAGTTTGATTTCCCACTACCTGCACTGTGTTGGATAAGGTACTTTTGACCAGCACCTTTTTCGCTAGCATCGGCTAAAATAGACTCTACCCCTGAAAGCTGATGATAACGAGGGAAAATTTGTGTCTTTTTTACCTTCTTCGTTTCATTGTCTTTCTCTTCGACTATTTGTGCATAGTTTTCTATTATATTAGCCAGCTCATCTTTTACTAATATCTTCTTCCAAAGATAGTCCGTTTTTATTCCATCTGGATTAGGAGGATTTCCAGCTCCATCGTTATAGCCTTTGTTAAACGGAAGGAACCAAGACTTTTTGCCATCAAGTTTTGTGCACATCTTAACTTCATTATCATCTACCGCAAAGTGAACCATGCATCTACTAAAATTAAAAAGTAGTTCTCTAGGGTCTCGGTCTGTTTTGTATTGGTATACTGCATCATCAACATTTTGTTTAGTTAATCTATTTTTCAACTCACAAGTAATGATTGGCAGACCGTTAATGAAAATAACAAAATCAAGAGCAAGCTTTGTATTATCTCTTGAATACATCAGTTGTCTTGTTACACTGAATATATTTTTGTTATACAACTCTTTCGCATTGGCATTTTTCTGAGATGGTGTAAGATAAAATAAATCAAGTGTGACAGGATAAACTTTAATACCCCTTCTCAAAACATCAATGATACCATTTTTAGTAATTTCTCCTTGTAAACGATTTAAAAACTTAGTCTTGTTTACATTACTTTTAAATACTCCTAATTTTTCAAGTTGTTCTGATTGAGTATCCTGTAAAAACTTGAATAAACGAGTTTCATCTATTGCATAATCTTTGTTGTAGTCACTGTTTGTCCCTTGCTCATACCCATTATGATTAACAAGATGTTCTACAATGAGCGTTTCAAGTCCTGATTCTTTGGTGTTTGATGGCATTACACCTCACACTCCTCGCTATCTACAACTTCTCTATCATCAATCAAATCTTCTTCATCGTTATCATCAATCTCTACATCTTCTAAAATCCCCTTAAACTGAATGTCTCTTACATCTATCTTGCCCGTAACAACATCGGAAATAAGACGATTACGGTATTCTTCTATTAATTCTATCTGCCTTTGAGTAGTAGATATTATATTATCAATAATTGAGATATTCTCTTTAATATAATTAACTATATTGATTTGTTCTTCTATAGGAGGCTGCGGTACTTTTGCTCGTAAAAATACATCTGTTGTGATGACTTTTCGTAAACCAGTGTAAAGTGGTTTCAAGGCTTTTCTCTGGTCTAATGATAGGTAATAATAATATAAATATTCTCTGTTTATATTTTTTATCTTAAATACATTGTAAGCACCCGTTATCATTCCGTGTAAATCCGACAAACCCACAGTACGTGGAGTTTCATCGATATCAAAAAGACAGAACACAATATCATTAATTCGCACCGTTTGGTATGATGAAAAATCTGTAGGAAACTTCCCCTTTCCGTTCTCCATATCTCGAGAAATTATACCATTTGTTGTCAGGGATAAAAGAGTGTATTCATGATGCTTATCCCCTACAGTTTCTTTTCTTAACCCTAGGAGATTTTTGTTTCGAGTTACTTCCCAATGCTCCGGAATATCTCCAACCCAGTTTATTCTGCTGGACTTCATTTTCACATTCGGATTTATCCCTTTTGTTACCGCCTCATTTATAACTACTTGCTTTTTTTCTTTCAATTTAATAATTAAGTTTTTCTTTGCCTTAATAAACTTACTTATCATTGCAAGCTGAAAGTCTAAATATTTTACAATTTGATTTTGCTCTTCAAGAGGTGGGATTAATGATGGTATTTGTTTAAATTCATCCCAATATAACCTGTTACGGTCTGCTACGATCCCATGTGAATATTTATTTACCTCATCCATATAAATTTGAGTTCGAAACAGGTATGAATAATAGCGACTATCCACTTCTAGCAATGGACTCGCAACTACATATGCTGGACTAACCAACCCATCGACAGGAGCAACTCCGACGGCTCCTTGCCACATCCTCATCATGTTGTATGCAATATCTCCCTTGGCCACACGCTTATATTTTTCACGGTCACTCAAAACTTGTTTTCGCTTCGAATCTTCAAAATTCCTCACACGAACTCCTGTTTTTAGAGACACCTCTAAAATTGGTAAATCAGGAAATCCTGTCTGATTGCGTTGGAAGAAGATTCGTCCATTCCTAAGTACTTTCCAGTGTTCAGGAATATTTCCAAAACAAATATAACCAGAATCTTTATACTTTAAATAAGAGGAAAAGTTCTCTATCATGACTCTCTCCTCCCAATTATCTGCTCTAATAACCCTTCAGTTTCGATCTCAAGTTCATAAATATCTGCTTTAATTTCTTCAAGTGTACGAAGTTGCACTGGTTTGTAAAAATATCTTGAAAAGTTAATCTCATAACCTATCAGTGTTTTACTTTCGTCAATCCATGCATCTGGCGCAAAAGATAATACTTCATCTATAAAGAATTGCTCAATACCACCTTTATGAAGTAAAAGTATTTGCTCTGTGTCTCTCAAATTGCTATCAGCTTCATATTCCACAATATATTGTTTACCATCAATAGTTGTATTGAATAAACCGTATAGAGGATTTGCTTCTACTTTCCCATGCTTGTGTACTTTTTTGATTACCTTTTCTGCATTTTCATCAATTTGAGCAAGACAATTTTTTATCAAGTTTAACCTTTTAGCCGGGAGTTTTATATTTAATTCCGCTGCTATCTTATTTAATTCTTTTACGAACAAGTTAAAGTCATTAATCGTTGTGTATTGGAATTTTTCAGCTACTGTATAAATAACCGGTACTAAAGCTTGTTCTTTTTGCTGTTCACAGACCTTTACAAAGTCCTCTAAATTTTCTTTTGTTAGATTTATACTTAAACGCAGTGGTCTTTCAACTGTAATCTTATAATAGCCAAATTCTTCGTTATCAAATATCTTAGACTGTTTATTTTGTTCAAAATTAATGAGCATATCCGAAATCTGTTTTCGAATTTCAGGCGTAAATTCACAGTTCTTGTTACCTAAATTCTTCCTCAGAGGACTCTTAAGATTTGTTGCATCAATTAATTGAACCTTACCTCTTCTATGCGATGCTTTTCTATTAGTGACTATCCAGATATAAGTTGCAATGCCTGTATTGTAAAACATATTTTCAGGTAATGCGATAATTGCTTCAAGCCAATCGTTTTCAATAATATATCTTCTAAGATTACTTTCACCTTGACCTGCGTCGCCTGTAAATAATGAGGAACCGTTATGAACTTCTACAATCCGACTGCCAAGTTCTGTATCATGTTTCATTTTGCTTATTTTGTTTGCCAAGAATAACATCTGTCCATCGCTCGAGCGTGGAATCATCTTAAATTCCGGTTCTCTAGCATGAGAAACAATAAATCGAGTATCATTGATACCTGATTTTCCCCCGAGACGCTCTAAGTCTGTTTTCCAGCTCTTACCGTATGGTGGGTTTGATAACATAAAATCAAAATTATAAGTTGGGAATCCATCATTAGATAGTGTAGAACCATAGGCTACTTGGTCATCCTGTATAGCCTCACCCTTTATGAGCATATCAGCTTTAGTTATCGCATACGTCTCCGGGTTAATCTCTTGTCCATATAAATAAGTTGTAATGCTTTTGTTATGCTCCTTAGCCAATTGATGTAACCGTTCATCTGCAATAGTTAACATGCCACCCGTTCCACAAGCTCCATCGTATACAAGATACGGTGCATCTTTAATTTTATCTGCAACTGGTAAGAACGTAATATCTGCCATTAGCTCAACTACATCACGTGGTGTAAAGTGCTCTCCTGCTTCTTCATTATTTTCTTCGTTAAATTTACGGATTAGTTCCTCAAAGATTACTCCCATCGTATGATTATCAAGCCCTGGCATTTGTATGTCACCGTTATCGTCTAAGATCGAGTTAGGACTCAGGTTTATCTTAGGACTTACAAACTTCTCAATAACAGCACCCAAAATGTCAGCTTCAACCATCGTGTCGATTTGGTTTCTAAATTTAAACTTTTCAAGAATTTCCTGCACATTTGGTGAGAAGCCATCCAAATATGCTATGAAATCAGCCTTAAGTTGTTGCTGTTTAGCTCGCGACTTAAGGTCTTTTAGAGTGAAAGGTGAAGAATTACAAAATGCTTGTCCTGCTACATTACAAAGTGCAGCTGTTTGATTTACAACTTCTGCTTTATCCAATGCATCTTTCATCTGTAATACTGCCTCTTTTGTAGGCTCAAGGACTGCATCAAGACGACGAATTACTGTCATCGGTAAAATAACATCTCTATATTTACCCCGTACATAAACATCACGAAGGCAATCATCTGCAATACTCCATATAAAACTTACGATTTGATTATGTGTTTGACTGTTCACATTTCGTTCCTCCAATATATATAGATACGTAATTTAATAGTATCATATCGTCGCTTACTTGTAAGTTTTAGGGATGTTTTTACCATTACTTTTACAGTGGAGATTGTATTATATGTATATAAAAAAAGCACCTTACTTTTCAGACGATGATGAATAATCATCGTCTGAAAAGTAAGGTGCTAATTTCTGATTTCAGGTTAATTTCTTAACTTATCCTCACTACCTCCCCATTGAAAACGTTTATGCTAATATTAAAGAAATCTCCAGAACCATTATCACCTCTTACTGTATAAGCATAAAGATATCCTTGGTTTGCCATAAATATTTCCTGCTCTATGTATTCCTTAATAATTAACTCTCTATTATCTTCATCAGCTACATCTTCTCTAAAAGACATTGCATCAGAAAAAATGTCTTTTGGAACACAGAGATAATTTTTTGTAGAAACAACGTTTTCATATGTAGACACTTCATACTCACATTGTATTTCAGTTTGTTTATTAAGCATTATATAAGATTCCAAAACATGATAGACTAAAAGGCCTTTCTTACTTAAATCCCGTATTATCTCTTTGTCTGTTTCAGAAATGCCCTTTTGAGTAATTGATAGTGGATTTTTGCAATTTGTCTTTAACACCTTTCCTACTTCGAACGATTCTATTATACTTACTTTCACACCAATCGTTTTCATTAAATCCTTTGCTAGTTTCTGGCTTCTTGATAAGAATGGTAGGATATAGTTACCCCTATTCCAGAGTCTTAAGTCTTTCCCTTTGTCATTTGCCATTACATGCGTCTCCTTTAAAAATCATCAAAAATACCGTTGCTCTTTTAAGTGAACTATAAAGCCAGATCACCAAGTTTAATACTGTCCTTTTTATTAATAACTGCTGAAACCCTATAATGATTCTTCATATTCCCTAACTTTTTTATAGAAGGTAGCCTTTTTCATATCCACTAATTCCATGAACTCTACTGCTCTAATCTCTCGAGACTTCCACTGCATATAATATTTAGCCCATTCTTTTGGGAGTTTTAATACTGGCCTACCTAAATGTTTTCCCTTCGCTTTAGCCGCTGCAATTCCTTCAGATTGACGTTGAAGTAAGGTTTCCCTTTCTTGTTGAGCTAAAGTTGTATAGACTTCAATGAGAATAGAATTAACCATATCTAATACCCATTCTTGACCTTCTGGATGGTCTTGCATGGTTGTAGGCATATCTAAAATTTTCACCCTAATACCATTCTTCTTAAATACTTCTAAATAATCTTTAATTTGAGCTTTATTCCGACCTAATCGGTCAATTGATTTAATATAAAGCGTGTCACCAGTTCGCATAGCTTTAAGCATATTTTGGAACCCTTCCCGTTCCATATCTTTTCCACTTGCTTTATCACTGTAAATGTATTTTTCGGCAGTCACATAAGATCTTAATGCTTCAAGCTGCCTATCCAAATTCTGCTCTTTTGTCGATACCCTAATATAACCGAATGAAATATGCAAAACATTACCCCCTAACTAATAAAGTTGTTGTATGTTACCGTTATTGTACGAAAAGGTCAATTACTTTTTAGACGTTTATAAAGGTTTATTTTATAAATAAATAGACCACCTATAATAGCAAATACAGAACGGTCATAAAGGAGTAGCTTTATAGACTTGATAGTCCTTGGAGTTAGTATAGTTTCATGGACACAGTTTAATTAAGTCCTTACAATTATTTTGAGAGGATGTGTCCGAAATGGAACGTAAGCCTGCAGGCAAAAAATATAATGATGACTTT
>NZ_MWMM01000008.1:0-147570 GCF_002189605.1 Pseudobacillus badius
CTTCACCCGCACTTCATTATGCGGAAGTAGTTCAGTGGTAGAACACCACCTTGCCAAGGTGGGGGTCGCGGGTTCGAATCCCGTCTTCCGCTCCATCTATGCCGGGGTGGCGGAACTGGCAGACGCACAGGACTTAAAATCCTGCGGTAGGTGACTACCGTACCGGTTCGATTCCGGTCCTCGGCACCACTTTGCGCCCGTAGCTCAATTGGATAGAGCGTTTGACTACGGATCAAAAGGTTAGGGGTTCGACTCCTCTCGGGCGCGCCATACATATAGCAAGCCGGGAAGTAGCTCAGCTTGGTAGAGCACTTGGTTTGGGACCAAGGGGTCGCAGGTTCGAATCCTGTCTTCCCGATATTTGATGAATCACTCTATAATTTGGGGCCTTAGCTCAGCTGGGAGAGCGCCTGCTTTGCACGCAGGAGGTCAGCGGTTCGATCCCGCTAGGCTCCACCAATAGTTTATTATTCATTTTGGCGGTGTAGCTCAGCTGGCTAGAGCGTACGGTTCATACCCGTGAGGTCGGGGGTTCGATCCCCTCCGCCGCTACTTACTTGGACCTTTAGCTCAGTTGGTTAGAGCAGACGGCTCATAACCGTCCGGTCGCAGGTTCGAGTCCTGCAAGGTCCACCATTTGAATAGTCATAACGGAGGAATACCCAAGTCTGGCTGAAGGGATCGGTCTTGAAAACCGACAGGCGGGTTAAACCGCGCGGGGGTTCGAATCCCTCTTCCTCCGCCATTTGATTTTTAGGAAGATGAATACTCTTATTGTCGCGGGGTGGAGCAGTCTGGTAGCTCGTCGGGCTCATAACCCGAAGGTCGCAGGTTCAAATCCTGTCCCCGCAATCTGGTCCGGTAGTTCAGTTGGTTAGAATGCCTGCCTGTCACGCAGGAGGTCGCGGGTTCGAGTCCCGTCCGGACCGCCATTTGATACATAGTATTGAAGGTTTACAAACGCATATTTTTTGATGGCTCAGTAGCTCAGTCGGTAGAGCAATGGACTGAAAATCCATGTGTCGGCGGTTCGATTCCGTCCTGAGCCACCTTTTATATTCGCGGGTGTAGTTTAATGGTAAAACCTCAGCCTTCCAAGCTGATGTCGTGGGTTCGATTCCCATCACCCGCTCCATTTTATGTTAAATGGGCCTGTAGCTCAGCTGGTTAGAGCGCACGCCTGATAAGCGTGAGGTCGATGGTTCAAGTCCATTCAGGCCCACTTCGTTCCGCAGTAGCTCAGTGGTAGAGCAATCGGCTGTTAACCGATCGGTCGCAAGTTCGAATCTTGCCTGCGGAGCCATATTTTTGGGGAAGTACTCAAGAGGCTGAAGAGGCGCCCCTGCTAAGGGTGTAGGTCGCGTAAGCGGCGCGAGGGTTCAAATCCCTCCTTCTCCGCCATAAGGCCCGTTGGTCAAGCGGTTAAGACACCGCCCTTTCACGGCGGTAACACGGGTTCGAATCCCGTACGGGTCATAAAAAAAGCTTCCAAGCAAATGGAAGCTTTTTTTGTTCGATGATAATAAAGAAGAAAGCCGCTTGTTCTTATCTGCAAGCGGCTTTCTGTTATTTTTTGTCCTTCAAGTAACTATCTTTTTCTTTGTAAGGAATGTCGCCTAACGGCGATTCAATCTGTTCTTCTTCTAATTCTTCTGCGTATTTTTGTTCTTTTGAAGACCGATAAAATCCGTTATTTTCTCCTTTCGCATCTGTTGCGGTGAAATTTTCGTAGTCTTCTGTTACTCCTTCGCCAGTCTCTTCTATATCTTCATATAAATCATTGTACGTTCTCTGTCCTTCCATAAAGTCAGAAGGCGTTTCCGAGGTTCCGTAGTTAGCTGCTTCTTGGAAGCTGTCTCCGTAATCTTTTATTTCTGCATCTTCGTGTTGAAAGCGTCCATTGATGCCTGGTTGAAGAATCTTCTCTTCAACTGGACGGTCAGCAGCTATTGTTCTTTCTGGTGTATGCTCTATGCAGTAGAGAGAGGCAGGCACCGCTTGAAGACGATCAAAAGAAATATCCTTTCCGCATTCAAGACATTTGCCGTACCTCCCGTCGTTCATTCTTTCTAGTGCTCTTTCCACCTTTTTTAATTCACTTTCATGATGTTCGCTTAATGCTTGATTTTTTTCTCTCTCATATAACTCTGTGGCTATGTCCGCTGGGTGATTATCGTACATAGAAAGCTCTCCTGTTGTCTCTTGTTGGCTCCCCGCCTCTTTTTCTGTTCCTTCCCTGTCTGTATGATGAAGAAGCTGTTCTTTTTGTATGAGCAAATCATTCTTTAATGAACGCAGTTGTTGATTAGATAACATCTCTTTCACATCCTTCTTTCTCTTTTAATCGATGAAATGAACTTATTCTTCTTATTTCCTTTCTTTTTTTATTTGAAACATGGATAGAAATTTTATGAAGAAGAGAGCGTGGTTGTTATTTATGCGATTGACGGTAAATAAAGTGGGGAATGATTGACAGGAAGAGTTCTGGAGGTGTATCTTTAAATAGGTTTGACTAGAATGAATAATTGATTTAAGTGCAATGGAGGAGAGTTCATTGTCTACTATAAAAAGCCAGCCGATCAAAGAAGCCTTTGTGCAGTCTATTCTTGAAAAGCAACATAATAAACGAACAACTTTATTTAGTTATGTCGAAAAGATTGATTGGATAGATTCTTTGCAATTTTACCAAAGCGGACGAGCTCTTTATGCGGGGGAACGCTTTTTTTGGAAAGATCGCGACGGAGAAGTGGAAATTGTCGGCTTAGGCAATATTTATACAATACGCAACGAAAAAACAGATCGATCCCGTTATGCAGAAACGGAAGAGAAATGGAATGATATGATTAAATGTTCATTTATTCACAACTCTTTCGATGCGTATGGGGTAGGGCCGGTTTTATTTGGCGGCTTTTCTTTTGATCCCCAACAAAAACAGGAAGAAGAATGGTCTAAATTTTCCTCTGCCTTTTTTTATTTGCCGGAATATATGTTAACGATCTATGAAGGAGAATGCTATTTAACGACGAACGTTATTTGCCCTTCTGATGAATTGGAGGCGCTCATAGATAAGCTGGAATCGAAAAAGGACTGGCTGCTCACACAGGCGAGCGCGCAGCAGCCGGACGAGCATAAGCAATTTGCTTATATAAAAGAGCAAAACACCGAGCAATGGAAGGAAGCAGTGAACGAAGCTGTTAAACAAATTCGCTCAGATGATGAGCTGAAAAAAGTTGTTCTTGCAAGAAAAATTATTGCTGGCTTTAATCAAGAAATCGACCAGGACAACGTGCTGGAACGATTGATGAAGCAGCAGCCGGACAGCTTTGTTTTCTCGTTGGAAGCGATGGAATCTTGCTTTCTCGGCGCGTCTCCCGAACGATTGGTCCGCAAGCGAAACGACATCGCCTTGTCTACTTGTCTTGCCGGCTCGATTAAAAGAGGCGGAACTGACGAGGAGGATGACGCTCTCGGGAATGAATTGCTGGATGATGAGAAGAATCGCATAGAGCATGAGTATGTGGTTCAAATGATTAAGCGAGAGATGGAGGCTTTATGCCATACGGTCAATATCCCGTCAGCTCCGGGACTAATGAAGGTAAGAGATATTCAGCACCTATACACGCCTGTTACCGGGATAACAGATGAAGGCCGTTCGATTTTGCAATTCGTTGAAAGGCTTCATCCAACACCTGCGCTTGGCGGACTACCTAATGACAAAGCGCTTCCGGTGATCCGCCGTCTAGAGGAAATGGATAGAGGATTTTATGCTGGTCCCGTTGGTTGGATGGATTACCGGAAAAATGGTGAATTTGCTGTTGCCATCCGTTCAGGCTTATTGAGCAAGCAGCAAGCATTTTTGTATGCCGGATGCGGAATTGTAGCAGATTCAGAGGCAGAAAGCGAGCTGGCAGAAACGCGTATTAAGTTTCGGCCCATGCTGCGGGCGTTAGGAGAAATGGCTGATGAGTAGTAACCGAGAAAACTTAACATTATATAATGCTCATTTCATTGATGGGCTTGTAAGGGCAGGAGTAGAAAGCGCCGTGATTAGTCCGGGTTCGCGGTCTACTCCTATGGCGCTTTTATTAGCGGAACACCCGGAGATAAAAGTATATATTCAAGTAGATGAGCGTTCGGCTGCTTTTTTTGCTCTTGGATTAGCTAAAGCTTCCGGCAAACCGGCTGCTTTGTTATGTACATCAGGTACAGCTGCAGCTAATTATCTGCCTGCAGTGACAGAAGCGAAAAATGCACGGATTCCTCTGATTGTCATGACATCAGATCGTCCGCATGAACTGCGAGACGCAGGAGCGCCGCAAACGATTGACCAAAACCGGTTATATGGAACTCATGTAAAATGGTTTGCTGAAATGGCGCTGCCGGATGCTGAAGAAAGCATGCTTCGCTACGTGCGAATTGCGGCGGCTAAAGCAGTGCACGCAGCTCAGCAATCGCCAGCCGGTCCCGTACATTTAAATTTTCCTTTTCGTGAGCCGCTGCTTCCTGATTATGATGGAGTGTTTGATCGGCTTGAAACAGAGGGGCTGCCATCCGTTCATCTCGGAGAAGGCGTGAAAGTTCTTCCGCCACAAGAAATACAAACAATGGCTGACAGCTTAAAAGGCAAGTCAAGAGGCATTATTGTTTGCGGCGAACAGCAATCGAAAGGGTTTGAAAAAGCGGTAGTGGAACTGGCTGAAAAGCTCGGCTACCCCATATTGGCAGACCCGCTGTCAGGCTTGCGGAGCGGAGGCGTTCATTCTCCTGTCATTATAGATAGTTACGATGCTTTTTTAAGAAATGAGCCCCTTAAACAACAAGCATCATTTGAAGTGGTGCTTCGCTTTGGCGCCATGCCGGTTTCTAAAGCGCTCACGCAATTCATTAGTAAGCATGCGGCAGCCATCCATTGCGTCATTGACAGCGGAGGAGGCTGGAGAGATCCGATTGGGGCAGCTACCCACATGCTGGCTGCTGATGAAAGCTCGTTTTGCCGCGCTCTTTCCTCTTGTCTTGATCAGCCAAGAGAAGAAAGCTCTTGGTTGAAAAGCTGGATTCAGGTCAATCAAACGGCAAGAGCGGCGATGAAAAGTATAGAAGAACATGAAGAATTGGATGAAGGCAAGCTATTTTATGAAGTGCTCAAGCGGCTTCCTGATGGATCAGCCTTATTTGTCGGCAACAGTATGCCAATTCGTGATCTGGACTCTTTCTTTTTTGAAGATGAGCGGAGCATCCGCTTGCTGGCCAATCGGGGAGCGAACGGCATTGACGGTTTAGTGTCCAGCGCGCTTGGAGCGGCAGCTGTTGTACCTCCGCTTTATTTAATCATTGGAGATCTCTCTTTCTTCCATGATTTAAATGGTTTGCTGGCCGCAAAGTTAAATGACTTGAACATAACGATTATTGTGATGAACAATAACGGCGGCGGGATTTTCTCTTATTTGCCTCAAGCTTCGGAAGAAAAGCATTTTGAGCAGCTGTTCGGAACGCCAGCCGATCTGGATTTTGCCCATGCCGCTAAACTGTACGGAGCTGCTTATGAAAAGGTGGCAGACCTAGATTCTCTGGATAAGAGCATGGCGAAAGCAGAAACGGCAAAAGGGCCTTTGATCATAGAAGCGATCACCGACCGGGCTGAAAATGTGATCGTTCATCGCCGTTTATGGGAAAAGGTGTCGCGGGAAGTGAGCCAGTTAACGGCAGGTGATCAGTTTTGGACCTAAGCATCCAGCAGCGCCGGTATCACGTGGAAATCAACGGAGAAGGCGCTCCCTTGCTGCTGCTGCACGGCTTTACGGGAAGCTCAGAAACATGGAAAGAGACGATGAAGCATTTAAAAGAGAGCTATCAGTGCATAGCTGTCGATATTATCGGCCACGGCAAGAGCAGCTGTCCAGCAGATAGAAGAGAGTATAATATAGAGCTGGTGGCTGAGGATATGAAAACTATTATGGCAGAGCTGGGCCATTCCCAGTTTCATGTGCTTGGCTATTCCATGGGCGGAAGGCTGGCCTTAACGATTGCTGTTCTGTTTCCCGCTCTTGTGCAGTCCTTACTGCTGGAAAGCGCTTCTCCAGGGCTGAAGACAGCGGAGGAACGGAGAGAACGCCAGCAATCGGATGAGGCGCTGGCGGAAAGGATCGAGCAGGAGGGAATAGAAGCCTTCGTTCAATATTGGCAGGATATTCCGCTGTTTGCTACACAAAAAAAATTGCCGCCGCAGAAGCAGGAGGCCATTCGCCTGGAGCGGCTGCGCAACTCTCCGGCAGGCCTCAGCGGTTCGTTAAGAGGAATGGGGACAGGGGTCCAGCCTTCCTGGTGGGAGACTCTGCCTAAGCTTTCTATGCCGGTTTTGATCATGACTGGCACAGAAGATCAAAAGTTTACACGGATTGCTTCCGAGATGGCGCAATTGCTTCCAAAGTCAGTCTGGAAAGAAATAAACGGAGCGGGACATGCGATTCATGTGGAAGATTCCGCGAAGTTTGGTACAATAATAAAGGAGTTTTTATCCCGTACATAATAAGGAGGAATGAATGATGGCTATTAATTGGGTAAGCGAACGCCAATACGAAGATATTTTATACGAAACATACAACGGTATTGCGAAGGTCACCATTAATCGTCCTGAGGTGCATAACGCTTTCCGTCCTAAAACTGTGATGGAAATGATCGATGCGTTTGCCTATGCTCGTGATGATGAAAAAATTGGTGTCATTGTTTTAACAGGAGCCGGCGATAAAGCATTTTGTTCAGGCGGCGATCAGAAAGTGCGCGGTCACGGCGGATATGTAGGAGAGGATGAAATCCCTCGCCTGAATGTGCTGGATCTGCAGCGTTTAATTCGCGTCATTCCCAAACCGGTTGTAGCGATGGTAGCAGGTTATGCGATCGGCGGCGGACATGTTCTTCATGTCGTTTGCGATTTAACTATTGCAGCTGAAAATGCGGTATTCGGTCAAACAGGTCCGAAAGTCGGAAGCTTCGATGCCGGATACGGTTCTGGTTACTTGGCTCGCATTGTCGGTCATAAAAAAGCGAGAGAAATTTGGTATTTATGCCGCCAGTACAATGCTCAGGAAGCACTCGACATGGGACTCGTAAATACGGTTGTCCCGCTTGAGCAGCTGGAAGAAGAAACGGTTAAATGGTGTGAAGAAATGCTTGAGAAAAGCCCGACAGCTCTTCGCTTCTTGAAAGCAGCCATGAATGCCGATACAGATGGTCTGGCCGGTCTTCAACAGCTTGCTGGAGATGCGACGCTCCTGTATTACACAACAGATGAAGCGAAAGAAGGAAGAGACGCTTTCAAAGAAAAGCGCAAGCCAGACTTTGGACAATTCCCAAGATTCCCTTAATACAGGCATGCAGGTGACGACAATGCCGCAGCTGTAGAAAGAGGTAATTAATTAAAAATCCCTCCGGCTGGCGGGTGCATAAAAAAGCTTGATGGGCAGCCATCAAGCTTTTTTTGTCAGCCAGCCAGAGCAGGATAGGAGGAATGAAGATGGCTGAAAGGGTGCCAAACTGGTTAAAACAGCGGGTTCTGCTGACACCTGATCGTCCGGCCTTATTTTTTGAAGGGACCGCCTGGACATTTGCTCAGTTGTATGAAAAAGCTTTGAGCTGGGCGGCCGAATTGGAACGAGAAGGGCTAAAGACTGGGGAGCGGGTTGGTCTGCTCGTCCAAAATACGCCGGATGCGGTGTGTGTGATTCATGCAGTCCAGCAGCTGGGAATAGAGGCTGTTCTCTTAAATCACCGGCTGACAACGGGAGAGTTGATGTGGCAATTGACGGATGCCGAGCTAGCGGCGGTTGTTTATGATCCTCTTTACGAAGAGACCGTTGAGAAATTAGAGGGGGCTTTCGTTCGCAAAAGCTTATCCAGCCCTTTGCCCGCTGAGCAGGCGGCTGGCCGCGAGGAATTTTGGCTGGAGGATACATGTTCAATTATGTATACCTCAGGAACGACAGGAAAACCAAAAGGGGTTCGGCAAACCTATGGAAATCACTGGTGGAGCGCGACTGGCTCAGTATTTAATTTAGGTCTCCAGGAAAATGATTGCTGGCTTTGTGCCGTGCCGATTTTTCATATAAGCGGTTATTCTATTTTGATGCGCAGTGTCCTTTATGGAATTCCGGTGCGCTTATATACCCATTTTGATGAACGTGTGATTAATGAGTCTTTACAGAAGGGAGAAGGAACGATTATTTCTGTCGTTTCCGCTATGCTCTCCCGACTTATAGAATCGCTGGAGGGACGCTACCATCCCAATTTCCGCTGTATGCTGCTCGGTGGAGGGCCGGCTCCAAAGCCTCTTCTGGAAGCTTGTGAAGAGAAAAAGATTCCTGTGTTTCAAACCTATGGAATGACAGAGACTGCTTCGCAAATTGTGACATTGCCTCCCGAATATAGCTTAACAAAGCTTGGATCAGCCGGAAAACCGCTCTTTCCGTGCCAGCTGAAAATTGCTGCTCCGCCTTTCTCAGAAGGGGAGATCTTGGTGAAAGGACCGAATGTCACCCCTGGCTATTTGAATCGCGAGGAAGCGAATCAGGCTGCTTTTGCGGATGGATGGTTCCATACCGGGGATATTGGTTATGTAGATGAAGAAGGCTTCTTATTCGTTCTGGACCGCCGTTCCGATCTAATCATCTCCGGAGGGGAAAATGTCTACCCTGCTGAAGTGGAGTCTGTCCTGCTCAGTCATCCTTCCGTGAGAGAGGCTGGTGTCGCTGGTGTAGCTCATGATAAGTGGGGACAAGTTCCTGCCGCTTTTATAGTCGAAAGAGAGCCGGTTACTGAAGAAGAGCTGCGTCAGTTCTGCGAAGAGAGGCTGGCAAAATATAAGTGTCCGGCTTATTTCATAAAAATGGATTGTCTGCCGAGAAATGCTTCTAAAAAACTGCTGCGCCGTGAGCTGAAGGTGCCATTGGATTAAAAAAGCGAATAGGAGAGTGTGCTTTCCGCAAAAAAGCTGACACAGAAAGCTGGAGGTTTCCCGCTTTCTGTGTCAGCTTTTATTTATTTCATTTGGATTCTGTGTTTGCGGCTTTTTACGATCCTCCCACGTTTCCGGAACAAAATCAAAGCCGCCGGGATGAAACGGATGGCACTTCAACAGGCGAACCACCGTTAAATACCCGCCTTTCCACGCACCAAACCGCTTGACAGACTCTAGCCCGTAATGAGAACATGTCGGATAAAAACGGCAGGTAGGCGGCTTTAATGGAGAAATCACCTTCTGGTAAAATCGGATTACAAGGATAAACAATTGTTTCATCATCAAACATCCGCCTTTATCTCGAATTTACTGCTTGCTTTCATCGTCTTTTGGCAAATGCGGGTTGTTCTCCAGCGGATCAATCGTATGCTTGAAGGCGTAGCCTTTGTTCACCGTAAAAACAGACAGGGCGATAACAACGGCAATAATGACAACAGAAATAATCATAATGGTAATCAATTGACTTCCCTCCCGTGACCATTATATCATTTTTAGTGAAGAGAACGAGTTTGAAAATGCAACAATCAGGGTAATAACTAAAATAGCAGGAAAATGAATAGGAGGAGTAAAAAGATGTCTCAACAATTGATTGAAAGTGTAAACAAGCAAATCGCCAACTGGACGGTGATGTACACTAAATTACATAATTATCACTGGTTTGTTAAGGGCCAACAATTCTTCGCGCTTCATGAAAAGTTTGAAGAGTTTTACACAGAAGCAGGTGTTCATATTGATGAGTTGGCTGAGCGTTTGCTGGCCTTAGAGGGCAAGCCGGTGGCTACGCTGAAAGAATCCTTGGCGATGGCTTCTGTCAATGAAGCAGAAGGCGGGGAAACAGCGGAACAAATGGTTCAATCCACGGTGGATGATTTTACAACCATGATCAATGAATTAAAAGAAGCGATGGATCTTGCGGCAGAAGTAAATGATGAAACAACAGGCGACATGCTGCTTTCTATTCATCAAGGGCTTGAGAAGCATGTCTGGATGCTAAAGTCCTTCTTAGGAAAATAAGAAAAAAGAATGAACAGCCAAAAGGATGCCTCCAATCGGAGAGCATCCTTTTATTGTGTAAGCGGTCATCAATTATGTATTTAATGGTATAAGCGGTTGTCGTCGAAATTGTCCCCCATACTATCCATATCAAATTTTTGCTTTAATGCTTCAAATAAATAAAGACGGAAGAAGTACGTCAATTCGTCTTCATTTAATTCTTTAATGATCGACAGGATTTCTTTTTGTGAAAGCTGTTCAAGCACTGCCAACGTAATCATGTCCAGGTCTTCTTCTGTACCTTGAAGTTTTCCGCGGTACATTTCAAATAATTCATCTACTAATTTCAAGTGGACCTTCTCCTTTGCTGTAATGTATGAGCGTTCTTTTTCTTCCTTATTAACATTTATACCCCAATTCGGCCAAATAAACCAATGAATAAGCAAGCAGAGAAAATGTTTCATTTCAGTCATTTTTACGAACGGACAGGGAACGATAAGCAAAGGAGGTGTCTAACATGGAAGAAGGAAAAAACGTATATTACATTGCTATCGAAACGGGAGAAATTATGAGAAAGCCAACCGTCTCTCCTTGGAGCTTTAAAATTTACGCATCGGATGAAGAAATTACGTCGCTGAGAGAGTTGTTTGATGCCAATTACTCGGTAGAAATAGGCAACTTTCTGCGCGCGCATATTCCTTATCGCGAATATCATAAAGACTCTGGAAATGACCAATATGATGACCATCTGCGAAAAGTCTATCAGATGATTTATGAGCTTGGCGACGAAGAGGCGAAGCAGCATATAGAAGAGATGGGGGATTTTTAATTCGCGGGACTTTGTTCGCCCCTGCTAAGCAAAATAAGGTATAATAAACTCAAACTTGTCAAACTGTACAAGCGCCGCCGCTTGTAACTGTGGACGACGGAAGCAGGGGGAAGGCATGATTGAGTTTACAGATAAAAATGGCTGCCGGGTGACGCTTGCTTTTAAGCGGGACGCCTTTTCATTGTCCGCCCGGCATGTCCTTGTTTTTTGCCGTTTCAAGCAGGATTGGCTGCTGACGCTTCACCCGCAGCGTGGATTGGAATTTCCCGGAGGAAAGGTAGAAGAGGGAGAGACGGTTGAAGAGGCAGCGAGACGCGAAGTGTTTGAAGAGACAGGAGCGGTTATTGAAAAGCTGCGATTCATTGGCGAATATTTTGTGAAGCAACCCGAAGTTCCGTTCGTTAAAGCGATTTTTTTTGCGGAGATAGGGAAAATAGAAAGAAGAGACCATTACTTGGAAACAGCGGGTCCAGTGTTATTCGGAGAGGATTTGCTTGCAGAGAGAATGGACAAGCGTTTTAGCTTTTTAATGCAAGATGAAGTGGTCGAAAGAACGCTGGAATTCTTGTGGGAAGAACAGCGGCTAACATGATGATGGACGTGGTGATAAGATGGAGAGAATCATTGAATGCTTTCGTTTCCCTTCTCCTAATCCGCATGTGCACCTTTCTATGGTCACTTATTGGTCAGGAGACCTGAAGATCAAGGGACTGCTTGCTGAGCCGGTGCAGGAGGGCCTATACGATGGTTTTCTGTACTTGCGGGGCGGCATCAAAAATGTAGGCATGGTTCGGCCGGCACGAATTGCCCAGTTTGCCTCTGAAGGCTTTATTGTTTTTGCCCCTTTTTATCGCGGCAACCGCGGCGGGGAGGGAAATGAGGATTTTGCCGGTGAAGACAGAGAAGATGCTTTTTCAGCTTTTGAGTTGCTGCAATCGCATCCGCGTGTCACCGGCCGGGTACATATTTTTGGGTTTTCCCGAGGCGGTGTGATGGCGTTGCTGACTGCTCTGGAAAAAGAGGAGGCTGCTTCTGTTGTGACATGGGGCGGAGTGTCTGATATGAGATTGACCTATGAAGAAAGAAAAGATTTGCGGCGGATGATGAAAAGAGTGATTGGCGCCAGCCCTTATAAGCAGGAGGAGCTCTATGAGTGGCGTACGCCGCTTTATCAGCTTGAACGACTGAAGCCGCCTGTTTTGATTATTCATGGGCTGAGAGATAAGAATGTCTCCCCTGAGCATGCTTTTCGCCTGGAAGAGAGGCTGAAGCAGGTGGAACATCCGGCTGAAACGTGGTACTTTAATCAATATGACCATTACTTTCCCCCGGCGGTGAACCGGCAGATTGTGATGGATTTATGCGCTTGGATGAAAAAACAATAAGACTCACAATGGCGAGGAGGAGAAGGCATGGGGATGCCAATGGAACTAAATACGATGATTGTAACAAAAGGAAGAGAGCAAAGAAAAGAGGAAAATTTGTTTTCTTTAACGAAAGAGGGATATCGTCTGTATCCGATAGATATTCCTATTCATGTGTTTAAAACCAAGAACGGGGATATTACTGGCACAGCTATTATTGAAAAAGTTGAATGGCAAAAAGAGCAGACGGAAATTACATACAGGTTGATTTCTTTAAATTCGACAAATTGACGAAAAAAGCGGCGAAATAATTTTCAGCCGCTTTTGTTTGCTTTTATCTTTTATTGGAAAGTGTAATTCCATAAGCACCGTTCTTTAGTAAGAAGCAAGGGATCTCCGGCTTCAAAGATGAATGCCTTTCAATCGATCCATCAGCCAGCAATTATATTAATGAACCGGCCTAAATAAAAAAGAAATAGGCCATCTTTTATTGTTCGATCAGGGACATGGAAGGAAGAGGAGGAGAAAAGATGAAGAAAGTACTTAAGCCTGTGACTGATTGGGTTTCTACCAAAAAAGGAATGTGGGCCGTTCTGCTTATCTGGCTGCTGCTGGCAGGCGGGTTAAGTGCTTTGGCTCCAAGTTCGCGTGAGTATAGCGCATCTTCTATTCAATCGCTTCCCAGCGATTCTCCAGCAATGGAAGCGGCTGAAAAAACGGATCAATATTTTCCAAATGATAAAGGCATACCAGCTATTCTCGTTTTTAATGCTGATAATCAGGAAATTGAAACAGCCCAACTTGCTAAAGCCATGGCAGCCATTGAGCGCAAGGAAATAAAAAATTTAAAGGAAATTGTGCCGTTCAGCCAGCTTCCTCCCCCCGCACAAAACGAATTTATGTCAATGGATCGTTCAGCTGCAGCCATTCCGCTGGTTTTTCAGGAAGGACTGGAAAGCGATGAGTTGAAGCCGGCAATTCAATCTGTAACGAACATAGCCAAGGAAGAAACCGAGGATCTGCAAGTGCGTGTGACTGGTCCAGCTGGCATCGCCGTAGATACAACAGCGTTATTTTCCCAAGCTGATATCGTTCTTCTCTTATCAACTGTGGGGCTGATCCTCGTGCTGTTGATCGTTATTTACCGTTCGCCGCTCCTTGCCTTCATTCCTTTGCTGGCATCAATGGTGGTCTATGCGGTAACAGACCGGATTTTGGGATTATACGGCAAAGCCGGACTGGAAATGAGCAGTCAATCGCTGTCTATTATGACGATTTTGCTATTTGCAGCGGTAACGGATTATTCCTTGTTTGTTCTTGCCCGCTACCGGGAAGAATTAAGACGCCAGGAGAGCAAATTTGAGGCAATGAAGCAGGCCATGCGTGAAACGGGAGAGCCTGTATTCTTTTCCGGGGGCACCGTACTCGCTGCTATGCTTGTTCTCTTTTTTGCTGTTATCCGCGACTATCAAAATTTCGCGCCTATCTTTGCCACGGTCGTTGCTGTTATTATGCTGGCTTCGGTTACACTGGTTCCCGCACTGTTCGTGCTGTTTGGAAGAAAATCATTCTGGCCGAGAGTGCCGAAAACAGGGGACGCGATCGAAGCGGAAGAGGGAATCTGGGGACGCATTGCCCGTTTTGTGACAGCCAAACCGCTTGTTATTGGCAGCACTGTCGTCATCTTGCTTCTCCTCGCTTCCTTGAACGTATTTAATGTAAAATATGAATTTAACACGCTGAAATCTTTTCCGGATGATATGCCGTCTTTAGAAGGGTATGAAATCATTGAGAAAAAATTTGCCGCTGGCGATTTAGCTCCAACGACTGTTCTGTTTGAAGGACAAGGAGATATGGCCAAACTGGCGGCTGAGCTAGAGAAGCAGAAGGGAGTAGCCAAGGTACGAGTAGAAGGCTCCACGAAAGACGGGAAAGCACATGAACTTTCCTTGTCCTTTACAGGAAGCCCTTATGAGTCGCCGGCTATGGATGCTCTCGCCCAGCTCCGGAAACGGGCAGAGAAGATTGCAACAAACGCCGAAGCCAAGGGCACACTTTATTTTGCCGGAGAAACAGCTGAGAAGCTGGATGACCGCCTGTTAAACAGCCGTGATTTGAAAGTGATCGTCTTGTTAGAAACATTATTGATTTTTGTGATGCTTGTCCTCTTAACCCGCTCTGTGAAAATGCCGCTTTATATGGTCGGCACCATTCTGCTGTCGTTCCTGGCGGCTCTCGGACTTGGCATGTTTTTAACTAAAGCTTTGTTTGGAATTGATGCCATCAGTACCCGTGTGCCGCTGTACTCTTTCATTTTCCTTGTGGCATTAGGAATCGACTACAATATTATTTTAGTATCAAGATATACCGAAGAGCGCGGCAGCCACCCGCTCAATGAAGCGGTAAGCATTGCAGTGGCTAAAACAGGAGGAGTGATTTCATCCGCCGGTATTATTTTGGCGGCGACCTTTGCCGTATTAATGACACAGCCTATTGAAATCTTATTTGTTTTCGGTTTTATTGTTGCTGTGGGCATATTAATTGATACCTTTATTGTTCGCGGCTTGCTGCTGCCTTCCTTGCTGCTTGTTTTTGAAAAAGACCGGGCGGGCATGCGCCGGAACCATTCATAGAAAAAGGACATCGCCGAATTGGCGATGTCCTTTCAGTTTGGTTTATTAAATTTGTGGTCCGCCAAGTTCAATAATTTCTTTTGGAACATTGGAGAACTTCTTGAAGTTTTCACGGAATTTGCCAGCAAGCTCTGCCGCTTTTGTCATAAAGGCATCTTCATCAGCCCAAGCTTTGCGAGGGATGAGAACGTCATCAGGTACACCAGGTACATGAAGCGGAATTTGCAGGCCGAATGTTTTAGTTGTATAAGTTTCAACATTATTTAATTCGCCTTCAAGAGCTGCTTGCACCATAGCCCGTGTATAAGCCAGCTTCATGCGGGAACCGACACCGTATTCGCCGCCAGTCCAGCCTGTGTTCACAAGGAAAACTTGAACGTTGTGCTCATCGATTTTCTTGCCGAGCATTTCCGCATAGCGTGTAGCCTCAAGCGGAAGGAATGGCGAGCCGAAGCAAGTAGAGAAGGTTGCTTGCGGAGATGTCACTCCACGCTCTGTACCAGCAAGTTTAGATGTGTAACCGCTCAAGAAATGGTACATTGCTTGCTCTTTCGTTAATTTGCTGATTGGAGGCAAGATGCCGAACGCATCAGCTGTTAAGAAAATAATTGTATTTGGATGGCCGGCTACGCTTGGGTCAACAATGTTGTCAATAGCTTGCAGCGGGTAAGCGGCGCGCGTATTTTCTGTTAAGCGGTTGTCGTTGTAATTCGGAATACGGGAATTTTCATCCAGTACAACATTTTCAAGAACGGAACCGAAACGGATCGCATCAAAAATTTGCGGTTCTTTTTCACGGGAAAGGCCAATCGTTTTTGCATAGCAGCCGCCTTCAATGTTGAATACCCCGTTAGCAGACCAGCCATGCTCGTCATCCCCGATTAAACGGCGGTTTGGATCTGCGCTTAATGTTGTTTTTCCTGTGCCGGAAAGTCCGAAGAATAAAGCAACATCGCCTTCATAGCCTACATTGGCTGAGCAATGCATAGATAGAATGTCGTTTTCAGGAAGCAAGAAGTTCATGACAGAGAAAATAGATTTTTTCATTTCTCCTGCATATTCCGTTCCGCCGATCAAAACGATGCGGCGCTCAAAAGAAATGATGATAAATGCTTCTGATCTCGTTCCATCTACTGCAGGGTCTGCTTTAAAGTTCGGAGCAGAAACAATCGTAAAGCCGGCTTGATGGCTTTTTAATTCTTCCTCCGATGGGCGGATGAACAGCTGATGGGCAAACAGGTTATGCCAAGCATATTCGTTGATGACTTGGATCGGTAGGCGGTGAGCCGGGTCCGCTCCTGCAAATCCCTTGAAAACAAATAATTCTTCTCTTTCCTTTAAATAATTGATCACTTTCGTGTATAATTGATCAAACACCTCAGCAGAAATCGGTTCATTCACTGTGCCCCAATCAATTTTATCTTTTACTGATGGCTCCTCAACGATAAATTTATCTTTAGGAGAACGTCCAGTGTATTTGCCTGTTTCGGCACGAACCGCTCCAGAAGCAGTTAACACGCCTTCTTTGCGATTCAGTACTTTTTCTACGAGCAACGGTACAGATGGCTGCATTGTTACGTTGCCACCTTTTAAAAGTTCCAGAATTTCGCTTGAAACGCTTGCAGTCTTCATAAATTAATAACCATCCTTTATCTGAATTTAAGTAGTTGTTCTCTCAGTATTTGCTCAAAAATTAGTATAACACATTACGTTTAATAGTCTATACTATTCACTTATTTTTTTTGTGACATTTTTTATTTAATCTTGTCCGATTTTCTATAAAAAGAAACTGAAAAAACAAGGAATTTTTTACGCTAAAGCAGTTGACATTACTGATTGGATTTCGTATTATGTAACCTTGAACGGATACTCTTATCCTGAGCTGGCGGAGGGGACAGGCCCGATGAAGCCCGGCAACCTGCTTGATTGACTGTCAGTTATCCTGACTGTCAGTACTTATGAATATAAGTGGTATTCAAGACAAAGGTGCTAACCTGCAGCAAGGGCAAAACCTTGAACGATAAGAGTGAAAGGCCTATGTTGATAAGACCAACCTTTCCTCTCTTTATTTCAGGAGGGGTTTTTTTATTTTAAAAGGATAAACTTAGGGGAAATGAGTACCGTACCATTAACGATCGGCAGTCAGTTGATCATTTTTAAGGAGGAAGTTTCATGACTAACAATCGTCGTCTCTTTACTTCAGAGTCAGTCACTGAAGGGCATCCGGATAAGATTTGCGATCAAATTTCCGATGCAATCCTGGATGAAATCTTATCAAAAGATCCAAATGCACGTGTAGCAGCAGAAACATCTGTTACCACTGGGCTTGTGCTCGTAGCGGGGGAGATTACAACCTCTTCTTATGTCGATATTAATAAAATTGTTCGGGAAACCATCAGAGAGATTGGCTACACGCGTGCCAAGTATGGCTTTGATGCGGATACTTGCGGCGTGCTGACATCTATCGATGAACAGTCCCCGGATATTGCGGCAGGAGTAGACGTTGCGCTTGAAGCACGTGAAGGCCAGATGAGCGATGAAGAAATCGAAGCGATCGGTGCGGGAGACCAAGGGTTAATGTTTGGTTTTGCTTGTAATGAAACAGCAGAATTAATGCCGCTGCCAATTTCCCTAGCTCATAAATTATCCCGTCAGCTGACAAAGGTGAGAAAAGAAGAAACACTTTCTTATTTGCGTCCGGACGGAAAAACACAAGTGACAGTTGAATATGATGAAAACGACAAGCCGGTAAGAATCGATACAATTGTTATTTCCACACAGCATCATCCAGAAGTGACGCTTGAGCAAATTCAAAGCGATTTGCGCCAACATGTCATTGATCCGGTTGTTCCTGCTGAATTAATTGATGAAAATACAAAATTCTTTATTAATCCGACAGGCCGCTTTGTGATTGGCGGACCTCAGGGAGATGCTGGGTTAACCGGCCGCAAGATTATCGTTGATACGTATGGCGGTTATGCACGTCACGGCGGCGGTGCCTTCTCCGGTAAAGATCCGACAAAAGTAGACCGTTCAGCAGCCTATGCCGCTCGTTATGTAGCGAAAAATATTGTAGCTGCCGGTCTTGCTGATAAATGTGAAGTTCAGCTTGCTTATGCAATCGGTGTGGCTCAGCCTGTTTCGATTGCGATTGATGCGTTTGGCACGGGCAAGGTTTCTGAAGAAGCGCTTGTTGAACTTGTGCGCAGCAACTTTGATTTGCGTCCGGCAGGCATTATCAATATGCTTGACCTTCGCCGTCCAATCTACAAACAAACAGCAGCGTACGGACACTTCGGCCGTGTGGATGTCGACCTTCCTTGGGAAAGAACAGACAAGGCTGAAATTCTGAAAAGCCAGGCGGCAAATTAATCAAAAGAAAAAATCCTGGGGACTGCTTAGCCCTCAGGATTTTTTTGTATGCTTTTGTAATATTGGCCTTTTTCAACGTATTCTCTAACGATGCGTTCCATGTCTTTTTTGTCCTCCTCATTCACTGGACGGATCACTTTCGCCGGCCGTCCAAAGGCGACAGAATGAGGGGGAATGACTTTTCCTTGAGGAACAAGGCTGCCGGCTCCAATAAAAGCTCCTTCCCCAATTTCTGCATTGTCAAGAATAATGGAGCCCATGCCGATCAGCGCTTGCTTTCGAATTTTACAGCTATGAAGAATCACTTGGTGGCCGATTGTTACTTCATCTTCAATGATAAGCGGGTTGTTTGGGCTTTGGTGAAGCACAGAATTGTCTTGAATGCTTACTTTGCTGCCAATCACTGTCGGAGCGACATCTCCACGTATCGAAGTGTTGAACCAAATATTGGTTTCTTCGCCGATTGTCACGTCGCCGGTAATGGTTACATAATCAGCTATGTAGGCAGATTCAGCAATCTCAGGTGTTTTGTTATTGTAAGGATAGATCATCTTTTTCTCTCCTTCTTTCATGTTCCCGCAAAGGAAAACAGAATTGGATTTGCTTATTATTTTATCTAAAACGATTTGGTTTGTATAATAGAAGGTAAAAAAGTATAGGACTATAAAAAGCCGGAGGAAGATGCGTGATGTGGAAATGGGAAACAGAACAACAGCCGAAAGGTGTTATCATGATGATTCATGGAGCAATGGAGCACCATGGCCGTTACGGTTGGCTGATTGAAATGTGGCGCAGAAACGGCTTTCATGTGGTTATGGGCGATTTACCTGGCCAGGGCATGACATCGAGAGCACAAAGAGGGCACATTTCATCTTTTAATGAGTACATCGACGAAGTAAAGGACTGGATACAGGCGGCTTATCAGTTTGATCTGCCTTTGTTTATATTGGGACACAGCATGGGAGGGCTAGTTGCTATTCGCCTGTTGCAGGAAATGGAAGTAGAAACCGCGGGCGTTATTTTATCCTCTCCTTGTCTGGGAATGATTCATACACCACCAAAAATTATGGATATTCTATCACATGGATTAAATTCGCTTTCCCCTTCAGTAAAGTTTTCTTCTGGCCTGACTGTTGACATGGCGACAAGAAATGAAGAGGTGCGGCAAGCTGATAAGGAAGATGCACTCTATGTTAATAAAGTGTCCGTTCGATGGTACCGCGAGCTGCTGCAGGCAATAAAGACCGCGGATTTAAAAGCGGGAGAGGTGCCGGATGTTCCGCTTCTTATCATGCAAGCCGGCCATGATCTGATTGTTGACAAAAAAACCGTCAGAAAATGGTTTCACCGGCTTGATTTGTCGGAAATGCATTACAAGGAATGGCCGGGCTTGTATCATGAAATATTTAATGAACCGGAGAGGGAAGAGGTTTTTCACTATGCAAAAGGGTTTGTGGAGAACCGTCTCCGTTTATTAGGATACGTGATTGAAGAATGAGGCGGCAATACGCCTGTCCCCCTTCAAATGCCTTTGCAGCCTATTTGAAAAACTCATCGGCTTCTTGTATGAAAACGGCTGACAGACAGAGACTGCGGCGAGGTAAGAGGGTTTAAATAAGCAGGCGCAAGCATCTTATGCTTGCGCCTGCTTATTTTGCCTGGATAAGAGTGGCTTCTTTCCTGAATTTATCTTTTTTCGATAGCAAGAATAAAAGGAGGGTTGTTTGCCTGATTGATAAATTCATAACGAAGCACGTGCGCCTTTTGCTGATCGATCTTTTCCACAAAGTCGATTAGTTTTTCTTTTTCCTCCCTTCCCTCCTCATGTCCATGATAGATCACAAGTACAATGATGCCGCCGGGGACAAGCATCTCAAAAATTTGCTTTACAGCAGCGATTGTTGTCTCCGGTTTGGTGACAATGGACTTATCTCCCTTTGGCAAATAGCCAAGGTTAAAGACAGCTCCTGTCAGCCGGCTTTTCCACTCGGGAGGAATACAAGAAGCAGCCTGCTCATGTCCGCGGTCAAATAGTGTCACCTGTTCGTTGAGTCCTTGTTCCTTGAGCCGGCTGGTCGTATTAATCAGAGCTTTTTCCTGAATATCAAAGCCAAATACCCGTCCTTCTTCACCAACCAGCCTGGCTAGAAATACAGTATCATGTCCGTTGCCGACAGTGGCATCTATAGCTGCGCTGCCCTTAATTACCGCTTTTTCCAGCAGAAGGCGGGCAAACGGCAGAATTCCTTCCATCTTCATCTATCTTCCCTTCTTTCTACAAGAAATCGTTAGATATCCTTTGATGATTATACCTAAAATGAACCGTTGTTGGTATAATGCATGTAATCTATAGAATAAGAGAAAGGGAGTGGCCTCGTGAATAAAGTTTCCATGAAACCTTCCGATGTGCAAACAGCTGCCGATTTGACAGCTGTTATCCAGCAGCTCCGGACAAAAAGATCCTACCGTGCGCTGCGAGAGTGGCTTGCACAAATTGAAACAGAAAGCGAGTACTACCGTTTAATCCGGCTGGCTGATTCCGGGGAAATGTATCGTTACAGCAATTTGCTGGCAACAGCTGCTGACAAGCGCTTTCGCTCCGTCCGCACATTTTCCTGGTATTGTCATAGTTTGCTTGAGCAGGGAAAGAGCTTGGAAGTTGAAACAAGAATGAAACAGCGATTGTTCGCTGAAGAAGGACGGCCTCTCACAATCAAAGAGAAAACGGCAGCCTGGCTTTTGCTTGCAAGAGCCCTTTGCCAGCTCCATCGTTACCGGGAAGCTGAAGAATATATTCACCTGATTGAGGAAGAAGGCGGGGTTCTGTCGCCGGATCAACGCGCTGATTTTTACATGGAGGCAAATGACTGGGATCGGGCTGAGGAGGAAGTGAAAAAGGGGCTTCACTTGACTTTCAAGGAGCGCGGGGATGTCAGCTGGCTCGTCTATGCTGAACTTCTGTCGCGGCAAGGAAATCACGAAGAAGCGTTGCGCGCCCTGCAAGGAGGAGCGGCCGCATTCCCCGAGCATCCTGTGTTTCAGCTTGAGCAGATGCGCAGCTATCGGCTGATGAATAACTTTCAGGCGATTCTTGATCATGTAGATCACTTGAACGAAGAGTATCCTCTCCATGAAAATAGGGATTACTTTACTTATTTAAAAGCAGAAGCGCTTTACAAGCTGGAAAAATGGGA
This sequence comes from Pseudobacillus badius, assembly GCF_002189605.1. Lineage (NCBI taxonomy): Bacteria > Bacillati > Bacillota > Bacilli > Caryophanales > Bacillaceae > Pseudobacillus > Pseudobacillus badius. Next base: position 21,396 of record NZ_MWMM01000008.1, read on the forward strand.
GGAGCTGCAGGCATGGATGTCCACCCATCAAACAGTGCTGCAAAAGACGGTGTTTCATGAGCGGACCATTCACCCCGACGGTGCTCACCGGCAAATCTCTATCCAGCCGATCCGGCAAAAGCTGAATTATTGTGTGCCGGCTACATTGTCCATGATGCTGCAAGCGGCTCAAAGGAACTTATCACAAGATGAGATTGCTGAACAGGTTTTTGAGGGAACCGGCTCCAACCTGATGACTGCTATTGAGTACATGTCATCGCTTGGCTTTTCTGCCACCTTCTTTAAAGGAACCATTGAACAATATAAGCATTTGATCGATGCCGGCTATCCCGTCATGTTAGATCTGCTGATTGAACACAGCTCGCATGTCCAGCTTGTTGTCGGATATGATGACCGATTGGGCGTGCTGCTTGTCCAAGATCCGAATGAGCTGGAGATGCTCCTTATTCCTTATGAAGAAATGGCGCACGCTTACCGGTTAAAAGACCGGCTTTCCATCGCTTTCGTTCATGAAGAGAAAAAAGAAGTGCTTGAAACATTGGATTCGGACGCTCATCAGTTTTTTCAGCGGCTATTTGTTTACTTAGAGAAAATGGAGCAAGATGCAGACGGGACGGTCGATGAATTTCTCTCCTATTTAGAAGCGAATGACGATGAAATCTTTTCCTCCATTATTGGCCTAACGATGATCCAGCATAAGAAAGCGAAGCCATTTTTGGATAAGTGGATCGAAAGCGTAAACAAGCGGTTTGGCGAGAACGATGAGGATATCCAGCTGCTGATTGCTCATTCTTATTACATGCATGATCAAACGGATGAAAAATTTCAAGCTGCCATGGGACAGGTAAAACAAAAAAATGCTTATGCGCACTTTTTATTAGGAGTCGTGCATTATCAAAACGACCAGGCAGAACAGGCAATTTTTCATTTAAAGCGTTCAATTGAGAAAGATCCTTTTCAGCCCTCTGCTTATGCTTACTTAGCACGCTGCTGCGCTGAGCTTTCACAATTTCAATTGGCTCACCAATGGTCACTTGTGGCGCTTGAGCAAGAGGAAACAGAGGAATTTATCCGCCTGACCCATGCCCTTATTTTACTCGAATCAGGTGCCGTTCAAGAGGCGCTGGCTGCATTTAAAAAACTGTCTGAAGAATATCCAGAGGATCACTATTATGTCTACGAAGTCGGCCGCTGTTATATGGAGGCCGGCAATCACAGGGAGGCCATCAAATGGCTGAAGCGCTCGATGGAGATGAATCCGGCTGTTCCGTATCCTTATCTGCGCATAGCCGAAATCCGTATGGGAGAAGAAAAATGGGAACGTGCCGAGGTTTATTTGCGAATAGGAGCGGAGGAGGCTGTTCCTGAAGAGGAAACAGGGATCCTGTGGTTATATATCGGCCATACGCGAATGGGCCGCGAGCTTTACAGTCACGCGGAGGAAGCCTATAAGCAAGCAGCTAAGCTGGATGCTGATGGTGAGATGCTGGCTGCTGTGTATGAGGCGGAGGCGATTATTAAGCAGGGAGATTGGCCGCGGGCTGAGAAAGTTATTCGCGGTTATGCCGAATCTTATCAAAAACCGGATGTCTATGTAAGAGCTGGCGCTATGATCCTTGCGGAAACGGACGAGGACCCGAAGAAGGACATTGGGCTGGAGCTGATGGAAATCGGTTTAATGAAAGGAGGGGGCTTGGAGGACCTTCTCTCGCTCTATGTCGAGTGTGTAGAGAACACGCCATTTGTCCACCGGGCGCTCACTTTCTTGCAAAGGCTCCGCAGCCAGCATCCGCGCAGTGATGTGTACTGCTATGAGTCGATTTTTCATGAAGAGCTGGAAAACTGGTCTCTTGCTGAAAAGCTTTTGCTTAAAGCGGTACAGCTTGACAGCCGCCATACGTTTCCGCATTACCGGCTCGGCAAGTTGTATCGCAGGGTGGAAGAATATTCGCTTGCTGAGCAGCATTTACTCGAATGCTTGACTATCGATCCTGATTTTACAGCCGCCAGCGAGGAGCTAGCAGAGTTGTATGAGGAAACAGAGAAGATGGACGAAGCTAAAAAATACCGGCTCCGTGTCTTTAAAGCTATTCCGCAAGCTTGTGATATAAGAGAGCTGGCTGAGATGATGTCTTCGCCGGCAGAACAGCAGAAATTAACCGAGCATCTCGTTGATTTAAAGGGAAGAATTGATGAAGATTGGCGCCTGGAGGCTTTGAGTGAAGTGTTAAGCGCCGAGAAAGCTATTTCCTTGCTTGAAAAAGAGGAGTCTATCCATTTGAAAGCGAGACTAGCAGAGCTGTATATTGACAACGGCCAAACGAAGAAAGCGTTAGAGCTGCTAACAGCGCTTATATCAGAAGATCCCTCCAATGATCGTTTATATGAGCCATGGATGAAAGCTCTTCACAGCACCAAAAAACTCCTGAAAATTGATAAATTCATTAAGGGAATGGCTTTATCCCGGCAGGATGAAGCTCTTGTCTACGGCAAGAGCGGTGCCGCTCTCGCACCATATGTGGAAGAGTTGCCGGAGGAAGAGCCTGGATTATGGAAAAAGCTTACCGGCGGCTTGAAGTCCATTGGATTGATAAGTGCCGTGATTGCCCTTTATGAAAAAGCGATCAAACTGAACCCCGATCATGCTGAAAGCTACAACCAGCTTGCCGCTTTTTATATAGAAAGAGAAGTGCTGGATGAAGCAATAAAAGTGCTGAAGCTGTACTTGAAGCGCCGTGATGACGATGATTTCCGTTTGAAAGCGGCTGCGGCCGCTTTGAGTTATGGAATCGAAAACGGGAAAGAAAAATATCTGAAGGAAGCAAACGAACAGTTGCTTTTGCTGAAAAAGCGCCATCCTTCTGATGGAGATGTCCGCGATATGCTGGCCGATTCATTTCTATTCCTTGGCGAGCTGGAGCAAGCCCTGCATGAATATGAAGAACTGATAAAGACCGCTCCATATAAAGCAGAAGGATATGCCGGAAGAGTTCTTGCCTATCTTGAGCTGGAAGAGAAGGAGAAAGCGAGGAGCGCGTTGGGAGAAATACCTGAAGAGATGTATGAGCGCGCAGTCGGCCAGCTTCAAGAAACGATGGCGGATGAAGCGGTTCTGGAAGAGCTGTTGCATGAGCTCGAGACATGCTAATATTTATCCTGTTCATAAATCAAGAAAGTCTCTGGTGCTTGAATGTATAAAATGTTCCTGCCTTCGAAAAATAAGCTTATTCACTTATTGAGGAGGTAAACAGGATGGACATAAAGCGCGCAAAGCAAATTCTTTCCTCGTCCGCAGATATCGATGTAACATTTCAAGGAGTCTCTGTTTGGATTGACCAGCTTCATGAGGATGAAAAAATGGCAACGGTACATTTAAGAGGTCCCTTGGAAGAAAGAACACAAGTGGCTGTAAAAGACCTAGTAGAAGAGAACGAATGAAAAAGACCGGTCCTGCATCCTAGTATAAGGATGCGAGACCGGCCTTTTTATATTTTTTTCCTTGCCAGCTTTCACGCCGCTTTAATTCATCATCGATGGCATTCAGAACGGTCCATTTATCTACACTCCACATGGGACCGATCATCAGCTGGATCGGTCCATCCCCGGTAATGCGGTGGATGACCATTTCAGGCGGCAAAACCTCCAGCTGGTCGCAAACAAGGTGAACGTACTCTTCAAGCGATAAAAACTCAAGCAGCCCCTTCTCATATTGCTTGACCATCGGCGTGCCTTTTAACAAATGAAGTAAATGGATTTTTATGCCCTGCACATCAAGAGCAGCAACCGCGGCAGCTGTTTCCATCATCATCTCTGGTGTTTCAAGAGGAAGACCGTTAATAATGTGTGAACAGATGCGGATGTTATGCCTGCGAAGCTTCTCCACTCCTTCTGCATAGGTGGAAAAGTCGTGTGCCCGGTTGATGAGATTGGCTGTCGTTTCGTGAACGGTTTGCAAGCCGAGCTCCACCCATAAATAAGTTCGTTCATTGAGCTCCGCTAAATACTCAACCACATCATCAGGCAGGCAGTCTGGACGCGTGGCAATCGATAAACCAACGACGTCTTCTTGTTGGAGAACGGTTTCATACTTTTGCCGAAGAACATCTACAGGAGCATGGGTATTTGTATAGGCTTGAAAGTAAGCCATATATTTGCCATCCTTCCATTTGCGGTGCATTCTTTCTTTGATTTCATGAAACTGTTTTTCCAGGCTGTCCGTCCGCTGTCCCGCAAAGTCGCCTGATCCGGCTGCACTGCAGAAGGTGCAGCCGCCAAAGGCAACCGTGCCGTCGCGGTTCGGGCAGTCGAAACCGCCGTCTAAGGCAACCTTGAATACTTTATGCCCAAATTGCTTGCGCAAATGGTAATTCCATGTATGATAGCGTTTAGTGTCATTGGCATAAGGAAACGGATTCATTTTTATTCAACTCACTCTCTCCTGAAAGCTAATTCACAGCGTCAGCATAAAGAAAATTTTATCATGAATGAGCCCGTAAAAGCGAGTTTGATACAAGGAAGGATTAGTCAGAATTTTAAGTTCGGCAAACAGCTTGAAAAATTTAACTGAACGTTCTAGAATACTATTTTGGAACTCGAAATAATTTAGAAAACAGGAGGGGATGCAGTATGCCAAAAGCAGTTTGGTTGTTGGTGATCGGCATGGTGATTAATGTGACAGGTGCTTCATTTTTATGGCCCCTTAACACCATTTACATACATGGTGAGTTAGGAAAATCCTTGTCGGTGGCAGGGATTGTTTTAATGTTGAATGCTGGTGCTACCGTTGTCGGCAATTTGCTCGGCGGAGCGTTGTTTGACAGGCTTGGCGGCTACCGGACGATTTTGCTTGGAGCAGGAATGAACTTAGTTGCGATGGCCGGCATGACGATGTGGCATGACTGGCCCTATTACGTTGTTTTCTTGACAATTGTCGGTTTTGGATCAGGAGTGATTTTTCCCGCTGTCTATGCATTGGTCGGCGCGGTTTGGCCGCAAGGAGGGCGCCGGGCGTTTAACGCTATTTATATTTCGCAAAATGCTGGAGTAGCCCTCGGTTCGGCCATGGGCGGTTTTGTCGCTTCTTTTTCATTTAATTATATTTTTGCAGCCAATTTATCCATGTTTGCTGTATTCTTTTTTATCGCGGTGTTCGGTTACCGCCAAATGGCGAATGTGACCGGGGCTCAGACAAATGTGATCGCCGAAAACGGAAAGGTGAAGAGCCGCAGCAAGCTGACGGCCCTGTTTATATTATGTACAGCGTATATGCTTTGCTGGGTGGGGTATGTACAATGGCAGTCTACGATTGCCAATTACACGCAGGAGGTCAATATCAGTTTAAGGGATTACAGCTTGCTTTGGACGATTAACGGCTTGTTAATTGTTTTTGGCCAGCCGCTCGTAAACTTTTTCGTCCGGGCTTTCCAGGATAATTTGAAAAAGCAAATCGTGATTGGCATTCTGATTTTCATGGGGTCATTCGGTATCACGGCATTTGCAAATGACTTTAAAGGCTTTTTAGCAGCGATGCTTATTTTAACTATCGGTGAAATGTTCGTTTGGCCGGCTGTTCCGACAGTGGCGAGCCAGTTGTCGCCAAAGGGGCGTGAAGGGTTTTATCAGGGGATTGTTAACAGTACGGCAACAGCCGGCCGGATGTTTGGACCGGTGCTCGGCGGAGTTCTTGTTGATTTATACGGCATGCCGGTATTATTTATCACCCTGATTGCTTTCTTGTTCATCAGTCTTGGATTGACCATCGTCTATGACCGGCCGTTAAAAAAGAACAAAGAAGTGCCATCTCCTTCCATTTCTTCTCTTTAAGCTTGCAACTGCAGATAATTTTGTCTAAAATAGTCGTAGATTGAATAAGCAAAAGATGATGACAAGGAGTAGTAGTGACGACTTTCGGTATTAGAGAGCTGGCGGAAGGTGCAAGCCAGTCCGAAATCCCATGAACTCGCCTTTGGAATCGCAGGTGCGAACGCTGGAAGTCAGCAGGTAGTGCCTGCCGCCGATCCGCGTTAAAGACATAAAGCAGAGTGCCTATTAAAAAAGGCACTAATCTGGGTGGTACCGCGGGAACTATACTCTCGTCCCAATTATGGGGCGGGAGTTTTTTAATATTCAACAGGGAAGGGTGTTACAGATGAGTTTCAATCATCAGCAGATTGAGAAGAAATGGCAGCAATACTGGGAAGAAAATAAAACCTTTAAAACAACTGAACAAAAAGATCAGCCTAAATTTTACGCGCTTGATATGTTTCCTTATCCATCCGGTGCAGGGCTTCATGTAGGCCATCCGGAAGGGTACACAGCAACGGATATTTTATCGCGCCTGAAGCGGATGCAAGGATATAACGTTCTTCACCCGATGGGGTGGGATGCGTTCGGTTTGCCAGCGGAACAATATGCATTGGATACGGGAAATGATCCGGCAGAATTTACGGAACAAAATATTAATAATTTCCGCCGCCAAATTAAATCCCTCGGCTTTTCTTATGATTGGGATCGGGAAATTAACACAACCGATCCGCAATATTATAAATGGACGCAATGGATTTTCCTTCAGCTATATAAAAAAGGCTTGGCTTATATTGATGAAGTAGCGGTTAACTGGTGCCCGGCACTTGGCACGGTGCTTGCCAATGAAGAAGTTATTGATGGCAAAAGTGAACGGGGCGACCATCCGGTGGAACGCCGGCCGATGAAGCAGTGGATGCTGAAAATCACCGAATATGCGGATCGTTTGTTGGATGATTTAGAAGAGCTTGACTGGCCTGAAAGCATTAAAGACATGCAGCGCAACTGGATTGGCCGCTCAGAAGGCGCAGAAGTCACTTTTACAATCGACGGGCATGAGGAAACATTTACTGTATTTACTACGCGTCCTGATACACTGTTCGGGGCTACATACGCGGTTTTGGCGCCTGAGCATCCATTTGTCGCCCAAATCACAACTGATGAACAAAAAGATGCTGTTGCCGCTTATTTAGATAAAATCAAGTCAAAGAGCGACCTGGAGCGTACGGATCTTGCGAAAGAAAAAACCGGTGTGTTTACCGGTGCTTATGCCATCAATCCAGCCAATGGCGAAAAAATGCCGATCTGGATTGCAGATTATGTGCTTATGAGCTACGGAACCGGCGCAATTATGGCTGTTCCGGCGCATGATGAACGCGACTATGAGTTTGCTCAAATGTTTAATCTGCCGATTCGGGAAGTTGTTGCTGGCGGAGAGGTTGACAAAGAGGCTTATACAGGAGATGGCGAGCACGTTAACTCTGATTTCCTGAACGGCTTGAATAAAGAGGAAGCTATTCAGAAAATGATTGAGTGGCTTGAAGAAAAAGGCATTGGCACTAAGAAAGTGACCTATCGCTTGCGTGACTGGCTGTTCAGCCGTCAGCGGTATTGGGGTGAACCAATCCCAATCATCCATTGGGAAGACGGCACAATGAGCACAGTGCCAGAAGAGGAATTGCCGCTTATGCTTCCGGTTACAACAGAAATTAAACCGAGCGGAACAGGTGAGTCACCGCTTGCCAACATTGATGAGTGGGTGAATGTGGTCGATCCGGAAACCGGCAAAAAAGGCCGCCGTGAAACAAATACAATGCCGCAATGGGCGGGAAGCTGCTGGTATTATTTACGCTTCATCGATCCGCATAACACAGAAGCGCTTGCTGATAAGGACAAGCTGAAGGAATGGCTGCCGGTTGACATTTATATCGGAGGAGCCGAGCACGCGGTTCTTCACTTGCTGTATGCTCGTTTCTGGCATAAAGTTCTATACGATATTGGCTTGGTTCATACGAAAGAGCCGTTCCAAAAGCTGTTTAATCAAGGCATGATTCTTGGTGAAAATAATGAGAAAATGAGTAAGTCGAAGGGGAACGTGGTCAACCCTGATGAAATCGTTGAAAGCCATGGAGCGGACACACTTCGTCTCTATGAAATGTTCATGGGACCGCTTGACGCCTCGATTGCCTGGTCTACAACCGGCCTGGATGGCGCGCGCCGTTTTCTTGACCGCATCTGGCGCTTGTTCATTCAAGAAAATGGTGAGTTAAGCGATAAAATCACGGCATCTGGAAATAATTTGGAAAAAGTGTATCATCAGACCGTGAAGAAAGTGACAGAAGACTACGAGCATTTGCGCTTCAATACAGCTATTTCGCAAATGATGGTGTTTATTAATGAAGGATATAAAGCGGATGCCATTCCAAAACAATATGTCGAAGGTTTTGTTAAGCTGCTTTCCCCGGTTGCTCCGCATCTGGCAGAAGAAATGTGGGAAAAACTTGGGCATCAAGGCACAGTCAGCTACGAGCCATGGCCAACATATGATGAGTCTAAGCTTGTTGATGATGAAGTGGAAATTGTCGTTCAAGTAAACGGCAAAATGAAAACGAAACTGATGGTCTCCAAAGAAGCCACAAAAGAAGAAATGGAACAATTGGCTATGAATGAAGAGAAGGTGCAAGAGCAAATTGCCGGAAAAACAATCCGCAAAGTTATTGCGGTACCAGGAAAGCTTGTTAATATCGTAGCGAACTAAAGAAAGGATGGGACAGATGGAGCCAATTCCAGAGATTACTGCAGAAGAGCTGAAGCAAAGGTTAGAAAATGGGGAAAAACTTGAAGTCGTTGACGTTCGGGAAGAAGAGGAAGTAGCCGGCGGCAAGATTCCGCAAGCAAGACATATCGTTATGGGAACGATCCCTGAGCATTTAGATCAGTTTGATAAAGAGAAGGAGTATATTTTTGTTTGCCGCTCCGGGCGCCGCAGCGAAAATGTCTGCTATTATATGCGTGACCAAGGATTTAAAGTGCGCAATATGACAGGCGGCATGCTTGACTGGACCGGAGAAACAGAATAAGGCAGCCTGCTGTTCCCTCTAATAGGAGGGAGCAGCTTTTTTTATGAATAGCACTTGGAACATATTGGGAGGAGAAAGGCGATCTTAGTTAAAGCGTGCGGCATGGAAAGGATCTCCTGAGCCGCCAACTTTCAAGAAGAGGGGTCTCGCTCAAAAGAAACGACATATTTCAATTTTTTTAACACAAGCTAAACAGGTATTCACTAGTGAATACCTGTTGACAAATTTCCGGTGAGGTGAGGATAATGAGCAAAAAACATTGGCTTGATCCGACTTCTCAGAAGTTTCACCACAATTGGACGAGGCCGAAACGTACGAATTCCCAGGTGAACGGCCACACGGAAGTGTCCCTGCGGACGCGGATTAATCAGAGTGTCTCCAATGAAAACCGGTTTTGTTAATACGAAAAGCAGAGAGAAGGTCTCTCTGCTTTTTTCATTGGGCGGCATTTGAACCAGCCAGCCGCCCGGTAATGAGTGCGGAAGTAATATTATATCCTCCCGTGTAACCGTGGATGTCGAGCACTTCTCCGCAAAAAAACAAGCCGGGCATTTTTTTCGACGCCATTGTTTTCGGATCAACTTCTTTAATGGAGATGCCGCCGCCGGTAACAAAGGCTTTTTCAAGCGGCAAGGTGCCATTTACAGAGAAGCGGAAGTGCTTGCATAGATGGACAAATTGCCGCAGCTTTTCTATGCTGATGTTGTTGCCTGGCGCTTCCTCATCAATCTCCGCTCTTTCAAGCAAAAACAGCAAATAACGCTCCGGAAGCAGTCCTTTCAAGCTGTTTTTTACTGATTTTTTCGGATGAGCGGCAAGCAGCTCGCGCACCTCGCGAAACAATTGGTCCTGACGTTTATCAGGCAAGCAGTCGATTGCCATCCATACGTCGCCAGTCTTGCTTTTCTTCAGTGCTTTCACAACGAACTGGCTGCAGCGAAGCACGGCCGGTCCCGACAGCCCGAAGTGGGTGAAGATCATATCCATCCGGTGGGTAATAATCGGTTTGCCTTTAAGGTTTAAGACACTGACGGCTGCATCGCGAAGTGAAAGTCCTTGCAGCTTCTTTTCTTTAATAAAAGGTTCTTGTGAAGTAACCGGCACTTCAGTTGGATAAAGCTCTGTTACTGTATGACCGGCTTTTTCCGCCCAGGGATACGCATCCCCTGTCGAACCTGTCTGAGGAACGGAACTGCCGCCTGCAGCAATAACGACAGCGCGGCTATGGATCGTTTGCCCGTCACGCAGCATGATGCCGGCGGTGCGGCCGTTCTCGAACAGCAAATCAGCCACGGCCGTATTCACTCTTACTTCCACGTTTAGCTCCTGCATCCGATTCAGGAGAGCATCAACGACTGACTGGGCTTTATTCGTTACCGGAAACATGCGGCCATGATCTTCTTCCTTTAAAGCAATCCCGAGATTTTCAAAAAAGCGGATGATATCTTCGTTGTTAAATACGGAGAAGGCGCTGTATAAAAAACGGCCGTTGCCGGGGATATGCTTGATAATTTCATCAACAGGAAGGCGGTTAGTTACATTGCAGCGGCCGCCGCCCGAGATGGCGAGCTTTCTTCCAAGCTTGCTGCCTTTATCGACGAGCAGCACGCGCTTTTTCTGTTCACCGGCTGCAATGGCCGCCATTAAACCGGAAGGACCGCCTCCAACAATAATTACATCATACTCCATTATAAGCTCCCTTCTTTCCTGAACAATTCTTTTCATAGTAGTTGATTTATTAACTAGTTGTCAATCATAGAAAAAAGGGGACCCTAAAGATTCTCTTAAGCAGTTTTTTCTTTATTAGAGGGGAGGAAGAAGGCCAATACGAGAGCGGCAGCGGCCAAAATGGCGGCTATGACAAACGCATCGTTCATTCCTTTAATTATTTATTTTGTTACATACTAGCGAAAATTTTTGCCTAATAAATTGCCTGAACGGTATGAAAGAGGTAAACTGATTTTTAGCGTTTGTATTTATTTTAATGGAATAGAAAGGGAATCTTTATGTCTTCGAAGCTTATCAGGGGAACGTTTATTCTAACATTAGGGACATTTATCTCCAAGTTTCTTGGATTGTTCTATGTTATACCATTTTATTCGATTGTTGGAAAAGAAGCGACGTCACTTTATCAATATGGCTATGTGCCGTATACGATCTTTATTAGTATAGCAACGGCGGGAGTGCCGCTCGCAGTGTCTAAGTTTATCGCCAAATACAATGCTCTCGGCGAGTATGCCGTCGGCCGCCGGCTGTTTAAATCCGGCCTTGTCATTATGTCGATTACAGGGTTTCTAGCCTTTCTGACCATGTACATTTGTGCACCATGGTTCGCTAGCATTATGGTTGTCGATAAAGATCAAATTTATACAGTCGATGAAGTGGCTTACGTGATTCGCGCAGTCAGTTTCGCTCTCATCATTGTTCCATTTATGAGTTTAATGCGCGGCTTTTTCCAGGGGCATCAATCCATGGGGCCTTCCGCCGTTTCTCAGGTTGTTGAGCAAATTGCCCGCATTATCTTTCTCTTAGCCGGCGCTTATATTGTGTTGAACGTTTTTAACGGCACTGTGGTGCATGCGATCGGTGTAGCGACCTTTGCGGCTTTTGTCGGTGCAGTGTTCGGTTTGCTTGTCTTGTTTTGGTACTGGAAAAAGCGTAAACATCATTTAAATGAACTGCTTGAGAAGGATGAAAGCAGTGCCGATGTCAAGCTGTTTGATATTTACAGTGAGATTGTTGTCTACGCTATTCCATTTATTTTCGTTGGTATTGCGATCCCTCTCTATCAACTGGTTGATACGGTCACCTTTAACCGGGCGATGGCAGAAATCGGCCAAGCGAAAGTGGCGGATACCGTCTTTGGAATTGTTAATTTCAGTACGCAAAAAATTGTTATTATTCCCGTTTCATTAGCTACCGCTTTTGCGATGACACTTGTGCCGCTTGTCACTAGCTCATTTGTATCCGGGAGCTCGGATAAAGTGAAAAAACAGCTGGATCAGACCTTTCAAGTCCTTTTGTATTTAACTGTTCCGGCCGTTGTCGGCATTATGTTGCTGGCCGAGCCATTCTATACCGCCTTTTATGAGCATAGCAGCCTCGGCACAGATATTTTGCGGGTGTATGCGCCAGTGGCTATTTTGTTTGCGTTATTCACTGTCACAGCCGCCATTTTGCAGGGGATTAATGAGCAGCGTTTTACAGTATTCAGCTTGCTGGTCGGCATTTTGCTGAAGCTGGCCCTTAATATCCCGCTGATTAAGCTCTTTCAAGGAGAAGGCGCTATTTATGCGACAGCGATCGGATACGGTGCCTCCATCCTTATTAACTTACTTGTTATCAGGTATTATGCCGATTATTCGCTTCGCTCTATTGCTGGAAAGATTGGCCAAATTGCTTGGTATAATATCATTATGGCAGCAGCGGTATTGCTCTTATACTTTGTGATGCATCCGCTGTTCAATGCAGACAGCAAAATACAAAGTACCCTTTTGATTGCTATTTGCGCCATAGCCGGTGCGGCCGTATATTTCTTCTTAAGCTTCCGCAGCGGGCTTGCCGATGCTTTGTTCGGCACACGGCTTAACGGATTGAAAAATAAATTTAAAAGAGCAAAAGCTTAATGATTCGTGAGAAAAGCAGGCTTCCTTTCTAAGGAAACTGCTTTTCTCATTGGGAAGAAAGGAGGAAAAAGATGGAGAAAGATCTTGCTTATTCATCAAGAACAAAGGGGATTATCATGGTTCTTGCCAGTTCCTTGTTTTGGGGCGCATCAGGCGTGATCGCCCAATTTCTTTTTCAAAAGCAGGGAGTCGGGGTAGAGTGGCTAGTCACAGCGAGATTGCTGGCAGCCGGATTGTTGCTGCTGCTTTTTGCCGCAGTAAAAGAAAAGCAGTCGATCTTTGATATGTGGAAGGATCGCTTCAGCTGGCCGTCACTCGTGTTGTTCAGTCTTTTCGGCATGCTGGGCGTTCAATATACATTCTTTTCGGCCATTAATAGCGGAAATGCAGCTACTGCTACGGTTCTCCAATATTTGGCTCCGGTGCTGATCGTTTTGTATCTTGCCATCCGTTCAAAAGCGAGACCGGCTGGAAAAGAAATCATTGCGGTTCTGCTGTCGGTATTAGGGACGTTTTTTCTTGTTACAGGGGGAAATCCTAATGAGCTGACTATTTCGGGAACGGCTTTGTTCTGGGGGCTGAGTTCAGCTGTGGCGCTTGCTTTTTATACTTTGTATCCGCTCAAGCTGTTAAAGAGATGGGGATCTATATTAGTAGTTGGCTGGGCTATGACGGTAGCCGGCGTCTTTTTCAGCTTTGTCCACCCGCCATGGAAATTCGAAGGAACAATGTCCTTTGCGACAGTGGCGGCTGTTAGTTTTGTTATTCTTTTCGGCACTTTGCTCGCTTTTTATTTTTATTTAGAGAGCCTTCATTATTTGCGTGCCTCGGAAACGAGTCTCTTAGCTTGTGCGGAGCCGTTGTCTGCTGTCTTTTTATCTGTTTTTCTGTTAGGTGTTCCATTTGGATTTGGAGAGTGGCTCGGCACCGTTTGTATTATCGTAACCGTCCTGATGCTGTCACGGGCAAAATGATCAATGGAGGGATCTGAGTGAGAATTGATAAATTGCTGGCTAATATCGGCTATGGAAGCCGCAAGGAAGTAAAACAGCTGTTAAAGGCTGGCGCAGTCACGGTCAATGGAGAAGCCGTTAAAGACGCAAAGACGCACGTTGATCCAGAAAAAGACCGGATAATGCTCTACGATGAAGAAGTATATTACCGGGAGTTTATTTATTTGATGATGAATAAGCCGCCAGGTGTTATTTCAGCTACAGAAGATGTGAAGGATGAAACGGTGGTTGATTTGCTTGAAGCGGATCACGCGGTGTTCCAGCCGTTTCCGGTGGGGCGTCTTGATAAAGATACGGAGGGGCTGCTGCTTCTGACAAACGATGGAGTTCTCGCCCATCAGCTGCTTTCTCCAAAAAAGCATGTGCCTAAAACCTATTTCGCTGTTATCGAGGGAGAGGTCACGGAAGAAGATACAGCAGCTTTTCAACAGGGCGTGACGTTAGATGACGGTTATTTGACCAAGCCGGGAGAATTAAACATTTTAAAAAGCGGTCTGCGTTCAGATATTGAACTGACCATTACTGAAGGGAAATTCCATCAGGTGAAAAGAATGTTCGAAGCTGTTGGCAAGAGAGTTGTCTATTTGCAGCGAATCTCCATGGGACCGCTTCAACTGGATGAAGAGTTAAATCTCGGTGAATACCGGGAGCTGACAGAGGAGGAAGTTGCCCTCTTGAAAAGCGGAGGAAAAGAGTAAGCTGGGATTTATCCAACTTGCAACAAAAAAAGCCCTTGCCAGTTAAGGCAGGGGCTTGTTCATGAAGTCATTCTTACTTTCTTTTGTGTCGTTGTCCACTTGCCGCGGCTTGGACTGATGACCAAGTCGTTGTAAGCTAACACATTCAAATCTCTTTGAATGGTGCGAGGAGTGATACCAAATTCATCCACAATTTCCTGAGTCGAAACAGTCCCGTTTTCTTTAATAAACATATAGACTGATTTGATCCGATTTAGCATCCGATTTGTTGAAGGTTTCAAATAACCACTCCCTCATCTTTTTTCACAGAGGCAATACAACAGACGACGGTGAGCGAGAAGTTTCATGCTTCTCATTGACTATGTAGTTAATGTCCCGCAGACAGCTCCTTTACTTAAGTGTATAAGATGTCTGACAATTGTATTTTACCTCATTTATATTTATTTTTCTAGAAAAAATGCTTGATTTTTTAAAACTTCATATGTTATTTACCCTTTTTTTCACTAAATTAACAATAAAGTAAGGTTTTATTGGAAGTTATCCATTCTTTTTCCTGAGAGATAAAGGTAAAATAAAGAAAACGACGGATGGGAGGAAGAAGTCAATGAAAGAAATAAATTGGCAAGTTGAAGCAGAGAAGAGGAAAGAAGCACTCCTTCATGATTTGCAATCGTTAATCGCTATTAAAAGCGTGTTAAATGAAGAAGAAGCAACCGCGTCAGCCCCACTTGGCGAGCGGGTCAAGGAAGCGCTTGATTTCATGCTGGAGCTTGGGGAGAGAGACGGATTTGCCGGGAAAAATGTGGACAATCTCGCGGGCCACTTAGAATTTGGTTCAGGCGAGGAGCTTGTCGGCATTCTGTGCCATGTAGACGTGGTGCCGGAAGGCGATGGCTGGACAACCGATCCGTTCGGAGGAGAGATAAAGGACGGGAAAATATTCGGACGCGGGGCCATTGATGATAAAGGACCGACAATGGCTGCTTACTATGCAATGAAAATTATTAAAGAGCTAGGGCTGCCGCTGCATAAACGCGTGCGAATGATCATTGGCACGGATGAAGAAAGTGAATGGCGCTGTGTGGACCGTTACTTTGAAAGCGAAGAAATGCCGGCTGTCGGTTTTGCGCCGGATGCTGATTTCCCAATTATTTATGCGGAAAAAGGAATTGCTGATTTTGATGTTGTCCAGCAAGCCGATGAGCAGGTTCATAAGCCATCCGAAGAAATGACCGTCCATTCTTTTGAATCAGGAAGACGGTATAATATGGTGCCGGATTATGCCAAAGCAGCAGTCACCGTCCAACAGGGGCAAACAGAGGTGATTCAAAGCTACGGGGCATTTGTGGAGGAGCACGGATTAGACGGCCGCTTCCATATCGACAACGGAAAGCTGATTTTAGAATTAAAAGGGGTTTCTTCCCATGGAATGGAGCCGGATCTTGGAAAAAACGCCGGACTTTATCTGGCTGAATTTTTAGCCGGGAGGGAGCTTGATCAGAAAGCGGCCCAGTTTTTCGGGTTTGCGAGCCGGTTTTTCTTTGAGGAATCCCGCGGCAGGAAGTTAGGGATTGATTACTCGGACAAGATCACCGGAGATTTGACGATCAATGTAGGAAAGCTGTTATTTAATGAAAAAACCGGCGGCCGTCTCGGGTTGAATATGCGCTACCCGGTTACATTCCCGCTGAAGGAAAAGCAAGAGCTGCTGACAAAGCGGCTTGCAGAGGAAAGGTTTGGAATTGAAAACTTCTCTGACAGCGCTCCTCATCACGTGGATCAAAATCATCCGTTTATTGAAACCCTTTGCAAAGTATATGAAGAGCAAACCGGAGAGAAAGCAGAGCTGCTGTCCATCGGTGGCGGCACTTATGCGCGCAGCTTGGAAACCGGGGTTGCCTTTGGTGCTCTGTTTCCTGGGCGGGAGGATGTCGCCCATCAAAAGGATGAATATATGTTCATTGCAGATTTACTGAAAGCGACAGCGATTTATGCCCAAGCGATTTGGGAGCTGGCCGGAGAATCTTCATTAGTATAGGCTATAAACAGCGATCCCTCTTTCATTTTGTTGAAAGAGGGATCGTTGTTTATGATTGGAATAAGTCGCTGGATAAGTAGCGTTCACCCGTATCACAGGCAATGCATACAACCATGTCATCCTTCGTCAAGGTTTTTGCGGTTTGAATAGCTGCGTAACAAGCGGCGCCTGAAGACGGCCCTACAAGGATTCCCTCTTCCCGGGCGAGACGGTGCACCATTTCGTAGGCTTCCTCATCTTTGATCCGGTAAATGTGATCATATACCTTTTCGTTGAGCGTATTTGGAATAAAGCCGGGGCTTGTGCCGACTAATTTATGCTTGCCGGGCTGGCCGCCGGATAAGACTGGCGAACCGGCTGGCTCCACTACATGTACTTTTAATCCGGGAATATGTTCTTTCAGCGCTTCACCTGTGCCGGTGATGGTGCCGCCTGTGCCTGCGGTAGCGACAAAAGCACCGAGAGTTTTGCCAATTTCCTTTGCCGCTTCCAGGATTTCTACAGCCGTTGTTTTCCGATGGGCGTCCGGGTTTGCTTGATTGTCAAATTGCATGGGAATAAAGCTGTTGGGAATGCTTTCGGCAAGCTCTTCAGCCTTGTGAATCGCTCCCGGCATTTTTTGATCGCCTGGTGTCAGCACAACTTCGGCTCCATAAGCTTTTAAAAGATTGATCCGCTCTTTTGTCATCGTATCGGGCATGACTAAGATGGCTTTATAGCCTCTGGCAGCCGCATTCATCGCCAGGCCAATGCCTGTGTTGCCGCTCGTTGGCTCGATAATGGTGGCGCCAGGCTTTAACAGGCCTGCTTTTTCGGCTTCAATGATCATATTGAAGGCGGCCCGGTCTTTCACGCTTTTGCTCGGGTTAAAGAATTCCAGTTTTAAATAAACGTCCGCTCCATGCTCAGGGGCGAGACGGTTTAGTTTGACAAGGGGCGTATCTCCAATTAATTCAGCGATATTGTTCACTGTTTTCATTGCTGCTCATCCTTTCTTCTCTTTTTCCTACTTCTATTATTATCACATTAATTCGTATTAATCCAATCAATACAGAGAGGAATTCAATGTTTTTGGCCCATTTGTGAAACCGCTGGCATATTTGGTAAAATAGATGGAAAATCGATTATAAAGGGGTAGCTAACATGAGCCAAAATCATTATTTCTTCGCCCTTCCTTTGCCGAATGAATTAAAACAATCACTGCATCAGTGCATTCAAAAACAACAGCTTCCATTTGCAAGGTTTGTGCATGAGCAGGATTTGCATCTTACGCTGGCGTTTTTGGGATCAGCCGACGAAGAGCAGCTGCAAGCAGCTCGTTCGCTTGTTGCTTCGTCAGTACAGGAAATGGAAGCCTTTCCGCTTGTCATCAATTCTCTTGGCGTTTTCGGAAAAAAGACCGAGCCGCGTATTTTTTGGGCAGGGATAAAGGAGGAACAGCGGCTGGATACATTGCAATCAGCTGTCAGCTCTGCCTGCCGGGAAGCCGGATTCAGCATCGATAACAGACCATTTCGTCCACACATCACACTAGCTAGAAAATGGAAGGGTGAATCGCTCTTTCAACTCCCGCAGTTAGAGGTCAATCAAAAATTTTTAGCAGAAACTGTCGTTTTATACGAAACTTATTTGGATAAGAGTCCGAAATATAAAGTAAAGCAAATAATTCAATTACATACAGGTAAGGGAAAGGAATAAAGAAACATGGCGCAGTTGATTAAGCTACAGGACTATATTTCCAGATATGAAACAGATATTTTTCATTACCCCTCCCGTTTTGCCCGGCTGAAAAAACAGCAGTGGGAGAGCATAAGGCGATTTTGGGAGCAGAACCGCCGAAAGGAAGAGGAAGCATTCTTCCTGCCTGAAGAACCCGAAGAAGAGAACGAAGACAAAAAAGTAATGCAAAAGCTAAAGTCCTTTTTTTGGCGCGGAAGAGCAGAGGAATCGGCTGCTGTTGAAGAGGAAGAGCCCTCTATGTTTGAAAGCATCGATATCGGTTCAGCAGCCAATCTTGAAGAGCTAAAGCGCAAGTTTCTCGATCAGCTTTTTACCTTTCAAATGAAATGGGCCAGTTCGACGGTAAGAGAAAAGTCATATATTGATCCGCGGTATTTTCAGGATGAGCGGCTAAGATTTTTAATGCAGCGCCTTCCGGATAGCTTTCTTCTATTGTATGAACCAGTTCTCCAGCTAAAGAAAGCACCAATGGAGCTGGACGTACTGGTGTTGACACCGACGGAAGCCTGGTGTCTTACGTTTCTGGAAGAAGAAGACCAGGCCGTCTACATTGGGTCTGCGGATCACTTTTGGGCTAAGCGGAATGGCAAGGAAGAAGGACGGGTGCTGAACCCTGCGATTGCTGTTAGCCGAATGGAGGCTGTGCTGAAAAACTTATTTCAGCGGCAACAGCTGGATTTTCCCATCAGAAAAGCAATCGTATGCCGCAATGGCTTTGTGGACTATCCGGGTGCGCCGTTTGGGTTGGATATTTTAGACAGCCGAATGTTTTCGGAGTGGCTTGCCCGAATGAGGAGCATGCCTTCTCCTTTAAAAACGGTGCAATTGAAAGCGGCAAAGAGTGTGCTGGATTTTGGGCAGACCACGAGCATCCGCCGTCCGGAGTGGGATGAGGACAGTGATTTTTTGTTTCTCCATGAAACAGAGGACTCAGAAGACTGATGAAAGCTTTCTTTCCATAAACCGGCTATTTGCCAGTATGCGCGAAATACCTAGCCGAACAAAGTATTTCGTGATAAAATATGAGGTAACTTTTAAAATGAACGCGTAAATGGCAGATGAAAAATAAATCCTGTCATAGTACGAAGATAGCTATTGTTATGATCCATCGATAGCTGTCTTTTTTATTCGGGCTTGGAACGAGCCAAACAAAAATGAAGGTGACTAACGGTGGAACACTTACTTGGACAAGATTGGGAAATCACTCCAGCCGGCGGAGCAACGGGAAAGGCTTATGCAGCTAAGCATGGAGGACAGCAATTATTCTTAAAAAGAAATTCGTCTCCTTTTTTGGCCGTTTTGTCGGTTGAAGGGATTGTTCCTAAGCTGATCTGGACAAAACGATTGGAAAATGGAGATGTAATCACAGCCCAGCATTGGCTGAAAGGCCGTGAGCTTGCCCCGGTCGAAATGGGGGACAGCCGGGTAGCGAGGCTGATGAGCAAAATTCATTCTTCCCAGCCGCTGTTGTCCATGCTCGAAAAGCTGGGAAAAGAGCCAATGGAGCCGAAAATGATCCTAGCCGAAATTGAGCAGCAGCTTGATGAAGAAATAAAAAACCATGAAGATGTTCAAAGGACCCTTCAATTTCTCCAAGGCCAGCTTTCGGAGGTCGGTCACGGGGAATACGTTGTTTGCCATGGCGATATTAATCATAACAATTGGCTGCTGTCGGAGGAAGATGAGCTATATCTAATTGACTGGGACGGAGCTTTAATTGCTGATCCGGCTGTGGATCTCGGGATGATGCTATACACATATATTGAAGAAAGCCGCTGGGAAGACTGGCTGGCTCAATATGGTCTTGTTTATACACCGCACCTTGCCTTGCGAATGAAGTGGTATGTTCTGGTTCAAACACTTTTATCGATTCAATGGAACAAGGAAACCGGCCGCCTGCGGGAAATGAAAGAGGGCTTTTATGATTTATCGCATATTCTGTCTTGAATGTGAAAGATAAGCATGATATGGTTTGAACGAAATATTTTTGAATGAGGTGCCGCCATGCGATTAAGACATAAACCATGGGCCAAGGAAAAAATCGAGGCCTATCCACAATATATTGTCCCTAATCCGGAAGATTACCGGGGCAATTGGAAGGAAGTATTTCATAACGATAATCCCATATACATCGAGGTAGGAACGGGCAAAGGCCAGTTTGTTACAGAAATGGCGAAAGCCCATCCAGATGTGAATTTTATCGGCGTCGAGCTGTATGAAAGTGTCATTGTTACAGCGTTGGATCGCCTAATTGAAGCTGAGCTTCCGAATGTAAAGCTGCTGAATGCTGACGCCAGAAATCTGGCCCAATATTTTGCAAAAGGGGATGTTAGTCGCGTCTATTTGAATTTTTCCGATCCATGGCCGAAAAAGCGCCATGATAAACGGCGACTAACTTACCGGACGTTTTTAAAGCTATATGAAGACATCATGCCTGATGGCGGAGAAATTCATTTTAAAACAGATAATCAGGGGCTATTTGAATACTCCCTGCAAAGCTTCTCGGCTTACGGAATGCTCCTGACGTTCCTCAGCCTTGATCTGCACAAAAGTGATTTTGAAGGCAATATTATGACAGAGTATGAAGAAAAATTTTCGCAAAAAGGCCAGCGGATTTACCGGGTTGAAGCCAAATACCGGTGACACAGGCCGTTCAAAAAAACATGCCTCCATCTAGATGGAGGCATGTTTTACTTTGACTGCGGAATGTTCAGCTTGTTAACGGGCGTCTGGAAATACCCGGCGTACAGTGTCGGAAAATTCGTCAAACAAACCTGAGATTGGATGACCGGCTTGGATACGGTCCCCATATCCTTGCATTCTCTGTACAAAATCAGGGTTTGCGGACACATATACCTTCTGGACGCTGCGGTCTGCTGTTCTTACCTCATCAGCAATTTTATCTTCAAGCTTATTGCTCAAATTTCCTTTTGATCCGTCGTTTAGAACAACTGCGGCATAAGCGGTGTGGTCAGTAACGATAACTTTGGCTGTTTGTATTTCCTTTAAATTTTCAAGCCTTTTTTCTGCCCGGCCAGATACCTCCATGCCGTTATTATCGTTGTTGTCAATCATGTTATTATCATCGTTATTTGTCAGAGCCCTGCTCCGGTCATTCATGTCGTTTCGAACCCCATTAGAATCTTGGGTATTTGGAGGGGCATAACGGGCATTTTCAATGTCTACACCTTTGCGCTCATTCGCTGCATCATTGGCGTTACATCCGAACAATAAAACAAATGGCAAGAAAGCGATAGTTATATGCTTTAGTTTCATCATGGTGAATGCTCCTTTCTATGATGTACACCTTTAAGATGAACCGATTCTTCAATAATTATTCATCAACTGACAGATCCGTTTGCCTAGGCTTGTTAACAAAGGATTTATCCGATTGGCTCTATAATTATTTAGTGTTGATTTCTTTCTCGTTCATGCCTGGGAAAGGAGGCGGCTTCTGCTAAAAGCGTCCGGCTGCAGTACGATCTGTCGAAGCCTCAATCATCTTCTTCAACAAATTCATCCTATTAAAAATAATTCTTTCTCCATTCACGGTTTTATCCAGCAGTTGGCAATGTCGCAATTTTTTAAGAAGTGTTACAATAAATGTGAACAAAAGAAGGGGGAGGAGAAAATGGAGAAACTGCAGGTAGGAGAACTGACGCTGACATGGCTAACAGGCGGTGTGACAAATATGGACGGCGGTGCCATGTTTGGAGTTGTGCCAAAACCTCTTTGGTCAAAAAAATATGCGAGCAATGACAAGAATCAAATTGAATTGCGGACAGATCCAATATTTTTTCAGCTTGATGGGAAGAATATTTTAATCGAGTCAGGAATCGGCAACGGCCGGCTAACCGAGAAGCAAATGCGCAATTATGGCGTAAATGAAGAATCAAAAGTGGAGGAAGGTCTGGCGGAGTTAGGGGTGACTCCTGCTGATATTGATATGATTTTGATGACTCATATGCATTTTGACCATGCTCTCGGATTAACAAAGGTTGAAGGGGACAACTTGGTGCCTGCTTTTCCAAACGCAGTTATTTACACATCAGAGACTGAATGGGAAGAAATGCGGCATCCAAATATCCGGTCAAGGAACACATATTGGAAGGAAAATTGGGAAGCAATTGCACACCAGGTGCAAACATATAAGGAAGAGATAGAGCCGGTAACAGGAGTGAAAATGATTCATACAGGCGGCCACAGCAATGGCCATTCCATTATTACAATTGAACAAGGCGGAGAGTGGCTCATTCATATGGCCGATCTCATGCCGACCCATGCCCATCAAAATGCGCTTTGGGTGCTGGCCTATGATGATTATCCAATGGATTCAATTGCAGCCAAGCAAAAGTGGCTGCCTGAAGCGATGAAGAGAAAAGCATGGTTTTTCTTTTATCATGATGCGGTTTACCGGGCGGTAAAATGGAATGAACAAGGGGAAGTCATCGAGTCCGTCAAACGTGAAAAAGCAGCTGTGCAAAGCTGAAGACAGGAAAAGGGCTGCCCGTATAGGACAGCCCTTTTCCTGTTATAAGGATGATTAATACGTTTTGTATACATCCATAATTGTGCCTGTGCGAGAGTCGGCAACAAATTCAAATTGTTCTCTTTCCTGGCCGATTGTGCGGGAAACTCCGCCTTTGTACACCATTTTGTCCATTCCGGCTTTTTTCAATGGTTCCGGCTTCATTTTAATCCAGGAACCATCAATCGGTCCTTCTGATTTAAACGCTTCCTTTACCTCTTTCAGTGCTTTTTCCGCTGAAACGTATGTAGTTTTTGACAAGTTTTGCTGTGCAATGACGGCGCCTGCTGCTCCAGCAGCAGCTCCCAATAGGAATGCCCCCCAATTAATGTTCATTTTTTTCACCCCTGTTTTTAATAGATTACTATAAGTATACATCAATTTGAAAAATGCTGAAACTTCTGTCTTTCATGTTCGGAAAATTGCCATAGTCCCAACTGGAAGTCTAGTCCAATTTTCTGTAGAATGAAGGCAGTTCAGACTTTAAAAGGAGAGTAGAGCATGAATAAAGAAACGATGGACCTCTTTAAAACTTTAACGGAATTGCCGGGGGCCCCTGGAAATGAGCACGATGTCCGCCGGTTCATGCGCACGCAATTGGAAATGTGTGCGGATGAGATCATTCAAGACGGGCTTGGCAGCATTTTCGGCGTGAAAAAGGGAGCAGATAATGATCCTGTAGTCATGGTTGCCGGACATATGGATGAAGTCGGATTTATGGTTACACAAATCACAGATAACGGAATGATCAGGTTTCAACCGCTTGGCGGCTGGTGGGGACAGGTGCTTCTTGCTCAACGGGTGCAAATTATAACGGACAATGGTCCGGTGATTGGGGTCATCAGCTCCGTGCCTCCTCACTTGTTGAATGAAGAACAGCGCAAGAAGCCGATGGAAATCAAAAATATGCTGATTGATATCGGAGCAGATGATAAAGAAGATGCGAAAAGTATTGGCATCAAACCAGGCCAGTCGATTTTGCCGGTTTCTCTCTTTACTCCGATGGCAAATAAAAAGAAAATTCTCGCCAAAGCCTGGGATAATCGCTACGGTTGCGGTTTAGCCATTGAACTGTTAAAGGAACTTCAAGGAGAGACTGTGCCAAACCGCCTTTATGCTGGGGCAACCGTACAGGAGGAAGTCGGTCTCCGCGGCGCCCAAACTGCTGCTCAAATGATTCAGCCGGATATTTTCTATGCATTGGATGCCAGTCCAGCTAATGATGCCTCCGGGGATAAGACCGAATTTGGCCAACTGGGCAAAGGAGCCTTGCTTCGCATTTTTGACCGGACGATGGTCACGCATCGGGGAATAAGAGAGTTTATACTTGATACAGCTGAAACTCATCACATCCCCTATCAATATTTTGTTTCTCAAGGCGGGACAGATGCCGGCCGCGTCCATACCTCTAATGAAGGTGTGCCTAGTGCTGTCATCGGCATTTGTTCACGCTATATCCATACGCATGCGTCTATTATCCATGTGGATGATTACGCAGCCGCGAAAGAACTGCTCATTCGCCTTGTAAAAGCAAGTGACCGGGCGACAGTAGATTCCTTAAAAGCAGGGAGCTGAACATATTCAGGCGCTGATCATAATAAGCGCCTGTTTTTATTTGATAAAAGACCGGGAAACAAGAATTTGCTTTGGCGAAGGGGGCTGAAAATACTATGACGAAAGCAGGGGGTATACATGAAGATAGCGATCGGTTCATCTAATCCGGCTAAGAGGCTGGCAGTGGAAAAAGCAGTGCAAGCAGCCCATCTAGAGGGAGAAGTGATTGCCCTTTCCGTTCCTTCCGGAGTCAGAGAACAGCCGTTTTCCGATACAGAAACGAAACAAGGGGCAATCAACCGGGCGAAAGCTGTTCTTGAAAAGGCAGAAGCTCATATTGGGATCGGCCTTGAAGGAGGAGTCATGGAAACGGAAGACGGATTATACCTTTGTAATTGGGGAGCGCTTGCCGTGAAGGAACAGCCTGTTATCACTGCAGGAGGCGCTCGAATTTTATTGCCTGAAGAAGTAGCGGAACAGCTCCGCAGCGGGCAAGAACTTGGTCCGGTCATGGATCAAGTTACGAATAAAAAAGGAATCCGGCAGCACGAGGGAGCGGTTGGGATTTTTTCCAACGGCTTAGTAACAAGGGATGAAATGTTCCTTCATGTGGCAAAACTATTGCTAGGACAATTTTTGCGGAACAATGACAAATAAGGGCTTTTTTTGCCGCGAAAACAGTATATAATTGTCTTTACACCAGTAAATATAGGTGTAAGGAGGAATCGTTTTGAAAGCATATTTGCAAAAAAAAGGAGTGACCTTGTCACCGAAGGTTTATTTTGTCGAAGCGCTCAGCTTCATGGCACTCGGGCTGTTTAGCTCTCTTATTATCGGTTTAATTATCAAAACAATCGGTGAGCAATTGAACGTGCCTTTTCTTATAGAAATGGGAAAATTGGCGATGAGCCTTATGGGGCCTGCTATTGGAGTAGCAGTCGCATTTGGTTTGAAAGCGCCGCCCCTTGTTCTGTTCGCCAGTGTGGCAACGGGAGCGGCGGGGGCTGCGCTTGGCGGGCCTGCAGGCAGCTATGTTGCGGCTCTTTTGGGAGCGGAGATTGGAAAGGCTCTCAGCGGCACAACAAAAGTAGACATTATTGTGGCTCCTTTCGTGACGATTGCCACGGGTTATAGCGCAGCGGCTTTGTTGGGGCCAGGCATCAATACATTTATGAAATGGTTTGGCGGCTGGATCGAATGGGCCACGCTGCAGCGTCCAATTACGATGGGCATACTTGTCGCTGTATTAATGGGCTTGGCGCTTACCGCACCGATATCTAGCGCCGCCATTGCTTTAATGTTAGATTTAAACGGCTTGGCTGCCGGAGCTGCTACTATTGGCTGCAGTGCGCAAATGATCGGTTTTGCAGCAGCAAGCTGGCGTGAAAACAAGTTAGGCGGCTTTATCGCCCAAGGCCTGGGAACCTCAATGCTGCAGGTCCCTAATATTATTCAGCATCCGCTTATCCTGATCCCGCCTACTGTGGCCGGAGCGATACTGGCACCAATCGGCACTACGATATGGCCAATGGCAAACAATGCTGCCGGAGCAGGGATGGGGACCTCGGGACTTGTTGGTCAGATTATGACGTTTTCTGTTATGGGCTTTAAAGCAGAGGTTTTTCTGCAAGTCTTTCTGCTTCATTTTGCCGGTCCTCTTGTGATAAGCTTACTCATATCAGAAGCTATGAGAAGGAAGGGCTGGATTAAGTCCGGCCAGATGACCATCTCGACAGGAGGAAAATAAGAGTGAAGAAGCTAGCATCAATCGAGGAATTTCAGCAGCTGAAAGAATCAGGGAAACAGATCTTTTTGTTTTCTGCCGACTGGTGTCCGGATTGCCGGGTGATCGAACCTGTGCTGCCTGAAATTGAGGAGAAATATAATGAATACAATTTTGTCTATGTCGATCGTGACGACTTCCTCGATTTGTGTATCAGTATGGATATCTTCGGCATTCCGAGCTTTGTAGCCTTTGACAGCGGCAAAGAGCTGGGCCGGTTTGTCAGCAAGGACCGGAAGACAAAGGAAGAAATCGAGCAATTTGTTGAAAGCTTATAACATTCGAGCGTCTGGCTCGCCGGTTGCCGGTTTGTTTTGGCAGTCGGCTGGCCAGGCGTCTTTGTGGAGAAAGGAGAGAGTGTGTGGATTCAAAAAAATTAAGACGCATTCTTGAAGAGCGTTTGAAACAGAGCCATCGCTCGTTTACATTTGATCGTGAAAGAGACGAGCTGCGGATTGAAAATGAACAGTCAGGAAAAGGCATTACTATCTCACTCCCGGGGATCGTCGCGAAGTGGCATGAAAAAAAGGAAAAAGCAATTGACGAGGTCATTTACTATGCAGAAGAGGCACTGTCTGTCATGGGAGCCGACCATTCGCTGTCGGCGCAAGAAAAAAATATTTTTCCTGTAATCCGTTCCACTTCTTTTCCGAAAGAGGCGGCGGAAGAAGTGCCATTTTTTATTGACGAACATACAGCGGAGACCAATATCTACTATGCACTGGATCTGGGGAAAACGTATCGTCTTATTGATGAACAGATGATGAAAAAAGAAGGATGGACGAAAGAACATATTCGTGAAATCGCTCAATTTAACCTTCGTTCTTTAAAAACAGATGTAAAAACAGATGAAGTCGCCGGCAACAAATTTTATTTCCTCAATACGAATGATGGCTATGATGCCAGCCGGATTTTAAATGATAAGTTTTTAAAAGACATGTTTGAAAGAGCCGAGGGGGAAATGACCGTATCCGTTCCTCATGGCGATGTACTTATTGTCGGTGATATCCGCAATGAAACGGGCTATGATGTACTGGCTCAAATGACAATGAGCTTTTTTACGAGCGGACACGTGCCGATTACCGCTCTCTCATTTTTATATGAAGAAGGAAAGCTGGAACCTATCTTTATCATGGCTAAAAACCGGACTGTTGGAAGAGAAGATGAATAAATAGACTGAAAAACCTTGAAGGCAGACCGGCGCTTTCAAGGTTTTTCAGTCTTTCGGTGCAAAAGTCTCAATTGTTGCGATTTACTATAGCCACAGCGGCAAAAGCTGTTAAAATAAGAAATGATTTTCTAAAAAGAAAAGGTGATTGTAATGAGTTTCTTTAAAAAAATAATGGGATTGTTTCGTGAAGAAATAGATGATGAAGAGTTTGAACAACCGGCTGAGCCGACTGCAGATGAAAAACCAGTTTCACAAAAGCCAGAGGAGCAGCCAGCTCCTTATGCATTTCATGAGCGGCCTCCAGAAACGCCGGAAATGAAAGCGAAAGTCACTTATCGCTACCCTTCTCGGGAGTTAGGTCTTTCTCAACCAGAGAGAGCTCAACTGCAGCCGCGCCGGAAAAGAAGAATTCGTTTAGAAAGGGAAGATTTCCCTGGCAATACACTTGAGGCAGAACAGGGATATACTTATGAGCCGGAAGAAAAAGTGTACTCTGCACAGCCAGTTCAGGCATCAGAGGCTTATAAGCCACCTTCTGGCCCTTTTAAGCCGACAGAGGTTCCTTCTCCTATCTACGGATTTCAAAAACGGCCTATGCCTGCAGAGGATAAAAAAGCTGAGACAGAGCTGAATCATCAGGAAGAGAGTAGTCCGATAGTTCACGAAGAGGCGCCGGAGCTGCAAACAGTGAATATTGAAGAAGAGGAAAAGGTGTTATTTACTCCGGCTGACCCGGTTGAAACAGAAGCGCCGGCTCCTAAACTTCCAAAGGAAGAACCTCTGCTTTTATTCAAGCCGGAGGACAAGAAAAAAGTATTTGATGTAGAAGCTGCACCATTGTTCGCCGTCGAAGAAGCCGCTGCTACTGTAGCTGAACCGGCACAAAAAGAGGAGCTTGCGGTGTTCGTACCAGAGGAGAAAACAGAGGAACAGATTGAAGAAAAGGCTGAAGAAAAGCTGGCGCTGCCTGAAAATTCTACAGGAAAGCTGCCGGAGGAAAGAAAAGTTTCCCGAGCTGAAAAGAGAAGCCACAAAAGAAGGCAAACTCCCTTTAATGTGATCATGTCCAAACAGGATCGCGAATTGCTGAAGAAACGGCACGAACAGCCGCCTGTTCTGCTTGAAGAGTTGCTTCCTGTCCAAGAAGATGATCCTGCTCTTCCGCAGGAGGAAGAACAGGAGAGTCTGACGCCGCCTGCAGCTGCTGAGGAAAAGCAGGGAGAAGCCGTCAGCGATAGCGAGCCGGAGTACTATGTCTTTCCGTATGAAACCTATTTATCCCCGCCTGTTGTGAAAGAAGCCAGCCGGGAATTGGTCGATGCACAAAGTGAAGTGTTGAATGAAACGTTCAAGAATTTTAATGTGAAGGCGTCAGTAGTTAACGTTACCGTTGGCCCTTCTGTTACCCGGTTTGAAGTGGAGCCGGAACGGGGCGTAAAAGTAAGCAAAATCACAAATTTAACGGATGATATTAAACGGAGCCTGGCTGCACGGAACATTCGGATTGAGGCGCCAATTCCCGGCACTCAGGTCATCGGGATTGAAGTGCCGAACAAAGAAAGCCGCCCGGTGCAGATCAGTGAAATCATTTCCAGTCCCGCCTTTGCGGAAAATTCCTCTCCGCTCACTTCAGCACTCGGTCTCGATATTTCCGGCGAGCCGGTTGTGCTGGATTTAAAGAAAATGCCCCATGGCTTAATTGCCGGGGCAACAGGATCAGGAAAGAGCGTCTGTATTAACTCAATTCTCGTCAGCCTTCTGTATAAAGCCGCGCCTCATGAATTAAAGCTGATGCTCATTGATCCGAAAATGGTTGAATTAGCGCCTTATAACGGTATTCCTCATCTGGTAAGTCCGGTTATAACAGATGTCAAAGCAGCAACAGCCGCTTTGAAATGGGCAGTAGAAGAGATGGAGAGACGTTATGAGCTCTTTGTCCATTCCGGCGTTCGGGACATTACCAAGTACAATGAGAAAGCGGAGGCGCATGGAAGAAAAAGTGAACATTTGCCGTATATCGTCATTATCATTGACGAGCTTGCTGATTTAATGATGATGTCACCTGCGGATGTCGAAGAAGCGATTTGCCGGATCGCTCAAAAGGCGCGGGCGTGCGGCATTCATTTAATTGTAGCGACACAGCGTCCTTCAGTTGATGTTATTACTGGGTTAATTAAAGCAAACATTCCAACGAGAATCGCTTTTTCTGTGTCTTCTCAAGTAGATTCGCGCACAATTATTGATACAGGTGGAGCGGAGAAGCTGCTCGGCCGCGGTGATATGCTCTTTTTGAATAATGGGGCATCAGAAACAGTACGCCTGCAAGGTACATTTGTTTCTGACGATGAAATTGATACAATCGTGGCGCACGTACGGAGAGAACAGGAGCCCAATTACTTGTTTGAGCAGGAGGAGCTTCTTCAAAAAGCGGCTATTTCAGAAACAGAAGATGAACTCTTCCCGGAAGCATGTGAGTTTGTGGTCCAGCAGGGCGGGGCCTCTACTTCTTTATTGCAGCGTCATTTCAAAATCGGCTATAACCGGGCTGCTCGCTTAATCGAAATGATGGAAACCCAAGGATTTGTATCTGGGCAGCGAGCCGGAAGACCGCGAGAGGTGCTTTTGACAGAAGAAGAGCTGCAAGCGCTCCATGATTCCCATGGAAATTAATTGGTTTGCAAAGATGCGATTTGGAGGTCCGCAATCAAACGCGGCCTCCTTTTTTAGGCAGAAAAAAAACGCTGCATAGTCAGCCGCGAAAAAAAGTGTTATAATGTTTCAATGTAAAATGCTAACTGTCCGTCGTCTATAAAAGGGCAAAATGGCTTAAAATACATATAATGCTTACGGATAGACGAATGCTGGAGGTTCTATTATGACAACATACCACTTTGTTGGAATTAAAGGCTCGGGAATGAGCGCCCTTGCACAAGTTCTTCATGATCAAGGTGAAACCGTGCAAGGTTCTGATGTGGATAAATCTTTTTTTACTCAAAAAGCACTGGAGGAGGCAGGTATTCCTATCTTGCCGTTTCGGGCTGATAATATTCAGCCGGGCATGACTGTAATTGCCGGCAATGCGTTTCCCGATGATCACGAGGAAATTCAGCGGGCGAATGAATTGCAGATTCCTGTTATTCGCTACCACCGCTTTCTTGGAGAATTTATGCAAAACTTTACGAGCATTGCTGTTACCGGCGCTCATGGAAAGACATCAACAACAGGTTTGCTGGCCCATGTGATTAGCGGGGCAAAACCAACTTCTTTCCTGATCGGGGATGGCACAGGTAAAGGGGAGAAAGAGGCGATCTATTTTCCTTTTGAAGCATGTGAATATCGCCGGCACTTCTTATCCTACGACCCGGACTATGCGATTATGACGAACATTGATTTTGACCATCCGGATTATTTTGCCGATGTAGAAGACGTCTTTTCTGCGTTCCAGGAAATGGCCCTCAAGGTGAAAAAGGGAATTTTTGCTTGTGGGGATGATGAGTACCTGCAAGGAATTCATGCTAAAGTGCCTGTCGTGTTTTATGGATTTGCAGAAGAAAATGATTTTCAGGCCCGTAACGTGCAGCATGATGCAACAGGTACAACTTTTGATGTTTTTGTGCGCCATACATTCTATGCATCATTTAAAATTCCGACATTCGGAGATCACAATATTTTAAATGCGCTTGCTGTCATTGCGCTTTGTCATTACGAGGAAATTGACACGGAAATCGTCAAAGAAAGATTGTTGACGTTTGAAGGCGTGAAGCGGCGCTTTTCTGAGAAGGTGATCGGAACCCAGGTGCTGATTGACGACTATGCGCATCATCCTACTGAAATCAAAGCAACGATTAACTCTGCACGTCAGAAGTATCATGACAGAGAAATCGTTATTATCTTTCAACCGCATACCTTCTCTAGAACGCAGACTTTCTTAGACGATTTTGCTGAAAGTCTCAACGGAGCCGACCGTGTATATTTATGTGATATTTTCGGATCTGCCCGTGAACATCATGGCCAGCTGACGATCGAAGATCTACAAAAAAGGATTCCCGGCTCTGTTTTACTGAAGGAAGAAGAAACCTCTTCCCTAGCCAAACACAAAGATAGCGTGCTGGTTTTTATGGGAGCCGGAGATATTCAAAAGTTTCAGTCTGCGTATGAAAACTACCTGAATGAACAATAATGAGAAGGTGGCAGCTGTCACTTTCTCGCCGGCTGCCGGAGATTCTCCGGCAGTTTTCTTTTTCAGCGGCAGCTGTGGCTAAACGGTGAACATTTTATACTTTTTTGGTAAATAAGCAGGAAAATTAGGCATTTAAGAGAATTTATGAGTGTTTAACCTTTTATTTGTGGGGTAACTTTAGTGTATAGTAAAAGAACTGCAGGAGGTGTCATACAGTGGAAATCATTTTGTATTTAAGTGCTGCGTTAGCGGCGATCGCTTTTTTAATTCTTGTCCTGAGTTTGTCAAAAACTTTAAAATCAGTTGACAAAACACTGGACAGCCTTTCCCGGACAGTAGACAGATTAGAAGGACAAATGCAAGGCATTACAGCGGAAACAACAGAGTTATTACATAAAACAAATGCCCTTGCTGAGGATGTCCAGCATAAAACTGAACAACTGAATACAGTGGTATACGCTGTTAAAGATGTTGGTTTAACTGTTCAAAACTTGAACCAGTCTATCAATAAAGTAACGACAACTGTTGCCTCACAAATGGAAAAAAATCAGTATAAAATTTCCCAGGCAGTGCAGTGGGGGAACATTGTCAAACAGCTTGTTGAAAAGTTTAAAGAAGGAAAAGAAGAGCGGCCGCGCAAGGCGAATGCCGGAGAGTTGTCTGCTCCGGAATCAGCTTCGTCTGTAACTCGCCAGCCAAATTATTAACGAAAAGGAGAGATTGATATGGGACAAATGAAAAAGCCGAATGTAAAGTACGATAATTATGAGGCAGGAAACAGCTACGATGACGGTACAATGAACACGAAAGATTTTTTAATCGGTGCATTAGTCGGCGGGTTAGTCGGCGCTGCCACTGCTTTATTTATGGCTCCGAAATCTGGAAAAGAGCTGCGTGAAGACTTCAATTCACAGGCAGGCACATTGAAGGAACGGGCTAGCGGCTGGACGGAAATGGCAATCGAAAAAGGAAACACTCTTGCTGCTGTCGCCAAAGATAAAACGTCTACTTTGTCTCAATCTGTCCAAGATCAATCCGGTGCCTTAATGGGCAAAGTGAAGACGATGATGCCAACAGGCGGATCAGATTCAACTAATGAGGCTGCAAATGAAATGATGGACCAGGCCAAAGAAACAGCCGGTTCTGTCAAGGATTCTATCTCTCAAAAGCTGGAGGAAACAAAAAAAGCCTTTGACCAAACCGAGAAAAACCTTGGCAATACGAGTGGATCATCTGCAGACTCGCAATCAAGCCGAGAAGCTGCGGCCGGCAGTTCAGCAGAAGCTGAAAAGCCAGCACCGTCTGTTTATGCCAACCCAGCAGATGTCGGTGTAGATGAAAAAGCCAAGAAAGGCGGACAGAACGTAGCTAACAGTCCTGTCAAAAACAGCTCGAACGCTTCAAATAAAAATAATTCGAACAGCAGCAAGCCCCACAACAAAAAAAATAATAAATAAAAAAGCAGCGGCTTGTCCGCTGTTTTTTTGCCACTGCATGCTAAAAAAGCGGGAAGTTTACAATACAGAAGGGAGATCAACGTGAAGAAAATAGAGATTATCGCCGATTTTGAAAAATTAGCGGAAGAAAATAAACGTTTCTTTTTCCTTAAGCATAGTACAACATGTCCAGTGAGCGCCAGCGCCTTTGATGAATATCAAGCATTTTTACATGAACATCCGGACGAACAAGGATATTATTTAGCTGTTCAGGATTCAAGGGAGCTTTCCAATTATATAGCGGGAGAATACGATATCATCCATCAATCTCCGCAGGCATTTCTATTTGAAAACGGGCGGCCCTCCTGGCATGCATCTCATTGGAAAATTACGCGCGAGCAATTGGAAAACGCTGATTCAAAAAAATAAAAAAGCAAGGTTGAAAAGGGTGAAAATCCGCCTTTTTCAACCTTATTTTCACTATTTTACTTTAACGCTTAAAAGCGTCTAATAATTAAAGAAAAATGTTCGTGACATTTCAGAATGTTTGTTTTATAATAGTCCCTAACATTGGAAACCTTGCTTCTCTCCCGTTGGGTTCTTTCCCGCCAGGAAAAGAAAGACGGATGGAGAGGCGTGCAATTGAGCAGGGGAGAAAGCGATATAAATATATTAAAGCGGAAGGATGATAATTGTGAGTAACCAGGAACTAGATCAGTTAAGACAGCGTGTTGACGAAATAAACGTAGAACTCCTGAATCTTATCAGCGAGCGCGCTACACTCGTTCAGGAAATCGGGCGAGTGAAAGAAAAGCAGGGCGTCAACCGTTATGATCCTGTCCGCGAAAGAGCGATGCTGAATAAAATCGTTGAAAGCAACAGCGGGCCATTTGAAAATTCAACGATTGAACACTTGTTTAAAGAAATCTTCAAAGCGGGGCTTGAGCTGCAGCAAGACGATCATCGCAAGGCGCTTCTTGTTTCCCGTAAGAAGAAACCGGAAGATACGATTGTGAATATTCGCGGAGAGAAAGTAGGAAACGGTTCTCCGACATTTGTATTCGGACCTTGCGCTGTTGAATCGTATGAACAAGTGGCAGCAGTAGCAGAAGCCATTAAAAATAAAGGACTTAAATTAATTCGAGGCGGAGCATTCAAGCCGCGTACCTCTCCTTATGATTTCCAAGGTCTTGGTTTGGAAGGATTGAAAATCTTGAAGAGAGTCGCTGATGAATATGATCTGGCGGTTGTCAGTGAGATCGTGAATCCGGCTGATATTGAGGTAGCTTGCGATTATATTGATGTGATCCAAATTGGAGCCCGCAACATGCAAAACTTTGAATTGCTGAAAGCGGCCGGCAGCGTGAAGAAGCCCGTACTCTTAAAACGCGGTCTTGCAGCAACAATTGAAGAATTCATTAACGCAGCTGAGTACATTATCTCTCGCGGAAATGATCAAATTATACTTTGTGAGCGCGGCATACGCACATACGAGCGTGCGACACGCAATACATTAGATATCTCGGCTGTGCCAATCTTGAAGCAGGAAACACATTTGCCTGTCTTTGTAGACGTGACTCACTCCACAGGACGACGTGATCTGTTAATTCCAACAGCGAAAGCAGCGCTTGCTATTGGGGCAGACGGAGTCATGGCGGAGGTGCACCCTGATCCGGCTGTAGCCCTTTCTGACTCTGCACAGCAAATGAATTTGCAACAATTTGATGAATTTTATCAGGAAGTTCTTCAAACTATTCCTGTAAAAGCGTAACTCCTGTGTATTTACAGGAGTTTTTTTTGTTAAGATAGAGATAAAAAGTTAATTCGAAGGAGAAGATAAAAAAATGAATGTAACGATCTATGATGTAGCCCGGGAAGCGAGTGTTTCTATGGCAACGGTTTCCCGTGTGGTAAATGGAAATCCAAATGTAAAGCCTGCTACAAGAAAAAAAGTATTGGAAGTCATTGAACGCCTTGGCTATCGCCCAAATGCGGTAGCTCGCGGATTGGCCAGCAAGAAAACGACAACAGTAGGCGTAATTATCCCCGATATCTCGAATATATTTTACGCTGAATTGGCAAGAGGGATTGAAGACATTGCCACCATGTATAAATACAATATTATCTTAAGCAACTCCGACCAAAATAAGGAGAAGGAAATCCACTTAATCCATACGATGCTCGGCAAGCAAGTAGACGGGCTTATATTTATGGGCGGCCGAATCACACAGGAGCATGTGGAAGAGTTTGAACGTTCTCCAGTTCCAGTTGTTTTGGCAGGTTCATTGGAGCCTACTGAAAAAATCCCGTCTGTCAATATTAACTATGAGGAAGCGGCGGTTGATGTTATCAGCGCGCTCGCTGAAAAAGGGCATGAACATATTGCATTTGTTGATGGACCGTTGGATGATACAATCAGCCAATATGTATTGCGCGGATATAAGGAAGGCATGGATGCTGCGAACTTACCTGTTGTCGATGAATTAGTGATTGATGGAGATTACACATACGAATCAGGGATCGAGGCGTGGCACAAGCTTGAAACAGCTGCTGTCAAGCCGACGGCAGTATTTGCTAATGGCGATGAGATGGCTCTCGGCATTATTCACGGGGCACAGGATAGCGGATTGAAAATTCCTGAAGACCTGGAAGTTATTAGCTTCGAAAGCACGAAGCTTGCATTGATGGTCCGCCCTCAGCTGACCTCTGTCGTACAGCCATTGTACGATATCGGAGCAGTCGCTATGAGGCTGTTAACAAAATACATGAATAAAGAAGAAGTAGAAAGCCCGATTGTTGTGCTGCCGCATCGTATTGAAAAAAGAGGGTCAACAAAGTAATATTTCCTCCGATAGTAAGAGTAGAAGACTGTTTCTGCAGCAGAAGGTAGGGAGGAAAGATGAAAAAATTTGATGCACTGACACCTATTGGCATTCTTGCAGGGCTTGTTCTGCTAGTGTTTGCTATTGTGACCAGCGGCGGCACCGATGGCTTTGCCTCTTTTATTCATTTGCCGTCAATCTTAATTGTATTTGGCGGAATAACAGCCGGCTTGCTCATTAATTTCCCATTTAGCGAAATCAAATATCTTTTTACGGTAATGAGACAGGCATTTCGCGAGGAAGAAATGGATTTGGATGCGCTCATCCAAAGATTTGTAGAGCTGTCTGAGAAGGCTCGCCGTGAAGGGCTGCTGGCACTCGAGAAAGATGTACAGGAAGAAGAAGATCCGTTTTTAAAGAAAGGCATGATGCTGGCGATCGACGGCATTGAGCAGGATATGCTTGTCGATATTATGAATGCTGAGATTACAGCACTCGAAGAACGGCATAGAAAGAAACGAAGCCTTTTGGAGAAAGCAGGGGACTATGCTCCAGCCTGGGGAATGATTGGGACCTTGATCGGGCTTGTGCTAATGCTCAAAAATCTGGATGATCCGACTTCACTAGGTCCGAATATGGCGGTTGCCCTATTAACAACGCTCTATGGTTCATTGCTTGCCAATCTTGTTTTTTTGCCAATGGCGGCAAAATTAGCATTGAAAACAGAGAAAGAGGTCTTTTTCCGAGAAATTGTGATTGAAGGCGTAGTTGGCGTACAATCGGGGCAAAATCCAAAGATCCTTCGGGAAAAGCTGCAGGCATTCTCTGATGGCAGCGAGAGAAAGAGGGCAGAATCAATGACTGCAAATGAGGCGGCAGAGCTATGATCAGCCGTCGCCGTCCCTCCCGCAAAGGAGAACCAAAAGGAGCCCCTAAATGGATGGTGACGTTTTCTGATCTTGTCACACTCATCTTAGTGTTCTTTATTTTGCTTTTTTCGATGTCGCAGATTGACATGATTAAATTTAAAACCATCGCTCAGTCGTTCAACGCACAATCTGTTTTTCAGTCAAACGATTCTATCGTTCCTGGAGAATATCCATCGGAAAAGATGAATGAGCAGGAAGCCGACCGCAATGAAGAATCCCTTGATCAGCTGGCAAAGGAAGTTCAGAAATATTTAAAAGAAAAAGGACTTGAAGACACCATCACAGCGACAAGAAATGAACGCGGTGTTGTGCTTATTCTTCAAGAGCAAGTCGTTTTCAGCACGGGAGATGCCGTTGTTCTTGAGGACGCCTATCCTTTTTTAGAAAAGACAGGAAATCTATTGAAGACCATTCCTAATTTGGTCAAAGTGGAGGGGCACACGGATAATCGCCCCATTAAAAACGCTATTTATCCTTCTAACTGGGAACTTTCCAGCGCGCGGGCAGGCAGTGTCATTCGTTTTTTTGTAGATGATGTCGGCCTGGAGCCGGACCGCTTCATTGCTGTCGGCTATGGAGATACACGGCCGCTCGCCCCTAATACGAGCAAGGAGAATATGCAAAAAAACCGCCGGGTGCAGATTATCATTTCTGATCCAACTTATAAAGAATAGGGCTTCATCTATTTGCGTATTACTTGAATACAATCAGAGAAGAAAAGCGGCCGGTTGCTGTGCTGTCTTTCCATTGCTGCGCTGCAGGCAAGGGAGGAAGCCAGCAGCCGGACCGTTTTTTTTATTTTTTTTGCTGCCTGAGAGGGTATAACATTTTTTCTAGTGTTAGCCGGTTTTTCTCTTCGATTTCCGGCTTTCGCGGGATAGCAGGGTAAATACCGGGAGGATCATCCCACCCAGCTGGCAGCTGTACAGGAGCTTTAGGCTGCCACTTTTCTATCCACTCTTTCGGAAGCGATCCAGATACATTGGCGTGATTGGTCATGGCGAGCCAAATATAGGACCAGGCTCTGGGAACGACCCGCCAGATATCATAGCCGCCGCCTCCGACAGCAATCCAGCGGCCGTCGCAGTACCGATGAGCCACTTGATGGGCGATTTCGGGGATGCGCCGGTAAATATTCATCGTGGCAGACAAGTGAGTGAGCGGATCATAAAAGTGAGCGTCCGCTCCATTTTGCGTTAAAATAACGTCAGGCTTAAAAAAGTCAGCTATTTCCCATATGGACGTTTCGTAAGCTTCAAGCCAGGAATCGTCTTCAGTAAAGGCGTCTAAAGGGAGATTGAAAGAAAAACCGTATCCCTTTCCTTGGCCGCGTTCATTAATGTTTCCGGTTCCCGGGAATAAATACCGGCCGGTTTCATGAATAGAAAGCGTACATACGTTAGGATCATCGTAAAAAGACCATTGAACTCCGTCTCCATGATGAGCATCTGTGTCAATATATAAAACGCGTGCTTGGTATTTTTCTTGCAGATATTTAATAGCTACGGAACTGTCATTATAAATGCAGAAGCCCGATGCCTTTCCGCGGAAGCCATGATGAAGTCCTCCTCCAAGATGCAGGGCATGTGCTGCTTTTTCCTGCATGACCCAATCAGCGGCTGTCAGTGTCCCGCCTACAAGTAAAGCGCTGGCCTCATGCATCCCTTGGAATATTGGGGTATCCTCTGTTCCCAAGCCATATCCTTCTGCCGTATCAATCGGCAGCTCGCCGTTGCCAGCCTTTTGGACAGCCTCCACGTAGGCGGCATCATGAATAAGCTGCAGTTCTTCGCTGGATGCCAAGCGCGGAGGGACGATATCGCTTTCTTGAATGCTATTTATCTTTTGGAGCAAATCAATTGTTAATGTCAGCCGGAATTGATTGAATGGATGATTATCGGAAAATTTATAAGAAAGCAGCTGATCCGAATAGACGAATACGGCTTCTTTCTTCATGAAGAAATGCCCGGCATATTCGGCCAAAGTACAATATGCCCCTCCTG
The DNA here is from genome assembly GCF_002189605.1 of Pseudobacillus badius. NCBI lineage: Bacteria > Bacillati > Bacillota > Bacilli > Caryophanales > Bacillaceae > Pseudobacillus > Pseudobacillus badius. The sequence goes on from NZ_MWMM01000008.1 coordinate 59,799, forward strand.
CTTTAAATCATCAATCACTCCGGTTGGATTCATCATTCGCACGCGAAATACAACAATTTTAAAATTTTCATCTTCCTGATCCGGATACACAAACACACTGTGAATGTTGGCCCGGCGCTTATTTAAAATGCTGACCACGTCAAACAGCTCTCCGGGTTTATTCGGCATTTTAATTTCAATGCGCGAGCCTGGCTGGTTGGCTCCGGTTAATTCTACAAATGTATGAAGAACATCTGTTTCTGTTACCATTCCGACGATTTTTCCCCCTTGAACGATCGGCATGCAGCCAATGCGATGCTCATAAAAAACAGCTGCAACATCTTCTACAAAGTCAAGAGGGTGGCCGGTGACAACATTTCGCTGCATAATCAAAGAGAGCGGCTTATTTAGCTCTTCGTCGCTTAAATCTTTCTTCAAAATAGAAGGAGTAGAATCTTTCACGTCGCGGTCGGCCACGATTCCGACGAGTTCTCCCTGCTCGTCAACGATTGGGACATGGCGGATTTTCTTATCCCTGAATAATTGTAAGGCGGTGCCGATTTTATCGCCCGGTGATAGTGTATGTACTTCCCGCTGCATAATTTGTTCCACAATCATTTATTCATCCCCCTTTGTTTAATACATAAAGCGATTCATGAAGCGCACTTGGTCAAAGCGCTCGATAGCTGCCTGATCGACATATTTGCCGATGCGCACCATCAGGCAGTTGGCAGGGTGTGAGCTGATTTCCGGGTCGTCAGTTGCATACCAGACCAATCCGCCGGCATTCATCATCTTTTCCATTATTTTTCGATACTCCCATACGTTCAGTCCAGTCCCCTTTAAGTCCCAATGCCAATAATATTCAGTGGTAATAATAATATAGTGTTCCATCATTTCATCAAGCATGGACAGCTTAATCATGCTCTTGCCAAGCTGAGTGCCGCGATAAGGAGGAGCTACTTCCACTGCTCCAAGCTCAATTAAGTTGTCCAGATTGGCCTCAGACCATCTTTCAAGCGGATCAGGATAGAGATAGGTCACATAGCCAACGATTACGGTGCCGCTGCGGGCGATAATAATGCGCCCTTCCGGAAGATCGGCAATTTCAATGATGGCCTCATGCTGTTGCTTCGGCTGCCGAAAAGCAGTCAGCCCTTCGTGAAAGGTAAGGGCAGCTAAAGCTTCCGCAGAAACGGGGCCTTCAATCGTAATTACTCCTTTAGACGTTTCTACTTCTTGCGAGTGATACTCTTTTCTATGCTCCATTAAGTCACCGCCTTCATCATTCCATACTTGTATTATAACTGAATTTTCGTTTAATAAAGCGTTTTCACTAAATTTTCGCAATTAGCGATTTGTGCTCAGTTATTCGTTAATGTCTGAATCGTCTATGCAAAGAAGAGAAAGGCGGCGTCTTCGGCAGAAAATGAATCATTTTTTGAATAAATCTATGTTTTGAAAGGGTGGATAAATAGTCTAGGAGATTGTTTCAAAATTGTGAAAAATTGAAATTTGGGTTATAATAGAAACTGTATTCTTACATAGGGAGGAACGGTCGTATGAAATTGGAAACGCTGACAGTAAGAGAGGGAAATTATAATTTAAAAGATTACGATGAACTATCTGCTTCATTTGATTGGAAAGAGGCCGAGAACCACTTTTCCTGGTCTGAAACCGGCAAGATAAACATTGCTTACGAGGCGATTGACCGTCATGCGGAATCCGGCCTTAAACAAAAAGTGGCTCTTTATTATAGAGATGCGGACAGAAACGAAAAATATACGTTTGAAGAAATGAAAGAATATACAAACAAAGCAGCTAATGTGCTGAAAACCGCAGGCGGAGTTGAGAAGGGCGACCGCGTTTTTATATTTATGCCGCGCTCACCTGAATTGTATTTTGCTGTACTTGGCGCCATTAAAGCCGGAGCGATTGTCGGTCCGCTTTTTGAAGCTTTCATGGAAGGCGCTGTCCGCGACCGTTTGGCGGACAGCAGTGCCAAGGTGCTCGTCACGACTCCGGAGCTGATTGACCGCGTACCGGTTAATGAACTGCCGGCTTTGGAAAAAGTATTTATCGTTGGCGGCAGTGTGCCGTCGGAAGAGAAATATGTGGACTTTAACGCCAAAATGCAAGAAGCCGATACAGCCTTTGATATCGAATGGATGAATTTAGAGGATGGCATGATGCTTCATTATACTTCTGGTTCAACAGGCAAGCCAAAAGGGGTTTTGCATGTTCACCGGGCTATGGTTCAGCAATATATGACAGCTAAATGGGTGCTTGATTTGCAAGAGGATGACGTATACTGGTGCACGGCTGATCCTGGCTGGGTGACCGGAACTTCTTATGGGATTTTTGGGCCGTGGCTGACAGGAACAACGAATGTCATTGTTGGCGGCCGCTTTAAGCCTGAAGCCTGGTATCAAACTATTGAAGATTACAAAGTGACTGTTTGGTACAGCGCGCCAACTGCTTTTCGCATGCTGATGGGTGCCGGAGATGAAGTCGTAAAGAAATTTGATTTAAGTTCGCTGCGCCATATTATCAGCGTAGGAGAACCGCTCAATCCAGAGGTGATACGCTGGGGGGCAAAAGTGTTTGACCGCCGCATCCATGACACTTGGTGGATGACAGAAACCGGTGCGATGGTCATTTGTAATTATCCTTCCATGGATATTCGTCCAGGCTCTATGGGCAAACCGGTTCCGGGAGTTAAAGCAGCGATCGTTGATGATCAAGGAAATGAACTGCCGCCAAACCGAATGGGGAACCTGGCAATTAAGAAAGGATGGCCGTCCATGATGGTAGCTATCTGGAACAACCCGGAAAAATATGAATCTTACTTTATGCCGGGCGGCTGGTATGTGTCGGGAGATTCAGCTTACATGGATGAAGATGGTTACTTCTGGTTCCAGGGCCGTGTCGATGATGTCATTATGACCGCCGGCGAACGGGTCGGGCCGTTTGAAGTTGAAAGCAAGTTAATTGAACACCCGGCGGTTACAGAAGCGGGCGTTATCGGGAAGCCTGATCCTGTACGCGGCGAAATTATTAAAGCGTTTGTTGCTCTTCAGGAAGGATATGAGCCAACCGAGGAGTTGAAAGAGGACATTCGCCAATTTGTCAAAACTGGCCTTGCTGCCCACGCAGCACCGCGTGAAATTGAATTCCGCGACAAGCTGCCAAAGACACGCAGCGGAAAAATTATGCGCCGTGTCTTGAAGGCCTGGGAGCTGGATCTTCCAACAGGTGACTTGTCTACCATGGAGGACTAATAAAAAAGATGGACGGCTTTGAAACAGATGCTCAGATGTTTCAAAGCCGTTTTTGCAGAGTGACGACCAAGCGGTTTAAAGATAAAAGCCTCGCTGTCATCCAGGCTGGGCGAGGTTGTTAAAGTTTTTTGCTTTAGCGCGCTTGTCCGTCATAAGAAAAGCAATTCCCCCCTTTTTTAATCAGCCTTATTGCCGGTTAACAATTTTCTGTAAAAACGGGTTTGACTTTTCTGAAAGGCTCTGTTTAAATATAACGTATACAACTTACATATTGAGCTATGATAGGACTTAGTAGTTCGCTATCCCTGTTACAAGAGAGCCGGTGGCTGGTGGAAACCGGTACAAATAGTTGAATGAATTACCTCCTGGAGCTTTTGCTGTGAACATCATCTAGTAGCAGCAAACGGATGAACCGTTATCTAAAATGAGTGGAGAACTCTAATTCTCAAGCTTGGGTGGTACCGCGCATAATAGCGTCCCTGCAGTCATTGCAGGGGCGCTTTTTGTTTTGTGCAGATTTGAAAAAGAAAGGAAGAAGAGAAATGGAATTATTGGAAGAGTTACAATGGAGAGGGATTATTTACCAGCAAACGGATGAAGAAGGAATTAAGGCACTATTAGAAAACGAACAAGTCTCTCTTTACTGCGGTGTGGATCCAACAGCGGACAGTATGCATATTGGCCACTTGCTGCCGTTTCTGACGCTGCGCCGCTTTCAAAATAACGGACATCGCCCGATCGTTCTTGTCGGCGGGGCAACAGGATTAATCGGAGACCCGAGCGGGAAGAAGGAAGAAAGAAAGTTGCAGACACTGGAAATGGTGCAGCATAATGTGGCGTGCATTAAAAAGCAGCTTGAGAAAATTTTTAAGTTTGAAGGAGAAAATGGCGCTAAACTTGTTAATAACTATGACTGGGCAGGCTCCATGGATATTGTGACCTTTTTGCGTGATTTCGGCAAGCATATTGGAGTCAACTATATGCTTGCAAAAGACACAGTAGCGTCCAGATTAGAAACGGGGATTTCTTTTACAGAATTTACGTATACCATTCTGCAGGCGATGGATTTTCTGCATTTATACGAGAACCACAACTGCAAAATGCAAATTGGCGGGAGCGATCAGTGGGGAAACATTACGACGGGGCTGGAGCTGATTCGCAAAATGAAGCCGGAAGGCGAGAAAGCCTACGGTTTAACCATTCCGCTTGTGACAAAAGCAGATGGAACGAAATTCGGCAAGACAGAGAGCGGTGCCATTTGGCTCGATCCGAAGAAAACATCTCCATACGAGTTCTATCAGTTCTGGATTAATACAGCTGATGCGGATGTTGTGAAGTACCTGAAAATCTTTACATTCTTAACACCGGCAACTATTGAGGAGCTTGAAAACTCCGTTAAAGAAGAGCCTCATTTACGCAAAGCCCAAAAAGCGTTAGCTGAAGAAATGACGCGGTTAATCCATGGCAATGAGGCACTGGAGCAGGCTCAAAAAATTACAGCTGCTTTATTCAGCGGGGATGTTAAAAGTTTAACAGCAGCAGAGATTGAACAAGGCTTTAAAGATGTTCCATCGTTTGAGCAGGCGAGCGGAGAAGAAATCGGCCTGGTAGACTTGCTTGTAGCTGCCGGCATTTCCTCATCAAAGCGCCAAGCACGTGAAGATGTTCAAAATGGGGCTGTCTCTATTAATGGTGAAAAAGTAACAGACACCGCTTATGTTTTATCTGAAAAAGACAAGATGGAAGGTGAATTTACAATTATTCGCCGCGGCAAGAAAAAATACCATTTAGTTAAGTATAAATAAGAAACAGAGGCCCGTGCACATAGCGGGCAATAGAGCAGAAAAGATCCTGAAACCGGTGAAGCGCCGGGATCAGGATCTTTGTGTATAGAAGAACGAATCGGAGAAGGGACCGCTAACTGGCGTAACAGCCCGCGGCTGAAGAAAGGAAACGATATGTTTGTAAGATTGTATGCCAATGCCCAAAACAAGAAGGAAGCTCAACGTGCTTTAAATAAGTTTTTGCACATATTTAATCCTTTAATAAAAGAGGCAAAACTATTAACCATTGAACCTTATTGGAAGATAAGGGATCTGTATGTCATCGAAATAGAGATAAAAGCTGCAAAAAACGATACGAAGAAGACATTAAACGAAGTTCTCGCGAGCATTTCAGATCATTGGCTAGAGTTTGGCGAACCGGTTAATGAATGGATAGCTAGTTCTACAGATGATAATTGTAACTTTATGCTTTCGGAATTTAATATGGTTAATATTCATTTCGATGGATAAAGTGCAGAGTGATGATAGTCACCCGGTTATTCATGCCCGATTGCAGCGAATGACGGCTACAAAGCGCAAAAAAGGATGGAACGGGATAGCAATGGCTGATGAAACAGCGGAATCTAAACACCTATCCGCTAACATGTGGTTCTTAGAAAGTCCTTATTAACTAATTGAGAAGACACATAGAAAAACGCAAAAAAACCCTGCGAAACATTGATATAACAACGTTTTGCAGGGTTTTCGCAACCAGGTAGACAACCCGGTTTTATTAACGAGAGTAGAACTCTACGATAAGAGCTTCGTTGATTTCAGCTGGAAGCTCAGAACGCTCTGGAAGGCGAGTGTATGTGCCTTCTAATTTGTCTGCGTCAAATGTTAAATAATCAGGTACGAAGTTGTTTACTTCGATTGCTTCTTTAACAATAGCAAGGTTTTTAGATTTTTCGCGAACAGCGATTGTTTGACCAGGTTTTACTTGGTAAGATGGAATATCTACGCGTTTGCCATCTACAAGGATATGTCCATGGTTAACAAGCTGACGAGCTTGGCGGCGAGTGCGAGCCAAACCAAGACGGTAAACAAGGTTGTCCAGGCGGCCTTCAAGAAGGATCATGAAGTTTTCGCCGTAAACGCCTTTCATTTTACCAGCTTTTACGAACAAGTTTTTGAATTGGCGTTCGTTCATGCCGTACATATGACGAAGCTTTTGCTTCTCTTGTAATTGAAGACCATATTCAGATAATTTTTTACGTTGGTTAGGACCATGTTGTCCTGGTGCGTAAGGACGTTTTTCTAATTCTTTTCCAGTACCGCTTAGAGAAATTCCAAGGCGGCGGGAAAGTTTCCAGCTTGGGCCAGTATAGCGAGCCATAAGATAGCTCCTCCTTTAATGTTTTTATTTTGTTGTAAAATAAAAACCGGTGAGACAGCAATTAGGTCATTTTGTTTTCATGCACCATCGCCCTAGCAGCAAAGGGTTACGCGATGCACCATTTGCATCTGACATGCAAAGGAACAAAATGAACACATAAAGGTGTTCACATAGGCTGCATTATTTTACACAACTGCTAGTATATAATTTATGGGAGCCTCTGTCAAGAGAAGGTTTGAAGAGATAAAAAAATATTAATTTAATAAGACTTTATACTCATTTTTTGTGGTATAATTATCCTAGTTTGGTATTCGAGTTGTTACTTTTATATCATTTGTTTTTTGCGAGTTATGGTAATTCGCACGGCTGATTTTCATTTTATAGCTCCTTCGTGCTGAAGAAACCTTTCGGTGAGTGAAGTGAAAATCAATTTTGCGTTTTAACATGACCGTTTGCAAAAATGAGTCGCTTTTAAATAAAAAATCGCTAGAAAAGGAAAAACAGCTATGTTGTCCAATTAAAATGGCAGGTGGTTACTACATGAATCAGCGTTATGAAAGCAAGTGGGCGATGAGCTGGAAAGCATTGCTGTATGATTTAATGGCTGGCTTCCGGGATGCTTTATTCGATGCGGAACAACTTCAGAAGGAATGGCTTTGTCTCGTGGGGCAACAGTTCCATACTTCTCAGCTGAGGTTGTTTCACAGGGACAGACAGACGCAGCCAACCTGCGCTGACGAACAGGAATTAGCGTTAATAAAGGCAGTTGATGCTCCTTATCTTTTGTATAAAGAAGAGACAAGTAAGGGGCCTGGATTATATAACCTTGGATTTCGCTTAAGCGGCTTTTGTAAAGAAAAGCAATTGTACTTGCTTTTAAATGCCGATGAAGAGCTTCTGTCGGGTTTGACAGAGGAAGATTTGTTGCTTTTCGCGGAGGAAAGCAGCCGGCTGATTCAGTGGGCGAAGGATAGACAGGAAATAGAAGGAAGAGTAAACAGATATAAAGATTTATTTGATGCCACAGGAAAGCTTCATTCTTCTACAGATATCGAATTTGTGCTAAAGGAAATTATCGCTGCGTTAGAGAAAGCTTTTCCTTTATATTCCTACCATTTTCTGATGGCTATGGAAAGGTCGTACACCGGGCTTCCGGTCAGTCACTTCAACTTTGACGATGTAAGTGAAGAAGGCATGGCTTCCTATACGAAAGGGACAATTGAAGTCGATGATATCTGCAGTATTCTTTATGCTCCCCTTATTGGCAAGCAAGGGGTATATGGTGTGTTAAAAGTTAACTTTGCTAAAGAGGGCCAGCTGCCTGAAATGAAAAAAGAATTTATTCGCATGCTCGCCGCTGCAGGAGGAGGAGCCATTGAGAAAGTCATGTTATATGAGCAGTCCAGGCAATTAAATGCAGATTTGCAGCTGATCAATGACGCCTCCCATAAACTAAATTCCAGCCTTCGCTTTTCGGATGTTCTCAGCTTTTTGCACGCGCAAATTACTCACTCTTTTCGTGCTTGTGAAGTCGGTTTTATTTTTCTGAATGGAGCAGAAACTGACATCATATCGGGAAGCAGTTCTTTTTTTCTTGAAGCGGAAGGGCAGGAGCTCATTCGCTTTACTGTCAATCAGCTGAGAAAAGAGAAGGAAGCCTTCTTTATTGGAGAACTGGAAGGCAAGCTGGAGGGCGCTCTCCCGACATTTCACGCGATGATGGCTGTACCGATGGAGCAAGGAACCGAGCTGAACGGTTTTTGCATTGTATTAAGAAGAGAGCCGTACAGCTTTACATTTGAAATGTATAAGCTATTGCAGTCGCTCATCCATCACTCGACGTTAGCCCTGGCAAATGCCATGCTGAGAGAAAAGCTGGAAAAGATGGTTATTACAGATCATTTAACGAAGCTGTATTCAAGGGGATATTTGGACCGGTCTCTCCAAAAGTCGCTTGAAAAAGATGAAAAAGGGGTCTTTTTATTAGTGGACATCGACAATTTTAAAAAGGTCAATGACACATATGGGCATCAAGTTGGCGACGAAATACTTATACAGGTTGCTCAGATTATGAAGGCTGCTATTGGAAAAGAAGATATGGCTGCCCGCTGGGGAGGGGAGGAGCTGGCTGTTTATTTCCCTAATTGTTCTTTGGAAGAGGGCGTAGCGACAGCGGAAACAATGATTGCCAAAATAGCGGCAAACACGACTCCTGCAGTTACTGTTTCCTGCGGATTATCCTTCTGGTCAAACGAAAACCCCCCTTCTAAAAAGCAGTTATTTAATTATGCAGATGCAGCTTTGTACGAAGCGAAGGAAGCAGGCAAGAATAGGATAACTGTTGGACATTACTGTAAATAGCCAAAAAGAGCTGATCATGAACTGTACATCCAATGAGTAAGGAGGAGGGTCAGTATATCAGCTCTTTTCGTATTTATAGTTATCTTATGCAGGTTTGCTTCCACGAGATTTATTATAAATAATCCACAAGAACCGCAGCAAACGCTGCAAGCATTTGTTCATCTATTTCATCGAAGCGGTCTTTTTCAGGACTGTCAATATCGAGTACGCCTATGAGATGCCCGTCCTTTAATAAAGGAAGAACAATCTCTGATTGAGAGGCGGCATCACAGGCGATATGCCCTGGAAACGCGTGGACATCAGCGATTCTTTGGATTTTCTTTTCGCTGGCAGCCGTGCCGCAAACACCTTTGCTGAATGGAATGCGCACACAGGCCGGCAGACCTTGAAAAGGACCCAAGACAAGCTCTTCGCCTTCAGCTAAATAAAAGCCCACCCAGTTGATCCGTTCTAAAAATTGGTTTAATAAAGCGGAGGCATTACTTAAGTTGGCAACCCGGTTACGTTCCCCTTCAAGCAATGCGCGCAGCTGTTTAATAACGAGCTGATAATTGTCGGCTTTGGTCCCTGTATAGCTAGCTGTTTGGAACATTATTCACTTCTCCTTTACCGGTGATTTTGATTCATGAAAGAAGGCGGGAAGCATCGATTCGTAGCCTTGGCCGATGTCCTTTGCCTGATGAGCATCTGATCCATATACGAGTGCAATGCCCATCTCTTTTGCTCTTTGGGCAATTTTCGGTGACGGATAAGCTTCCAGGCATAGCGGCTTCATCAAGCCGGCGCCGTTCAAGTCGATTTCGTAATCGTTCGCCTTTATCGTTTTTAAAATCGCTTCTATTTCTTCACTAAAATCCTCCTTGCACGGAAAGCGGCGCTGAAACTTATGCACAAGGGTTAGATGGCCGATGCGTTTTGGTTTAAACCTGCCAAGATCGGCTTGAACCGAGCGGTGAACGGTTTCAAAGTACCTGCTGTAAATGGCAGCTATTGAGCCGAAGATTTCTATCATTTCGCCAAATAAATCGGCACTGTAATCTAAGCAGTGCCAGTTGGACTGGTATTTTAAGAAATGCACAGATAAGATAGAGTCATCAAGAAGCGGGCCGTATTCATTCAGAAAAGCAGCTGTTTCTTGCTCAAATCCTTCAATATAATCTACTTCCAGGCCAATCTGTATGTCAATATCCGTACGGTACTCTTCTCTTGCCTGCTGCAGGGCCGAGAAGTAAGCATCCAAATCACTGAGTTTCATCCCGCTGTCTTTTGTCGGGGTACTGTCTGTAAAGCCGGAGGGCAGCGGTGCATGTTCTGTAAAGGTTAAGCGGGTAAACCCTTGACGGAGTGCCTCTTCAATATAGCTTTGCAGCGTATCCTCGGTCCCATGAGGACAGAAAGGCGTATGGATATGCCCATCTCTTTTCATTATATATCCCCCTTAAAAATAGTCATATTTTGAGTGTAACAAAAATTTTGAACGCGAACGCAAAAAAAACGATTTTTGTCGTCAAAAAATGTCACATCCTATGGTATCATTAGTAATAATTGAGTAAACTTATTAGCTTATTTATATAGATGGAACGAATACTTTTGCTGGCAGAAGAACAGGGGGCTTACGATGAAATTCATCTTTGCTGCAATTTTTATAGCAGCCATTTTATTGGTTATTGCTTATTTTAATAGAAGAAAACTATACAAAGACATCGACGAACTAGAAAAAAGAAAAGTGGAAATTATGAACCGGCCGGTTACGGATGAACTGACGAAGGTAAAGCGGCTCAATATGACCGGACAGACAGAGGAGCTTTTCGATCGCTGGCGCCAAACGTGGGATGAGGTGCTTGCTGTTGATTTGGCAGATATAGAAGAAAAGCTGGTAGAGTCTGAAGACAGAGCCGATCAATTCCGTTTTGGCAAGGCGAAAGAAATCAACGGGGATGTCGTCGATAAGCTGGAAGAAGCTGAAGGAAAAGTAGAGAGCATCCTAAGAGAACTTGATGAGCTGATTGGCAGTGAAGAAAGCAATCGCCAGGAGAGCGAAGAGCTGAAGGAAAAGCGGCGGGAGGCAAGAAAGCGGCTGCTCGCTCACCGGCACACATTCGGCAAAGCAGCTTCTTTGCTGGAAATTCAGCTCGATGCTTTATCTTCAGAGTTCGATAAATTTGAGGAACTGACGAATGAAGGGAACTATCTGGCAGCTAGAGAGATTATTCTTAAGCTCACTCATGATATGGACACCATTTTACATAAGATGGAGGTTATCCCTGTGCTGATGGCTGAAACAACGAACTTGCTGCCGGCCCAGCTCAATGAAATTGAGTCTGGTTATAAAGAAATGAAGCAAAAGGGATATTTGCTCGATCATCTGCAAATTGAAAAGGAAGTAGCCAGTCTGCGCAAGCAGCTTGATCTTTACAAGGACTTTATTGTGAAGACAGAAACACATGAGGTAGAGGTTGGTATTCGCGATGTAAAAGATAACATCGAATTCTTTTATGAGCTGCTTGAAAAAGAAGTGGATGCTAAGCATTTTATTGTAAAAAATGAAACGGTGACGAAGGAACAGCTAGAAGCTGCAAGCACAGCGAACGAAGAGCTGCAGGCTGAAACGGAACACGTGCGTCAAAGCTACCAGCTAACTAAAGACGAGTGGATCGTTCCGCAAAAGCTGGAGGAGGATATTTCTCGACTTGCGAAGAGATATGAACTGCTCGAAGCGAGAATTACAGAACAGAATACAGCCTATTCTTTTTTGCATGAGGAACTGGAAGAGCTGCAGATCCAGCTGGAAGATCTGCAAAAAGAGCAAACAAGCTTCAGCCGCTTTTTAAAGACATTGCGTAAAGAAGAGATGGCTGCCCGCGAAAGCCTAGCGGAACTCCGAAAAAAGATCAACGAGATTTTCCGGAGAGTGAACAAGAGCAATATGCCGGGTGTGCCTGACTTTTATCAATCGTTAACGGAAGAAACAACTGATCGCATCAGTGAGGTCATACAAGCATTAAATGAAAAACCGCTAAATATGAAAGCTGTTCAGGAAAAGCTGAATGAAGCTGTTTCATCTGTCGGCAACCTGGAGCGCAAGACGATAGAAATCATTGAGCAAGCAGAACTGGCTGAGCGCATTATTCAATATGGGAACAGATATAAACGTTCTCATCCGGGTATCAGTGATCAGCTTTACCGGGCTGAGCTGGCATTTCGCAACTATGACTACCGCTCAGCTTTGGAAGAGGCTGCTACAGCGATCGATAAAGTTGATCCAAAAGGGTTAAAACAGCTTGAAGACATGATGAATAAGAATTAAACCAAGCGGTGCCGGCTAAATTGACCTTCTATTTAGCCGGCACCGCTTGGTTGTGTGCATCAGCAGGCAGCAAAGGAAAGTTTGCTTCAAAAGGCAGCTATGTTATGATAAGTAGTTGAACAAACTGAATGCTGGCTGTTAAGAATGACTTGCTTTTTTGCGCTTGCCGCATTGGCAGCTGCATGTTCTTCGGCAGTTTAATTATTATAGAGATTTTGTCTATACTCTCAACAAAGCAGGTGCGACCATGATTTACTTTGACAATAGTGCAACGACGAAGCCATATAAAGAAGCTTTGTCTGCTTTTGCGAAAGCTAACGAGCAGTTTTTCGGCAATCCCTCCTCGCTTCATCATCTCGGTATGCAGGCGGACCGGCTGCTGCAGGAAGCCCGCAAGCAAATAGCTTCCTTGATTGGTGCGGAGGTAGAGGAAATTATTTTTACTTCAGGCGGTACAGAGGCCAATAACCTAGCGTTAAAAGGGGCGGCTCTTGCTAACAGGCATCGCGGGAATCACATCATTACCCAGCAAACAGAGCATCCTTCTGTATTGCATGCCTGCCATCAGCTGGAGGAGCTTGGATTTCAGGTGACTTATTTGCCGGTGGATGCATCCGGCAGGATTTCTATACAAGAGCTGGAAGCAGCCCTGACAGAAGAAACGATTGCCGTTTCCATCATGCATGTGAATAATGAGACCGGTACCATTCAGCCGATGAAAGAAATCAGCGAGTTATTGAAAAAATACCCAAAGGTTTTGTTTCATGCGGATGATGTTCAAGGGCGCGGCAAAGTTGTTTTGGACCTGAAGGAGATTGATCTTTGCTCTTTATCTGCCCATAAGTTTCACGGGTTAAAAGGGAGCGGTGTATTGTATAAGAAAAAGGGAGTCAAGCTGTCGCCTCTTTTATCCGGCGGCAATCAAGAAAGCGGCTGGAGAAGCGGCACAGAAAATACCGCAGGCATCATTGCTATGGCAAAAGCGCTGCGTCTGACAGAAGAAAAACGGTCAGAAGGTGTGGCGGAAATGGAAGAGATTCAGCAATTTTTACGCAGCGAGCTGGAGAAAATTAACGGGGTTCGGATTCACACCCCAAAAACTGAAGCTGCTCCGCATATTTTAAACTTTTCGATTACAGGAGTGAAAGGCGAAGTTCTGATTCATGCTCTTGAAGAGCGAGGCTGCTATTTATCTACAACGAGCGCTTGTTCCTCCAGACAGAAAAAAACGAGCACGGTGCTGATAGCTATGGGGCTGCCGGCCGCTGCAGCCGACAGCAGCGTCAGACTAAGCTTGTCCTATGAAAACACGATGGAAGAAGCACAAGCATTTCTTCGTGTATTAAACGAAACTCTTCCTAAACTAACGAAAGTTCAGAGGTGACAACCATGAATTACGACCGTATATTAATTCGCTACGGGGAGCTTTCCACAAAGGGGCGCAATCGTAAACAATTTATTACGAAACTAAAAAAAAGCATTTTACTTTCATTAAAGGAGTTTCCTGCTATAACCGTTGAATTAAGTCATGACCGGATGTTTATCCACTTAAATGGCGTGCCATTTGAAGCGGTGAAAGATCGGATCAGCCAAGTGTTCGGCATCCAATCTTTCAGTCCTGTCGTTCGCACCGGCCAGGACATTGAGGAAATGAAGGCTGCTGCTTTAGAACTTGTGAAGCGGAATTTCAGCCCAGGAAACACATTTAAAGTGTCTGCCCGCCGTTCCGATAAGCAATTTGAGCTTGATACTAATGAGATTAACTATGCGATCGGCAGCCATGTGCTTAGAAATATGGAGAGCTTGACAGTTGATGTAAAAAAACCTGATATTAATTTGCTGGTAGAAGTTCGTAAGGGCGGTGTCTTTTTATCCTGCGAGAAATATCCGGGAGCGGCAGGGCTGCCGTCAGGAACGAGCGGCCGTGCAATGCTTTTGCTTTCAGGAGGAATTGATAGTCCCGTGGCCGGTTATTTCATGCTGAAACGAGGAGTGGAAATTGAAGCGATTCACTTCCACAGTCCTCCTTATACGAGCGAGCGCGCCAAACAAAAAGTGATTGACTTAGCTGAGCGGTTAACTGCATTTGGAGCAGAAATCAAGCTTCACATCGTCCCGTTCACAGCTATTCAGCAGAAGATCCAGGAGCAAGTGCCAGAAAATTATACGATGACGTCAACGAGACGGATGATGCTTGCTATGGCGGATAAAATCCGCCAAAAAAGAGGGGGACTTGCGATCGTGACAGGCGAAAGCCTTGGACAAGTAGCCAGTCAAACTCTTGAGAGCATGAGGGCAATTAATGATGTGACCTCGACGCCGGTACTGCGCCCGCTGGTCACAATGGATAAGCTTGAAATTATCGATGTGGCCCGAAAAATTGGCACGCATGACATTTCTATTTTGCCGTATGAGGATTGCTGCACAATTTTTACGCCGCCATCCCCGAAAACACGTCCGAAGCTTGAAAAGGTGCAGCGCTTTGAAAGCTTTGTTGACTTTGAAGAGATGATGGAGCAAGCCGTGGAAGAAATGGAAACTCTTCAGCTTCCGAACGAAAAAATAATGGATGAATTTGCTGATTTGCTATAAAAAAACAGGCGGAGAAAAAGGCATTCTTTTTCTCCGCCGATTTTAATTTTAGAGACTGATTGGACAGCCCGTTTTGATTAATTTACTTTATTCCCCTTAAAAATATTTAAATATTTCTCATTATTCTGTATAATTAATCCATATTACGAAGGGGGTAGGATGATGAAACGAGAAGATTTACTTGCACCTGAAAAGTATAATATTGTGATGGAAGTAGAGAAGTTTGCTAAAGACCCCGAGAGATTGGCGTTAAAATGGGAAAGTGAAGATGGGCAGAAAAAGGACATTACATATGCCCAGCTAATGAAAAATGTTAATAAGATTGGAAACGTTTTCTTGGAAAGCGGTTTGAAAAAAGGTGATCCAGTGTTAATCATGGCACCGCGCCTCATTGAAGCGTACGAAGTCTTTCTTGCCGCTTTAAAAACCGGTTTGATTATTATTCCCAGCGCAGAATTGCTGCGGACAAAAGATTTAAATTACAGAATTGAGCATGCTGGAGTGAAGGGGATCGTTTGTTATGCCCCATTCACTGAACAGTTTGAACAGGTAGATAGAATAAAAGAGTTGACTACATTTTCATTTGGCGGCGAAGCAGAGGGATGGATGAATCTCCAAGAAAAGATGGACGGGGCATCTGATGAGCTGGAAACAGTGGATACCTCCAAGGATGACATTGCCTTTTTGCCTTATACCTCTGGCACCACAGGCAATCCAAAGGGGGTTGTACACACGCACGCCTGGGGCTACGCCCACTTAAAAACAGCTGCGCCCAATTGGCTTGGAATTACAGAAGGTGATGTAGTCTGGGCTACCGCCGGGCCCGGCTGGCAAAAGTGGACGTGGAGCCCGTTTTTGTCTGTGCTTGGCTCAGGAGCGACAGGCTTCGTATACAATGGGAAGTTCGAGCCGAAAAAGTATCTTGAACTGCTCCAGCAAAATAAAATTAATGTTCTGTGCTGTACGCCGACGGAGTATCGCCTGATGGTTAAAGTTGATAACCTGGGGGATTATGATTTATCCAGCCTGCACAGTGCTGTTTCAGCAGGTGAGCCGTTAAATAGAGAGGTCATTGAAACGTTCCGAAAATATTTTGGTGTGGATGTGCGGGATGGCTATGGCCAGACAGAGAGTACATTGGTCATTGGCATATTGAAAGGGATGGAAGTCAAGCCGGGATCGATGGGAAAACCAACCCCTGGAAATCGGGTGGAAATCATTAATGAGGACGGAGTGCCAGTAGAAGCAGGTGTTGTAGGGGATATCGCTGTTCATATGGATACACCGGCTTTATTTAAGCATTATTATAAAGATCCAGAACGGACAGCCATGCAATTCAGGGGCAATTATTATTTAACGGGCGATAAGGCGAAAAAGGACGAGGACGGCTATTACTGGTTTGAAGGACGCGGGGACGATATTATTATCAGCTCCGGCTATACAATTGGTCCGTTTGAAGTAGAGGATGCTCTTGTTAAACATCCCGATGTAAAAGAATGCGCGGTCGTAGCAAGCCCGGATGAAATCCGCGGACACATTGTCAAAGCCTTTGTGGTCTTGCAGGATGGCGTCAATGCAGAGGATCCTCAACTCGTTGAAAGACTGCAAAATCATGTTAAAGAATTAACAGCTCCTTATAAATATCCAAGAAAGATTGAATTTATTGATGAATTGCCAAAAACCACTTCCGGAAAGATTCGCCGGATTGAATTGCGTCAGGCTGAGCAGAAGGTCAAGAGTTAATGCGTCGGCTTGAATGAATACACTTTGCCTGACGGCGTAGGCCAGACAGATAAGCTGAGTGGCTGGATGGGTTATCCCTGCTTAAGAAGCAGGGATTTTTTTGTGGAATAATAGCCTAGTGCTTTCCTGGTCATTCTATTGATTTTTAAAAGGAAAGGAGTATAATGGAATTTATTTCGGGAACAGAAGGAAATGAGGGATCACATGAATGCACAGACAAAGGCGGGTGCCTTTTACATATTTTTTGCTTATTTGCTGTGGGGGCTTTTTCCGATCTATTGGAAGCTCTTGGGCCACGTTCCTGCCGAAGAAATTCTGGCCAATCGCGTGTTCTGGTCGTTTGCGTCTATGTTCCTGCTTCTCTTGATCACTAGAAAGCTAGGAGACTTGCAAGCTACGCTCAAGATGATGAGGGAAAAGCCGAAAGAAGCAGCCGCTCTTGTCACTGCTTCTTTTCTAGTGAGCGGCAACTGGTTTTTGTTTATTTGGGCAATCAACAATGACCGTGTCATCGAGACGAGTCTTGGCTACTATATTAACCCGCTTATGAGTGTGCTTCTTGGCGTTTTTGTGCTGAAAGAGTCTTTGTCAAAAGCACAGATTTTTTCTGTTTTATTTGCCGCTATCGGTGTTGCTGTCCTTACCGTCTCGTATGGGCAGTTCCCGTGGATATCGCTCGGACTTGCAGTCAGCTTTGCACTGTATGGCTTAATGAAGAAGACGGTTCAAGTGGAGGCGGCTGTTGGTTTGACACTTGAGACGTTTGCTGTTACGCCGATCGCTGTTGTTTTTTTGGCTTACTGGTGGTCAAAAGGGGAGCTGGCGTTAGTTTCCGGATCTTTTTCAACCGCTTTGCTGCTGATTCTTGGCGGGGCAATCACCGCCTTGCCGCTGCTGTTGTTCGCGGAGGGAGCGCCGAAAATCCCATTATCTATGATCGGGATTTTACAGTATATTACTCCGACAATGACGCTCCTGCTCGGTGTGTTCGTATATGATGAACCGTTTTCCGCTACACAGTTTATTTCTTTCTCATTTATTTGGACGGCACTCGCTATTTTTACTTTTTCGCAAATAAAATGGTCTCAAAAGAGGCATATCGCTGCCAGAAACCGCAAAAAAGGAAGCGCCTGAACCGATTGAGGCGCTTCCTTTTTTATTTTCCGTATTTTTACAAAAAGGCGCGTTTTACTTTGTGCCAGAATGAGTTGTTTTTTAATTTTAACGTTTTGATGCGCTTATTGCTCAATGAAATGTTAATTTCTTCAATGTGCTGAATACTTAGCGCTTCATTATCGATCCCCATAATCGGATAGTTATTGCTTCCTTTGAGCATTTTAAGTGAAAGTGTACGGTCTCCGCTCAGAATAAAAGAGGAGCCGAGTGTTCGATAACGCTTGTTATTCAGCGAAGCCAGTTCACTTACTTGCATGCAAGGAAGCAGCGGATCAACCACAGCTCCGCTTACTGACTTGTTATAGGCTGTGCTGCCAGTTGGTGTAGCAATAATCATGCCGTCTCCGCGAAACATTTCAAAATGAAGGTCATCGATATACACATTCATTTCCATTGTTTTGATAATGCTGGATTTGATGCTGAATTCATTTAAACAGTAGAAAACGGAATCTTCATCTACGGCAATTTGCAGAACTGGATAGCGGCGAACTTCCATTTCGGCTTTAGACATCACTTCGATGAGGCCGGAGATGTCATCTGCATGGAAGTCACAGTACATATTTAATTCATTAAAAATGGAGATGCCGGCATACAAGCAGTCTTCGCGAAAGCCGGTTTTTTGGACCGCCTGCAGGAATGTGCCATCTCCGCCGATGCTGACGATGATATTTGCTTCTTCTGATTTTTCGACGACCGTAAAGTCATATTTTGCAGCCAGTTTTTTTAATTCCGCCACTTTTTCTGCCACATTTTCCCGGCGAGTTTCGTAAAAATAGACGTTCCGACGCTGATCCATGAGAAATTCTCCTTTTTTGGAAAAGTTAGTATGGTTGTTGTTCAATGTTTTGTTAGAATAAGGTGAACCTTTTTTTAGTGTACCACGCCCCGGTTTATTTTTAAAAGCCGGCGAACGAAAGGATAGGAAGGAGAGAGGACTTTGAGCAAAAAAAGAACCATTGCTCTATTGCTGGCTGCTGGTTTATTTATTGTTTCCATTATTGTAAACACAGCCTCGGTAGTGATGAATACGAACTTTTCTACCGCATGGGAAAGCGCGATGGGAACCAGCAGCGAGGAGTTTGTTGAGCAAGTGGAGGAACAGGGAAGCGAGACACAGAAGATTGCCGTCTTGCCGGTTGAAGGAGTGATTCAAGATACCGGAACGGCCCAGTCTCTGTTTTCATCCCCTGGCTACAATCATCGCCAGTTTATGAAGCAGCTTGAAAAAGTAAAAGAGGATAAGAAAGTAAAGGCTGTTATCCTGCAAGTGAACTCACCTGGCGGAGGAGTAGTGGAGAGCGCGCAAATCCACGATAAAATCATAGAGATTCGCGAGAAAGCCAAAAAGCCGGTTTACGTATCAATGGGATCGATGGCAGCATCCGGCGGCTACTACATATCAGCGCCTGCTGACAAAATTTATGCGAGTCCCGAAACTTTGACAGGTTCTCTTGGGGTGATTATGCAAAGCGTGAATTATTCTAAGCTCGCTAAAAAATACGGTGTTGACTTTGTTACGGTCAAAAGCGGTCCTCATAAAGACATTATGAGTCCGACACGTGAGATGACAGATGAAGAAAGAAAAATAGTACAGTCAATGATCAATAATTCTTACGACGGATTTGTCAAAGTTATTGCTGACGGCCGTGATATGTCAACAGAACAAGTCAAAAAAATAGCTGATGGCCGCATTTATGACGGTCGCCAAGCGAAAGAACTGAATTTGATTGATGATTTCGGCTATTTGGAAGACACCATTGCGGCGCTGAAG
The DNA here is from genome assembly GCF_002189605.1 of Pseudobacillus badius. Taxonomy (NCBI): domain Bacteria; kingdom Bacillati; phylum Bacillota; class Bacilli; order Caryophanales; family Bacillaceae; genus Pseudobacillus; species Pseudobacillus badius. The sequence continues at coordinate 79,168 of NZ_MWMM01000008.1, forward strand.
AAAGATGAAAATCTGCAAGACGCTCAAGTAGTGACCTATGAAGAGAGTCTTGGCTGGCCATCCTATTTCACGATGAAAGCCCAGCAGCTGATCGGCGGAAACGATGAAGCAGAGGCGCTGCTGAAAATCTTTTCACATCCCAATTCTCCGCGGTTGATGTATTTGTATGCGGAATAAAGGAGGGACAGATAATGAGAGAAGATGTCAATAATGAAACCGGCGAGCAAAGACATGTGGAGGAACAAACACCTCTCCAGCAAGAGGAACAGATCATGGAGGACCGTCCTTCTGAAAGGCACGCAGAAGAGAAGCCAGCATTTGCAGTTTCAACAGCCCCAGCCTTGCATTATGCCGGCTTTTGGATTCGATTTTGGGCGTATCTTCTTGATTTGATCGTCGTTGGAAGTCTTTCACGCCTGCTTATTTATCCGTTATTTCGGGCGGCAGACATTGATACGGCGGCCAATGGAATCTTTTCGGCTGTAAATATTGCGACGGCTCTTGTTTTCTATTTGTATTTTGTTTTGATGACAAAATGGCGGGGGCAGACGATCGGAAAAATGGTGTTTGGATTGAAAGTGATTTCACTGGCAGGCTCAGGCCTTTCTTGGCAGACGGTTTTGTTCCGGGAGTGGATCGGCCGCTATTTATCCGCAACGATCCCTTTTTTATATGTGCTTGTCGCTTTTTTATCAAGAAAGCAGGGGCTGCACGATTACTTCGCAGAGACAACTGTTATTCACGAGGAGTCGCTAGCTGTTCAAGCTCCTGTTCAATCGTTATAACCAAAGCAAGCTGCCGGCAAAAAGCCGGCAGCTTTTTCTGTGTGGCCCGTGATGTTTACTTTCCTATTCCGGCGGACAAACTGTTTAGCGGAAAAGGAGGGAACAGGATGGCTTATTTATGGTGGGGGCTCGCTATTGTGCCGGTCCTGCTGTTACTGGTTTGGTTTTTAAACATTCAATTGCTCTTTTACTTTCTCCGTGTGCCCGATCATGCTGAAGCCTATGTTCGTTTTTTCTTTTTTCATGGACTGCTATCTTTTACTTTTTATATTCCTTTTACAAATAAGGCGCTGGCATCTGTAAAAAAGCGGGTAACCGCCACGATTCCTCCCCAAGAAGCGGAAACTTTTCTTGCCCAGCTGAAAGAAAGGGTCGGGTACATTGAGAATTTGCCGCAGATCGCTCTTTCATTTTTAAAGAAAGTAGAAGTGCGTTCTTTGACATGGCGGACAGCTGTTGGGATGAAGGATGCTGCTTGGACCGGCATGCTGACCGGCTCTCTGTGGGCTGCAAAAGGAAGTGTGCTGGCAGCCATTGACCGCTTGATGAAGATGAATACCCGCCCTGACATTGAAGTGACGCCTATATTTGGACAGTCTGTTTGGAAAGTGGAAGGTTCGTGTATGATTTCCTTTCGCGCAGGGCATGCTATAGCTGCAGTTATTCAACTATTTATTCACCGGCGCGGCAGAAAAAAGCGTTCAAGTGCCGGCTTGTTTTTTTAAAACACTTAAACAACTGGAGGGGTAAATATGAGTGACCATCCAATCGAAGGATTGATGACCACAGCTATGGAAAATTTAAAGGACATGATCGACGTTAACACCATTATCGGCGATCCGGTTGAAACACCTGATGGAAGTATCATTATGACTGTTTCAAAAGTGGGATTTGGTTTTGCAGCCGGCGGCAGTGAATTTAAAATGGACAAACAAGGCGGCGGCCAGGGGGGCGGCCAAGAAAAAAGCCCGTTCGGCGGCGGCAGCGGGGGCGGTGTTTCTATCACGCCTATCGCCTTTTTAATTGTCAATTCCAGCGGTGTGCGTATGCTTCATCTAGATGAAAATACACATTTATTGGACAAAATCATTGATTTGGCTCCAGCCGTTATTGATAAAATTCAAGGCATGCTTAATCAGAAAAACCAATCCAAGCAGCCATCGTCTAAAAAGCCTTCTTCTGACTTCACCATCTAGGGAGAGAAAAAATAAATTCTTCATAGGTACTGGCAGGGCTTTTCCTTGCATTTCCCTCTTTCGAACAAGTATGATATTAAGTGTGAAAAAGATGGAGGAGGGATTATGAATATGGCAAATGTAACATTCAAAGGAAACCCGGTCACATTGCTTGGGAATGAAGTGAAGGCAGGCGACCAGGCACCTGATTTTAAGGTGCTCGCGACAGATTTATCAGAAGTCACATTAGCTGATTCTAAAGGTAAAGTGCGTTTGATTAGTGTGATTCCTTCCATTGATACAGGGGTATGCGAACAGCAAACACGCAAATTTAATGAAGAAGCTTCCAAATTGGACAATGTGGAAATCATAACGATTTCTGCTGACCTGCCATTTGCACAAAAGCGCTGGTGTGCGGGAGAAGGATTGGAAAATGTGAACATTTATTCTGATCACCGCGAAATGTCATTTGGAGAAGCTTACGGAGTTCATATGAAAGAACTTCGATTATTAGCTCGTTCTGTTTTTGTCGTAGATAGTGAAGGCAAGGTTACATATGTAGAGTATGTAAGTGAAGGGACGAATCATCCAGATTACGAAAAAGCAATTGAGGCAGCAAAAGCCGCTAAGTAAAAAATAAAAATGCAAGGCTGGCTCTTGAGGAGTCAGCCTTTTTAAAGCGATAAAGCTTTACAGGAGGAACCAATATGAATGATTTTTCCCCGATTGAACGCTTATTTAACCTCTTCAATGAAACAGCAGCTATTCTCCAGCAGGAGCTTGAATGCACCTATTTGGATGCTTTGGCAGAAACAGCTGAAAACTTATTCCAAAATCAAGTTTTACAGGAAGAAATGAGCGATATTACAAAGAAACGGGTATGGAAACAATACGAAGAAGTGAATCTTGCTGACTACTCCAAAGAAGAGATTCGACAAGCTTATCAATTCGCTATTTTAAAAGGCATGCAGAAAAATGTGCAGCCGCATCATCAAATGACACCTGATTCCATTGGCTTATTTATGAGTTATTTATTGGAAAAATTCATGAGTGAGAAAAAAGAGTTTACCATTCTCGATCCTGCAGTCGGGACAGGAAACCTGCTGATGACTGTTTTAAATCGGCAGCCCGAAGCAACGGTTGCCGCTGCCGGTGTGGAAGTAGACGATTTATTATTAAAGCTTGCTTGGTGCAGTGCCAACTTGATTGAACAGTCCATTCAATTTTATAATCAAGATGCATTGGAACCGCTTTTGATCGATCCGGTAGACGCTGTAATCTGCGATTTGCCGGTTGGCTGGTATCCAAATGATGCCGGAGCAGCGAATTATGAATTAAAAGCAGAAGAGGGCCATTCCTATGCCCATCATTTATTTATAGAGCAAAGTGTGAAGCACACGAAGCCTGGAGGCTATCTTTTTCTTCTTATTCCTAACGGCTTGTTTGAAGAAGCAGGCGCTCAGCAGCTGCACCGCTTTTTTCAAAAGCACGTGCACATCCAAGGGCTGATTCAATTGCCGATGTCGATGTTTAAAAACCAACAGGCCGCAAAGAGCATTTTGATTTTACAAAAACAGCAAGAAGGAATTCCGGCTCCGAATCAAGTGTTTCTGGCAGCAATGCCGTCTATGAAAGACCGCCAGGCGATGCAGTCAGTCATGATGAAAATGGAAGCATGGTTTAAGGAAAACAAACGATAGTCACAAGATAAAGCAAAGAAGCCGTGCCAGCACTTTGTGAAATTGAGGAGGTCTTTATGTCAAAAGTTATCGCCATCAATGCCGGAAGCAGCTCGTTAAAATTCCAGCTGTTTGAAATGCCAGAAAAAAGGGTTATTACGAAGGGGCTAGTTGAAAGAATCGGTCTGCCGCGGGCTTTGTTCAATATTACAGCAGACGGGCATAAACAGAAAGAGATCATGGATATTCCCAATCACGCTGAAGCGGTTCGGATTCTCTTAAATAAATTGACGGATATGGGAATTATCCAATCGCTTGATGAAATCAATGGGGTTGGCCATCGGGTTGTCCATGGGGGAGAAGTATTTACCGATTCAGTCATCATTACCGATGAGGTCATAGAAAAAATTGATCAATTGTCGGACTTGGCTCCTCTTCATAACCCAGCAAATGTGACGGGAATTCGGGCATTTAAAGAAGTTCTTCCCGATGTGCCGGCAGTTGCCGTTTTTGATACCGCTTTTCATCAAACGATGCCAGAAAGTTCCTTCTTGTATAGCTTGCCTTATCATTACTATACAGATTACGGCATTCGTAAATATGGTTTCCATGGCACCTCCCATAAATATGTTTCACAGCGCGCGGCTAAATTGCTGGAACGGCCCATTGAGCAGCTTCGTCTGATTTCTTGCCACTTGGGAAATGGAGCGAGCATCGCGGCTATTAGCGGCGGCAAGTCCATTGATACATCCATGGGGTTTACACCGCTTGCCGGCGTAACGATGGGGACCAGATCGGGGAATATCGACCCGGCACTCATTCCTTTTATTATGGAAAAGACGGGAAAAACAGCAGACGAAGTGCTGGACGTATTGAATAAAGAGTCTGGCATGCTGGGGGTATCTGGATTTTCCAGCGATCTGCGCGATATCGAGGAAGAGGCAGCTAAAGGCAATGAACGCGCCGAGCTTGCTCTTGAAGTATTTGCTGGCCGGATACACAAATATATCGGTTCGTATGCAGCCCGCATGTCTGGTGTAGATGCCATTATCTTCACAGCGGGCATAGGAGAAAACAGCCCTGTTATTCGGGGGCGTGTACTGCGCGGCTTGGAATTTATGGGCGTCTATTGGGACCCTGCCCGCAACCAGGTGCGCGGTCAGGAAACCTTTATTAACTATCCTCATTCCCCGGTTAAAGTAATTGTCATTCCGACGGATGAGGAAGTAATGATCGCTTTTGATACTGTAAAGTTAGCCGGGCTTTAAAAAGCAGCCTAAAGCAGCAGCTGATTCAGTCGGAAGACAAGCTTCAATGGAAATTGAGTTTGTCTTCCGCCTTTTTTATTTGGCTCGCGGATGTTAACAGTTGCCTTTCATTCCAGGCGTTTCGCTTTCCGCGGGGCGGGCGGTGAGCCTCCTCCGCGCTAAAGCGCCTGCGGGGTCTCACCTGACCCGCTGATCCCGCCGGAGTCTTCACGCCTTCCATTTCAATCAACAGGGTGTATAAAAAGAGGGCAGCCGTATAGCTATATCTGTTTGAAAATGGAATAATCAAACCGTCACCATGCGTTTGAATGAAAAATCTTCCGCCTTTTTTATTTGGCTCGCGGATGGGAACAGTTGCCTTCCATTCCAGGCGTTTCGCTTTCCGCGGGGCGGGCGGTGAGCCTCCTCCGCGCTAAAGCGCCTGCGGGGTCTCACCTGACCCGCTGATCCCGCCGGAGTCTTCACGCCTTCCATTCCAATCAACAGGGTGTATAAAAAGAGGGCAGCCGTATAGCTATATCTGTTTGAAAACGGAATAATCAAACCGTCACCACGCGTTTGAATGAAAAATCTTCCGCCTTTTTTATTTGGCTCGCGGATGGGAACAGTTGCCTTCCATTCCAGGCGTTTCGCTTTCCGCGGGGCGGGCGGTGAGCCTCCTCCGCGCTCCAAGCACCTGCTTTTTTCTTTTTATAAAAATAAGGCAAAGAGTACGGGGCTGCAGCATATTATTTTAAAAAAGTATGCTGCAGCCTGCGGCAAGGCTGAAATTGACATTTGTTCAGCGATCATAGAAAATGAAGAGACAGGAAGCAGCATGGAAAGGGGAGGCAAATATGGCTTGGACAGAACGGGATAAAATTGTCTGGGACGAGATTATGGCCTGGGAGCAGTCGCTTGCCGAGTATGAGGGCAACGACTTTCAATATACATATTCAAAGTGGCTGAACACAGCGCTTTCTGCTATACCGGAGGAAACACTGTCTGCTTTCTTCGGACAGCTGGATAATGTATTATTCCAAATGCATTCTCTGCTTCAAGGCTCGCAATTTCAAAACGAGGCGAAGGAGAGAATTTTAACATCCGCCCGCATTTTCAGGGAGGATATCGCAGCGCTTGATGATTTGAAGAAGCTGACAATTGACCAGATTCGCTATTTAAGCAGCCAGCAGTCGTCAAGGCACCGGTTCTATTCACTGCTTCAAGGAGGCATCACGGGTACGGGAGGAGCGCTTACGCTGAGCACAGACTTTGCAGCGATGGCTGTTCTTAACCTGCGGGCTATACAAATGACAGCCATGACATACGGGTATGATCCGCAGCTGCCTTTTGAAATGATGGCTTCTTTAAAGGTTTTTCATGCCGCAGCTTTGCCTGACCGGCTAAAGGCGGATGGATGGCAGGAGCTGCTGATTGAACTGGAGGAGCGGGATCACCCTTACTTCTATAATGAGGTAGACCAGCTGACCGATTTGACATGGATGGAGCGTCCGGTTACACAGCTCGGCAAGCTGCTGGCGATTACACTTTTCAAAAATCAAAAAATGGCCAACCTGCCGCTGATCAGTGTGGCGATCGGGGCCGGTGTCAATTACCGGCTGACAAAAAGAATGATTGATTTTGCGGAAAGGTATTATCAATACCGCTGGCTTCAGGACAAGAGAGAAAACATGAAGGTAAATGCATAAAAAGCGTTTGGATGGCAGCATCCAAACGCTTTTTCTATTAGCATAGATTACGATATCCTGGAGAACCCGGCGGTGCCTGGTCAATCATGTGAGTAAATGGAATCGTATAAGCCAGTAAAATCAAGACGACAACGATAATAATCCACAGCCACCATTTATCAAAGAATAACGGTGTTTTTTCCGCATGTTCCTCTGTTTCCCCAATTGGAAATTCTTCGTCTCCCTTTGGCGCAAACCATAAAAGCTGGACGACGATATACAAGACAAGAAGAATGCCAAGGAAAAGCATAGTGCCGCCAACGGCTTGGGCGATTTGATAAGGAATCCAATCAGCCGCCTGGCTAGAATTGCCGTATAGAGAGAATGAAGACCGTCTTGGAGCTCCGTATAGCCCTGCCCAGTGCATCGCGCCTGACATGATGAGCATGCCGATCGACCACACCACAGCTTGAACAATAGCCAGCTGATTCAACTGATTAGTGAATGTTCTCCCTGTTAGATGCGGAATCAGCCAATATGCTGCACCAAAGAAGGTGAGTATCACCGTAGTGGCAATGGTTAAGTGGAAGTGCCCAGTTACCCAAATCGTATTGTGAACGACTTGGTTCAGCTGGTGGGAAGCATTGATGATTCCGCCAGCACCTCCCGGAATAAAGGCGATCATTCCAATGAAAGGAACGAGAAAACGAGCATCTTTCCACGGAAGGAATCTGAGCCAGCCAAATAGGCTGCTGGCCCCCTTGGAGCGGCCGAACCGTTCAAACATGGCGAACATACTGAATGCTGTCATGAGAGAAGGAATAACAACCATTAACGTCAGTACTACCTGAATGTATTTCCAGAATGGATCAATACCAGGCTCTGTTAATTGGTGATGGAATCCAACCGGAACAGAAAAGAATAAGAATAAAATAAACGACATTCTTGCCAGAGAATCAGAAAAGATTTTGCCGCCAATAACTTTTGGAATCACCACATACCAGATCATATAAGCAGGAAGCAGCCAGAAGTATACAAGCGGATGCCCGAAATACCAGAACAGCGTCCGGCTGACTAATACGTTAATGTTTTCTGTCCAGCCAAGAGACCATGGAATGAATTGAAGCAAAACAGTAGCTGCCACCCCAAGAGAGGCAATTAGCCAGAGAGCCATATTGACAACAATCATAAAGCTTAACAGCGGGCCGTTTTGGCCTGGATGCTGTTTTTTCCATTTTGCATAATGGACGAACATAGCAAATCCTGCAATCCAGCTTCCGACAACCACTAAAGCCAGCCCAATGTAAAAGCCAACGTGGGCTTGGAGGGGAGCGTAAAACGTATAAAGGACAGATGCTTCACCAGTTAAAATGTAAAAAGTCGTAATTGCTGTGCCGATTGTCATTGTCCAGAAGCCGATCCAGCCAGCGAGGCGGGTTTTATCAGACAGGGTACCGGCGGTCCGGCTCATGCCGGCGAATTGAAAACCAATAATGAAAAAAGTTGTTAGAATAAGAGCAAGTAACACGCCGTGAGCGGTAAGAAGCTGATAATAACCGATGCCTGCAGGAAGTTCCATTTTTCCGGAGCGGACCAGCACTTGCAAAAGCCCGCAGATGCCGCCGAGAAACAAAGCGGTAAATGCAACAATCATATGTGCTAAAGCCAGTTTGGCATCTTTCTTATCTACTTTGGCTATTGTTTCCCTCATGATTGATCAACCACCTTTATTTTTGCATGCATTAAGTGATGTCCGCTTCCGCAATATTCATTGCATAAAAGCGTAAATTCACCTTCATTTCGAAACACCTGAGTGGCTTCGCTGATATGGCCGGGCTCAAGCATCATGTTGGCATTTGTGCCGGCAATTTCAAACCCATGAACAACGTCTTTCGTTGTCGCCACGATATGGACAGTGGCTCCTTTAGGGATTTCTACTACTTTATCCTGCGTGCCGACATCGAAGGAAAAAGCCGAAGTTACAACAACGAGCTGATATTCGTTGTCGCCGATTTTTTTCAGCCCGGGCTGATCAAATGGAGCTGTGACCTCCACCGCTCCCGGATCTACAGTTTTTGCGGAGCTTGGCGGCTGATTTCCGGCTACAAAGGCATTAACTCCCACAATGACTAAAAATAAAACAAGTGAACTAATTCCGAAAGCCAGCCATAATTTTTCATATTTGTGCAGATGCATAGAACTTCCTCCCCATTACATTCTTGATATAAACAAATTCCACGCGATGAACCAAGCTAAAAGAATAATCCCTCCAACCGTAAGGACAGAAAGGAAAGTTCCCTTTAATGAATCTTTTGGATACGTTTTCTCTTTTTCATTCTTCATGCGGTTATCCTCCTTTGCGATTAGGATTAAATATCTATTATCATTTTACGTTGAAACTTTGTGATAATCTTCACATAAATGTGAAGATTATTTCACGGTAATGTGAAGAAATGATGAAATCCTGATATTGGATCAGAAAAATGAGGCGGGAAATGTAGACAAAATAAACAGGTTCTTCTCATATGAAGACCGGCAGCTATCAGCTGCCGGTCTTTGTTTTTAATCAGAAGGGGGAAAGGAAGGGTTCTCAATAGATGGAGAGGTGCGAAACCAAATCCATAAATCATTAATAATAGAAGCAATCTCACTAATTTCTTCATTAATACGGCAGGAGGAAAGGAACTCTTCCTCCTCCTCCAGCCGGCTTTGCAAAATATTAATCTCTTTTTCAAGCGCTTGGATCCGCTCAGGAATGCTTCCGCGGATTCTTTCCCACCTTTCAAGGATTTGCTCCTGTTCTGTGACAGGATAGTCGCTCCATTTCTTATTAGAATGGGGAAGCAAAATGCCAAGCCGCTGATTTAAGAAAAATTGCATAGTCTTCTCCTTTTTTTCTTTTATCGTAGCTGTTTCCCGGCTTTTCTGCAAAGGAAAGAAAAAAAGGTGAGTATTTATTCAACAAAATGAATTTTTTTCAAATAAGTACTTGAAAGGAGGAAAATAACATGATATATTCTATTCATAGAAAAGAATAAAAATAAAAATGATTGTATATTTATACTAACAGATAGCAGCTTAGAGGAGGATATATCAATGAACAAAAAAGTAGTGTTAGCTTATTCCGGAGGCCTGGATACATCAGTAGCCATTCCGTGGTTAAAAGATAAAGGATATGACGTTGTCGCTTGCTGTTTAGATGTGGGCGAAGGGAAAGATTTAGAGTTTGTTAAAAACAAAGCTTTACAAGTTGGCGCTGTGGCAAGCTATATGATTGATGCGAAAGAAGAATATGCAAATGAATATGCATTGCTTGCTCTTCAAGGCCATACATTATATGAAGGAAAATATCCGCTAGTGTCTGCGCTGTCACGTCCGCTTATTGCGAAAAAGCTAGTAGAGGTAGCTGAAAAAGAAAATGCGACCGCGGTTGCTCACGGATGTACAGGAAAAGGAAACGATCAGGTCCGCTTTGAGGTTTCTATTAAAGCACTAAACCCTAATCTTGAAGTATTGGCGCCTGTACGGGACTGGAAATGGTCGCGTGAGGAAGAAATTGAATATGCGAAACAAAACAATATTCCGATTCCAATCAACTTAGACAGCCCATTTTCTATTGACCAGAACTTATGGGGAAGAAGCAATGAGTGCGGCATCTTAGAAGATCCATGGGCTGCTCCGCCGGAAGAAGCTTACGACTTAACGGCTGCGATTGAAAATACGCCGGATACTCCGGAAGTAATTGAAATCCAATTTGAACAGGGAGTGCCTGTTGCGCTGAATGGCCAAAGCTACTCTTTAGCCCAGCTTATTCTTGAACTAAATGAAATTGCCGGCAAACATGGAGTCGGAAGAATTGACCACGTTGAAAATCGCCTCGTCGGCATCAAATCAAGAGAAGTGTACGAATGTCCGGGTGCTATGACGCTCATTCTCGCTCATAAAGAATTAGAAGATTTAACTCTTGTGAAAGAGATGGCCCATTTCAAGCCAGTGATTGAAAAGAAATTAACAGAGCTGATCTATGAAGGCCTATGGTTCTCTCCGCTGAAAAAAGCGCTGGAAGCATTCTTAAAAGAAACTCAAAAGTTTGTCACTGGTACAGTGCGCGTGAAATTATTTAAAGGCCATGCGATTGTGGAAGGAAGAAAATCAGAGTACTCCTTGTATGATGAAAAACTTGCTACTTATACAACAGAAGATGAATTTGACCACGAAGCAGCTGTCGGATTCATTCAACTGTGGGGTCTGCCGACAAAAGTGAACTCTATGATTCAGCAAGAGAAAGTGAAAGTTCAGCAATGAGCAAGCTTTGGGGAGGGCGCTTTCAAAAATCAGCGGAAGAATGGGTAGATGAATTCGGCGCCTCTATCCACTTTGATCAGGAGCTTGTTTTTGAAGACCTTGAAGGCAGCATGGCACATGTGACGATGCTCGGGAAAAGCGGCATCTTAACGGAAGAGGAAGCAAATCAAATCTTGGGCGGCCTTGAAGCTTTAAAGAAGAAAGCTTCAAAAGGCGAATTAACATTCTCGGTTGCCCAAGAGGACATCCATTTAAATTTGGAAAAATACTTGATCGAAGAAATCGGAGCGGTCGGAGGCAAGCTGCATACTGGCCGCAGCCGTAACGATCAGGTAGCCACTGATATGCATTTGTACTTGAAGAAGCAGGTCAAGCTTATCATTGGATTAATTGAACAATTTCAAACGGCACTTGTGGAGAAAGCCGAACAGCATGTGGAAACACTTGCACCTGGCTATACACATTTGCAGAGAGCTCAGCCGATTTCATTCGGCCATCATTTAATGGCATATTTTTGGATGCTGCAAAGAGATAAGGAGCGGATTCAAGAAGGATTGAAGCGCATAGATGTCTCGCCTTTAGGGGCGGGAGCGCTAGCTGGAACCACTTTCCCGATTGACCGTGAATTATCAGCCAGCCTGCTTGGATTCTCAAGCGTATATGCCAACAGCATGGATGCAGTCAGTGATCGGGACTTCATTCTTGAATTCTTGAGCAGTTCCTCTATTTTGATGATGCATCTGTCCAGACTGGCCGAAGAGATGATTCTCTGGTCAAGCCAGGAGTTCCAGTTCATTGAAATGGATGACGCGTTCTCAACCGGCTCCAGCATTATGCCGCAAAAGAAAAACCCTGATATGGCGGAATTGATCCGCGGTAAAACAGGGCGTGTCTATGGCAACCTGTTCAGCCTGCTCACCGTATTAAAAGGCCTGCCGCTTGCATATAACAAAGATATGCAGGAAGACAAGGAAGGCATGTTCGATACGGTACATACGATCATTGGTTCCTTAAAGATTTTCACAGGAATGGTTCAGACAATGAAGGTGAATGAGGACCGCTTAGAGGAAGCTGTCCATAATGATTTCTCCAATGCCACGGAGCTCGCTGATTATTTAGCGTCAAAAGGCATTCCATTCCGCGAAGCACATGAAATTGTTGGAAAGCTTGTGCTTCATTGCATTCAAAATCAATGCTACCTCGCCGACCTGTCTTTAGAGGAGCTAAAGTCAGCGTCTGAGAGCATTGAAGAAGATATTTATCAAGTGTTGTCTCCATATGAGGCCGTTAAAAGAAGGAAGTCTTTAGGCGGCACTGGCTTTGACCAGGTTCAGCTCCAAATTGAGACAGCGAAGCACTTGATTCATAACGAGCAGCCCCTAAAGAAGTAGGGACTGTAGAGTAAAGCCCCTCTTTTTTTCAAAAGCATTTGAAGAAAAGAGGGGTTTTTATAATATATTTTTAAGTATTTCTCTTGAGAAAATAGACTATACACCGCTAAAAGAGCGATAAAAAAACCGCCCGGTTACAGGCGGTTTTTCTATTATTCTCCTTTGTCTGTACGAACAACAAGAACGTCACAGTTAGCGGCGCGAGTAATATGTTCAGATACACTGCCGATGAGGAAACGTTCCATAGCATTTAAGCCAGTTGCTCCACATACAATTAAATCTGCTTTTACTTGTTTAGCTGCTTCTTTAGGGATGATAACTTTTGGTGAACCATATTCGACATAAGTATTGATGGCAGCTACACCCGCTGCTTCAGCTGTCTCTTTGTATTCTTTCAACAAGTCGCTGCCGTAAGCAGTGGCCCGTTCAGCGATCGAGCGGTCATATGCTTCGATGGCTGCAAATGAGCGAGTATCGATCACATGGATCAGGTTAAGTGCGGCTCCATTGCGTTTAGCGATTTCAATCGATTTTCGGAATGCCCATTCTGCCTCTTTTGAACCGTCAACTGCTACTAGAATGCTTTCATACTTCATTGTCATCATTGATTCCCCCTTTTTCTTTTATTCTACATGAAAAAGAGCAGGGATACAGCCGATGTGAGTCGAAAAATATGAAATTTTTTAAACAAATGTTAATTGTTTAGGAAAAGAGGTCAAGATTTCCACACCGTCCGCTGTGACATATACATCATCTTCGATCCGGACGCCTGCTACATTTGGCACATAAATGCCCGGTTCAATTGTAAAGACCATGCCTTCTTCTAAAACGAGAGTATTCGTTTCTGTAATGCCTGGATATTCGTGAACGCTGATTCCAAGCCCATGTCCCAGGCGGTGAGGGAAAAAGTCGCCATATCCCGCTTCTGCAATCATGTTTCTTGCAGTCAAGTCAATGTCTTTTGCCATCGCGCCGGGTTTGACAGCAGCAACAGCGGCCTCTTGAGCGTTTAATACGGTTTCATAAATTTCCCGCTGCTTATCAGAAATTTCCCCAAAAGCGATTGTACGGGTAATGTCAGAGCAATACCCTTCATACACTACGCCAAGATCGAATAAAACCAGGTCGCCTTTTTGTACCTTCGTGCTTCCGGGTGTTCCATGGGGGGAAGCAGCATTGGTGCCCGTGAGCACCATGGTCGAGAAGGACATTTCAGCAATGCCTTGTTTCTTCATTTCAAATTCAATTTCCGACAAAATCTCCAGCTCTGATTTGCCTTCCCGAATCGCTTCCGCTCCAGTTTTTACTGCTAAATCTGCATATTCCGCTGCTTTTTTAAGGGCTGCGAGCTCCTGTTTATCTTTAATCAGGCGCAGCTGCTCCATTTTTTCCTCGGCAGCAACAAACATAGCGCCGGGGAAACGTCCGGCCAGCTCTTCATAACGCTCAACGTTTAAGTGCTGCTTTTCGACCGCTATTTGCTGTACATTCTTTACTCGGTTTTTCACTTCGGCTTCAATCATATCCCAAGGATTCTCGATATCTGTATGACCGATGATTTCAAATGCCCAGCCGCTGCTTTTGGCATCGGCTGCATCTAGCTTAGGACAGATAAGAAAGGGCTCCGCTTCCGGAAATACGGCAACGCCAAGCAGGCGCTCGTGCGGATCGCTTCTAAATCCTGTTAAATAAAAGACGTTTTCAGGAGCGGTAATGAAAGCAAAAGGGATGTCTTTTGTTTTCATCCACTCTGTTAATGCTGTTAATCGTTTGTTCATTCTTTCTTCCTCCTCAAAAAAATCGAGACAGTTAAAGCCTATCAATAAATGAGAAGTAAGTAAATAAGATAGACATGCAGGGGAATTTGTTGTTTCATCGAATAGTAGAAGTGGAAATGATTTTGTGAAAGGAGTTTTTACATATGAAGGTATCTTATCATGGACATTCCATCGTAAAGGTGGAAACAAACGGCAAGACAATTTTGATCGATCCATTTATTACTGGCAATGATTTAACGGATTTAAAAGTTGAAAATGAACAGCCGGATTTTATTATTTTGACGCATGGCCACGGGGACCATGTGGGAGATACAGTAGAACTTGCCAAAAAGAGCAATGCGCTTGTGATTGCAGTAAATGAACTGGCTACTTATCTTAGCCATCAAGGAGTGAATGCTCACCCTATGCATATTGGCGGAAGCCGCGAGTTTGAGTTTGGGCGCGTAAAATTTACACAGGCGTTTCACGGATCGGGGATCGAGCAGGAAGATGGTACGTTCCTTTATATGGGGATGCCAGCCGGTGTTTTGCTAATGGCTGAAGGAAAGACCATTTATCATGCCGGCGATACAGGGATCTTTTCCGATATGAAGCTCATTGGCGAACTTCATCCGATTGATCTTGCCTTTCTGCCAATAGGCGACAATTTCACAATGGGGCCAGATGACGCGGCGCTTGCTGCTAAGTTTTTGCAGGCAAAGCAAGTAGTTCCGATTCACTTCAATACGTTCCCGCCTATCCAGCAGGACCCTCACGCATTTGCTGAAAAGCTGGAAGCGAAGAACGGCAAAGTGTTAGAGCCCGGACAATTACTTGAACTGTAACAGCATTCAGGCTGCAAGAGGAACCTTGCAGCCTTTTCTGAATCAAATTGAATCCCTTCTTATTTCAAAGTATAATAACTGTATTAGCGAGTCTGAAAGGGACAGGTGAAACAGTTGATTACAAAACACGAACAAATCTTACAATACATAGAGGGATTGCCGATCGGCGAGAAAATTTCCGTGCGGCAAATTGCTAAAGCGCTCTCGGTTAGTGAAGGGACAGCCTACCGTGCGATCAAGGATGCAGAAGCTAAAGGGTTTGTTTCAGCGATCGAGCGTGTTGGAACCATCCGGATCGAACAAAAGAAAAAAGAAAATATTGAGAAGCTGACCTTTGCAGAAGTCGTGAACATTATTGACGGCCAGGTACTAGGCGGCAGGGCCGGCTTGCATAAGACCCTAAACCGTTTTGTCATTGGCGCCATGAAGCTAGAAGCAATGATGAGATATACTGGCCCGGATAATCTGCTTATTGTCGGCAACCGGACAAAAGCACATGAACTGGCCTTGCAAGCTGGAGCGGGCGTGCTGATTACTGGCGGATTCCAGGCGGATGATCATGTAACGAAGCTTGCAGACGAGCTGGAGCTTCCCGTCATTACCACCGCCTATGATACATTTACCGTGGCTACGATGATTAACCGCGCGATTTATGACCAGCTAATTAAAAAGGAGATTGTGCTTGTCGGTGACATTTTTACTCCATTTGACCAGACAGTTTCACTGACTGTAGGCGATACAGTCAACCAGTGGATTGAGAAAAATCGGACAACCCTTCATAGCCGCTTTCCTGTGCTTGACCGTCAGCTGAAGGTGCAGGGAATTGTTACGTCGAAGGATATAATGGGGACAGATAAGGATACGCTGATCGAAAAGGTGATGACAAAGCAGCCGATCACCGTTACGATGAAAACGAGCGTGGCAGCTGCCGCCCACATGATGATCTGGGAAGGAATTGAGCTCCTGCCGGTCGTTGATGATCAAAATCGTATTCAAGGCATTGTCAGCCGGCAGGATGTGCTGAAAACATTGCAAATGGCCCAGCGCCAGCCGCAAATGGGAGAAACGCTGGATGATACGATTACGAATCAAATTGACGTATCAGGCAATAAGGAAGAAGAAACATACACGTTTGAAGTCACTCCGCAGATGACGAATCAGCTTGGCGCGATCTCTTATGGGGTGTTTACGACCATTGTTACGGAGGCGGCAAGGCGTTCATTGCGGGCTAGAAAAAAGGGCGACATTGTTGTGGAGAATATTACGATTTACTTCTCGAAGCCGGTACAAATGGAAAGCTTGCTTGAAATTCACCCGAACGTTCTGGAGGTCGGACGTAAATTCGGGAAGGTCGATGTGGAAGTCTACAACGGCGGCCTTCTTGTCGGGAAAGCCTTAATGATGTGCCAAATTCTGGATAGGCAATAACAGAAAAGAGCCGGCTATCGCCGAGCGTCAAAAAGAGGATGTCCCACGACTGCAGGACATCCTCCTTTCAAAACCTTATTGGTTATTTAATTCCTCAGCTTCCCTTCGTGCATAAGGAAGTACGTGGCGATAAGCTTTAAAGCCTGTCCACAAGCTTGCGAAACCAATGAGCATGAATAAAGCAGCAACGATGTATGAGACTGTCGTCTGCTGGATAAATAATGTATTCAAGCCAAACATGCCGACAAACAAGCCTAGCGCCATACTGGATTTAGCGGATAACCATTTTTTCTCCATTGGCCGTCTGCTTCTCACATATTGTACTTTGTAAAAAATGTAAAAAGCCAACGATAAAATGATAATAAAGGCTAAAACGGGCATAGATTTTCCTCCATTTAATTGTTCAAACATCTTCATTTTAACGAGAATGCAGAGGAAATTCTACTAAAAAAACTGAATGTCACAAAGGAGACAGGAATGAAGAGTCAAATTATCAAAAAAATAAAAGAGTACGATACGATTATTATTCACCGTCATGTTCGCCCTGACCCGGACGCCTACGGATCACAAGGAGGGTTAGCGGAAATGATTCGTGCTTCCTTTCCCCATAAGAATGTGTATACGGTCGGGAAAGAAGAGCCGACACTTGCCTATTTGCGCAAGCTGGATGTCATTCAGGATGAAATGTACGAAGGGGCGCTCGTTATTGTATGCGATACTGCCAACCAGGAAAGAATTTGTGACCAGCGCTATAAGCTCGGAAAGGAATGGATCAAAATCGATCACCACCCGAACGAAGATCCGTACGGCGATCTTTTGTGGGTGGATACATCGGCCAGCTCTGTGAGTGAAATGATTTATGATTTGTATATTAGCGGCAAAGAAGAAGGATTGCGCTTGAACGATGAGGCCGCACGGCTGCTGTTTGCCGGCATTGTCGGCGACACGGGCCGCTTTCTTTATCCCAGCACAACAACGCGTACGATGGAGTTTGCCGGTGAGCTGCTGCAATATAACTTTGACCGTAATGAGCTGTTTGACCGGATGTATGAAACAGAAGAAAAAGTGCTGAAGCTTCAAGGCCATATTTTACAGACATTCCGCTTATCACCGAGCGGGGCGGCTTCGGTTACGCTTAAAAAAGAGCTTCTTGAAGAATTTCAAGTGGCCCCCTCTGAGGCCTCGCTGCTCGTTAGCTCACTTGGCAGCGTAAAAGGAATCAAAGCGTGGGTTTTCTTTATTGAAGAAGCCGATCAAATTCGTGTTCGTCTGCGTTCTAAAAAGCCGGTAATTAATGAAATTGCAAAAAAATATAAAGGCGGCGGCCATCCGCTTGCAGCCGGTGCTTCTGTATATTCATGGGAGGAAGCTGAGAAAGTAGCCGCCGATCTGGAACGGTTATGCCAGGAAAGCAAACAATAGTCAGCCGCCTTCTAAGCCCAGTTCCAGCTGAATATGAACGGTTGTGTAAAAATACCACTCTTTGACATGAAGTGAGTAGCTGCGCTTATTTATTTTTAATCTTTTGTTTTCGATGGTCTGCCGAATTAATTCTTTATGAGAGTAGACCGTCTCCAGATCTTTCGCATATAAAACAGATAAATCCTCTTTTATTTGTTCTTTTGCAGCGAAAATACTCTGAGAATCGTCAATTCCATACTTTTTATAATTGATAATATCAATTTCTATTTCCTGCACAGTCAGCTTGTGCAGGTTTTTTTTGTTTAGTTCCTTATACTCTTCTTGCCAGATCTCCAGCTGTACTTTCAATTCATCCATCACTTTTTTTTGTTTTTCCAGCTTGGCCGCCTGTCTTTCCTGCATAGTCCCGAACATGTAGAGAAAGAGCAGCCAGCTGAGGCAGAAGCCAACTGCTGCCCCGGCCAGCAGTTGCTTAGTTCTTTGTCTATTGTGCAAAGATGGAACTCTCATGGCGAGATATGCTCCCCGGTCAGCCAGACGATAATGGCCGTTCCTGTAGCGGTGCCGCCCATTGCCGATAGAATAAGCAAAAATTGTTTAAATAGATCTTTTGTTTCGCCATTTAAAAAGCCTCGTTCAAAACTATATACCGTATCAAATGTGCCGCCAATGGCTGCAATGATAGCCCAAATCCGCAAGCCTTCGCTAATTTGAGAAATGCCGGTTAGAAGCGGTCTCCCCGTCGCAAAGGATGCTAGACCGCCAATTAACGAACCGCCCAGCAAAACGCCAAATGCGATAAAATAACATTTAAATAGTTCATCAAAAAAAGTTTCTGCCATATGCCCTCCACAGTTGCTTGTCTTTCTATTTATATATGTAGCAGCAGGCCTGCCTATGAAAACAGAACATATTTTCTTTTTGCCAGCCTCCGTCTTATAATGAAGAAAGAAGTCAGGAACGAAAAGCGTCAAGGAAGGATGAGACCGATGTTTACCCATCTGCAAGTTCAAACAGGCTACAGTCTATTGTCTAGCGCCATCGCCATTGATCGGCTAACCGCAAGAGCGAAGGAGCTAGGTTATGACGCGCTCGCCATTACAGACCGCAATGTGATGTATGGAGCTGTTCCTTTTTATAAATCGTGCCTTAAAGCGGGCATTAAGCCGATTATCGGTTTAATTGCGGATGTTGAAAGCGTACTGGGTGAGGAGCGTTCTTATCCGCTCGTGCTGTTAGCCAAAAATAATGACGGCTATCATCACCTTTTGAAAATTTCCAGTGCTATTCAGACGAGAGCAAAAACAGGAATTCCAATAAAGTGGCTTAAGGGCTATTCTTCGGGATTGTTTGCCTTTACTCCGGGGGATGAAGGAGAAGTAGAGCAGCTGCTTATCAACGATCCTGTCCGGGCAAAAGAAGCGGCTGATTTATTGCGGCAGCAATTTGACCCAGGGCACTTTTTTTTGTCGGTAGCCCGTCATGGACGCAAGGACGAGGAAATGGTGACCGAGAAGATGAAAGAGTTGAGCGGGGATCTTTCGATTCCTCTGCTTGTAACGAACCGGGTTACTTATTTACATAAAGAAGAGGCGTTCGCTGTCCGGTGTCTGGAAGCGATCAGAGATGGCAGGAAATTAGCAGATACGGAAATGGATGTGAATGACCGGGCTTATTTTTCTTCTAAAGAGGAGATGAAGGAGCTGTTTGCTGATTTGCCGGAGGCGCTGGAGCAAACAGTCAACATTGCAGGCGCTTGCGAAGTGGAGATTTCTTTCGATCGCCGCATGCTTCCGAAGTATCCGTTGCCGGAAGGCCGGTCTGCTTCTGAATATTTAAAAGAGCTTTGTGTCAACGCGCTGGAGGAAGCCGGTCTTTCCGAAAAGCCAGCCTATAGAGACCGGCTTGCCTATGAACTTGAAACGATTAAAAAAATGGGGTTTTGTGACTATTTTTTGATCGTTTGGGATTTTATGAAGTTTGCCAAGGATAAGCATATTTTAACAGGACCGGGCAGGGGATCGGCCGCCGGCTCGCTCGTCGCTTATGTGCTCGGCATTACCACAGTCGATCCGCTTGAGTACGGTCTTCTATTTGAACGGTTTCTTAACCCTGAGCGGGTAACGATGCCGGATATCGATCTTGATTTTCCCGATCATCGGCGGGATGAGGTGATTCGCTATGTGGCCAACAAGTATGGAACGCTTCATGCCGCGCAAATTATTACGTTTGGGACATTGTCTGCGAAAGCGGTGATTCGCGATGTAGCCCGGGTATTTGGCTTATCTTCCCAAGAACTGGAGCAGCTGTCAAAAATGATTCCTTCACGGCCGGGGCTAACACTTGAACAGCAGTATCAAGACTCTGCCCGCTTTCGGGAGTGGGTGCATCGAACAGGAGAACATGAGAGCATTTACCGAACGGCGCTGACGCTTGAAGGGCTGCCTCGCCACACCTCTACACATGCAGCTGGAATGGTCATTACAGAGCCGCCTTTGACCGATCTTGTTGCTGTGCAAGCTGGCCACGATGATGTGCTTTTAACCCAATTTCCGATGGGCGACCTTGAAGAATTAGGGCTGTTAAAAATTGATTTGCTCGGCCTGCGCAATTTGAGCATTTTGGAAAGGATGATCGATTCTATTTATTATGTTGAAGGAAAACGGCTAACTTTGCAGAATATACCTTTACAGAATGAGAAAACCTTTCAATTGCTCGCGCAAGGGAAGACAACGGGAATTTTTCAGCTGGAATCGGCTGGAATGCGTAACGTTTTGATAAAGCTTCAGCCGAACCGGTTCGAAGATCTTGTCGCAGTCAATGCGCTGTACCGGCCGGGCCCGATGGAAAGCATCCCGCTCTATATAGAGCGGAAGCATGGGCGGCAGCCGGTTCACTATCCGCATCCGGACTTAAAGGACATTTTAGAGCCCACTTACGGGGTGCTGATTTATCAGGAGCAAATTATGGAAATTGCCTCTAAGTTCGCCGGTTTTTCATTGGGAGAAGCGGATTTATTGAGAAGGGCTGTCAGTAAAAAGAAAAAGGATGTGCTCGACAGCGAAAGACGCCATTTTGTCGAAGGAGCAATAAAGAATGGCTACGGCAAAGAAGCTGCCGAAGCGATTTATCAGCTGATTGTTCAGTTTGCTAATTATGGATTTAATCGCAGCCATGCGGTGGCCTATAGTTTTATTGCTTATGGCATGGCCTATATTAAAGCGCACTATCCGACTATTTTTATAGCTGCATTGCTTAGTTCCGCCATCGGCAACGAGGACAAGGTCAGACAGTATGCTGCCGAAGCGAAAGGAATGGGAATCGCTTTGCTGCCGCCGTCTGTTAATGCCAGCCATTACCCTTTTAAGGCTGAAGGAGACAGCATCCGATTTAGCCTGGCTGCCATTAAGGGCATTGGAGCAGGCGTAATGAAGGCTATCACGGATGCCCGGGAAAAAGGGCCTTTTGCCGATTTGTTCGACTTTTGCCTGCGGGTGCCGGTTCAAATAGTGAACCGCAAAGCACTTGAGGCACTGCTGTTTGCCGGAGCATTTGATGAATTTCACGAGGACCGGGCTGTTTTGCTGGCTACGCTTGATATTGCCATTGAGCATGCTCAGCTTATTCAGCCAATGGAGGGTGCGGAAGAGGATTTCTTTCCAAAACCAAAGTATGCATCAACAGAGCCAATGAGCATGGAGGACAAGCTTCAATTGGAGAAGGAGGTTCTTGGTTTTTATTTATCAGCGCACCCGTTAGAACGGTATGAACCGCTTTTTAAGCAAGAAGGAGCGGCTTTTGCTAATGAATTGTCCCCGGGCAGCCGCGGAGTGTCTATAGGCATATTTGTAAATGAAGTTAAAGTAATCCGTACGAAAAAAGGAGAAAACATGGCATTTGCCCACTGTTCAGATAGCAGCGGCGAAATAGAAACCGTGTTCTTTCCGGCCGTTTACAGAAAGTATTCCGCTCTTTTGGAAAAAGGAGCGATCCTGTACTTAACGGGGGATACTGAAGAGAGAAGCGGACGAAAGCAGTTCATAGTGAAAACGGCCTATACGCTCAAGCAAGTGGAGGAGCGGTGCGCTGAGAGAGAGAAAATCTTATACATCAAAATACCGGAAGCGCCAGATGAGCATTTGATCCTTGAAGATATTCACCGGCTAATCCATCGGTTTCAAGGAGAAACACCTGTCGTTCTTCATTATGAGAAGAACCGGCAAACGGTTAGGCTTCACAGAAGAAACTCCGTTAAGCCGGCAGAACCTCTGCTCGCTGAATTGCGGGAGGTCATTGGTGAGGAGAACGTGGTGCTTAAATAATTACTACTTTACAACGGCTTGCCTTTAGTTTATTGTGTGTAATAGACGAAAATGTGGTCTGACCACTAGAGGAAGTTGGAATTGCTGAAATAGGGAGCGAAAAAAATAATGTCACTTAGAGAAGAAGCATTACATATGCATAAAACCAATAAAGGAAAGCTGTCCACTGGGGTTAAAACAAAAGTGAAAAATGCAAGAGATTTGAGCCTTGCTTATTCCCCGGGAGTGGCTGAACCGTGTAAGGAAATCTATGAAAAACCTGAAACTGTATTTGATTATACGATTAAAGGAAATACGGTGGCGGTCGTTTCCAATGGCACAGCCGTTCTTGGACTTGGAAATATCGGTGCAGAAGCAGCTATGCCGGTTATGGAAGGGAAAGCAGTGTTGTTTAAAAGCTTTGCCGGCGTAGATGCGTTTCCGATTTGCCTGGATACAGAAGACGCAGACAAAATTGTTCAAACCGTTAAGCTGATGGAGCCGACATTCGGCGGTGTCAACTTAGAGGATATCGCTGCTCCTCACTGTTTTGAAATTGAGGAACGGCTGAAAAAAGAAACAAATATCCCGATTTTCCATGATGATCAGCACGGAACAGCGATTGTTACAGTTGCCGGCTTGCTGAACGCTTTGAAATTAACAGGCAGAAAGTTCAAGGATATTAAAGTGGTAGCCAATGGGGCTGGTGCAGCCGGCATTGCTATCATTAAGCTGCTGGCAAGCTATGGGGTCCGCGATATCATTATGTGCGATTCCCGCGGAGCTATTTACGAAGGCCGTCAGGAAGGCATGAACCCGGTGAAAGAAGAAGTAGCCAAGTTTACTAATGTTCATCGCCAGGAAGGTTCGTTAGAGGATGTTATTAAAGGGGCAGATGTATTTATCGGTGTATCTGTTGCAGGGGCTCTTACAAAAGAAATGATTCAAATGATGAATCCGGAGCCTGTTATTTTTGCGATGGCCAATCCGGTTCCGGAAGTGATGCCTGAAGAAGCAAAAATGGCAGGGGCCCGTGTAATTGGAACGGGGCGTTCCGATTTTCCGAACCAAGTAAATAACGTTCTGGCTTTCCCGGGGATTTTCCGTGGAGCGCTGGATGTTCGGGCCACACATATCAATGAACAAATGAAGCAGGCGGCTGTAGAAGCAATCGCCGGATTGATTGAGGAGCACGAGTTAAATGCTGATTATGTGATTCCAGGACCGTTTGATCCGCGTGTGGCCCCTGCTGTAGCAGCAGCGGTGGCAAAAGCGGCGATGGAAACAGGCGTTGCCCGCTTAAAGGCCGACCCTGAAGAAATCCGTGAACGCACAATGCAGTTGTCTCTTATCGGAAAAGGTGAATAAAGCCGTGGAGAATGAGCGGCCGCAATCAAAGTTTGCAGAGGTCGTTGACAAGATTCGTGAGATGATCGCAGCGGATGGACTGGTGCCCGGAGATAAGATGCCATCCGAACGTGAATTGTCCGAGCGGCTGTCTGCCGCTCGCTCTTCTGTGCGGGAGGCGTTGAGGGCCTTGGAATTGCTCGGTTTGATTGAAACGAGGCGCGGGGAGGGCACCTTTCTCCGTGATTTCAATGATCATCAGCTTGTGCAGCTGCTTAGCACATTTATTTTACAACGGGAGCAGACGAAGCAGGATGTCCGGTTGACGAAAGAGATTTTAGAGATGGGTTGTTTGTCTTCTCTCGCCATGCTTTCAGACCTTGAGGAACGAATGTCCAATCTGTCTGAGAGCATGAGAGAAGAGGGCTTTACAGAACGTGACTTCTTTACTTTTTTGATGGATGCAAGCGGGAACTCTCTTTTAAAAAAGATTTGGCTGATCGTATCTGATTACGCCGCTGCGATTCATAAAGAGGATCGGCTGTTAACAAATAAAGACGCATTTATCCACTTAATTGATAGAGTAAAGGCAAGGAATATAAAAGATATTTTTGACGCTTACAAACAGCTTTAAGCTGTTCTGTTTTTTTGCTGTCCGTCTCAACAAGTCACATAACTAGGTTTAAGCTTTTTATAGGGAGAGGATGCAACTTGATTAAAGATCTATTTAACAAACAAAAACCAAAAAAGAAAAAGTATGCGACGATACCTACAGAAGCAAGCAAGCAGGATGTCCCTGAAGGCATTATGCAGAAATGCCCGAAGTGCAAGAAGATCATGTATACAAAAGAGCTAAAGAAGAATTTAAATGTGTGTATGCAATGCGGCCATCATCATGGGATGACAGCTGTTGAACGCCGTGATTCTTTTATCGATGAAGGGACATTCCAAGAGTTTGACGCCGGGCTGACTTCAACTAATCCGCTGAATTTCCCGGGCTACTTAGAAAAAGTAGATGTGGATAAGCAAAAGACAAAAATGAATGAAGCTGTGTTAACCGGCGTTGGCCGTGTGGAAGGTTTCGAGACAGTTGTGGCCATTATGGATGCTAACTTCCGCATGGGAAGCATGGGATCAGTAGTGGGTGAGAAAATTACAAGAGCGATTGAAGAAGCAGGCAGAAGAGGCGTGCCATTCATTATTTTCACTGCTTCAGGAGGCGCCCGCATGCAAGAAGGCGTGCTCTCATTAATGCAAATGGCAAAAACAAGTGTAGCTTTAAAGCGTTTCAGTGAAAACGGCGGATTGATTATTTCAGTCATGACACATCCTACAACGGGCGGCGTATCTGCAAGTTTTGCCTCTCTTGGAGACTATAACTTCGCAGAACCGGGAGCGCTTATTGGATTTGCTGGCAGACGGATTATTGAACAGACCATTCATGAAAAGCTGCCGGAAGATTTCCAGACAGCCGAATTTCTATTAAAGCATGGTCAGCTTGATGCGGTCATTCACCGTCATGAGATGAAGGAGAAAATCGCCTTTTTACTTGATATTCATCAACAGGGGGGTGAACTGGCATGATTGGTTTAGAATTTGAGAAACCAGTGTTGGAGCTAAAAGGGAAGATTGCTGAACTAAAGGAATTTACATCGACTTCAGATGTGGATTTAACGGAAGAAATTGAGAAGCTTGAGCAGCGCTTGAAAAAGCTTGAAAAAGATATTTACGAAAGCATGACGCCATGGGACCGCGTACAAATGGCCCGTCATCCGGAACGGCCGACAACGCTTGATTATATTGGCCACCTGTTTACGGATTTTATGGAGCTTCACGGCGACAGATTGTTTGGCGATGATGGAGCGATTGTCGGCGGAGTAGCGAAATACCACGGCATGCCCGTCACTATCATTGGCCATCAGCGCGGACGCGATACGAAGGAGAATATTAAGCGTACATTTGGCATGCCTCATCCTGAAGGGTATCGGAAAGCGCTGCGGTTAATGAATCAGGCAGTAAAGTTTAAGCGTCCGATTATTTGCTTAATTGATACGAAAGGCGCCTATCCAGGGAAAGCTGCAGAGGAGCGCGGACAAAGCGAAGCCATCGCCAAGAACCTGTTTGAAATGGCTGGCATGGAGGTTCCGGTGATTTGTATCGTTATCGGTGAAGGCGGAAGCGGCGGAGCGCTTGCCTTGGGGATCGGCGATAAATTATTTATGCTCGAAAACTCTACTTACTCGGTTATTTCTCCTGAGGGGGCTGCTGCTCTGCTTTGGAAAGATGCGGCCCAAGCGAAACGGGCAGCGGAAACGATGAAAATTACAGCAGGCGATTTAAAGGAACTGGGAGTCATTGATGCCATTATTCCGGAAGTTAGCGGAGGCGCACACCGGAATGTTGCCCAACAGGCGGCATTAATTGATCAAACGTTGAAGCCGGCGCTTGAAGAGCTGCTTCAATTATCTGTTCCGGAATTACTGGACGAACGTTATATGAAGTATAAGCAAATCGGAGAGTATACTCTCTAATTGTTTCAGGCAAATAGAAATCGGGAAAAAGAACGTGCAGCGAAAGGCGGAGGCACGTTCTTTTTTAAGTCAAACGGCTTTTAGAACAGTTATAAACCGGCCGAAATGAAGAAGGCTGTTTTCGTTGACTGCTGAAAAGCAGATACACCTAGAGAGTAGTTGAAAATTTCCTGCAATCTTTCGTTCTCCTTAATCTGCTCAGTAACTTTATAAACGTTGTGAAGGTCAGACCTTTCTGTTATTTTATAAGAGTACATATACTGTCGAGAGATGGAGGGGTCCATGTGAAACGCATCGGAGTATTGACAAGCGGCGGTGATGCACCAGGTATGAATGCAGCTGTCCGGGCTGTTGTCCGCAAAGCCATTTACCACGACTTGGAGGTGTATGGCGTTTATCAAGGATATCAAGGATTAATTTCGGGCAATATTCACAAAATGGAAGTAGGCTCTGTTGGTGACATCATTCATCGGGGAGGAACGATTCTCCGTTCAGCAAGATGCCCTGAATTTCAAACACCAGAAGGGCAGGAAAAAGGCTTAAAGCAGTTGAAGGCACATGGTATTGAGGGGCTTGTGGTGATCGGCGGAGACGGCTCCTACCGCGGAGCAAAGGCGCTTACCGAACTTGGCTATCCATGCGTAGGTGTTCCTGGAACAATTGATAATGACATTCCAGGGACAGAGTTCACGATCGGCTTTGACACAGCTTTAAATACAATTATTGATGCCATTGATAAAATCCGTGATACAGCCAGCTCTCATGAGCGCACGTTTATTATAGAGGTAATGGGAAGAGATGCGGGCGACTTGGCGTTATGGGCTGGTCTTGCGGGAGGAGCGGAGACCATTTTAATTCCTGAAGATCCGCTTGACATGGAGTCAATTAAGGATCGGCTCCTTAAAGGACTGGAGCGCGGAAAGAAACATAGCATTATCATCGTTGCTGAAGGAGTAATGAGCGGCAATGAATTTGCGGAAAAAGTAAAGCAAATGACCGGGATTGATACGAGAGTGTCAGTTTTGGGCCATATGCAGCGGGGAGGATCTCCTACGGCAGCCGATAGAATGCTTGCGAGCCGTCTTGGTGCTAAAGCGGTTGAGCTCTTATTGAAAGGAAAAGGCGGCCGCGCTGTGGGCATTGAGCGGAACGAGCTGGTTGACTATGACATTATTGAAGCGCTGGCGATTCCGCACAAGCTGGATTTGAATATTTCCCGGTTGGCGAAAGAGTTATCTATTTAATCGATTTTTATGAGGAGGCTCTCAGAAGATGAGAAAGACAAAAATTGTATGTACCATTGGCCCGGCAAGCGAAAGTCCATCCATGCTTGAAAAACTGATGGAAGCAGGAATGAATATTGCCCGCTTGAACTTTTCGCACGGCAATCACGAAGAGCATGCCCAGCGTATTAAAAACATTCGTGAAGCAGCAAAGAAAGCCGGAAAGACAGTGGGGATTTTATTAGATACGAAAGGTCCTGAAATCCGCACACATAACATGGAGAACGATGCAATTGAATTGGCTGCAGGCAGCGAGGTCATCGTCTCTATGCACGAAGTGCTTGGCACCCCGGAAAAATTCTCTGTTACATATGAAGGGTTAATTAATGATATTGAGCCGGACGGAAAAATCTTGCTTGATGATGGTTTAATTGCCCTACAGGTGATAAAGGTTGATAAGCAAAAGGGAGAAATTGCAACTAAGGTACTGAACAGCGGCACGCTAAAAAACAAAAAAGGTGTAAATGTTCCTGGAGTCTCGATTAACCTGCCGGGGATCACTGAAAAGGATGCAGAAGATATTAAATTTGGCATTGAACAAGATGTTGACTTTATCGCTGCTTCCTTTGTCCGCCGGGCATCTGACGTTTTGGAAATTCATGAATTGCTTGAGCGTCACGGCGCTAACCATATTCAAATTATCCCGAAGATCGAGAATCAAGAAGGAGTCGATAATATTGACAGCATCCTTGAGGTATCTGACGGTTTAATGGTCGCGCGGGGCGACTTAGGTGTAGAAATCCCTGCAGAAGAGGTGCCGCTCGTGCAGAAACGATTGATCCAGCGCTGCAATGCTCTTGGCAAGCCGGTAATCACAGCTACACAAATGCTTGATTCCATGCAGCGCAATCCGCGTCCGACACGTGCGGAGGCAAGTGATGTGGCCAATGCGATTTTTGATGGAACAGATGCGATTATGCTTTCAGGGGAAACAGCGGCAGGCATGTATCCTCTTGAAGCTGTACAGACGATGCACAGCATCGCTGACCGCACAGAAACAGCATTAAATTACTCAGAAATTCTATCAGCGCGCAGCAAAGCGAGCGGTCACACGATGACCGATGCCATTGGGCAATCAGTTGCCCACACAGCGAATAATTTAGATGTAAAGGCCATTGTGACGCCAACAGAGAGCGGACATACCGCACGTATGATTTCCCGCTACCGCTCAAAGGCGCCAATTGTCGCTGTTACATCCAGTGAGCGCGTATCGCGAAGCCTGGCGCTTGTTTGGGGAGTATTCCCAAATATTGGTCCGAAAGTGAAAACGACAGATGAAATGCTTGAACTCGCTGTACAAAAAAGCTTAAGTACAGGTCTTGTCAAACACGGAGATCTCATCGTGATCACTGCCGGCGTTCCAGTAGGCGAGTCCGGCACGACAAACTTAATGAAAATCCATATCATCGGCGATATTTTGATGAAAGGCCAGGGAATTGGACGCAAGTCAGCTTACGGGAAGGTTGTCGTTGCCAAAGATGCCGCAGAGGCCCTTGAGAAAGTTGAAGAAGGGGATATTCTCGTAACCATCGGCAGCGACAGGGATATGGTCCCGGCTATTGAAAAGTGCGCCGCTTTAATTACGGAAGAGGGCGGCTTGACAAGCCATGCCGCAGTTATTGGCATCAACCTGGGCATACCAGTTCTCGTCGGAGTCGAAGAAGCAACGGCTGCTTTAAAAGACGGACAGGAAATTACCGTAGATGCCGCCAGAGGAATTATTTATAACGGACATGCTAACGTCCTTTAACCATTAGCGAAAAGGCTCAACAGCACAGAAATGACCAGCTGTTGAGCCTTTTTAGTGCAGAATCGGGGGCGCTGCTAGGCAAGAAAAGGAAGACAGCCTTATATTTTGCCGGCACCCTCAGGGGAATGATACAATGAAAAGGAACATAAATTGTTTAAAAAGGAGAAAATCCGTTGCGATATTTATTGTTTATTTTTATTATTGTCCCTGCACTTGAAATTAGCCTGTTGATGCTTTCCGGAAAGGCGATCGGGATTTTGCCGACGTTTTTACTTATCTTAGCAACCGGTTTTTTGGGCGCCTATTTTGCTAAAAAACAAGGGATGAATGTAGTATTGAAGCTTCGGGAAGACCTTCAGAACGGCCGTTTTATTGGAGAGGCAGTCATGGATGGTGTCTGTGTTTTAGTTGGCGGTTTGTTGTTATTAACCCCGGGATTTGTTACGGATATTTCAGGATTTTTGCTCCTGCTTCCTTATACAAGACGATGGCTGCAGCCGCTTTTGCTCGGTCTGTTTCGCCGCTCGTTCCAAAATAATAATATTATCATTATGAAATAAACTAAATTCCGGCCTGCTTATTTTGCCGGTGTTCACTTGTTTAGGTGTCAACCACCAGCTGAAGATTGAGAAAGAAAGCATGTTGCATAAATAAAAAACGTCAGCGGGACGCTGACGTTTTTTATTTTGCCGCCGGAGGAACCTCTTTGCCCATAATATAATCGCGCAGATCGATAAATACGCCGGCGTTGTGCAGCGCATTAATAATAACCAGGGCGATAGGACCGAGAATTAAACCGAAAAAACCGGCGAGCTTAAAGCCTACGAATAAAGCAATTAGTGTAGCCAAAGGATCAAGTCCAATGCTTGAAGACAATACTTTCGGCTCCATGATCTGCCGCTGGACGATGATAATGACATACAGTACGGTCAGGCCAATGGCGAGTCCGGTCTCACCGGCAATAAATTCATAGATGATCCATGGAACAAATAGCGTCCCGGTGCCTAGATATGGCAGCAAGTCAACCAGTCCGGCGACAAGGGCGAGTGTAATGGCATAATTAACCCGCAAAATAAGCAATCCGGCAAGCACAATAAATGTGGTGATGGAAATCAGCGTGAATTGTGCACGCAAAAAGCCAAATAAAGCCTTTCTTAAAGCAAAAAACACTTTGCTTAAGCTTGTCCTTGCCTTCAGAGGCAAATAATGAACGGTCCGCTGCTGAAGGCTTTCCCAATCTTTACTGATGAAAAAAGCAGCAAGAAATGAGAAAATTAATGCGGTCGCAAAGCTGGGAATCCAAGAAATCAGCTTAGGAAGCTTTAAAAAGAAGTCTTGTATAAAGGCTCCTGCCGTCGAAGCGACCTGTTCGCCAGCCTCCCTTATATTTGAGGCGATGGTTTCCTGCTGGCCTGTATCCAGTGAATGAAATATGCCAGCAGCCCGTTCATAGAGAGGGATGACCTGTGAGGCAAATATAGTCTCTATTTGCTCGACTACCACATAGATATGACGGGGGACGACTGAAGCAAAGTAATTCGCTCCCGATACAATTTCAGCGATAAGAAGCGTCATTCCTCCCGCGAAAACAGCCAGGATAAGAAGAATCGCTGTACCTGCAGCTGCGGCCCGGGGCAGTCTGAGCTTTACTTCTAGAAAGCGGATGAACGGCTTAATCAGAAAGGCAACAGCAAACCCGATGATAAATGGATAGGTTATTTTCGCGATATAATATAAGGAGAGGATAAGTAAGACAGCGGAAACCACCACAATGAATAGCCGTATCAGTCTTTGCCAGCTGGATGGATGCACGAGCCCACCTCCTTTGTTGACATTGTATCAAGCTGGGACGGGCATAGAAAGAAAAATAGCTCGTTTTATAACGACAAAAATTGCATGAAAAGAAAGGAGAAAGAGATGCAGCCTTATTTATTTTTAATCATGCTTCTTGCGATTGGTGTGATTGCGAAAAATCAGTCTTTGCTTATTGCCGTTATCTTCCTGCTTGTGCTGAAAGCCGTCGGGCTTGATGACAAGGTGTTTGCTGCTGTACAGGCAAAGGGAATTAATTGGGGGGTAGCGATTATTACCATTGCTGTGCTTGTTCCAATTGCAACAGGAGAAATCGGTTTTAAAGAATTGGGGGAGTCGTTGAAATCACCGTATGCGTGGATTGCTCTTATCGCGGGAGTGCTTGTCGCCCTCCTAGGCAAAAACGGTGTCGTTTTGCTTTCGGAAGATCCTCATATTACGACAGCGCTTGTTTTCGGAACCATTGCAGCAGTTGCCCTTTTCAATGGTGTAGCGGTCGGTCCGCTGATCGGTGCAGGCATTGCGTATACAGCGATGAAAGTTATCGAGTGGTTTCAATAGAAATTCCATCCATTCCGATGTATAATAATTAAAGTAAGAAAAATAATTTATTAGTATAACATGTTTTTTTCCCATGTTTTGTTGAGAAACCATGACGAATTTGTAGATTTTTAGACACTTTTCATTCACAAACACCAATTTATTGTTTATAATAGCAGGTGAAAGCGCAATCTTTTTATATTGTTCGTGTTTTACATGGAACCTTACCGAGCAAACACTCAGTTGATAAAGTGGTTTCAAAAAAAAGCAATGGGGGAAATTAACAGTCGAAGGAGAGAATGATTATGACGACCGCTCGTGGATTAGAAGGAGTAGTAGCAACAACATCTTCAGTAAGCTCAATTATTGATGATACCCTTACATATGCAGGCTATAACATTGATGATTTAGCTGAAAATGCCAGCTTTGAAGAGGTAATTTATCTGCTGTGGCATCGCAAGCTTCCTACACAAGCAGAGCTGGACGAGTTAAAACAGCAATTATCAGACAGCTATGATCTTCCTCAAGAAGTAATTAACCACTTTAAAATGTATCCAATTGATAAAGTCCATCCAATGGCCGCCCTCCGAACAGCTGTTTCATTAATTGGTTTATACGATGAAGAAGCCGATGTAATGAACGAGGAGGCTAATTACCGCAAGGCTATCCGTCTGCAAGCAAAGATTCCTGCGCTTGTTACCGCTTTTGCCCGTATCCGCAAAGGAGAAGAGCCGATTGCACCGCGCAAGGATTTCGGTTTAGCAGAAAATTTCTTATACATGCTTTCCGGAAAAGAACCAGAGGCTGTAGAAATTGAAGCGTTCGACAAAGCGCTTGTTCTTCATGCGGATCATGAATTGAATGCTTCCACTTTTACCGCTCGCGTCTGCGTAGCCACTTTATCTGATGTATATTCCGGTGTAACAGCAGCTATTTCTGCATTAAAAGGACCGCTTCATGGCGGAGCAAATGAGCAAGTAATGAAAATGCTCACAGATATCGGTTCTGTTGATAACGTAGAGCCTTATATCTTAAATAAGTTAAACAATAAAGAGAAAATCATGGGCTTTGGCCACCGTGTATATCGTCAAGGCGATCCGCGTGCCAAGCATTTAAAGGAAATGTCAAGAAAGCTGACAGAATTAACTGGAGAGAAGCAATGGTACGAGATGTCTACGCAAATTGAAGAGCTGGTGACAAGCCAGAAAAAGCTTCCGCCAAACGTTGACTTCTATTCAGCTTCTGTTTACCACAGCTTGGGCATTGAACATGATTTGTTCACGCCTATCTTTGCGGTAAGCCGTGTATCCGGCTGGCTTGCGCATATTCTAGAGCAGTATGCGAACAACCGCCTGATCCGTCCGCGTGCTGAGTACACAGGACCTGGCATGCAGGAGTACGTGCCGATTGGCGAGCGCAAGTAATTCTAATATTTACAAAAGCCAAAAAAATTGGTGTAATATAAATTGAGTAACAAAGGTTAGACGGCGCAGGCCTCTAACCTTTGATTATGGAATTGGAGGTATTTTTCATGACACAAGGCGAAAAAATTACTGTATCAAACGGAGTTTTAAATGTACCAAACCATCCAGTAATCCCGTTTATCGAGGGAGATGGAATTGGCCCGGACATTTGGGCAGCAGCTTCCCGCGTGCTTGATGCAGCTGTTGAGAAAGCATACAATGGCGAAAAGAAAATTGAGTGGAAAGAAGTATACGCAGGAGAAAAGGCATTCAACAAAACAGGCGAATGGCTTCCTGAAGAAACATTAGAGCTTATTCGCGAGTATTTAATCGCGATTAAAGGTCCATTAACAACACCAATTGGCGGCGGTTTCCGTTCATTGAATGTGGCGCTTCGCCAGGAATTGGATTTATTCGTTTGCTTGCGCCCTGTGCGTTATTTTGACGGAGTACCTTCTCCAATCAAACGTCCTGAAGACACAGACATGGTGATCTTCCGTGAGAACACAGAGGACATTTATGCAGGCATCGAATACAAAGAGGGCTCCGATGAAGTGAAGAAAGTCATTGAATTCCTGAAAAATGAAATGGGCGTTAATAAAATCCGCTTCCCTGAAACTTCAGGTATCGGCATTAAGCCAATTTCTAAAGAAGGAACAACTCGCTTAGTTCGTTCAGCTATCAACTATGCGATTAAAGAAGGACGCAAATCTGTTACTTTAGTACATAAAGGTAACATTATGAAGTTCACAGAAGGCGCGTTTAAAAACTGGGGCTACGAGCTAGCTGAAAAAGAATTCGGCGATAAAGTATTTACTTGGGCTCAATATGACAAAATAAAAGAAGAGCAAGGCACAGAAGCAGCTAATAAAGCACAAGCTGATGCAGAAGCAGCCGGCAAAATCATCATTAAAGATGCGATTGCAGATATTTTCCTTCAGCAAATTTTGACTCGTCCGAAAGAGTTTGATGTCGTAGCAACAATGAACTTGAACGGAGACTATATTTCTGACGCACTTGCTGCACAGGTTGGCGGAATCGGAATTGCTCCGGGAGCTAACATCAACTATGAAACAGGACATGCTATTTTTGAAGCAACACATGGCACAGCTCCGAAATATGCCGGTCTTGACAAGGTAAATCCATCTTCTGTTCTGCTTTCAGGCGTATTGCTGCTTGAGCACTTAGGATGGAATGAAGCAGCCAACATGATTACTGCATCTGTAGAAAAAACAATTGCATCTAAAGTTGTTACTTATGACTTTGCCCGTTTAATGGAAGGTGCAACTGAAGTGAAAACTTCTGAGTTTGCTGATGAATTAATTAAAAACCTTTAATAGACAGCCTTATCGTCCTTTGAAAAAGGGCGATGCTACATGAAGTGTATACTCTACCTAACTTTAAGGGGGGAACTTTCTCATGTCTTTAAAACGTAAAAAGATTTCTGTCATCGGAGCCGGTTTCACAGGAGCCACTACAGCATTCTTGCTTGCACAAAAAGAGTTGGGAGATGTTGTTCTAGTCGATATTCCGCAAGCGGAAGGGCCAACGAAGGGAAAAGCGCTTGATATGCTTGAAGCAAGCCCTGTACAAGGGTTTGATACAAATATTATTGGTACATCGAGCTACGAAGATACAAAGGACTCTGACCTTGTCATCATTACAGCCGGTGTAGCGCGCAAACCAGGAATGAGCCGTGACGATTTAGTGCAAACCAACCAAAAGGTAATGAAAGCTGTGACTGCTGAAATCGTAAAGAGCTCTCCAAATTGTCACATCATCGTGTTAACAAATCCTGCGGATGCGATGACATATACTGTGTTTAAAGAATCAGGTTTCCCGAAAAACCGTGTAATTGGCCAATCAGGCGTGCTTGATACTGCACGATTCCGCACATTTGTGGCGCAAGAATTGAACCTGTCTGTGAAAGATATTACAGGCTTCGTTCTTGGCGGTCATGGCGACGATATGGTTCCGCTTGTGCGCTATTCTTATGCAGGCGGCATCCCGCTGGAAACACTCATCCCGCAAGACCGTCTTGATGCTATCGTTGAACGGACGCGCAAAGGCGGCGGCGAGATTGTTTCCCTTCTCGGCAATGGGTCTGCATATTATGCGCCTGCCGCTTCTCTTGTAGAGATGGCAGAAGCGATCTTGAAAGATCAGCGCCGCATTCTGCCTGCCATCGCTTATCTTGAAGGCGAATATGGCCATGAAGGACTTTACCTGGGCGTACCAACGATTCTTGGTAAAGGCGGTATCGAAAAAGTCATCGAGCTGGAATTAACGGAAGATGAGAAAGCCGCTTTGCAAAAGTCGGTTGATTCCGTACGAAGCGTAATGAGTGTTCTCTCTTAATAAATAGGTATGCCAAAAACCGCCAGTTGAACTGGCGGTTTTTTCGATTTGCGGCAGGAGGGGAAATCCGCCGTCTAAGCTCGTTTCTTCCTTTTTCAACAGGAGAAGGTTAAGGTATAATGAGGGAAGAACGGTCATTACTTTCCTGG
Source organism: Pseudobacillus badius (assembly GCF_002189605.1). Taxonomy (NCBI): domain Bacteria; kingdom Bacillati; phylum Bacillota; class Bacilli; order Caryophanales; family Bacillaceae; genus Pseudobacillus; species Pseudobacillus badius. Next base: position 114,424 of record NZ_MWMM01000008.1, read on the forward strand.
GAGGGCAAAATGAATAAAAAAGTCTTAGTCGTAGATGATGAACCATCAATTGCAACACTGATTAAATATAATTTAGAACAGGCTGGCTATGAAGTCATTACGGCAGCTGACGGAGAGGAAGCGCTAAAAAAAACCCTGGAGGAATTTCCGGACTTGCTCGTTTTAGATTGGATGCTTCCGCGGATGGATGGCATGGAGGTATGCAAGGAACTGCGCCAGCGCAAAATCCCCACCCCTATTTTAATGCTTACAGCAAAGGATGAAGAATTTGACAAAGTGCTTGGCCTGGAGCTAGGGGCGGACGATTATATGACCAAGCCATTCAGCCCAAGAGAGCTGCTGGCAAGGGTGAAGGCGATTTTGCGCCGTTTGACTCATATGCCAAAGCTGGAAGAGGATAGCGGACAAGAGCAAGGGCTTACTGTGGCAGATATTGAAATTTATCCTGAAAAATATGAAGCTTATTTTCGGGGCAGCCTTCTCGAGTTGACGCCGAAGGAATTCGAATTGCTTCTCTATTTAATGGAAAACAAGGGGCGTGTATTAACGCGTGATCAGCTGCTGAGCGCTGTATGGAAATACGACTTTGCCGGTGACACACGAATTGTTGACGTACATATTAGCCATTTGCGTGAAAAAATTGAACATAACACAAGAAAACCAGAGTACATAAAAACGATCCGCGGATTAGGCTATAAACTAGAGGAGCCTAAAGCTACATGATTAAGTTTCGCACCCGGCTCGTCTTGGCTCTGCTCTCTCTCATTATTCTCGTCCTTGCAGCGCTGGGAATTATGCTCGGACAAATGTTCAAGGGCTATTATTTATCTACATTTAATGAACGCCTGGAAAAAGAGACAGAAATACTGGCAGGAGAAATCCGGCGGGAGGGCGGTGTCCACTCCTTTGATACAGAGATCATCAAAAGCTGGAGCGACGAATTAAAGGTGCGCATTTCTCTTGCTGATGCTTCCGGCCGCTTAATCTTTGACAGCGGGGCGACGAATCACGGCACACCCGTTTCTGACCATCAAAAGATTGTCAAGCGACTTGCCGATACCGATCCATCGACTGCTTACCAAGAATCTCTCGCCAGTAAATTTGGAGAACATTATCATTGGCGAATGCTGACCAACCAGTCAGGGCAAGCGGATGGAATGGTCGTGCTAAATACAAAAGTGAAAGATCTTGATCAAATCTATCGGCAGATTTGGATCATTTTATTATTTTCTCTTGGCGCCTCGCTCGTCTTGCTGACCTTATTTGGGACAAAAATTACAAATCGGTATACGAAGCCGATTGAGTCAGCTACCAAAGTGGCGATTGAACTGGCGAAAGGCAATTACCGGGCGCGGACGCATGAAATCCCGCCGGATGAAGTTGGAATGCTCAACACCTCGATCAATATCCTTGCTCGCAACCTGCAGGAAATGATGCAGGCACAGGAGGTCCATCAAAACCGGCTGTCCACATTAATCGAGAACATAGAAAGCGGCTTGCTGTTAATAGATGACCGCGGCTTTATCATTATGGTAAACCGGTCATTTAAAAGTTATTTCCGCTTAGAAAATAAACGGTTGATCAAAAAGCGCTATCATGAAGCCATTCCTCATCCGGAAGTACTCGACATCATTGAGGAAGTATTCATGACCGAGCAAAATGTCCGTAAGCAGCTGCTGTTGCCGCTCGGCATCGAGAGAAAGCATTTTGAAATATCCGGGGCGCCAATCATTGGTACAAATGCCGAATGGAAAGGCATATTGATTGTTTTTCATGATATTACGAATTTGAAAAAACTTGAACAAATGCGCAAAGATTTTGTCGCAAATGTGTCCCATGAGCTGAAAACGCCGATCACTTCTATTAAAGGTTTTACGGAAACATTGTTAGATGGAGCACTTGAAGATAAAGAAGCGCTGACGATGTTTTTAAATATTATTTTAAAAGAGAGTGAACGGATGGAGTCGCTTGTGATGGATTTGCTGGAGCTGTCTAAAATCGAACAAAAAGGAATCTCTCTCAATATCACTTCCTTGGCTGTAGATGAAGTGATTCAAGAAGTGATCCCTTCCTTGCAAAATCGCTTTGAAGACAAGCAGCTTGAGCTTTCGCTTCAACTGGAGGAAAATTTAAAAATTACAGGAGATGCCAGCAGGCTAAAGCAAGTATTCTTCAACTTGCTGACGAATGCCATTTTATATACACAGGAAGGCGGCCGGATAGAAGTCCGGGCGTTCGAAACAGGAGAGCGGGTCATTGTGGAGGTAGAGGACGATGGCATTGGCATAAGCCCGGATGAGCTGCCGCGGATTTTTGAACGCTTTTACCGGGTAGATAAAGCGAGAAGCCGCAATTCGGGAGGAACCGGCCTGGGCCTAGCGATCGTCAAGCATATTATTGAAGCGCATGACGGAGAGATTTTTGTGAAAAGTAAAGCAAATGAAGGGACCACGTTTACTGTCTCTTTAAAAAAGCAAAGGGAAGGTGACTGCTTTGAAGAAAAAAATCGTATTAATTGACGGAAACAGCATTGCTTATCGGGCGTTTTTTGCGCTGCCCCTACTCAATAATAATAAAGGTGTACATACGAACGCCGTCTACGGCTTTGCCATGATGCTCTTAAAGGTGCTGAAGGAAGAACAGCCGACCCATCTTCTCGTGGCTTTCGATGCCGGAAAAACAACTTTCAGGCATGAGACATACAGCGATTATAAAGGCGGCCGTCAAAAAACGCCGCCTGAGCTGTCTGAGCAGTTTCCTTACATTCGCGAATTGTTGAAAGCATACGGCATTGCCCACTATGAACTGGAAAATTATGAAGCTGATGATATTATTGGCACGCTATCTCTGAAAGCCGAACAGGAAGACTTTTACATAAAGATCTATTCTGGAGATAAAGATTTAACCCAGCTTGCTTCTGAGGCTACAACGGTGTGTATCACCAGAAAGGGCATTACCGATATTGAAGAATATACACCAGCGCACGTGGAAGAAAAGTATGGTCTCACGCCTGAGCAAATTATTGATATGAAAGGGCTGATGGGCGATTCCTCCGATAATATTCCGGGAATTCCCGGAGTCGGTGAAAAGACGGCCATCAAACTGTTAAAGCAATTTGGATCTGTGGAAAAGCTGCTTTCCTCCATCGATGAAGTCAGCGGCAAGAAACTGCAGGAAAAGCTCCGTGAGCATGAACAGCTTGCTGTGATGAGCAAGGAGCTTGCTACTATTTTGCGTGAAGTGCCTCTTGACTTTTCACTAACCAGTCTAGAATACAATGAGCCGGATGATGAAAGAGTGTATGAGCTGTTTAAGGAACTTGGCTTTAACTCGCTGCTTGAAAAGCTTGATCGCCCGGCACAAGAAACAGCTCCTCATCAGCAGGTGAATTACACCCAAGCATCAGAGGTGACCGCCGATATGCTTGGCGAAGAAGCATCTCTCTATTTGGAAATGATTACTGAAAACTATCATCATGCCGAAGTGGCCGGCTTTGGAATCAGCGGACAAAAAGGAACGTACTTTGTGCCGGCTGAAGCAGCCTTGGCGTCACCTGCTTTTAAAAAGTGGGCAGAAGATGAATCAAAGAAAAAATCAGTGTATGATGCGAAGCGTACAATGATCGGTTTAAGACGGCATGGGATCGAGTTGAAGGGAATTGACTTTGATGTCTGGCTTGCTTCTTATTTGCTCAATCCGTCTGAATCACCAGAGGATTTCGCTGCCGTGGCAAAGCTCCATGGAGTTTCTTCTGTTCAATCAGACGAAGCGGTTTACGGGAAAGGCGCTAAGCGCAAACTGCCGGAAGAGCCGGAGTATGCCGAGCACATTGCTTCAAAAGCAGCAGCGATTGACCTGTTAAAGGCTGTTTGTTTAGAGGAGCTGGAAGCCAATCATCAGCTTGATTTATTTTACGAATTGGAACTCCCGCTTGCCTTCATTCTGGCAGATATGGAATCAGAAGGGGTCCAGGTGGATGTCGGTCGCTTGAAGGAGATGGGAGAAGAGTTGAAGGGCAAGCTGACGGATATTGAACAGACCATTTATGCACTTGCCGGTACAGAGTTTAATATCAATTCGCCGAAACAGCTCGGAACGATTTTATTCGATAAATTGGGTCTGCCTCCCATTAAGAAAACCAAGACAGGCTACTCCACCTCTGCGGATGTGCTTGAGAAGCTTGCGCCGTCACATGAAATTGTTGAGCACATTCTTCATTACCGCCAGTTGGGCAAGCTGCAGTCTACTTATATAGAGGGCCTTCTCAAGGTAGTGGATGCCGATACTCATAAGATTCACACTCGCTTTAATCAGGCGCTGACGCAAACCGGCCGATTAAGCTCGACTGAGCCGAATTTGCAAAATATCCCCATCCGGCTGGAAGAAGGGAGAAAGATCCGTCAGGCGTTTATTCCGTCAGCACAAGACTCGGTGATCTTCGCTGCAGACTATTCGCAAATTGAATTGCGGGTGCTTGCTCATATTGCCGATGACGAAAAATTAATCGACGCTTTCTTGCATGATCTCGATATTCACACGGCAACAGCCGCAGATGTCTTCCATGTGTCACAGGATGAGGTCGACAGTCATATGCGGCGACAGGCCAAAGCCGTCAACTTTGGCATTGTCTATGGCATCAGTGATTATGGATTGTCTCAAAGTCTAGGGATTACGAGAAAAGAGGCCGCTACCTTTATTGACCGCTATCTGCACACCTATCCGGGTGTCAAAGAATACATGGATTCTATTATCCGTGAAGCAAAAGAAAAAGGGTTTGTGACGACACTTCTGCAGCGCCGCCGCTACATTCCAGAAATTACAAGCCGCAACTTTAATTTGCGGGGTTTTGGAGAACGGACGGCCATGAATACGCCAATTCAGGGAAGTGCTGCAGACATTATTAAAAAGGCGATGATTGATGCAGCGGAGAGGCTGGAGAAGGAGCAGCTCCAATCTAAGCTGCTGCTGCAAGTGCACGATGAATTGATTTTTGAAGTGCCAAAAGAAGAAATTGACACGATGAAGCAGCTTGTTCCGGAAGTGATGGAACAGGCCATTCAATTGAAAGTGCCATTGAAAGTTGATTATTCGTACGGTCCGACCTGGTACGATGCTAAATAACAATAAAGGATAGAGAGGAGAGAGCTATTTGCCTGAAATGCCAGAAGTAGAAACAGTCCGGCGCACATTAAAGCAGCTTGTGATCGGCAAAACCATCCGGGAGGTCGAAATCCGGTGGCCAAATATAATCAAAAAACCGGAGCAGGCTGAACAATTTGCGGATGCTTTAGCCGGTGAGACGATTCATGACGTATTGCGCAGAGGCAAGTTTCTGATTTTTATTCTTGATCATTATTCACTTGTTTCCCATTTGCGGATGGAGGGCAAATACCGCCTTCATGAACCCGGGGAGAAAGAAGAGCCTCATACACATGTCTTATTTACATTTACGGATGGTTCGGCTCTGCATTACCGGGATGTCCGCAAATTCGGAACAATGCATTTGTTCCAGCAAGGGCAAGAGTATGATTCTCTGCCATTATCACAGCTTGGTCCTGAACCATTTTCAGAGGATTTTTCGCTTGATTATGTGAAAAGCAAGTTAAAGAAAACAGAACGAAATATTAAAGCCGTGCTGCTCGATCAGAAGGTATTCGTCGGACTTGGCAATATTTATGTCGATGAAGCGCTTTTTCGGGCACAGATTCATCCTGAGCGAAAAGCTCATTCTCTTAACGAAGAAGAGGTAGCCGCTTTGCACCAGGAAATTATTTCAACGCTGCGGGAAGCTGTTGATAAAGGCGGCAGTACAGTGCGCTCCTATGTAAATAGTCAAGGACAAGCCGGCACCTTTCAAGAAACTCACTTTGTTTATAGCCGTAAAGGAGAGCCGTGCAAACGCTGCGGTGAATTGATTGTTAAAATAAGAACGGCCGGCAGAGGCACGCATATCTGCCCGAATTGCCAGCCGTTGCCGCACGGATAAAACCGAACCTTCCCATCCATCCTTCCATATACTACAGTAACGTTTTGATAGGGGAGGAGCTGCGTAATGGATGGGTATCTTTCGTTATTTATGCTGGCAGCGGCGGTTAGTTTAGACAGTTTCAGCGCGGGCCTTGCTTACGGATTAAAAAAGCTGAACCTGCCGATGAAGTCTTCTCTTATTTTATCGCTTTGCTCGGCAACGGCGCTTCTTATTGCCATGGGAGCGGGCCATTGGCTGAGCCGATGGTTCAGTGAACAGGCGGCTAACCGGCTCGGCGGCACAATTTTAATCGCGCTGGGAGCTTGGGTGCTTTGGCAATTTTTTCGGGAAGGGCATAAGCATGAGCAATCCGAGGAAAAGCCTCTCATCCATTTAGAGTTAAAGCGGCTCGGTGTCGTCATTCATATTTTTAAACGGCCAACAGCCGCTGATTTAGATCAATCGGGAACCATTAATGGATTAGAAGCGCTGCTTTTGGGCTTTGCGCTTTCGCTCGATGCCTTTGGAGCAGGTTTAGGAGCGGCTATGCTGAGCTATCCGGCAATCGGGCTCGCCACCGCTGTAGCAGTGATGAATCTGTTATTCGTCACAGGAGGATTGGCCTGCGGCCGAAAGTTTGCTGGCGTCCAATGGGTGCAGCGCATTTCCTTTTTTCCCGGCATCTTATTAATTATTTTAGGAACGTTGAAAATCTAACAGCTTGGAGGGGAAATAGTGGCAGTTATTATCGGATTAACTGGGGGAATTGCAAGCGGAAAAAGCACCGTCAGCCGCTTGCTGCAGGAGATGGGCTATACAATTGTAGACGCGGATGTGGCAGCCCGGGCAGTAGTAGAGCCGGGGCGCCCCGCTCTTGCCCAAATTGCAGAAGCATTTGGACAAGAGATGCTTTTGGCGGATGGCTCGCTTGACCGCGGCCGCCTGGGAGACCTTATTTTTCATAACGAAGAGCACCGGAAAAAGCTAAATAGCATTGTTCATCCAGCTGTACGCCAGTTTATGCTTGCGGAAAAAGACGCAGCAATGGCAGCGGGCAAGCAAACAGTGATTATGGATATTCCGCTCCTATATGAAAGTGAACTGACATGGATGGTGGAAAAGGTAATTGTTGTTTATACAGATGAGACCACCCAGCTGGACAGGCTGATTGCCCGCAACAGCTTGAGCGCGGAGGCAGCAAAAGCACGCATCGCTTCCCAGCTTCCGCTGGCAGAAAAAGCAAAAAGAGCGGATGCGGTGATTAATAATAACGGAACGATTGAACAAACGAAAGAGCAGCTCTTGCGTGTCATTGAAGAGTGGCAATTAACTCCTTAACCTGTCCTGCATGGACGGGTTTTTTTATTAGTCATTTTATTGAGTGGATACTTGTAAAGTTCACTTGACATAGATCATTCGTGTAAAGTATACTTTACGTAAAGTTAACTTTACTATCGGATTAAGGAGGACAAATGAAAAATAACATTCGCCAGAAGCGGACAGAGAGCGGCATTACCCAGGAGGAGCTATCGAAAAAGCTGCATGTATCGAGGCAAACGGTCATTTCTCTTGAGAAAGGAAAGTATAATCCTTCTCTCGTTTTAGCTCATAAGCTTGCTCAAGTGTTTAATTGTTCGATTGAAGATTTATTTATTTTTGAAGGAGATGAGAATATTGACTGAAACAGTGGCAAATGCTTTAACCGCCCTATCAGGTTTACTAGGCGGTATTTTGGTAGCGGTCATCGTTTATTTTATTAACCGGTCTATTGGAAAGAAGAAGAGATGGTTTGATGAGCGGCAGCAGCATGTGGCTTCGCGGGCTAAAGCGGCTGCTTGGAATGCTACGTCAGTTATTCTTCTGGTTGCCTGGGCTATTATTATTATTTATGACGGGATTTCTTTTTCGTTTTTTTTGATGACAGGCATCTGGGCAGCTCATAACCTTTCTCTTATTGCAACAAGCGTGTATTTTAACAGCCAAAACTAGGAGAACAAATGTGTTATTTTCTGAATAGTTAAATTTATGATTTTGGGGTTTTTGGGCTTCCACTTAGAGATAAATATGTTATACTAATTGCAGATAAAAAAACAATTAAGTATAACATTTATTGATATAGGAGGAGCCGGTTTATGAAGGCGAAAGTAGCAATTAACGGATTTGGACGTATTGGAAGAATGGTCTTCCGCAAAGCGATTTTAGAAGATAAGTTTGATATTGTTGCTGTAAACGCAAGCTATCCTGCGGAGACGCTTGCTCATTTGATAAAGTATGACACAAACCATGGCAAATTTGACGGAGATGTTCAAATTGAAGAGAATGCTTTAATTGTAAATGGCAAACGTGTTCAATTAGTGAACAACCGTGATCCGCGTGAGCTTCCTTGGAAAGAGCTTGGCATCGAGATTGTTATCGAAGCAACAGGTAAATTCAACGCTCGCGAGAAAGCGGCTCTTCATTTAGAAGCAGGGGCGCAAAAGGTCGTATTGACAGCTCCAGGTAAAAACGAAGATGTTACTATTGTTATGGGTGTAAACCAAGATGATTTAGATATCGAAAAGCATGAAGTAATTTCCAACGCTTCTTGTACAACAAACTGCCTGGCTCCGGTAGCAAAAGTGCTTAACGATACATTTGGCATTGAAAACGGCTTGATGACCACTGTTCATGCTTATACAAATGACCAAAACAATATTGATAACCCGCATAAAGATTTGCGCCGTGCCCGTGCATGTGCTCAATCAATTATTCCGACATCTACAGGAGCAGCTAAAGCGTTGTCACTTGTGCTTCCTGAGTTAAAAGGAAAAATTCATGGCATGGCTTTGCGCGTTCCAACTTCCAATGTTTCTTTAGTAGACCTTGTAGTGGATTTAAAGCGTGAAGTAACTGTTGATGAAGTAAATGAAGCATTTATTCAAGCTTCTGAAGGTGCATTAAAAGGAATTATTGAATTTACGACAGAGCCATTAGTATCTGTTGACTTTAATACAAACCCTCATTCCTCCATCATTGACGGCTTGTCAACGATCGTCATGGAAGGAACAAAGGTCAAAGTTCTAGCTTGGTATGACAACGAGTGGGGCTATTCTTGCCGTGTCGTAGACCTTGTCAGCTATGTCGCTGAAAATATGAAAAAAAAAGTTGAGGTAACTGCTTAATTTACCGACAGCGGATTGCTTGTAATCCGCCAGAAATAAAACAAAGCCCGCAGATCGCTTTTCTGGGGGCTTTGTTTTGTGTCGGGAAAATAAACGGCTGGCGTTTGAACCGCTCCTTGTCTTTGCTTGCTCCAAGATTGTGGAAAAAAATATCATTTATTAACCATATGTTCATAGTATGAAGAATCGTCTGAAAAATCCTTAAGAAAAATGTTTCAAGGGATATTGCAAAATGAAACTGTTCACAGTATACTAATCTTCGTGAAATAAATAACCGCTTAAAGGGTTAGGACCTCTTCGGACTAACTTTCCCCCGTGGTGGTTATACTTTTACAACGAATATTCTAAAAATTGTAAAAGGGGGAAGCGATCATGGATACTATGGGTCGTCACGTAATTGCAGAACTTTGGGGCTGCAATCTTGAAAAATTGAATGATATGGAAACAATTGAACAAATCTTTGTGGATGCTGCATTGAAATCAGGTGCTGAAATCCGGGAAGTGGCGTTTCACAAATTCGCCCCTCAAGGCGTAAGTGGAGTTGTCATCATTTCTGAATCTCATTTAACCATTCACAGCTTTCCAGAGCATGGCTACGCAAGCATTGATGTATATACTTGCGGGGATCTTGATCCGAATATTGCAGCCAACTACATTGCAGAGGCGCTGGAGGCACAGACACAAGAAAAAATGGAAATGCCTCGGGGAATGGGCCCTGTACAAATGAAGCAAGAAGCAAGTGTGTTATAAAAAGAGGTGTATGCGCAGGCATACACCTCTTTCATTTATTTACGGGATATAGTGCCTTGTGCATTTTGCTTCTTTTTAATATGATGAGAGTAATTAATTTAGAATCGGAGTTGGTAGAATGAAATGTCCGGCCTGCCAGCATAATGGCACCCGTGTAATTGATTCAAGGCCTGTGGACGAGGCACGCTCCATCCGCAGGCGCCGCGAATGTGAATCTTGTGCTTATCGGTTTACGACGTTTGAAAAAGTGGAGGACCTTCCGCTGATTGTCGTTAAGAAAGAAGGCACGAGAGAAGAATTTAATCGAGAAAAGCTGTTGCGCGGGTTAATCAAGGCCTGTGAAAAGCGCCCTGTGTCGCTCGAACAGCTTGAAAAACTAACAATGGACGTCGAGAAAGAAATTAGAAGCTGCGGTTTTTCGGAAATCCAATCGGAGAAGGTTGGCGAAATGGTGATGGACCGGCTGGCCGCTATTGATGAGGTCGCCTATGTGCGCTTTGCCTCTGTCTATCGACAGTTTAAGGATATTAATGTGTTTTTAGATGAATTGAAAGAATTGATAAAGAAAGAAGAATAGCAAGCTGGAGGCAACGACCCGTTCTCTAGCTTTTTTTCATCGGTCAGCATTAGAAGTTTCAACACTGAAAGGTTAGATGGTTAACATGAAAAGACATTGGAACGAAATACAGCCGGTGGATGAGTACATCGTTTGTCTGAATGGCATTCTTCACGAGACAGACCGGCGCATCTTAACGTTTTTGTATCAGCCGCTTCTTGGGTCAACATGCTTCAGCTTATATATGACATTGTGGGCGGAAGTGGAAGAAAATCGGCTGCGCTCTGCGACAGCTAACCATTATCATTTGATGAATTTTCTTGATAAAAACCTTCAGGATATTTATGAAGCCCGTTTGAAGCTGGAGGCCCTTGGCTTATTAAAAACGTTTATTCGAAAAAATGGCGAACTGCGTGAATTTGTTTATGAACTGCAGTCGCCTCTTACGCCGGAACAATTTTTTAATGACGGCATGCTTAACGTTTTTTTGTATCGAAAAATAGGCCGTTCACATTTTTTAAGATTAAAAGAGTTTTTTTCAGATGATATTGTCTGCACAGAGGACCATACAGAGATTACAAAAGATTTTCAGGAAGTATTTTCTGCCGGCACGCCGCCAATGGACCGTGAAGTGATGGAAAGCAGTCTGCTTTCAGAGGACAAGCTCTTTATGTCTCAGCCGGACAGGACCGGTGTTCCGCTAAAAATGGAGCAATTTGATTTCAGCCTGCTGGAAAGCTCTCTTCAAGGCGTAATGGTATCGAAGTCAGCTGTCACGCCTTCTGTGAAGGAAACGATCGTAAAGCTCGCTCATTTGTATGGAATAGAACCGCTTGAAATGAAAAACCTATTGCTTACGTCAGTCGACGAAAAAGATGAAATTGACATCGAGGTGCTGCGCAAAGCGGCTCGTGACTGGTATCAGCTGGAGAGAAATGAAAAGTTGCCTGAGCTGATTTATTTGTCCCAGCCAGAAGCACTCCGTACAATTCAAAGCGAACCGTCGACAAAAGAGGAAGAACTGATCCATTATTTAGAAACCGTATCGCCGCGCCAAAGATTGATTGACATTTCCGGAAGCCAGCCATCAAGCGCGGACATGCAGGTAATTGAAGGTGTACTCTTCCAATATAAACTGCCGGCCGGCGTCGTAAATGTGCTTATTGAATACGTCATGCTGAAAACAGATATGAAGCTGACAAAAAGCTATGTGGAGAAAATTGCTTCCCACTGGGCCCGCAAAAAAGTAAAAACCGTCACAGAAGCAATGGAACTCGCTAAAAAAGAGCATCGTCAATATACGGAATGGGCCAAGAACAAACAAGGTCCCAAACAGAAAGTGATCCGTACAGAGAAGCTGCCCGACTGGTTCCATGAGGACGATCAGGCCGTCGAGACGCCTTCCGAAACGAATGAGGAATTGGAAGCTAAGCGAAGAGAGCTGGAAGAGCGGCTGAAAAACAGACGATTAAAAAGGCAGGTGACAAACAATCATGAAACGAATAGATGAAACGTTAAATAAACTGACGAAATCACCGGATTTTAAAACCCGGTATGAACAAACGCGCCAGGAAATTTTAAACGATCCGGCTGTTCGGTCGTTTTTGCTTGAGCATCAGCAGCAAATCACGCCGGATGTGCTTGATAAAAATCTGATGAAGCTCTATGAATATAAAACGCAAAGCTTTGGTTGCGAGAAGTGCCCAAATTTACGGGAATGCATCAATGTGATGCAGGGATTTGAACCGAAGCTGGTCTGGCGGCGCGGAGGAATCGATATCGATTACCATCGCTGCCCGCGGAAGGTGCGCGATGATGAACAAAGAAAAAATGAAAAGCTGATCAACAGTTTGTATGTCCCGAAAGACATTTTGAGTGCCGACTTTTCTAATCTTGATTTGGGGGATTCCGGCCGGTGGCAGGCCATTGAGCTGGCAGAGCATTTTACACAGAAATACGCTAAAGGCGGAGAAGCCAAAGGATTATTTATTCATGGTGCGTTTGGGGTTGGAAAATCTTATTTATTAGGGGCTATTGCTAATGAACTGGCTAATGTAAATATTTCGTCCTTAATCGTTTATTTTCCTGAGTTTATCCGTGAGATGAAACAATCTCTCAACGATCAATCCCTAAATGAAAAACTTGAAGTCGTGAAGAAAGCGCCTGTATTGATGATTGACGATATTGGTGCTGAAGCAATGTCCAGCTGGATGCGTGATGAGATTCTCGGAACGATTTTGCAATTCCGCATGCTGGAGGGGCTGCCAACTTTTTTCACTTCTAATTTCAGCTATGAGGAACTTCAGCATCATTTGGCTCATTCTCAGCGGGGCGAGAAGGAAGAGATGAAGGCGAAGCGGGTAATGGAGCGGATCAAGTTTTTGACGGTGCCTGTTGAGATGAAGGGGATCAATCGGAGAAAATAAAGAGCGAGCCTATTGATTTTTAAATAGTCAAGGAATATAATACGGACATACATGTAAATAGTGTCACAAGTGTTGATAAGGACATGAGCATTTTCTTACGGTTTCCAGAGAGGGAGAGCAAGGCTGAAACTTTCCTAACACGAAGATTGTGCTTACCGCCTTTGAACTTCGGCCGTGAACGCAGCAATGCCAGTAATGGACCGACGGCAGCAGCCGTTATCTGATCTGGAGATTTCAACATTTTTGTTGAAAAGTAGGGTGGAATCGCGAATTAAACCTCGTCCCTTCGTTATTGAAGGACGGGGTTTTTTATTTTGTCAAAAAACTAAGGAGTGTTAAGAATGTCTGAAATGCTGAATATTACCTTTCCTGATGGATCAGTCAAGGAATTTCCGAAAGGAACAACTACAGAAGAAATTGCCCAGTCCATCAGCCCGGGCTTAAGAAAGAAAGCGCTGGCTGGAAAAGTGGATGGCCAGCCCCTTGATCTGCGCACGCCGATCGAAAAAAGCGGCAGCCTGGAGATCGTTACGCCGGATCATGAAGATGCGCTTGAAATCTTGCGCCACAGCACCGCTCATCTAATGGCTCAGGCGGTTAAACGTCTGTACGGCCAGGACAAAGTCAAGCTGGGTGTTGGACCGGTCATTGAAGGCGGATTCTATTATGACATCGATTTAGATGAATCCATTACACCAGAAGATTTGCCGAAGATCGAAAAAGAAATGAAAAAGATTATCGGCGAAAACTTAGAAGTCGTCCGCAAAGAAGTAAGCCGCAATGAAGCGAAAGAATTATACGAAAAGATCGGTGACGAGTATAAAATTGAGTTAATTGATGCGATTCCAGAAGATGAAACAGTAACTATTTATGAACAAGGCGAATTTTTTGATTTGTGCCGCGGCGTACATGTGCCATCCACCAACAAAATTAAAGAATTCAAGCTGCTGAGCATCGCGGGGGCGTATTGGCGCGGCAATAGTGACAATAAAATGCTGCAGCGTATTTATGGTACAGCCTTCTTCAAAAAAGAAGACTTGGACAACCATTTGAAAATGCTTGAAGAAGCAAAAGAGCGCGATCACCGTAAAATCGGCAAAGAACTTGATCTGTTCATGAACTCGCAAAAGGTTGGCCAAGGCCTGCCGATGTGGCTGCCGAAAGGGGCAACGATCCGCCGCATTATCGAGCGTTACATTGTCGACAAGGAAGAAAGCCTAGGCTATCACCATGTATATACGCCGGTAATGGGAAGCGTGGAGCTGTATAAAACGAGCGGCCACTGGGATCACTATCAAGAAAATATGTTCCCGGTAATGGATATGGACAATGAACAGCTCGTGCTGCGTCCGATGAACTGCCCGCATCATATGATGATTTATAAAAACGGCATTCACTCTTATCGCGAGCTGCCAATCCGTATTGCAGAGCTTGGCACGATGCACCGCTATGAAATGTCAGGGGCGCTTTCCGGCTTGCAGCGGGTGCGCGGCATGACATTGAACGATGCGCACGTTTTCGTCCGCCCGGATCAAATTAAAGACGAATTCAAGCGGGTGGTCCATTTAATTTTGGAAGTATACAAAGACTTTGACTTGAATGATTACTCCTTCCGCTTATCTTACCGTGATCCGGAAGATACCGAGAAATATTACGATGACGATGATATGTGGAACAAAGCGCAAAGCATGCTTAAGGAAGCAATGGATGAAATGGAGCTTGATTACTTTGAAGCAGAGGGAGAAGCGGCCTTCTATGGTCCGAAGCTTGATGTCCAAGTGAAAACAGCGCTAGGCAAAGAAGAAACGCTCTCTACCGTCCAGTTAGACTTCTTGCTGCCGGAAAGATTTGACTTAACTTATATTGGTGAAGACGGCAAGCAGCATCGTCCGGTTGTTATTCACCGCGGTGTTGTTTCTACAATGGAGCGTTTTGTTGCTTTCTTAATCGAAGAGTATAAGGGAGCTTTCCCAACATGGCTTGCCCCGGTACAGGTGCAAGTGATTCCGGTATCTGTCGACGTTCATCTTGATTATGCGAAAGAAGTGCAAGAAAAGCTGCAGGCAGCTGGCATTCGAGTAGAGCTTGACATCCGTGATGAGAAGATCGGTTACAAAATTCGTGAAGCACAAATGCAAAAAACGCCGTATATGCTCGTTGTCGGCGATAAGGAAATTGAAACGCATGCTGTGAACGTCCGGAAATATGGAGAGCAAAAATCAGAAACAGTTGCTTTTGGAGACTTTGTGGAAATGATTAAAAAGGAAGCAAAAAAAGCATAACTTTTAAAAAGGTGTTGCTTATTTAAAGAAACTTTGTTAGAATTATTTCTGTTGAATTGCTTTCGATGAGTTGACGAAGAATATTCGTTATGATATAATGCTATGGTGAACAGAATATACAGTGTGAAGTAGAAGCACCCGCTTCTCACCTGATTGACGCACAGGCAGTTGGCAGGTTTGAACGTAATGATAAATAGCATGTTTGTGCTGTTTAATGCGGGTATGCGATCATACCCGCATTTTTTATTGCGCGAAAACACCAATTGCTGATATTGTGTATTCCGGAATAGAAACGTTTATTCTTAAAAACCTTGGAGGTGGCTCATTATTAGCAAAGATATGTTTGTAAACGAGGGGATTCGCTCCCGTGAAGTTCGTCTGATCGACCAAAATGGAGAGCAGCTTGGTGTTAAGTCAAAGAACGAAGCGCTCGAAATTGCCGGACGCGTTAACCTTGATCTTGTGCTTGTTGCGCCGAATGCAAAACCGCCGGTTGCCCGTATTATGGATTACGGCAAGTTTAAGTTCGAACAGCAGAAGAAAGAAAAAGAAGCGCGTAAAAATCAAAAAATCATTAACTTGAAAGAAGTGCGTCTCAGCCCGACAATCGAGGAACATGATTTTAACACAAAATTGCGCAATGCGATCAAGTTTTTGGAAAAAGGCGACAAGGTGAAAGCTTCTATTCGCTTTAAAGGACGCGCGATCACTCATAAAGAGATCGGCCAACGCGTACTCGATCGTTTTGCTGACGCTTGTCAAGAAGTAGCTACTGTGGAAACGAAGCCGAAAATGGACGGCCGCAGTATGTTCTTAGTATTAGCACCTAAAAACGAAAAGTAACCAGTTTGAGGAGGAATACGAAATGCCAAAAATGAAAACTCACCGCGGCTCAGCGAAACGTTTTAAGAAAACAGGTTCTGGTAAACTGAAGCGTTCTCATGGCTATACTAGCCACTTATTTGCTAACAAATCTACAAAACAAAAACGTAAGCTCCGCAAAGGAACTCTCGTATCTAAAGGCGATTTCAAACGCATTCGTCACATGTTAGACAATCTTAAGTAAGACTAGCACTTATATTTTAGGAGGTAAATATTATGCCACGCGTAAAAGGCGGAACAGTAACTCGCAGACGTCGTAAAAAAGTTCTTAAATTAGCAAAAGGTTTTTTCGGTGCTAAACACCGTTTATATAAAGTAGCCAACCAGCAGGTTATGAAATCCCTGCAATACGCTTACCGTGACCGTCGCCAGAAAAAGCGCGACTTCCGTAAGCTTTGGATCACTCGTATCAACGCAGCTGCACGCATGAATGGCCTTTCTTACAGCCGTTTAATGCACGGTTTAAAACTTGCAGGCATCGAAGTTAACCGCAAAATGCTTGCTGATCTAGCTGTTAACGATTTACCAGCATTCAACCAATTGGCTGAATCAGCTAAAGCTCAGTTAAATAAATAAGATCGTTTGAAAAACAGATCCGTTTTGACGGGTCTGTTTTTTTATTGGCTCAGATAAAGAAAGCCGAGTACTGGTATTCTCTATCCTGTATATATATTTCCCTGCTTTTTGTTGTATATGTAGAATAGAAAGCTAAGGGGCCCCCTCGGTATACTAAAGGAAGTAGACAGAGGGGAGTGGACCATATGGAGGATGTCGTCATCGTTGCAGGGGGACGTACGGCGGTTGGCGCATTTGGAAAATCATTAAAAGAGGTTCCGGCAGTAGAGCTAGGAAGGCAAGTTCTCGAAGGAATTATGAAAAGAGTGCCTATTGAAAAGAAAGAAGTGGATGAAATTATTTTTGGACATGGATATGTGCATGGAGGAGGGCTAAACTCCGCCCGCATTGCTTCACAAAAAGCCGGATTTCCCGACAGCATTCCAGCACATGTTATTATTAAGGCTTGCGGCTCCAGTTTAAAGGCGATCACAAGCGGGGCATTAGCAATTATGGCAGAGCAGGAGGAAATTGTCGTCGCCGGAGGAGTAGAAAGTATGAGCCAGGTGCCTTACCTTTTGAGGAATCGTTGGGGAGGCAAGTTTGGCCATTTACAAATAGAGGATGCTTTGTTAACAGACGGATTAACATGCTCGTTAGAAAATGAGCATATGGGAGCAACTGCTGAAAGGCTGGCGCGAAAATATAATATTGGCCGCGAGGAACAAGACAGTTTTGCTTTTCGAAGCCATCAAAAGGCAAAGAAAGCGATTGAAGAGGGGCGTTTCCAAGAGGAGATTATCCCGCTGCAAGTCAAAGGAAAAAAGGAAGCATTCATATTTGCAAGGGATGAATCGGTGCGGCCAGAGGCTAGCTTTTCCAAGTTTGCGCAATTAAGTCCCGTATTTGAAGAAGGAGGGACCATTACAGCGGGGAATGCTTGCCCAATGAATGACGGGGCAGCGGCTGTCGTTTTAATGTCGCACAAAAAAGCGATAGAGAAAGGGCTTGAGCCAATTGTAAAAATTAAAGCTTTTGCTAGTGCAGGGGTTGATCCGGGCCTCATGGGAATCGGTCCTGTGCCGGCGACAAGAAAAGCGCTGGAAAAAGCGGGGCTGTCGTTAGAGGACATTGGACGAGTTGAACTGAATGAAGCCTTTGCCGGACAAGCTTTGGCAGTCATGAAAGAATTGAAGATGCATCCTGAGCGCGTAAATGTAAACGGCGGGGCTATTGCCCTGGGTCACCCAGTTGGGGCAACGGGTGCCAAGCTAACGGTCAGTCTTATGTATGAAATGATCCGTTCACAGGAGAAATATGGGATGGTCACATTGTGTATGGCCGGCGGAATGGGATTGACAGTGATCTATGAAAATATGAATAGCTGCTGACGTTCTAGGCAAAAAACTCCTGTTTCAATATGGCAACAGGAGTTTTTGCTTTTTATGAACTGGCCGTTTTAAATTGAAATAAATTTTTGAAAGTCCGGTTTGGTCTATTGTTTGAATCTACCTCTAATCTCGCCTCTAATTTGCCGACTAAATAAGAAAGGATAAGCACAAGCGCCAAATAATATAAGCCGACTATAATATAGGTATTCATTTGTTGAAAGTTGGAGGAAGCTTCACTTAATGCAGCTCCCCATAGGTCTTGCATGCCAACATAAGCGACAAGTGAAGAATCTTTCAAGCCGATAATAAATTGATTTCCAAGCGGAGGGATGGCTAACTTAAATGCTTGGGGCAATACAATTCGTCTCATAGCCAAATGGTAGGGCATTCCAAGAGAGCGAGCAGCTTCCATTTGCCCCTTATCAATAGATTGAATTAAACCGCGAAAGATTTCTGCAATATAGGCTCCACTATGAATAGCAAGTGCCAGTGAGCCTGCCCAAAATGGAGACAATGTAATGATATTCGCTATTCCGAAGTAAAGAATGGCAATTTGTACAATAAGCGGCGTGCCGCGAATGACATTAATATAGATAGTAGCCAAATAATTCAGCGCTTTTTTCTTTGAGAGCCGGAAGAAAGCAAAGATGATGCCGATGCAACTTCCTAAAAAAAGAGAAGTAAGAGTTAATTTTAAGGTTAACCATGTCGCTCCTAAAAAAAATTTATATGTTGATAAAAAAATATCAATCACATCGAACACCTCTAATCATTTTTATAAATATTCCGGCCAAACCATTTGTCACTTATTTTTTCATAAGTGCCGTCCTCGATCATTTCTGCAAGGGCTTTATTTAATTTGTCTTCCAGCTCTTTGTCGTCTTTTCTAACTGCAATAGCCATTTCATCATACGTTAATGGCTTTCCAACATCTTTGATCTTCATTGTTTTCTCTTTCATGACCCGGAAGCCGACCATTTGATCGGTAATGACGGCATCTAACCGTCCCGTTGTAATATCGAGCAAAGCAGTTAAATCACTATCATATTCTTGTACCTTATCTGTATACTTTTCAGCAAGATCTTTATAAGGACTGGCTTTTACAACCCCTATTTTCTTTCCTTTTAAATCGTTAGCAGATTTAATTGATGACTGGTCCTGTGCCACAAATATTTGTGTACCGGAACGATAATAAGGAGTGGTAAAACTGACGGCTTTTTTCCGTTCTTCAGTGACCGCCATGCTTCCTAAAATAGCGTCATACTTATTGGATTGGAGCCCTTGGATAATGGTTTCCCACGGGTTTGTTACCGGTTCAGCCTTCATGTTCATTTTTTTGGCTAATGCTTGGCCGATTTCTACATCAAATCCGGCCAATTGTCCGCCTTCTTTGAAGTTAAATGGCTTGTACAGCCCACTCATTGCGTAGCGAAATGTTTTTTGTTCGTTATCCTGGCCTGAGTCCTGGTTTTCTGTTTTTGAACCGCAGGCAGCTATGAATAAAGATAATGATAGTACAAATAAGCATATAAGATAATTTCGATAGTTTTTCATTTTTTATCCCCCCATTTACTTATAAAAAGAATGATTATAATACTCTCCGCAAAAATTTCTTTGATCTCTCGCTTTCTGGCTGGTTAAAAAATACATGGGGCGGTGCCTGCTCGAGGATTTTTCCCTCATCCATAAACACAACTTGATCAGCGACTTCCTTGGCAAACCCCATCTCATGGGTCACCACTACCATAGTTATCCCCTCACTTGCTAGTTGTTTCATTACCTGCAGCACTTCTCCGACTAATTCCGGATCTAAAGCAGAAGTTGGCTCATCAAATAACATCACTTTAGGTTCCATGGCAAGTGCCCTTGCTATAGCTACCCGCTGCTTCTGGCCTCCTGAAAGCATATGTGGATATTCACCTGCTTTATCTTTCAACCCTACCTTAGCGAGCAGTTCTAAAGCTGTGTGCTCAGCCTCGTGCTTTTTCATCTTTTTCACATAAATAGGAGCCTCTATGATGTTCTCCAACACAGTTTTGTGAGGGAAGAGATTGAAATGCTGAAAAACCATACCGACTTCTTCTCTTACTTTATTTAAGTCTGTTTGGTGAAAATCTATTTTTTTATTGTTGATCCATACCTCTCCCTTGTCATAAAATTCCAGGAAGTTGATGCACCGCAGGAGCGTGCTTTTACCGGATCCGCTTGATCCTAATAGAACAACTACCTGATTTTTGTTGATTGTTAAATCGATCCCTTTCAATACTTCTAATGAACCAAAAGACTTATGCAGCTGTTTTATACAAATCATATAAAGCCTCCAATCTAAGTATAATAGTGTGAACGCTTTCATAAAGAGAAGCAGCGGGAAAACAAGTCTGCTCTTGCTAAATCAACTTCTATCTTTTCTGATAAGGTAATAATAATAGACAGAAGTTCTGGTGCCTATCTGCAATAATGATAAAAAAAATATTATTTTCTATACATTGTGTATAATCAGAATATTTTAATAAAAATATTTTCGTGAACGGTTCTATTCACTTTTAAGAGCCTGTCCTCTGTAAAAGAGGACAGGCTCTCTGCAAAAGACTCTTTAATAAAAGAGAGATGAATCGGAATGATCTAGCCGGTAAGCCATTATAGCGAGGTGAAATTGTGTTAAGTTATGGGCATCCTGAAGGTCTCTTCCTGTTTTTTCTTCAATCTTTTCAAGACGGTACTTTAATGTATGGCGGTGAATAAAAAGTTCGGCTGCTGCATTCTTTATATTTGTTTTGTTTTGTAAGTAGCATTCCAATGTATTGAGCAAATAGCTTTCATGTTTTTCATCATAGGCCAGCAGGGGCTGAAGCCACTTAGAATAAAACTTGGATAAGTCTACTTTCATTTCTTTCATTTCAAAGAGAGCTTCATAGGCGCCAATTTCCCGATAGGATAAAACCTGTTTTTTTGTTAATAAAGCTGTCTGTAAGGCATATTTTGCTTCACGAGCACGGACAGAAACGTCATTAAGGCCTTGAAAGGCATCGCTTATTCCAATGTAAAGAGGCTCCTTCGCATAGTTTTTCCAGCCTTGAACGATAGTTTGAATCATAGTCGAGCGTTCTTCTTTATTTACTGGCAGTTTTATTAAGAGGATAACAGAATGATATTTCTCCCGTATTAGAATATTTACTTTGCATGTCATATTCCAATATCTGATAAAAGATGTAAGCACAGCGCTTTCGCTTGTCGTGCTGTGTAATTGCATGATCAAGAATTCTCCTGATGAATCGTAATTCAGTTTATAACATTGTTCCTGGATATATTTTGGGTCTAGTTCTGATTGCTCTAATAGTTCATCAAAAAAGTCTCCTTGCAGGCGAAGAAACACTTCCTGTACCGTTTTTTGTTTTAGAAACTCAAGCGCACATACAATGCTGGCCTGTTCAAGCAATAAGTCATCTAGCTCGGTTAGCGGAATATGTTTAACGACCATTAAATACCCATAATAATTCTGATCTGTTGCAATCGGATAAACGAATTGACTGTCATTAATCAATGTAGGTTTTGCCGGAGGAGCTAATTTCCAGTCGGATAGTTCAACTGGGATGTTTTCTCCTTCAAAGCATCCCTGCAATGAATTATACAAGTAAACATCCGCCTCCATATGCTTGGATAGAGTAGCCAAAACAGAAGAAAGCCCTTTATTGCTTAGAACAAGAGAAGTAAGTTCATGATGAACCTTTTGAGTGATTTGAATATTTTGGAAATTCTTATTAACAATATGTCCAAGCAAAGTTTGTGTAACATCAGAGAAATTAAGATGCTTGGGAATTTCTATTAAGGGAAGTTCATAGCGATTGGCAGCGTCGATTAAATCCGGATGGATGGTTTTGAGGTAAAAGCCTGTGTGAACAGCGATAGCTGATAATCGCTGATTAGCCAACTGATCAATCAAACGGCGGCGGTTCTCTTCTACCTCCATGCCATACCCGGTTGTAATCAGGAACTCTCCTGCCTGGACACGGGTGACATCTTCAATAATCTCTACAATGGTTACCCATTTAATGATCCGATGAGCGCCTGCTTCACCGGCAATTAACTTTATTTGTTGAAAATCTGGAAGCGAAAGGGCTTCCTTCACTGTGATCGACATCGCCAAATCACCTCCTTCTTATACATAAAGTACAAAAATTATACTATAAAATCCTCTTATATTGATAATATTTTCAGAAAACTCGCTTTGTTATTATGGAGGAAATAAGAGAGGGAAATAAGGAGGGGAAAAGATTGGAATTACAGACAAACGTTATCAAACCGTATTTAGATCAAGTGTATCCGACTGTTTCTCATGGCAGCGGTGTTTATTTATATGATGTGAACGGCAAAGCGTACCTGGATGGATGCAGTGGAGCGGTGACGGCTAATATTGGCCACGGCGTACAGGAGGTAATCCAAGCAATGTGCGACCAGGCACACAAAGTTTCTTTTACTTATCGTTCTCAATTTACAAGTGAACCGGCAGAGCAGCTAGGGGAGAAAATTGCAAGCTGGACACCGGGAGACTTAAATCGAGTATTCTTTGTCAACAGTGGATCGGAGGCAAATGAGACAGCTATGAAAGTTGCCATTCAGTACTGGCAAGAAAAAGGCTGTAAAGGAAAAAATAAAATCCTGTCACGCTGGATGAGCTATCACGGGATTACGCTGGGGGCTTTATCCTTATCTGGACATATTTCACGGAGAAAGCGATTTGCTTCAACACTTGAACCGGCGCCTGTTTTGGAGCCTCCTTATTGCTACCGTTGTCCTTTTAACCTTAGCTATCCTGATTGCCGTTTGCATTGTGCTGAGCAATTGGAGACAGTAATTCAGCGTGTCGGAGCTGAGAATATTGCCGCATTCATTGCCGAACCGATCATCGGGGCAGCGGGAGGGGCAGTCACGCCGCCGCCGCAATATTACAACCGGATTAAAGAAATTTGCGAGAGAAATGACATATTATTTATTGCTGATGAGGTAATGACAGGAAATGGACGAACTGGCGAAAGGTTTGGAATTGACCATTGGGGAGTGATTCCAGACATAATGACTCTGGGTAAGGGCATGAGTGCAGGCTATACACCGATGGCTGCTGCTATTGTAAGCGACAGAATTATTGAGGTGATCCGCGAAGGCTCGCAGTCTATTATGTCTGGTCATACTTATAGCGCCAATCCGCAGTCTGCCGCTGTTTCACTTGCTGTGATGAATTATATTGACGAACAGCAATTGTTAAACCAAGTAAATGAGAGAGGGTTATATTTATCAAGAGGCATGCAGCAGCTAAAACAGAAGCATTCAATTATAGGAGATATTCGGGGCAAGGGCCTGCTTTACGGCATAGAATTCGTTAAAAATAGCCGAGTCGGAAAATCACCGTTTCCGTTATCTGAAAAAATAACAGACCAATTGATTAATCAGGCTATGAAAAACGGATTGCTTGTTTATAATGCATCGGGAGCCGTTAACGGCCAGGCTGGTGATGCTATTATTATTGCTCCTCCATTTGTCATTAGTGAAAGAGAGATCGACCATTTACTAAGTATGCTGGATGAAACGATTAGACAATTGACAGAAGAGCTGATTGAGAAGGGGGTAATAGAGAATGAATCATGTCCGTCAGATATCTAAGGTTGTGTCATTGAAGGAAGCGCTGTCCCATATAAAGCAGGGAACCAGCTTAATGTATGGCGGTTTTGGGGGGATAGGCAGCCCGCCAAGTATCATCGAAGCATTATTGCAAATGAAGGTTAGTCAGTTAGATTTAATTGGAAATGATGCTGGCTTTCCGAACATTGGGATCGGCCGGTTGATTAGTGAAGGACGCGCCCGTTCACTCCTTACTTCTCATATCGGTTCCAATCCTAATGCCGGCAGATTGATGACGGAAAACAAACTAGATGTTACTTTTTTTCCGCAAGGAACGCTGGCAGAGAAAATTCGAGCCGGCGGCATGGGGCTTGGCGGTATTTTGGTGGATGTCGGCCTTGGAACAATGGCGGAAGAAGGCAGAGAAAAAGTAGAGATACAAAATAAAACATACTTAATTGAGGAAGCGCTTACAGCTGAAGTGGCAATTGTTTATGCAAAGCAGGCTGATGAATACGGCAATTTAGTTTTTGATAAGAGCGCACGAAATTTTAATCCGCTTGTTGCCATGGCGGCGGATGTTACCATTGTAGAAGCAGAACAAATTGTGCCGAGTGGCGAACTGGATCCAGAAAACATTGTAACACCGGGTGTATTCGTCGATTACATCGTACAAAGTGAAGGGGTGAACTGGCAGTGGATGTGGGAGTAGATTATCGTCGAGTCATTGCTGAATGGGCTGCTAAAGAAATTAAGCCTGGCATGCATGTGAATCTTGGGATTGGCATGCCTACACTTGTCGCCGGTTTTGTACCTGAACATTATAATGTGATGTTCCATGCTGAAAATGGAATCTTAGGAACAGGCCCTTATCCGATAAAAGGAGGGGAAGATGAAAACTTATGTGATGCTGGCGGGTTTCCAGTAACCGCTGTTCCGGGGGCTTCGTTTTTTGATAGCACGATGGCCTTTGGGATTATTCGCCGCGGTTATTTGGATGTCACTGTTTTAGGGGCACTCCAAGTCAGTGAAGCAGGAGATCTTGCTAATTGGATTGTACCGGGAAAACGAGTTCCGGGAATGGGCGGAGCAATTGATTTGGCTCAAAAGTCGAAAAAAGTAATTGTTCTAATGAACCATACCAATAAATCGGGAGAGGCCAAAATTGTGAAGAGATGCACTTTGCCGCTGACGGCTCCATCTTGCGTAGACGTCATTATTACCGAACGGGCGATTATTGATGTAATCAACAATGAACTTCATGTTCGGAGAATTTTGGCTCCATACACTATGAAGGACGTCATTTCGAGTACAGAAGCCGAACTGCATTTTTCTTGACGCTCTATTGTTTGGACTTAAGCTGTACAATAATGGACCTGACAGGGGGAGAGTGACTATGGAACGGGTTGTCAAAGAGTGGATGCGTGCTAATCAACAGCAAGCGATTGATTTTTTAAAAGAGATTGTACAAGAGCCGAGTGTTCAAGGAAAAGAAATCGGAGCTCAGAAAAAGGTAGCTAATAAGTTAAACCAAATGGGGTTAGAGGTTGATATTTGGGAGCCTGGTGGAGAAGAATTTATTAAGCATCCTTATTTCTGTGCGACTCGCACGGACTTTGCTGGAAGTCCTAATGTTGTAGGGGTATGGCGAGGAACCGGCGGCGGAAAATCATTAATCCTTAATGGCCATATTGACGTCGTGCCAGCGGGCGATGAAACGCAATGGCTTCATGATCCATTCAGCGGCAAGGTGACAGATGGAAAAATGTATGGCAGGGGAGTAACCGACATGAAGGGCGGGAATGTTTCTCTGTTGTTCGCAATCGAGTGCTTGAAGCAGCTGGGCATTAAATTAAAAGGAGATGTTATTTTTCAAAGCGTCATCGAAGAAGAGAGCGGCGGTGGCGGTACGCTATCTGCCATCTTGCGCGGCTACCGGGCAGATGCAGCGATTATTCCTGAACCGACTGACATGAAAATTTTTCCAAAGCAGCAAGGATCTATGTGGTTTAAGATTCGAGTAAAAGGCCGGTCTGCTCATGGGGGAACTAGGTATGAAGGGATAAGTGCGATCGAAAAAAGCATGATTGTGATTGAAGAAATTCAGAGGCTGGAGAAAAAAAGAAATGAAAGAGTAACCGATCCTCTTTACCAGAATATCCCTATCCCCATTCCTATTAATATAGGGGTCATTCAAGGAGGAGACTGGCCTTCTTCTGTACCTGATCAAGTAGAATTGCAAGGGCGAATGGGAGTAGCACCGGAGGAAAATATGGATCAAGCGAAGAAAGAAATGGAGGAGGCTTTGAATCATCTTTCGCACCTTGATGATTGGTTTAGCGAGCCTCCTCAATTAGAATGGTTCGGAGCGCAGTGGGTGCCAGGAACGATCGATCCCGAGCACCTCTTAATGAATCAGATTATTAGCAAATTCCGTCAAGTAATGAAATGTGAGCCGATGGTAGAAGCCTCCCCGTGGGGAACAGATGGAGGGTTGTTAAATAAAGTTGGCGAAGTGCCTTCTATAGTATTTGGTCCGGGCATTACTGGCATGGCACATTATCCAAATGAGTATATTGAGCTGGATAAAATGATTGCCTGCGCGGAAGTGATTGCACTAACCATATTGGAGTGGTGTGAAGTTTCAGGTTGAGAGCTGAACAAGCTAAAAAAGACTGCTGCCGGCAGTCTTTTTTCATGTTATTTACTTTTGCTTGCTTCCTTTAAAAAACTGCTGAAATCTTTGGAGGGCAGGATCTATCTTTAATTTAGTCACATCATACGCACTTTCTGACTGCTTGCGGTCTATCCGGATGCCCATTTGCTCTGTCCCCTCAGGAACAGCAATAACTCCTTCGTATTTCCCGTCAAAGTGCGGATCCCCATTATTCGTTTGGATATTTTCTCTTTCGCGCGGCATAGTCCTTCACCTGCTTCCATGTATAGTTTGTTCTATTATTTGCTTTTCCTGACGGGTTATGCGCTATATGAACACGGGAGAGTGCAGGAAAACATTACAGCGTAAAAAGATATTTGCCCCTCACTATCTTCCGGCTTTTTTGCTACACTAACAAAGGGGAGTGAATGGCGTGCTTATGTATTTTGTGTTTATTAACTTAATCAGCTATATCGTAATGGGAAATGACAAGCGCAAGGCCAAGCAGGGAAAATGGCGGACGCGTGAGAGCACGCTTTGGCTCTTAGCTCTCATGGGCGGTGCGGCAGGCAGCTGGGTAGCTATGCAAACGCATCGCCATAAGACGAAGCACCCGGCATTTACATACGGCATGCCCATCTTAGCGGTCATTGACCTTAGTGTGCTTGTTTACTTTTCATGAATGGAGGAATGGAAATGAACGTATCAAAGCTGTTTCGCATGCAGCGGGCACTCGATCAATATATTGAGACAGAACATGGCTTGCAGGAGGCTGACTTGTTTGATAAAAAAGTACTTGCCCTGCTTGTTGAAATTGGAGAATTAGCTAATGAAACGCGCTGCTTTAAATTTTGGAGCTTAAAAAAGCCGAGTGAGCGCCAAGTTATCTTGGAAGAATTTGTGGATGGCGTCCATTTTATTTTATCACTTGGATTGACGTGTTCTTTAGAAGAAGAAGCGGATGTCACAGAAGAAGATACGAGCGCTTCCATTACAGAGCAGTTTCTTCTTGTATATGAAGCTGTCCAGTTATTTAAGAAGGAAAAGTCAGCGGAAGCATATAGCAGAATGCTGAATGATTATTTTGCTCTGGGCCGGCTGATAGGTTTTTCCGCAGAAGAGGTGGAAAAGGCATACGTTGCCAAAAATGAAGTTAACTATGAACGGCAGCAGCAAGGCTATTGAGCGGAAATTTTTGTATAAAATCAGAAAAATACGTATAATGAAAACGGATCCATATTTTTTTACAGGAGGAATGATGTATGGCCAAAATGGATGAAACTTTAATCATGCTGAAAGACTTAACGGATGCAAAGGGAATTGCCGGAAATGAACGGGAAGCCCGAGCTGTAATGAAAAAATACATAGAGCCGTTTGCTGATGAAGTAACAACGGATAATCTAGGGAGCTTAATTGCCAAGAAGTCAGGCGATGCTAATGGTCCGAAAATCATGGTTGCCGGCCATTTAGATGAGGTTGGCTTTATGATTACACAAATTGATGATAAAGGCTTTCTCCGCTTCCAAACAGTTGGCGGCTGGTGGAGCCAGGTCATGCTGGCCCAGCGCGTGACAATTGTGACACGCAAAGGTGACATTACAGGAGTGATTGGCTCAAAGCCGCCGCATATTCTGTCTCCTGAAGCGCGCAAAAAGCCGGTGGATATTAAAGACATGTTTATTGATATCGGTGCTTCCAGCAAAGAAGAAGCACAGGAGTGGGGCGTGCGCCCGGGCGATATGGTCGTTCCTTATTTTGAATTTACTGTAATGAATAATGAAAAAATGCTGCTTGCGAAAGCATGGGATAACCGCATCGGGTGTGCGATTGCCATTGATGTGATGAAGTATGTTAAAGACAAGCAGCATAAAAATACAGTATATGGTGTTGGCACGGTGCAGGAAGAGGTTGGGCTGCGCGGGGCGAAAACCTCTGCTCAAGCTATTCAGCCGGATATTGCGTTTGGTGTAGATGTTGGCATTGCCGGCGATACACCTGGAGTGTCCAGCAAAGAAGCGATGAGCAAAATGGGCGATGGGCCGCAAATTATTTTATACGATGCTTCTATGGTTTCTCACAAAGGGCTGCGCGACTTTGTGACCGACGTGGCTGATGAGCTGAACATCCCTTATCAATTTGATGCAATGGCTGGCGGCGGAACAGACTCAGGCGCTATTCATGTGACATCAGGCGGTGTGCCAAGCTTATCCATCACTATTGCTACCCGCTATATCCATTCACATGCTGCCATGCTCCACCGCGATGATTATGAAAATGCTGTGAAACTGATCGGTGAAGTTATCCTTCGTTTGGATCAGGAAACGGTCAACAAAATTAAATTTGACTAATAGAAAAACGGTCACGGGAACTTCCCGTGACCGTTTTTTTATCAAAGAAGCTTCAATAATCTTTCGATTCCAGGCCTGCTATTTCCGTCTGAACCAATTGAAAAGAGAGGCTAGCTTGCTGTTCTTGGCTGGTTTTTGCTGTTTTTTCGGTCTGGACAGGAAAATCTCCTCTTGATCAACAGCATAGTCGTAAGCGAGCACGAGCCCAATATCGGTATCGTGATTTTTGTTGATGACAACCGTATAGTCCAGCTTATGTTTGTCGGCAGCTGTGATGTATTTTTTTAGAAACGTGATATTTAATGCTCCGTTTAAATACAGCTTGGCTTGAGGGTGCTGCTTCATCAGTTCAATTAATTCGGGGTATGTTTCTTTTTCTCTCACTTGGCTTTGTCGCAGTGCGGCAATAATTCTTTCTCTTAATGTGCCAAGAAACTTGCGCCGCTCCTCTGGATGAAGCTCTTTCTTTCCATAAATGCCTTCTTGTAAAACATCATCCACGCTTTTTTTGACCATCATCTAACTCCTCAATTTTTTCATAGTATATTAAACGATATGCCAGAAAGTTCATTTTGGAAAGTCCTCATTCCTATGCATCTGCTGGCCGATTAATAAAAATAATGAGAAAAGACAGACTAATGGGCATAAAACCTACTTGACATATAGGATTAATAAATATAATATAAAACTTAATTATTGAGGCCTTCAGGCTTTTTCTATGACTACATAGCCTCGTCAAAAGGGCGCATTCATTTCGTTCCCTTTTTGCTATTTCTGATGATGGCGAATGCCGTCATTTCTTCTTTAGGATGAATGACGGGTGATCTATATTCCTTTGTGAGGTGGATATCATTGCAACTGCAAGTAATGAATAGTCCTTTGACTCAGGAGCAGACAGAGCTCCTTAATCGTTTATTGCCAACCTTGACAGAACCGCAAAAGCTGTGGTTAAGCGGCTATCTTGCGGGAGCAGCGGGCACGGCTTTGCCGCAGCTGGCTGAAGGTGAAATACTTTCTGAACAACAAGCTTCCGCTGTATCGAAAGAAGTAACTGTTTTGTTTGGCTCCCAAACAGGCAATGCTCAAGCACTTGCGGAGAAGGCAGCTGAAAAGCTGAGAGAGCATGGCTTTCAAGTGGTGCTTGCTTCGATGAATGAGTTTAAGGCAAATCATATCAAAAAGGTTCAAAATCTTCTGATCTTAGTAAGCACACACGGAGAAGGAGACCCGCCGGATAATGCCCTTTCCCTTTATGAATTTCTTCACGGGAGACGGGCGCCCCAGCTGAAGGATCTCCGTTTTTCTGTTCTTTCCTTAGGAGACAGCTCTTACGAATTTTTTTGCCAAACAGGAAAGGATTTCGACAAGCGCCTAGAGGAGCTGGGCGGCCAGCGCCTGTATCCGCGTTTTGATTGTGACTTGGACTATGATGAGCCCACGGCTGAATGGCTGGAGGGTGTTGTAAAAGGTTTAAGTGAAAGAAAAAGTCCGGAAGCTGCTTTTCGTCCTGCTTCTGTTAAAGCCGGAACATCGGCAGGCCAGCCGGTTTACTCGCGGACAAATCCATTTAAAGCAGAGGTGCTTGAAAATATCAACTTGAACGGGCGCGGATCAAACAAAGAAACGCGGCATTTAGAACTTTCGCTTGAAGGCTCTCATTTGGAGTTTGAGCCGGGAGACAGCTTAGGCATTTATCCTGAAAATGACCCTGAGCTGGCCGATAGGATTATTCAAGAAATGAATTGGAACCCCGATGAAGTTATCACGGTCAATAAACAAGGAGAAACACGTTCATTACGTGAGGCGCTCATTTCTTATTATGAAATTACTGTACTGACAAAGCCGCTTTTGCAAAAAGCAGCGGAATTACTGCCGGAGACTCAATTAGACCAGCTGTTATTGCCTGGACAGGAAGAAGAACTGCGTGCATATATTGAAGGAAGAGATTTGCTGGATCTTATCCGTGATTTCAATTTTAAGGAAGTCACAGCGAGTTCCTTCGTCTCGATTTTGCGGAAAATGCCGGCCCGCCTTTATTCCATCGCCAGCAGCTTACGGGCGAATCCGGATGAAGTGCACCTGACAATTGGTACGGTGAGATATGAAGCACACGGGCGAAGCCGCAAAGGTGTTTGCTCTATCCAATGTGCAGAGAGAATTCAGCCGGGAGACTATTTGCCGGTCTATATTCAGCGCAATCAGAACTTTAAGCTTCCTCCTCATCCTGAGACACCGATTATCATGGTTGGCCCAGGAACGGGTGTGGCCCCGTTCAGGTCGTTCCTTCAAGAGCGAGAAGAGCTGGCTGCTCAAGGGAAAACCTGGTTATTCTTCGGCGATCAGCATTTTGTCACGGATTTTCTGTATCAGACTGAGTGGCAGCAATGGTTGAAGAAAGATGTGTTAACGAAAATGGATGTTGCCTTCTCAAGGGATACAGAGAAAAAAGCATACGTGCAGCATCGTATGCTGGAGCAAAGCAGAGAATTGTACCAGTGGCTTGAAGAAGGGGCAGTCGTTTATGTGTGTGGCGACGAAAAAAACATGGCGCATGATGTTCATGAAACGCTGATCCAAATTATTGAAAAAGAAGGCGGATTTAGCCGGGAGCAGGCAGAGGCTTACCTTGCCGAGATGCAGCAATCTAAACGTTATCAGCGCGATGTATATTAAGCCTTGACTGAAAGGAGCAAGAGAAATGATTGAAGATAAAGCATTGAAGGCGCCGGAAGGCCCTCCAAGCGACGTGGAAAGGATCAAGCAAGAGAGCAACTATTTGCGCGGCACACTGGCCGAAACGCTGGCCAATCCGCTTACGGCAGGAATTCCGGATGATGATAACCGTCTGATGAAATTTCATGGAAGCTACCTGCAGGATGACAGGGATGTAAGAAATGAGCGTGAGCGCCAAAAGCTTGAACCGGCCTATCAGTTTATGGTGCGGGTACGCGCGCCGGGGGGAGTAGCAACGCCGGAGCAATGGCTTGCAACGGATGAGATTGCCCGCAAGTATGGAAATGGCACGCTCAAGCTGACTACACGCCAAGCTTTTCAAATGCACGGCATTTTAAAATGGAACATGAAGAAAAGCATTCAAGAGATCAATGCCGTGTTAATGGACACATTGGCTGCCTGCGGAGATGTGAACCGGAATGTGATGTGCAACCCGAATCCGCATCAGTCAGAGGTTCATGCAGAAGTGTATGAATGGTCTAGACAGCTGAGTGAATATCTTTCCCCGCGTACGAGAGCTTATCATGAAATTTGGCTGGACGAGGAAAAGGTGGCCGGCACGCCGGAGGAGGAGACAGAGCCGATGTACGGAGAGCTCTATTTGCCTCGAAAGTTCAAGATCGGCATCGCCGTTCCTCCTTCTAATGATGTGGATGTCTTTTCCCAGGATCTCGGCTTTATCGCGGTCATGGAAAATGGGAAATTGGCCGGCTTTAACGTAGCGATCGGCGGAGGAATGGGAATGACGCATGGCGATAAAAATACGTATCCGCAGCTGGCAAGAGTGATTGGCTTTTGCCGGCCGGATCAAATCCTTGATGTCGCCGAAAAAGTGATCACTATCCAGCGTGACTACGGTAATCGATCTGTGAGAAAGTATGCCCGTTTTAAATATACAGTGGACCAGCTGGGGCTCGATACGGTAAAGCAAGAGCTGCATAAGCGGCTGGGCTGGGAGCTGGAAGAAGCGCGCACCTTCCGCTTTGATCATAGTGGTGACCGCTACGGCTGGGTAGAAGGCCATAATGGCAACTGGCACTTTACACTATTTATCCAAAATGGCCGAGTGACGGACTTAGAAGGCTATCCGCTGATGACGGGCTTGAGGGAGATTGCTAAGGTTCATACCGGCGACTTCCGGCTTACTCCGAACCAAAACCTTGTGATTGCCAATGTGACAGGTGAGCAGAAAGAGCAGATTGTTGAGCTGATTCAAAAGTATGGGCTGACAGACGGCAAGCATTACTCAGCGTTGCGCAGAAATTCAATGGCGTGTGTATCCCTGCCTACATGCGGACTCGCCATGGCTGAAGCAGAGCGCTATCTGCCGAATTTATTGGAAAAGATTGAGGAGATTACAGAGGAAAGCGGCTTGCATGAGGAAGAGATCACCATTCGCATGACTGGATGCCCGAATGGCTGCGCCCGTCCGGCTCTTGCGGAAATCGCCTTTATCGGCAAAGCTCCAGGAAAGTACAATATGTACTTGGGAGCGAGTTGTTCGGGAAACCGTTTAAGCAAGCTTTACAAAGAAAACATTGGCGAAAAAGAAATTTTGGAGGCATTGCGCTCTATTCTTTTTCAGTATGCAAAGGAACGGCAAGAGGGCGAACGCTTCGGCGATTTTGTCATTCGTGCCGGTATTGTAAAAGAGGTTTATTCTGGAACTGATTTTCACGATTGACCGATAAAACAGGCTAGATTAAGTGATATGTTAAACCACCCGTTGCTTGATCTGAACCCAAAAAGTTAGACACAAATGTTAGGCTGCCTCAAGGGCATGATTCCGATAATCAACCGGGCTCATGCCCTTTAATTTTGCCTTA
>NZ_MWMM01000009.1:0-125867 GCF_002189605.1 Pseudobacillus badius
AAGGTAGCTTTCTACCAGTTGAAGAGCTTCTTCAAATGCTTTCTTGTTCTCTGGTTTTGAAAAGTCAGTAAATGGTTCATGCTTATATGGAATCATATCTGCCAATTCTCCTCACGTTATTTAATAGTAAAAAGCTGAT
The DNA here is from genome assembly GCF_002189605.1 of Pseudobacillus badius. Classification (NCBI taxonomy): domain Bacteria; kingdom Bacillati; phylum Bacillota; class Bacilli; order Caryophanales; family Bacillaceae; genus Pseudobacillus; species Pseudobacillus badius. The sequence continues at coordinate 140 of NZ_MWMM01000009.1, forward strand.
TTTTTATATTGTAAATCGTTAAGCGGCATCACATCTACGTTATGAAAATGGATGGCGCTTAACGATTAAATACAGGATGAAGCTTGATCAATTACTTCTTTTTAGAAACTCTTCCTAATAAGAAGGCTCCGGCTGCAAGACCGATCATTGTGTTTGTTTTCTTTGTAAACACTTGTTTAGCCACAAGGTTTAAGTTTTGCGGTCTTTCAGCAAGGCGGCGCATGAAGTAGCCGTACCAGTCTTTGCCGAATGGCACGTATGTGCAGAAGTTGTAGCCTTCCTTCGCTAATTGCAGCTGCATATCTTTTCTGAATCCATACAGCATTTGGAATTCAAACTTGTCATTCGGAATGTTGTTTGCTTTAACGAAATCTTTCACATGATTAATGATGCGGTGATCATGTGTAGCGATAGATGTGAATTTTCCGTTTAATAAATGCCATTCAATCAATTTGATGAAGTTTGTATCGATGTCTTTTTTATCTTGATAAGCATATTCTTCCGGCTCTTTATACGCGCCTTTTACAATACGCAGGCGATAGTTTTTATACTTTTGAATATCCTCTTCCGCACGATAGAAGTAAGCTTGGATAACTGTACCTACGTTATCATACTTTTTGGATAGCTCATCGAGGATATCGAAAGAAGGCTGCAAATGAGAGTAGTCTTCCATGTCAATGTTGATGAACATGTCGTATTTGCTTGCCCGGTCTACGATCTCTGTTAAGTTTTCTAAACAGAAGTTGTAATCGATATCAAGGCCAAGCTGAGTTGGTTTTAAAGAGATATGAGCGTCTGCTTGATTCTTATGAATCGCTTCAATCACTTCAAGGATTTGCTCTTTCGCTTCAGTAGCTTCCTCTTTTTTGTAAACAAATTCCCCTAAGTTATCGACAGTACAAGAAATTCCATGTGCATTCAGTTCTTTAATGCTTCTGATTGTTTCTTCAATATTTGTGCCGGCTACGACGCTTTGAGCACCTAGTTTAAGGCCGTATTTCTTTGCTGCACTGTTGAGAAATTGGTTTTGAGACAAGCCTATAAAAAGATCTTTTAACATAGACATAGCTATACTCCTTTGCTTTTGTTTATATTCGCATTATCCGCGATTTCTTTTAAGTTATTCATCCTTGCCCAGTGTTTTGCACAGGCAGAAGATAAAAAACGATGGAGAAAGTCCTGTAATCGCTTTCGATGTTGCGGATACCTTAAAATGTTTTGATTTCTTTTTAATTTTACAGTTTTGTGACAGAAGTCGACAATGTTCGCATAAAACAATAATCTGCTCCTTCTTTTGTCACTTAGAGACAAAAGAAGGAGCAGATTATTTATGACCTTTACAATTATTTACTTAACTATAACAAAGAAGGAAAATCAGCTTAACATTTTTTTCTTAACATAGGGAACGGGCAAACATGCCAGACAAAAATAATGAGGTGAGGCAGTAATGGGGGAAGAATTAAATCGCAGAAAGTTTTTAACATATGTTGGAACAGGAGTAACAGCCTTAACGGTGGCTTCTGCCGGGCTCGGGGCTTTTACACCGAAAGTGGTGGAAGCCAAGGGAGCGAAGGCGGCATCCCATTTATTCGGCAGAAACAAGAAAGTATCAGGGGTAAACTTTAAGCCGATTAAACCGACTGACAAGGATGACCTCGTGTTGCCGCGCGGATTTAAATATGATGTGATCGCATCGTATGGAGATGTGATTAATAAAAAAGGGGAAACCTTTGGCTACAATAATGACTTTACTATGTTTTTCCCAATGAAGGGATCTAATGAACGCGGTTTGCTCTGGGTCAACCATGAGTATACGAGCGACTTATGGGTAACAGGGCCGAAAAAGGATGGAAAATATACAAAGGATCAAATTGAAAAGCTGTTATACAACCAAGGCGGCTCGATTATTGAAGTATATAAAGAAGATGGCGTATGGAAGATGGATACAGAGTCGGAATTTGCCCGCCGTATTACAGGATTGACGCCATTTAAGCTGACAGGACCGGCAGCAGGGGCTAAGGCGGTCGCTGGCGCGCACACTGTACAAGGGACATTCGCGAATTGTTCAGGCGGCAAGACACTTTGGAACACAGTTTTATCAGCGGAGGAAAACTATGAATCGACTTCAAAGGATGCTTTGCTGAATGAAACGCATTATGGCTGGATCGTGGAAGTAGATCCGTTCAATAAGGGATTTTCTCCGCGCAAGCATACGGCGCTTGGCCGCTTCCATCATGAAAACGCAGCAATGGGGCTGACAAATGACGGTCGTGTGGCTGTGTATATGGGAGACGACAAGACGGATGCTTGTGTTTATAAATTCATCAGCAAAAATAAATACATAAAATCACGCAAGCAAGCGAATTCTGTGCTGTTAGAAGAAGGAACGCTGTATGCGGCGAATCTGTCTAAAGGAGAATGGGTGGCTCTTACCCTTGAAGCGGTTCAGAAAAAAGCAGCCGGCAACCAAGAGCTCCTTACTAAGTTTCAAACACAGGCAGATGTGCTTGTTCATGCTCATGAAGCAGCTATTTTACTTGGGGCAACCCCAACGGACCGTCCGGAAGATGTGGAAATCAGCCCGTTTGACAAATCTGTATTTATCGCCCATACAAATAATTCCAAGCATGGAAATATTCACGGGCACATCACGCGCTTTTTAGAAGAAAACGATGATTTAGGTTCATTGACATTCGATTTTGAAATCTTTGCCTGCGGGGGACGCCAGAGCGGCTTTAGTGCACCTGACAATTTAACGTTTGATAGTGACGGGAATTTGTGGACAGTAACAGATATTTCATCAAGCTCTGTCAATAAAGGCGTGTTCTCTTCTTTCAAAAACAATGGCGTATTTGTCATTCCGACAACGGGCAGAAACGAAGGGGAAGCTTTTCAATTCGCTTCGGCGCCTGTAGAAGCAGAATTGACAGGCCCTTGCTTCACGGATGATGAGACAACGCTGTTCCTGGCTGTGCAGCATCCGGGAGAGGAAACTGAAGATAGGAACAACCCGACAAGTATGTGGCCGCACCGCAAAGGCGATAATCAGCCGCGCCCATCCGTTGTCGCGATTACAGGATTTCACTACTAGGAGGCTTTTCTTATGCTGCAAAATATCGGAGTGCCGGGATTAATCTTAATCCTTGTCATTGCTTTAATTATTTTCGGACCTTCCAAGCTGCCGGAGATTGGCCGGGCTTTCGGGACGACATTAAAGGAATTTAAAAAGTCAACCCGTGACCTCGTATCTGATGATCAGGAAGAAGCCGGCGAGAAAGCGAAGAAAAAATTGGTTTAATCATTCAATCGGCACAAAAGCTGTCTTCAAAAGGCTCGTGGCAGCGAGCTTTTGAAACAGCTTTTTCATTATGGAAGGAAAGGAAGAGGAGAGATGGAAGATCGCAATATGAAAGCGGTAGAGCATTTTGAAGAGTTGAGAAAAAGGCTGATTATTACTCTGGCTGTTTTTATGCTGTTTTTAACACTGTCATTTACCTTTGTACAGGATATCTATCATTATTTAGTGAAGGGATTGCCGTTTAAGCTGGCTTTGCTCGGGCCAGGAGACATTATCGTTGTCTATTTAACAATCGCAGCAGTCATTGCCGGAGCAGGAACCATCCCGGTAGCCGCCCATCAGTTATGGCTGTTTGTGAAGCCCGCCTTGTCCCAGTCGGAAAGAAAGGTAGCGCTTGCTTATATTCCTGCGCTGTTTCTATTGTTCTTAACAGGCCTTGCCTTCGGTTACTTTGTATTATTTCCTATTATTCTATCTTTCCTTATGTCACTCTCGGGAGACATGTTCCAAACGTTTTTTACTACTGAGAAGTACTTTAAGTTTTTACTGAACATGACCCTTCCGTTTGGCCTGTTATTTGAGATGCCGGTTGTGATGATGTTCTTAACCAGTTTAGGCGTAGTCAACCCGTATAAGCTCCGTGCTTTCAGGAAATATTCCTATTTTGCGCTGATTGTCCTATCAGTCTTTATTACACCTCCTGATTTTGTATCAGACGTCTTAGTGATCGTCCCTCTCATCTTGCTTTACGAGTTGAGTGTCAGTCTTTCCAAGATTGTTTACAAAAGAAAAATGGCTAAGCAAGCGGAGGAAGAAGCTGAATGGCAGGCGCTCGGTTAAAGAATGATCGCACGCATGATGAATTCGCCTGAAGGGGATAAGCTGATTTTTGACTCAAATGCGCGGTAAGAGTTAAAATCAATAATCATAGAGTAAAGTGATTCTTTTAAGAGAGTAGAAAAGAATCCTTTAAATTTAAGGTAAAAAGAGGCGGATAGATGAAACTCGGATATGCATGCATTAATACAGCGCTGCCTTCAAAATTTAAAACCTGCCGGCTGAAGACAGTGGAAATCGAGGGGATGGAAAAAGTAAAAACCCTTGCTATTCATAACTTAACCGAAGTAATAAAAGTGTTGCGCTGGAATATTGAACATCGTATTTTCTTTTTTCGGCTGAGCAGTGAATTGATCCCTTTTGCCAGTCATCCGATTATGACATGGGAATGGGACAAGGATGAGGATATTCTTGATTTAACCAATGAAATTAAAGCGATGAAGGACGAGCATCATTTAAGGCTGTCTGTGCATCCTGGGCAGTATACGGTCTTAAATTCTCCTAAAGAGCAGGTCGTTCGCAATTCTATTGCTGAACTCATGTATCACGAAAAAATGCTGCGCTTAATCGGCGGAGAAGATATGATTCTTCACGTAGGCGGAGCTTATGGCAACAAATCGGCGGCGATGGCACGGTTTGCTGAAAACTACCGGAAGCTTCCCGAAGAGATTAAAGCGGTGCTGCGGATTGAAAATGACGACAAAACATATACAGCAATGGAGGTGCTTGAGCTCCATGAACAGACTGGGGCTCCGATTTGCTTTGATATCCATCACCATCGCTGCAACCATGAGGCAGAGGCTGATATAGAAGCTATTCTAGCCGGTGTGTTTAAGTCATGGCCTGCCGGCAAAACGCCGAAAATGCACATTAGCTCCGGCAGAAATGCTTCAGCTGATCCGGCCCACCATGATTATATTCTGGAAGAGGATTTTTCCGATTTTTTGCGGAAACTCGGCGGCAGAGAAGCAGATATTATGTGTGAAGCGAAGATGAAGGAGCAAGCAGTACTCCGGCTTCAGCAGCTGTATCCTGAATGGGGCTAACAGCTTGACTGCAGATGGGATGAAAACGCCGCCCGGCAAATGTCTTGCCGGGCGGCGTTTTTCGTGCATTATTTTAATTTAAATGAACTTTTTAAAGAAACAATTCGGTTGAATACAGGTTTTTCCTTCGTCGTATGCTTAGGATCAACGTTGAAATAGCCGTGGCGGAAAAATTGAAACTTATCGTGAGGCTCAATGTTTTCCATGTTTGGCTCAATGAATCCTTGCACGATTTCCAATGAGTTTTGGTTCACATAGTCAAGGAATGTCTTTCCTGCTGTTTCATCCGCTTCTTCTTCTGTATCGGAGATGAGTGGTTCGTACAATCTGAATTCAGCCGGCAAAGCATGCTTTGCATCGACCCAGTGAATCGTTCCTTTGACTTTGCGGCCTGTGAAGCCTGTGCCGCTTTTAGTTTCAGGATCGTACGTACAGCGAAGCTCCATCACTTCTCCGTTGTCATCTTTGATGACTTCTTCACATTTAATGAAATAGGCATGTTTGAGACGAACCTCATTGCCCGGGAACAGGCGGAAATATTTTTTTGGAGGATTTTCCATAAAATCTTCCTGCTCCACATAAATTTCTCTGGAGAATGGAATTTTTCGCATGCCCATTTCCGGATTTTCCGGATTGATTTCCGCATCAAGCCACTCGACTTGACCTTCCGGATAATTCGTGATGACAATTTTCAATGGTTTCAAGATGCCCATTGTACGCGGAGCCGTCAATTTTAAATCTTCTCTGGCAAAGTGTTCAAGCATAGCTTCATCCACTACAGCCGAGCCTTTAGATACACCGGTTTCTTTCACGAATTCGCGGATAGCGGCAGGCGTGTATCCTTTGCGGCGCAAGCCTGAAATAGTCGGCAGGCGAGGATCATCCCAGCCATCGACGATGCCTTCATCAACAAGCTGCTTTAATTTCCGTTTGCTCATTACCGTATTGGAAAGGTTCAAACGTCCAAATTCAATCTGCTGCGGCTGATGCTTCATTTCACATTGTTCCACAACCCAGTTGTAAAGCGGACGCTGGTCTTCAAATTCCGTCGTACAAAGAGAGTGGGTCACCCCTTCAATAGCATCCTCAAGCGGGTGGGCAAATGCATACATCGGATAGATGCACCACTTATCACCGGTGTTGTGGTGGGACGCATGGGAAACTCGATATAAGACGGGGTCCCGTAAATTAATATTTGGAGAAGCCATATCAATTTTGGCTCGCAGCACTTTCTCTCCATTTGCAAATTCTCCTTTGCGCATGCGTTCAAAGAGGGCAAGATTTTCTTCAGCTGTGCGGTTGCGATACGGGCTTTCTTTTCCAGGCTCTGTCAAGGTGCCGCGATATTCCCGGATTTGATCAGCTGTTAAATCGTCGACATAGGCTTTTCCTTTTTTAATAAGCAGGACAGCCCGATCGTACATTTCTTCAAAATAGTCAGAAGCAAAGCGAAGCTCTTCCCATTCGTAACCGAGCCACTGAACATCTTCCTTGATCGCATCCACGTATTCCTGATCTTCCTTCAGCGGGTTTGTATCGTCAAAGCGCAAATGCGTTTTTCCCTTAAAGTCATCTGCCAGTCCGAAATTAATAACGATGGATTTGGCATGCCCAATATGAAGGTAACCATTTGGTTCAGGGGGAAAACGGGTAACGACATGGTCGCGTTTTCCTGATTCTAAGTCTTCTTTTATAATCGTTCTGATAAAGTTCGATGAATTGTGTTCCAAATTGCTACCAGCCTTTCTATTTTTCCTATAGTTATTTCTCATTATAGTGAAATCAACCACATAAATCCATAATGAAAAGACGGGAGGGGCCGCAGTAACATGTTATAATTGGGAAAAAGAATGAAGGAAGTGTAAGGATGCTCCAACAAGCGCGGCAATTATTACAATCATACTTTGGCTATTCTGCTTTTCGCAGCGGGCAGGAGCAGGCAATTAGCCAGGTGCTTGAAGGGGAGAATACCATTTGTGTCATGCCGACGGGCGGCGGAAAATCCATTTGTTATCAAATTCCGGCTCTTGTTCTCCCGGGGATGACCGTCGTTATTTCGCCATTGATTTCTCTTATGAAGGATCAAGTCGATACGCTGCTGGAAGCGGGCGTGCCGGCTGCTTATATTAATAGCTCACTGAGTGCTGTGGAGGTGCGAGAGACGATGGAAGCAGCGCGCCAGGGCGAATATAAGCTGCTTTATATTGCTCCTGAGCGGCTGGAGTCATCTGCTTTTATAGAAGAGCTGAAAGAAATGCCAATCCCGCTTGTAGCAGTAGATGAAGCGCACTGTATCTCGCAGTGGGGCCATGATTTTCGGCCAAGCTACCGGCAAATCCAGCGGTTTACGGAAAATCTGCCGCAACACCCTGTTGTGCTCGCTTTAACTGCTACGGCTACTCCGAAAGTGCGTGAAGATATTTGCCGGCTGCTAAAGATTGATGAATCGAATACAGTCATTACAGGATTTGAACGGGAAAATTTGTCTTTCTCTGTTGTTCAAGGACAAGACCGCTTCGCTTTTATTAAAGAGTATCTGGCGAAAAACGGAAAGGAAGCAGGGATTATTTATGCGGCGACAAGAAAAGCGGTGGACCAGCTATATGATAAGCTGAAGAGGAGCAATATGGCCGTTTCCCGGTATCATGCAGGCATGAGCGACGAAGAACGGGCCAGCGAGCAGGAGCGCTTTTTAACGGACCAATCGGCGGTGATGATCGCGACGAACGCTTTCGGGATGGGGATTGATAAGTCCAATATCCGCTATGTCATTCACTATCAGCTTCCTAAAAATATGGAAAGCTATTATCAGGAAGCAGGAAGAGCGGGCAGGGACGGCTTAGCTAGCGAATGTATTCTTCTTTATTCGCCGCAGGATGTTCAGACACAGCGCTTTTTAATTGATCAGTCTCTTGAAAGAGAACGGATTCCCAGGGAGCTTGAAAAGCTGCAGCTGATGATTGACTACTGCCATACAGAAAGCTGTTTGCAAAGCTATATCATTAAATACTTCGGTGACGAAGCGTTGGAACCATGCGGCCGCTGCAGCAATTGCACCGACTCCCGCGCTGTAGTCGATGTAACAAAGGAAGCGCAAATGGTGCTGTCCTGCGTTATTCGAATGGGCCAGCGCTATGGAAAGTCGATTACTGCCCAAGTATTAACAGGGTCCAAAAATAAAAAGGTTGCTGAGTTTGGCTTTCATACGCTTTCAACCTATGGAATTATGAAGGAAAAAAGTGCCAAGGATGTGACGAACTTTATTGATTTTTTAATTTCACAGGAGCTGATTGGCGTTGGGCATGGCACATATCCGACCATTTTTGTGACGAGCAAAGGCAAAGAAGTATTGCTCGGGGAACAGCAGGTCGCCAGAAAAGAAGCGGTGCAAACAAAACAGATTGCTGCCGATGATCCGCTGTTTGAAGAGCTGCGCAGCTTAAGAAAAACCCTTGCGGATGAAGCTGGTGTTCCGCCGTTTGTGATTTTTTCAGACCGCACGCTGAAGGATATGTGCTTAAGGCTGCCGCAGACGGAGGAAGAGTTTCTTGCTGTGAGCGGCGTCGGAAGAAATAAGTTTGAGAAGTATGGACCGGCTTTCATCGAAATGATTGCGGCCTTTTGTGAGGAGCACCCGGAAAGGGAAAGAGACAGCATGACGGTGCTGGCTCCGGCGGTTCCAAAGAAAAAGGCGCTAGGGCAATCGCATTTAGAAACATACGAGCTGCATCAACAGCAGTTCACTACTTTTGAGATCGCTGAAAAGCGGGAGCTTGCCGTTAGTACCATTGAAAATCATTTATTGCAGTGTGCTGAGGAAGGCAAAGACATAGAGCTGTCTTTAATTGTGCCTGAAAGCGATTGGCCGCTCTTGGAGGAAGCAATAGAAGAGAAAGGCAGAGAGCAGTTAAAGCCAATTAAAGAGCGGGTGCCAGAAAAGATTACGTACGGCATGATTAAGGCTTTCTTGACGATAGGCCTTCCGGAAAATGCCGGTGCTAAAGAGAAATAAGGAAAAGAACTGATGCGGAAAGCAGCTGTGCGGCTTCTCCTGCATCAGTTTTTTATTGCAGCTGACCGGCTAATAGTATAGGTATCTTAAAATCAAGATTGGTTAAAGGATAGGGGGATTGTTCTCCTGCTTTTGCTGCAGGCGAACGCTTTCCTCAGGAGCAGCCGCTCTTCACTGCGGTTCAGACGTACACCCAAAATTATAACAGTGCTTAAAATAATACAAAAAAAGGAATAATTGTTGCTGGTTTGGGAAATGTGTAAGTATAATCGGCGTTTAACCGGGAAAGGAGGCGAGAGAGTGAGCAGGCATCTGACCGCACTACTCATAAAATTTGCAGCGATCACAGCGATCCTGTATGTTGCCCTGGGAGTCATAATGGACACATCAGTAACGGAAATACTCTTGATGGGGGCCATATTAACGATCGTCTCGTATGTTCTTGGAGATTTGATGGTTTTACCGGCTGCTGGAAATTCAATTGCTGTTTTTAGTGATATCGTTCTGGCTGCTTTGCTGCTGTGGATCATGGGCAATGCAATGGACAACAGCGCAGGGACTTTTGTGAATGCCCTGGCAGTTTCAGTCTTTTTGGCAATCGGTGAATGGTTTTTTCACATTTACATGCGGGAGAGAGTACTGGATACATGGAAAAAAGATCCTGAAAATGTGTAAGACCAGCAAAAGGGGGTGGAGTGAGAGGCATTCCAACCCTTTTTTTGATGATCTCTGCTTTTTATGCATGGCGCTAGATCAGGACACATCGCACAAATATGTTTAGGTGATGTGTACTCTTCAAACAAGCATCATTGACCGGCTGCCTTCCCTTTGTGAATTCTGCTGATTGAAATGGAAGGCGTGAAGACTCCTGCGGACAGCGAAGCGCCTGGCATAGACATCAAACAGCCTCCATCCGCAAGCAAACTAAAAAGGACGGCTGTTTTTTATTCAGCAGCTGTACGGCGGCATGATAATGCCCTTTTCATTGAGCTGGTCTCAAGTTTGAACTTGTCCAATTTAAGACAAGCGGTTTTTCTGTTAAAGCAGTAAAATAACCTTCGTTTTTTATTCAAAGAAGAGGTTGACTAGTTTTGATATGTATGATAATATTATAAATTCACTGGTTAAGTAACTTATGACGTTTATATAAATAAAATTGGCGTTCTGCTATGTTTAACAAGTAATACTTATTCACACTGGAGCGGCTTCGGAGCCGCAAGGACTTAAGAGAAGGCAGGGCTTAGGTCGTTTAGGTTTGCCATAAACGACGATGTAGAATATAACCGCGGCGGTTCATTTGGTGAAAAAAGCTTTCATCAGAAGCGTTGTGAGTTACGAATAGATGATTGGTAAGAGAAGAGGGTGACCCAACAGGCCGTAAAAAGCGGCTTTTGAGTCACCCTCTTTTTCTAAAACTGAAGAGCAGGCTGGTTATTTCTCTTTCCTGTTTTCAAAAAAAGCCGCCCCGGCAAGAGAGCGGCTTGCAGGGCGTTATGCATGTTCTGTTTGTCTTTTTCTTTTAGGAATAGGCAGTTTCAGCTTCACATTTTCATCTACAAGCTGATACATGGCTGTTCCAAGCTGTTTCATGGATTGCGGCGTTTTCTTGGCAGCCTCTACTGTAAACAGCATGGCTTCCTTTTTCTGGTCGATATCTTGTTTGATGTTTTCTTGTGTTGACTTGAGTTTGTCAGTTTCTGATTGAATGACCTGCTGTGTTGCTTTTAGCCGTTCAGATACTGCCTGTAAATGATCGATTTTCGGCTTCATTGATTTATACGTGCTAAATCCGGAAACGCCCAGGTAAATGAGTGCCCCGACAACGATCGCCAGACTGGCCCATCCGATAATTGCCATCTATGTTCCTCCTTTTTATGCTGAGTATGTATGATAGACTCTACCCTTTATTGTAAACGATCTAACCGAAAAAAATCGGTAAAAAAGTTTAAAATATTTATTTTCCGCTGATTTTAAATGGTTTTGCTGAAGTATTTATTCAAGCCGTTATCAACGGCGATGCCGTCCTTTAATAGAGTTTTTGGACAGCCTCCAAAAAAACAACCTTCTTGAGTGTTGTTTTTTTCTTGTATGCAGGGGGAAACTGAACATAGATAAGTAAAGGGAAAGAGAGGAGTTCATATGGAGCAAAAATCACCATTTATGCCAGTAGATAAGTCTTTTTTTCAACAGCCGACATTGCAGCTGGCCGAGGCGCTGTTAGGCTGTTTATTAGTAAAGGAAACCGAGGAAGGAACAGCCGCAGGGTTTATTGTTGAAACAGAAGCTTACAGAGGACCAATGGACCGGGCCGCTCATAGCTTTAATAACCGCAGAACAAAGCGGACGGAAATTATGTTTCATGAGGCAGGGCGCGTCTATACATATGTCATGCATACCCACTGTCTTGTCAATGTCGTATCCGCCGAAAGCGGTATTCCGGAAGCGGTGCTCATTCGAGCCGTCGAACCATACGAAGGCGTTGATTTGATGATCGAGAGAAGGGGTGGGACTTCTCTGAAAAACTTGACGAGCGGACCGGGGAAACTGACAAAAGCGCTTGGCATCACGATGGAGGATTACGGCCGCCGCTTTGACGAGCCGCCCCTTTATATTGTAAGAGGGTTCACGCCTAAAGATATTTCGGCCGGCCCGCGCATTGGCATAGATAATTCAGGAGAAGCAAAGGAATACCCATGGAGGTTCTGGGTAACCGGCAATGCTTTTGTATCGAGGTAGAAGGAACAAGCATGCTTGTTCCTTCTACCTTTGCTGAAGCTTTCGCCGCCGGCGGAGAATCAATTCTTCCATTGAGCCTGAACCAAGCAGTACGCCTGGAACAATGAAAAGCAAACCAATGAAATGAGCCGGCAAAAGCGCTTCTCCGAGAAACAATGCGGCGCCGATTAAGGAGAAGAAAGTATTTAAATTCAAAAAGATAGCTGTTTCCGCTGCTCCGATTTGTCCAATGGCCCGATTGTAAAGCATGTGGCCAAGCGCTGTTGCCAGGACAGCGGAAAACAGGAAAGCCGCCCAAATAGCGGGTGTTCCGCCCGTTAAGCTTGCCAGTCCTCCCGGCTCCTTCTGCAGGCTAATAAGAAAGAGGAGAAGGGAGCCAATCAGCAGCATATAGCCTGTTAACAGCTTGGGGTCCAGCGATTCCGCTGCTTTTTTGATAATAATAAAACTTAATGCTTGAGACAAAATCGATAGAAAAACTTCGATATCTCCAATAGAACCGTGATGGATGCCTCCGCTTCCTGCAAGAACGGTAAAGCTTACCCCAAAAGCGCCTAATAAAAAGCCGAGCAGCCGGGCTTTCGTCGGCCGCTGCTTTAATAAAACCATGGAAAAGATAGCCGTGAGCAGCGGACCAAGGCCAAGGATTAACCCTCCATTTGCCGCTGTTGTTTTGGACAGCCCTTCAGATAAATAATAATGGTGGCCGACTACACTTAAAAGAGCTCCGCCAATGATATAGAGCCATTCCTTGCCGCGGGGCATCCGTACTTTCCCTAGCAGTCCGAGCGTCAAGAAAACGGTGACTGCTGCTGTGAAAATTCTTAAAGCTGTAATGGTCACTGGCATGAAATGGCCAACCAGCAATTTAATAACGGATACGTTGATCCCCCAAATGAGCATAATCACTGTTAACGAAAGATATATCCTTGGGCTGTTCATGGAAGGCCCCCTTTCCTGTCTGCGCGTTTTAGTAGCTATTATAACAGGAAAAAAGGTAAATCCGCCGATAGGCCAGCGGATTTACCCAGGGAATTTTTCTTCGCTTGATGAATTATCTTTTGTGGCATGCTTATCTTTTTCTTCTTCTTGTTCCATTCGCAAGTCTTCTAAAGGAAGCGAATCTACAGTTTGTTCGCTTTTAAATTTATCGTATAAGCTTTCTTTGTCTGTTTTCATTTGCTCAGGGTTGTCCATTTTCCCCTTCTGCAGCCGTTCTTTTTTTTCCTCAGCCATCCAATCACCTCCACTTGCGATTTATTGAATAATTACCCGTTTGTGAAGAAGAACTAAACATGCAAATAATTTTGTTTAGGTTTTAGTGAACGGGGAAAACAGGAGATGAACAATGAAAAACAAAGGAGCGGATACAATGATGAACCATAGCGATGAAAAGAAAATTGTCGGAGTATATGATGATCATACTGAAGCGGTAGAAGCGATTGAAGAGCTTAAGCGTCAAGGGTACCGTTCAGATGAAATTTCCGTTATCAGCAAAGAGCGCGATGATATCGAATATGTGGAAGAAACCACAGACACAAAAGCCGAAGAGGGAGCAGCGACAGGAGCGGCGACAGGAGGCATACTAGGCGGATTAGCCGGAGTAGCTGCTGGTGCTGGAGCACTTGCGATTCCTGGGATTGGGCCGATCGTGGCTGCCGGACCAATCGTGGCAGGCTTAACTGGAGCGGCCGCTGGAGCCGGCGCTGGCGGATTAACAGGCGCATTGATCGGTCTCGGTATTCCTGAGGAAGATGCAGACCGTTATAACGAATATGTAAAAGAAGGCAAAATGCTTGTGTTAGTTGACCGCGACGCTGGGGTAATAGATCGCAGCCTTGACCGGAATAGAGGTCTGTAAAAGCACGAGGAAAAGACAAAGGGGGCTCGGAATAGCTTGATTCCGAGCCCCCTTTGGGTTGTTATGGAGTATGGAGAACTTAAGAGATCTTAACTCGTGATTGAAGCTGTTTTCTGGAGCGAAGGGGGGAGGCTCGCTTTGGGAAAAACGAAGCGACGGGCATGGAAATCAACGGTTCCCATTTGCACTGAAAATAAAAAGGAATGCATGCAAACTTTCATTTTCATCCAGTTTGTCTGCAGCTTGAAAGGACAAGCCGGTTAATCAGCTTGTCCTTTTATTAATTTCTTGATCGGTTTTCCATCTGTAAAGGCAGGAACTTGAAGCCCTGTCAGTTTGTAAACAGTCGGCGCGATATCAACAGTAGAGAGTGGAGTGTGTATTTTGCCGGAACGAATATCTTTTCCGTAAGCATAAAACACGGGAGCCAGTTCTTTTCTGGCAGGATCGCCTCCGTGGCTGCCGAGCTCTTCTGACGGTTCGATGGATTGTTCAGCGTCTTTGCCCATCAAGTAACCAGGAGCGGCGGCAACAACAACGTCCCCTGCATGGGGATGGCGAGTGCTTGCTGTGTTTTTGCGGTTCAATGCCTTTATTTCTTCGTAAGGATTTTCTTCTTTGTCTCGTAATACTGCCAGGAAGCTTCCAGCTGTTTCTTTTGTTTCCGTCCACCCGTGACTGCCGGCATACCACTCTTTCCAGTGGTGCTTTAGCAGCTCTCGCCGTGAAGCAAGCCTTCGTTCGTCTTTTATTTCTCGGAATGCGCGGATAATCTCGTCCTGGACGTTTTCATATTCTTTTGGATTCACGATCCCGTTCTTTTCCCTGCCTTTTAAATTAATATAGATATGAGCAATCGATCCGCTGGCCACCGCATATGCCCGTGATCGAGAAAGATCGACCGCTCCTTTTTCGTTTAATTGCAAAAGCCCTGCTTTTTTTAATTCATAATTTGGCGACAGCCGGGAATGAATCGGCTCCATTCCATGATCTGACACGATAAATAAGCGATCATTTGCAGACATGGCAGCCATTGTTTGTCCAATCACCTCATCGGCCTGCTTATACGCCGATCGAATGTAAGAGGCATATGTTTTTGACGTTTTCTGGTTATAACCGGGCTGCCGGGGGTCTGTTAGCAAAAAGGCGTGTTCTTCCAAATCAATATGAGGTTCATAAAACATAAGCAAATCTGGTTTATGCGCCTGTTGAATAAATAAAGAAGTTTTCAGCATCCAGTCAGAAAAATTTTTATTAATCTCTTCGTACTCCTTGCGTGAAATCCAGCCTTTTTGAAAGGCGGGCAAATCATCCTGATCAGGAAAGAAGCCGAAACGCTGAATGATTTCTTCTTTAAAGCCGTCCGGCCCTTTAATCAATCCGGTGGTAACGGCTGTTCGATACAATTTGGCGGACTTCAGCGTTTTTCCGCTGTTTTTCACTTTAAAGATAAATCCAGCCGTATCAGCTCCGTTTATTTGCAAGGGCATTTTCCCCCACTGATTCAAGCCGGCGGCAGCTGGGGTATTGCTGAATTCCGGATTGTCAAATATGTAAAAACGATCATAATCTTTTTTGTGATTATTTGAAGAGTCCACGGCTACAATATGTAAAACAGTATCTTTCTTTCCTTTTAACTTCAACTTGAGCTGCGCTTCCTGCGGCCTGGAAAAACTTTCAGGCATCGGCTGCCGCTGGGTGGCAGGCCGAAAATGCAGGGGCACATACGCGCTTTCGGCTAGAACATCACCGTAATAAATAGAATAGTCGGCTTCGTTTTCCTGTTCAGGATTAGAGCCGGGGAATCCGACAGCGGCTGTTGTTTTCCCTTGACGCTTCATTTCTTTCCATAAGGGAGGAACCTTGATTGTGGCACTGAAGGCATCCTTGGTATCCGTCAGCTTCCGGCCGCGATAATGAAATTCATTGCTGACAAAACCTGTTTTTTCAGGCTTGGCCCCTGTGGCAATCGAGGCATGGGAAGCGGCTGTCAAAGAAGGAGAGACGGTTGTGATATCCTCCGCATAAGCGCCTTTCTTTTTAAGCTTTTTTAAATGGCGCATGGTGCCGTCTTCTATATATTTTTCGGCAAAGTCATGCCGCATGCCATCAAAGGAGAGAATGATCATTGTGCCATTCTCGGAAGAGGCGGCTGCATTTTGCGGAAACAGTGCAGCTGCTGTAAGCAGCAAGCCGGCCATGATTTTCCCCGGATGGCGAAGAGAGGTGAATACAGATGTTCGTTTGCAGTTCATTGTTTGTCTCCTTTAGCTGATAATCAAAAAAATGCTCTAACATTTCATTCCACTTTTTTTATCGTTCAAAACCTTGGGAAGGGATTGCGAAAACGGTGAAAGTTTTCCATAATGAAAGAACAATGATGCCGTCAAGAACGGCAGAAAACAAAGAGGAGTTTATATGACAACAAAATTTTCCGTTTTACATACAATGAAGCCATCTTTACAGGAAGCATGGGAGAAAGCCGGTTTTCAATCTCCAACACCCATTCAGGAAAAAGCAGTGCCGATCCTTCTAGAAGGAAAGGACTTAATCGCCGAATCCCCAACTGGAACAGGGAAAACCCTTGCCTATTTGCTGCCGTTGCTTGAAAAAGTCGATCCTGCCAAGAAAGCGGTACAGGCGGTGATATTAGCTTCGTCAAGAGAGCTGGTTATGCAAATTTCCGAGGAAGTGCGCCAATGGGGAGGCGGCATAACAAGTGCGGCTTTTATTGGAGGAGCCAATCTGAAGCGACAGCTCGAAAAGCTTAAAAAACAGCCGCAGGTAGTGGCCGGCACCCCTGGGAAAATTCAGGAGCTTATTCAAATGAAAAAGCTGAAAATGCATGAGGTAAAGCTGATCATTCTTGATGAGGGAGACCAGCTTCTCGTTTCTGAGCATATAAAAGGGCTGGAGGCGATTATTAAATCAACGATGAGGGATCGCCAGCTCGCGGTATTTTCTGCGACAATGCCTGATCAAACAGCAGCGCTTGCCAGAGAGTGGATGAAAGAACCGGCGATCATCAAAGTGAGCAAGGAGGAACTGCCTGAATCACAGGTGGAGCATTTCTACTTTGTGTGTGATGGCCGTGAGAAAAACGTGATGGTTGAGCGGATTATGCGCGGATTTACACCCGAGCGGATGCTGGCTTTCGTAAAGGATATTGGAGAGGTGAATGTCTTTTCAGAAAAGCTGAATTACAAAGGATTTGCTAACGGCATCCTTCATAGCGAGCTCAGTAAGCAGGAACGGGCAAACGCCCTTAAGAAGTTTCGGACAGGGGCCTTTCCTTTGCTGTTTGCAACGGATATTGCGGCCAGAGGACTCGACATTAAAGGATTAGGCCATGTGCTTCAGTTCGATTTGCCAAAAGATGCAACGCAGTATACACATAGAGCGGGGCGGACGGGCCGTTCCGGCCAAGCGGGCACCGTGATTACGCTTGTTACTCCAAGAGAGGAGCGGGACTTAAAGAGAATCGCGAGAGCGTTAGGCATTAAACTTGAAAAGAAAGAATTTTTTAAAGGACAGCCGGTCGATGCGAAAGAAACCGTGAAAAAGAAAAACTGAAGCTGATAAGTGCCTGTCAGCTTCAGTGAGTACTACTATCTAAAGTTTTTTAAAAATCAATAACGTCTGATCGTCAGTCACTGGCCGGCCGCTATGATTCATTGCTTGGAACAGCCTTTTTGAAAGCTCCCGGGCTGGAAGTGTCCGATCTGAATTCAATAGCAGGCGGCGAAGCGCTTGATTATCATCCGGTGCAGAGGAGGAACGGTTTTCTGTCAAGCCATCCGTATAAAGCAGCAGCAGATCTCCTGGTTCTATATGAATGTGCTTTGTTTCGTACAAGGCACATTCCATGACGCCGAGAATAGGGTTATTAGTCGTTAACTCAAGAAATTCTCCGGTGCGTTCTCTGAACAATAGAGCGGGTTCGTGACCGGCGTTGCTATATGAAAAGGTGGATGTACGGATATCGTAATTGCCAAAAAACATCGTGACAAATGAAGAATCACTCATATATTTAAAAGCGAAGCGATTTAAGCTTTCCAGAACATGATGCGGTTCCTCGCGCAAATGGTTAAACTGCTCCATTGAGTAAGTCATCATGGCCATTTCGATGGCGGCTGGCACTCCTTTTCCGCATATGTCTGCTACGCCAAAGACGAGCTGGCTTCCTTGAAAGACGGCTTTATAAAAGTCACCGCTCAATTTTCGATAGGGCACGCTGATCCCGCCAAGATCTACGCCAGGAGGAATATGATTGAACTTCGGCAGCAGCGACTGCTGGACAGAGGCGGCAAGCTCCAATTCTACATCCACTGCTTGCTTCTCCAGCTCAAGCTTCTGGAGTTTTCGCGCTTCAGTTAAGTCGATGAATGTGGTAACAGTGCCGATGATTTCATCATCCTGCAGCAATGCACGGGCGTCTAATTCAACTGGGAACCCGGTTCCGTCCTTGCGCCAAAAAAAAGATTCTTGTTTGCGGTTGATGCCATCCAGACTGGTTTGTCGTATAGGGCACTCTTTGGGCGAATAAGGAAAGCCGTTTTCTTTTTTATAATGAATGAGGTAGTGGAGTTTTCGGCCCATTACCTCTTTTTCTGTATAGCCTAACATCCGCAAGGCTGACTTATTGATAAATATGGTCCGGCCATCGCTGTCGAGCCCATAAATGCCCTCGCCTACACTATCGAGCAGCAGCTGGTTTCTTCTGCTGAATTCTTCCACTTGTTTAAAGGGATGCTCGATGTTGACTTTGAAAATAATATTTACCAGAAAAAAGTATCCAAGCACTTTGAATAAATGCCCGCCAAAGCTAAGATAGTCATATGGAGACTGATAAAGCGTCATTAGCCAGGAAGAAAAAATTAAAGAATAGGAAGACAGAATAATTAAAAGAAGCTCTATCCTTTGTTGTTTTCTATACACAATGGCGGACTTTACTAGCATGAGCAAGTGAATGGCGATGAAAAGATATTCTGCAGCATTTTTTACTTTTGTCGGATGCCCATATTGAACAAGGGCTGGCCAGCTGCCGGAATAGAGAATCACCATAATTGAAATTAAAACCGCAAGCAGCAGAGAACAGCCATAAGTCAGCCAGCGCGTAGATCGCGGCGCTGTTCCTCTGTCAGCAGAAAACACAATGAAGGCGAGGGAAGCTGACTGAGCCAGCCGTCCCAATACCCAGAACCATATTGTCAAGGAGCTTGCATCTGTTTCTATAAAGGTGACTGCTCCGGAAAATGTGAGAATATGCATGAGATCGAAAAAGGCAACAGCTACAAATGCACTGGAAAACAGCAGCCGGTTCATAGCTAAAGTATGGGTGAATGCCACCCAGCCGTTGCTTGCAATAATGGCTGAAACGGCAATACTGACAAACTCTAATACGAAATGAATCAGGGTAAAATTGTTTTTCAAGGGTTCATATGCTGAAGAAAACAGGCCGGAAAAGCTTATCAATGAAAGAAATACAGCAAAGGAAGACCACATATAAAGGTGCGCTTTTTTTTCGGTCTGCTGTATACGTTTTGGCATTAACGAACCCCCTTTTTTGATTGATTCATTAAATGAGCGGATGAATTTCTAGCCGCTGGCTGCTATCCTGTGAAAGGACTTGTCCGTATGTGAATCGCACAGGGTACTGAAAAAGGGGTCCGTCCCAAACAAACGTATGAAATTCGCCGTTTTCGCCAAGCGGACAAACCGTTTGTTGTTGAATGGCTTTTAAAAAATTCTGATCTAATTCTTTTCCAAGCCAAGAGTCATCCAGTACATCCTTGCGTATGCGGATAACAGCCGCTTTGTATCCTAATTCAATAAAAGCAGTTAACAAATTCACACTATCCTCAGGGCGGCACCAAAGAGGATAGAGAGCTTCTAAGCCAGCCGCAGCGGCAACATCTTCCCCCCATTGCCGATGCCCTTCTAAATAAATGTCTCCGAAGGCTATGCCATCCAGGCCGTAACGGCTTTTAAGCTGGACTAAATCTTCGATGAATGTCTCAGTGTAAGCATTCAATGAACAACGAATAAAGTGGACAGGTATCGACAAAGAGTCACTTTGCTGTTCAATCATTTCTATTTTTTCTCCATGAGCGAATGTCCGGTTTAATTCTTGAGGGACAGTGGTGACAAGAAGGACCACTTCATAGCCGGCAGCAACTAACCGTTCAAGAGCCATGCAGCTGTCTTTGCCTCCGCTCCAAGATAAAGCAATTCGTTTGGCCATTTTGGCACGCTCCTATATAAATAAGTTGTTTTTCTGATTTGCCGCATTTTTCTACTTATTGTACCGAAAGATGACAGCGAATACTGTCGAATCTTAGGGTGGACAGGAAAATAAGCGTTTAGACACAGCTTTTTCAGCTGTAAAAAGCAATAGCGCCTCTGCCTATGCTCCGGCGGAGGCGCACAAGATTTAAAGGTATACAGACCACTTTTCTATGTTCGATTGACCGTTTTAAAACACCTTTGTCGTCCATGATTCACAGTTCCATACTTCTGTTGCCACTTGCTGGTAGAACTCTGGCTCATGGGAGATGAGTAAAATGCTCCCTTTGTACGCTTTCAAGGCGCGCAGCAGTTCCGCTTTGGCATCTACATCCAAATGGTTAGTCGGTTCATCAAGAACAAGCAGGTTGGTTTCTTTATTGATCAATTTACAAAGCCGTACTTTTGCTTTTTCGCCGCCGCTTAAGACACTGACTTTGCTTTCTATATGTTTCGTTGTTAATCCGCACTTTGCTAAAGAGGCGCGAACTTCATACTGAGTGAAGGCTGGAAACTCACTCCATAATTCCTCGATGCAAGTCCGGTTGTTGTCGGATTTGATCTCTTGCTCGAAATAGCCGATTTGCAGGGACTCTCCTCGTTCCACTGTGCCTGATAACGGCTGGATTTCACCAAGGATACTGCGGAGCAGAGTGGTTTTCCCGATGCCGTTTGCCCCGGTTAAAGCGACCTTTTGCCCTCGTTCCATGCGCAAATTCAGCGGCTTGGACAGCGGTTCATTGTAACCGATAACGAGGTTGCTGGTTTCGAAGATTAACTTCCCGGATGTCCGGCCTTCTTTAAAATGGAACTCAGGTTTAGGGCGTTCTTGGGCAAGTTCGATAACCTCCATTTTGTCGAGTTTTTTCTGTCTCGACATCGCCATATTTCTTGTCGATACCCGTGCTTTGTTGCGGGCCACGAAGTCTTTCAGATCAGCAATTTCCTGCTGCTGCTTTTTATAGGCGGCTTCAAGCTGCTGTTTTTTCATTTCATACACTTTCATAAACTCATCGTAGGAGCCTGCATAACGATTTAATCCTTGATTTTCCATGTGATAGATTAAATTAATGACACTATTCAAAAAGGGAATGTCATGAGAAATAAGAATAAAGGCATTTTCGTATTCCTGCAGGTAGCGCTTCAGCCATTCAATATGCTGTTCATCCAAATAGTTTGTCGGCTCATCAAGAAGCAAGATATCCGGCTTTTCTAAAAGCAGCTTAGCCAGCAATATTTTCGTCCGCTGCCCGCCGCTTAAATCGTGAACGTCACGATCAAGGCCGATCTCATCGAGTCCGAGTCCGCGCGCAATTTCTTCTACTTTAGCATCGATCACATAAAAATCATTGTTCGTCAACAAATCTTGAATGGTTCCAGTTTCTTCGAGAAGCTTCTCCAATTCTTCTGGAGAGGCTTCGCCCATTTTCGCGAACAAGTCATTCATTTCTGTTTCTAAATCAAACAAATATTGAAAAGCAGTTTTTAAAACATCACGGATCGTCATCCCGCGTTCAAGAATGGCATGCTGATCTAAATAGCCGACGCGAACATGCTTCGCCCAGGATATTTTGCCTTCGTCCGGCTGAAGCTGTCCGGTGATGATATTCATGAAGGTGGACTTGCCTTCCCCGTTCGCGCCGATCAGCCCGATATGTTCACCCTTCAGAAGACGGAAAGATACATTATCAAAAATGGCCCGGTCTCCGAAACCGTGGCTTAAATGCTCAACTGTTAAAATGCTCATGTTCAAAACCTCTCATCATAAAGTAACTTGCCTTTCTTCATTTTACTATGGGGACTTTAAAATGGAAACTGCCCCTTATTTTTATTAAAATGAAGGAGAGAGCGCTGTTTTCTGCGCATAGGTTCGTAAAAATGGTAAAAGAATAAAGGAAATGGAAACTGCTGGCCATTCTCTACATACGATTCTTTTTGTTACGAATGATTTCTAATGGGGTAAAAGGGAATTATAAACTTGCACGGGAGGTGAAAGAGGAAAGCCAAGAAAGGAATGGGGACCAGTTATCGTCTTGCATTCTTTGCTTTCCTTGCCGTCTTTGATTATCGTCAATTTTTTGCTCATTGCCATATTAATTGGCTTCTCAGGCTTTTTCGTGTCTTCTGAGTTTGCTATTGTAAAGGTCAGAATGTCGCGGATCAATCAATTGATTGCTGAGGGAAATAAAAAGGCGACCGTTGCCAAAAAGGTCGTTACGAACATGGATGAATATTTATCAGCTTGCCAGCTCGGCATTACTATTACGTCCCTTGGACTTGGCTGGCTAGGGGAGCCGACAGTTGAGCGCTTGCTGCATCCGCTCTTTGAAAAGCTGGATTTAGCCCCGTCTATAACGGGAGTGCTGTCCTTTATTATTGCTTTTGCCTTTATCACTTTTCTTCATGTGGTGATTGGAGAATTAGCGCCAAAGACGCTGGCTATTCAAAAGGCGGAGTGGCTAACTTTAGCTTTTTCGCCAGCGCTTGTATTGTTTTACCGGGTGATGTACCCGTTTATTTGGGTATTGAACAGTTCAGCCCGCTTTTTCACCGGCCTGTTTGGACTGGAGCCGGCTTCTGAGCATGAGGTTGCCCATTCAGAAGAGGAGCTGCGCATTATTTTGTCAGAAAGCTATAAAAGCGGGGAAATTAATCAATCGGAATATAAGTATGTGGATAACATTTTTGAATTTGATGAAAGAATTGCCAAAGAGATTATGGTGCCGCGCACAGAGATGGTGACGTTAAGTAAAGATTTAACATGGGCGGAAATCACCGATATTTTAAAAAGCGAGAAATACACACGTTATCCAGTAGACGATGGGGATAAAGATAATATCCTCGGCATGGTAAATATTAAAGAAATATTTTCTTATTTCTTAAGCAAGGACAATTACGATGAGCAGCCGCTGGAATGGTTTGTGAAACCAGTTATCAGCGTAATTGAAACGATACCGATTCACGACCTGCTGCTAAAGATGCAAAAAGAGCGGATTCATATGGCGATACTATTGGATGAATACGGCGGCACATCGGGTCTAGTGACAGTAGAAGACATTTTAGAGGAAATTGTCGGTGAAATTCGTGATGAATTTGATTCAGATGAGAAGCCGGAAATCCAAAAAATCGCTGCCGGGCAGTATATGCTGAGTGCGCGGGTATTAATTACAGAAGTGAATGACCTTCTTGGCATTCATTTAGAGGAAGAAGATGTAGATACGCTTGGCGGATGGTTCCTGACTCAAAAAATTGATGTAGCTCTCGGCGATGCGCTGGAACAGGACGGCTATCAATTTATTATCCGCGATGTGGACGGCCATCATATTCACATGATTGAGGCAAGAAAAGTAAAGAAAGAGAAAACAGCTTAGCTGTAAATGAACAGAAAACCCCGGCTCATGGAGAGAGCCGGGGTTTCTAATGATTTATTATTGGGCAATGCGCTTAGAGCCTAGGTATCTTTTCTTATAATAGGAGTTGCTTACTTTATCAATGCGAACTCCTTTGGAGGCTGAGTGGATAAATTGGTTATCTCCTAAGTAAATACCTACATGGGAAGCGCCTTTGCTATATGTACTGAAGAAAATTAAATCGCCTGGTTCCATGTCGCTTTTCTTGACAGCTGTGCCTTTTTGGTACATTTGTGCAGCTGTTCTTGGCAAGGACAGGCCGACTTGCTTATGTGTGTATTGAATAAATCCGGAGCAATCAAACCCTTTTGGAGTAGTGCCGCCCCATTTATACGGTGTACCAATGTGTTTTTTCGCTTCAGCAATGACAGAGTCTGCAGAATAAGCTGCGTCTGCTGAATGTAAAGGCATTAATAAACTGACACTTAAAATCAACGAACTTACTATTGCAGTTAACCATTTTTTCATCCGATTCACCCTGTTACCCTTCCGCTTCTAAATTGGATTTTTTGTAGCAATATGTTTATCTGAGGCTAATATACCAGAAAAATGAAGGGTGTGATGTTACACTTTATCGTGTAATATTACAATTGCATTACAAAAGCCGGATATTTCCCGGCTTTTGTAGGATGAATTTCTTTTAAATTGACAAAAATATCATGCTATTGCTCTTTGTTTCTACGTACCAATGTTTCTAAAATTGCATCTCCATTTTCAGCTACGCGCACAAGAGCAATGTTTTTCTCTTCCCAGTCTGCTCCAGTATTCTCAGGGATAAAGAAATGCTCAATGCCCAAGTTGAGATTGCCATAGCGGCTTGTTCCCCGGATAGTGACGGCTTTCCCATCAACAAGCACCGGCTGTTCCTTCTCTGTAAAACGAACAGGCTGGTAAATCGCTATATCCGTTCCGTGATAAGGAACGCTTTCCGTCGTTTTCTGTAACTCGACGTAGAGCTTTCCTTCTGGAAGCTCCCGCCGTTGCTGCTCTTCTTGGTAAGCGCTGTGAATGGCGTAGTTCAACTGAACATAATCACCTTGAAGCAGCGAACGAGGGTCCAGCGGCTCCAATTGAAGAGCGACAAGTTCTCCGTTTTGCAACAGCTGCTCTTTTTGCCAGGAGACAATCCCAATAAAGGCCAGCTGGGCGGTTAAAAGAATGGCAATCGGCCTCCAGCTCCACTGCCTAATATTCCGGGCTGTCTCTGTATGTTTTCTGCCCCACCAGTAAAAGAGAAGGAAAAACAGGGCGCTGACAATGAAAAATGCGAGCGACTTGTGCAGCAATTTCCAAATAAACTCGTAATATTTCCAGACAAGAAAAGCGGAAACAGCTATCCAGGTTGCCCATTTATAGAGCCTGGATTGGCTTTGGGGATACGCTAAATGAAAGTAAGCATACCCGGCAAAGATAAGATGAAACAAGATAGACAGTACAACTAATTGCCCGTCTTCAGCTGTCAATGAAAAGAAATAATAAAGAGACAGCAGATAGGCAAGCAAGCCGAGGCGCTGTCCAGGCCGTTTGGCAAAAAGAACAGCATTGAAGATCCCCAATAACAGAAACACAAGCTTCATCCATTCTTCAGAAAGGCCAAGATCTGATAGAGAAGCTAGAGCAGCGCTGCTAAGCGCGCCATTAGCGGCTAAGTAATAGAGCAGCACATCCCGCAAGGAAGAAAATAAAATGCTCATGGCGAGGAAAAGCACAGTCATCAGCCAGAAAAACCAGGTTTCCCCCTGCCAGTAAGCAAAGAGAAACAAAAAGGCGATGCCGGTGACCTGTAAAGTAAGGCGCACAACGACCCATTCTTTTTTTGAGATAAAGAATCCGGAGACAGCCAGGGCGGCACCAAGGAAAAGAAAGCTATATTTTAATCCTTCCCCATCACTAAAGAGCAGGAATGCAAAGGAGCTAGTGGATAATATAGCGATAATCGTCCCTAAAAAAGAAAGAACAGCAACAAAGAACTTGTATGTGTAACGGCTCCATTTTTTATCTTGTTCCTTCGCCGTTTTTGCAAGCTTTTGCAAAACATAGACACTGAATCCAAAGACAGCAATCAGGAGAAGAAAGCCAGTGAAAAAAACAGTTTCTCCGAACATCATAATGTAAATAAGAAAGGCATTATATACTACATAAAGCCCAAAGAAAAGCAAATGCACAGCCATAATAAACGGGTGGCTTTTCCGGTCGTTCATAAAGCTTTTCCAGAAGCGCACGATTAAAAAAATATACACTCCATGAAGAGCCAGGTATGCAACGGACGAAGGGGCAAAATCAGAAAAAAGATGATAAAGAGAGTGCTTGACTAGTAAAAAAACAGAACAATACTGCGTCACAATAAGCGCAAGAAATCCGATTTTTTCAAGACGGGCTTTTGTCAGCAAATAAAAGAAAAGCAAATGAAGTACAATGAGCGCTCCATACAGAAAAGCTTCTTCGGCATCTGAATAATCGACCCGCACGCCAACAGGATAAATTTTCAGCCAAATCGTCAGCTCCAGCAGCAGAAACGACAGCCAGAAAAAAGGCTGATAGTTGGTCAGCACGGCAAGCAAAATAACAGGTATAAGCCAAATCAGGAATAATACATACGAATCTGCATGGGAATTATACATTTGCCCAACGAGGGCGACACCTGCACCAAAGGCAATAGCTGAGGCCAGAAGCCACCAATTGCTTAGATAAGCAAAAGTGGCGCTCCTCTTATACATGAGTGAAATGACAAAGCAGGCAGCAATCATCAGCATACTCAGTCCGATTTTTACAGGACGATCGAGCAGCGGCCAGTTAGACGCGAAAAAGTAAATGACACCGGCAAGCAAAAAAACTAGTCCGAGAATGTAAGGGATGTCGCCGCGTTTTTGCAATAGCATAACGAACACTCCTTTCTGAGTAATAGATAAATATGCTAAAATGCAATATTTTTACCAAATATAAACGAAAAAAAGAAGGAAGTCACGAGCTTACTGAGAACAAGCAGCTGGTTGTATGCAAATTTGGCCGTGGCGGCCCAGCAGCTGGAATACGCCTGGAGTTAGAAACAGAGTGGCAGGAGAACGCCATTTATCGGAACAAATGATATAATAGGAGCAGTGTAAAAATGAAAGGATGTTACTATGAGCAAAACAGTCGTGTTAGCTGAGAAGCCGTCCGTTGCCCGCGATATTGCCCGCGTGTTGAAATGCGGCAAAAAAGGGAACGGCTTTTTGGAAGGAGACCGCTATATTGTGACATGGGCGCTTGGGCACTTAGTGACTCATGCTGACCCTGAGGCGTATGGCAATCAATACAAGACATGGAATCTGGCTGATTTGCCGCTTATGCCGGACCATTTAAAAACGGTTGTCATCAAGAAAACCGGCAAGCAATTTCAAGCCGTAAAAACGCAATTGAACCGTAAAGACGTAAAGGATATTGTGATTGCTACAGATGCCGGGCGCGAGGGGGAACTCGTTGGGCGCTGGATTATTGATAAAGCACATGTGAAAAAGCCGGTAAGGCGTTTATGGATTTCATCTGTTACAGACAAAGCGATTCGCGAAGGATTTAAAAACCTAAAAGACGGCCGGGAATATGAAAATTTGTACCGTTCCGCTGTAGCTCGTGCAGAAGCCGACTGGCTTGTCGGAATTAATGCTACCCGGGCTTTAACTACAAAGTTTAATGCCCAGCTTTCCTGCGGCCGTGTGCAGACTCCTACGCTGGCGATCATTGCAAAAAGGGAAGAAGAAATTAAGCAATTCAAGCCCAAAAGCTATTATGGCATTGCTGCCGTCGCTGGAGACATTAAGCTGACCTGGAAAGACGCAAAGTCAAATGACACGAAAACCTTTTCAGAAGAGAAGCGGGATCAACTTTTAAAGGCGATTCGCGGTCAAAAAGCGGTGGTTGCCAGTGTGAAAAAGGCGGCCAAAAAGTCTTATGCTCCCGAGTTGTACGATTTAACGGAGCTTCAGCGCGATGCCCACAAAATTTTTGGCTATTCGGCAAAAGAAACACTGTCGATTATGCAAAAGCTGTATGAGCAGCATAAACTCGTTACTTATCCGCGTACCGATTCCCGCTATTTATCAAGCGATATGGTGGATACGCTGAGAGAGAGAGTAGAGGCTGTCGAAATTAATCCTTATACGAAATATGCAGCTAAGGTAAAGAAAAACGGAATCAAGCCAAACAAGTCTTTTGTCAACGACGCCAAGGTATCGGATCATCATGCCATTGTACCGACGGAGCAAACGGCTATTTTAAATGATTTAAGCGACAAGGAGCGTAAGATTTACGATTTAATTGTTAAGCGCTTTTTAGCTGTATTGCTGCCGCCGTTTGAGTATGAGCAAACGACAGTGGAAGCAAAGATTGGATCAGAGACATTTACAGCTAAAGGAAAAGTCATTACTTCTCTTGGCTGGAAAGAAGTGTACGGGAAAGAGGAAGACGATGAAGCTTCCCTGCCTCCTGTTAAACAAGGAGCAGAGCTTGAAGTAACGGCGTTAACGCCTACCCGGGGAGAAACGAGCCCGCCGGCCCGTTTTAACGAAGGAACCCTTTTGTCAGCAATGGAAAACCCGGCAAAGTACATGGAAGAGGAAAACAAACAGCTCAAACAAACGCTCAGCCAGACAGGCGGACTGGGAACAGTGGCGACCCGGGCAGATATTATCGAAAAGCTGTTTAATACCTTTTTGATTGAGAAGAAAGGCAAAGATATCATTCTTACCTCCAAAGGCAAGCAATTGCTCGAGCTGGTGCCAAGCGAATTAAAGTCGCCTGCTTTAACAGGAGAGTGGGAGCAAAAGCTTGAGGCCATTGCGAAGGGCAAACTGAAGCCGCAAGCTTTTATGAAAGAAATTGGCAGTTATGCCAAAGCAGTAACCAATGAAATTAAAAACAGCGACAGAAAGTTCAAACATGATAATATAACAGGCAGCCAATGTCCGGATTGCGGGAAATTATTGCTGGAAGTGAACGGAAAAAAAGGGAAGATGCTTGTATGCCAGGACCGAGAGTGCGGCTACCGCAAAAATGTAGCAAAATTGACGAATGCCCGCTGTCCAAACTGCCATAAAAAACTTGAGCTTCGCGGGGAAGGGGAAGGACAGATCTTTGTCTGCAAATGCGGATACAGAGAAAAAATGTCGGCCTTCCAGAAGCGGCGGAAGCAACAGTCCGGAAATAAAGCGACAAAGCAAGATGTAAATCAATATTTGAAAAAGCAATCGAAGGATGAACCGATTAATACCGCTTTAGCTGATGCACTGGCTAAATTAAAATTGAAATAATCTATCTGCCTGCAAAGAAAAGCTCTTTTGCAGGCTTTTTTTGCGCGGGTACAGCCCGAGGAGAAAAAACAGTTCTTGTATTTTACAAGAGGGGCTGTCTATAATAGTTTATTGAAAATTCAAAACCAAAAGGGGGTAGAAAGATGCCGATTAATATACCGCAGCAATTGCCGGCACGTGAGATTCTGGAGAAAGAGAATATTTTCGTGATGGACGTGGATCGGGCACGCCGCCAGGATATCCGTCCGTTAAATATTTTAATTCTGAACCTAATGCCGGAAAAAGAGAAAACAGAAGCCCAGCTTCTGCGGCTGCTCGGCAACACACCACTTCAAGTAAACGTATCTTTTTTGTATACAGCTACATATGAATCAAGGAATGTCAGCAAATCCCACTTGCAGCAATTTTATACAACATTCGAGGAAGTCAAGGGCAGGCGCATTGACGGCATGATTATTACTGGAGCGCCTATCGAATTGATGGAATTTGAAGAAGTCAGTTACTGGGAAGAATTAACAGAGATAATGGATTGGGCCAAGACAAATGTTACTTCTCTTCTCCACATTTGCTGGGGGGCCCAAGCAGCGCTTTATCATTATTTCGGTATCGGCAAATTTGAATTGCCCAAGAAATGTTCCGGTGTGTTCAGTCATACAGTGAATGAACCTACGGTGAAGCTGATGCGCGGATTTGATGATCTTTTCTATGCGCCCCATTCTCGCTACACAGATGTTGAGATAGAAAAGATTAAAGACCATAACGATTTGCAGCTTTTAGCTTACTCCGAGGAAGCAGGCGCATTTATTATCATGTCAAAAGATGAGCGCCATATTATGATTACTGGACATCTGGAGTACGAGGCGCATACACTTTCCGAAGAATATGCACGGGATTTAGCGAAGGGGCTCGATATCGACATGCCAAAAAACTATTTCCCGGACAATAATCCGACAAAAAAGCCAATAAACAAGTGGCGTTCGCATGCCCACTTATTGTTTTCCAACTGGCTAAACTATTATGTTTACCAGGAAACACCGTATGAGTGGGATTAAACAGGAGAGTAACCGTCCTTGTTATTCAGGCAGTTCGGCTGCCGTTAGATGAAAACCCGGGAAATTTCCCGGGTTTCTTCCTGTTCACTCATAAAATGCCGGGCGGCGGTCTTCGAAGATGGGGATGCGTTTTCTTATCTCCGCTACTTGCGAAAGATCCATTTCAGCTATGAGCATTTCCTCTTCTTCTCCTGCTTCGGCAACCACTTCTCCCCATGGATCAACGATAATGGAATGGCCGGCGAATTTATTTTTAGGGTCTTCACCGCTGCGGTTGCAGCCTACAACATAGCTTTGGTTCTCTATGGCTCTGGCAATCAGCAATGTCCGCCAATGGTCCTTGCGGGCAAGCGGCCATTCAGCAGGGATAAATAAGACGTTCGCCCCTGCCAGTACGTGTTTTCTTAGCCATTCAGGAAAGCGGATGTCATAGCAAATAAAAGCGGCCATCTGTTCGTTTTCAAGCATAAATAAGCCGTCATCTTTTCCCGCTTTTAAAAACTTCTCTTCTTCCATTAACCGGAACAGGTGCAGTTTGCTGTATTTTTTCAGCAGTTCTCCCTCTTTATTAATAACAATTAGTGTATTTTCCACACCCTCTTGTGTTTCATTGGCTACGGAGCCGCCAATTAAGTGCATGCGATGTTTTTTAGCTTGTGCCGATAAGAATTGCACTGTCTTGGCTGCTTCCTTATCCGCGATCTCATCAAGCCTCGTTAAATCATAGCCAGTTGTCCACAGTTCAGGCAGCACCGCCAGCTGGCAGCCTTGATCAGATGCTTTTTGCAGCCATTTTTCTGCTCGCTTGTAATTTTCCTCTGGATCGCCAAAGGCGATATCCATTTGGATAACTGCAGTTTTTAATTTCATTTCAACCCCACTTTCCTTTCCGAAAATTCTTACTTTACTTTCTCTCCCTTTCGTTATACCATTATTAACTATAATTTGAAAGCGAGGGCTGCGTGAATGAAGACTTTTGAAACAGCTAATCGGCTTCAGGCCTTGCCGGAGCAATTCTTCGCTAAATTGGGCCAACAGATTAAGGAGGCCTCTGACAAGGGACAGGACATAATCAATTTGGCACAGGGGAGTCCTGACCAGCCAGCATTCTCCCATATCAAGGAGGCATTGAAGGCAGCAGCTGACAATCCCGCTAATGACAAATATCCGCCTTTCCAAGGCTTTAGCCATGTGAAAAAGGCTTGTGCTGATTTTTATAAAAGGGAGTATGGCGTTGAAGCAGACCCGGAAAAAGAAATAGCCCTTATTATCGGCGGCAAAGCTGGATTAGTCGAGTTGCCGCAATGCTTGCTGAATCCGGGGGATATAGCGCTCGTGCCCGACCCGGGATATCCCGACTATTGGTCCGGCATCGCTCTTGCCGGCGCTGATATGCACATGCTGCCGCTTGAAGCAGAAAACGGTTTTTTGCCTCGCTATGAAAAGATTCCAAAAGAGGTAGCTGAAAAAGCAAAGCTCCTGTTTATCAATTATCCAAATAACCCGACAGGAGCAATGGCAGATTCCGCTTTTTTTGAAAAGACGATTCAATTTGCTGATGAACACGGGATTTGTATTGTTCATGACTTTGCTTACGGAGCTATTGGGTTCGATGGGAAAAGACCGATTAGTTATCTTCAAGCCAATGGGGCGAAGGAGCACGGCATTGAAATTTATACTATGTCAAAGACATATAATATGGCAGGCTGGAGAATCGGATTTGCAGTTGGCAATCCGAGCGTGATTGCTGCCTTGGAGTTAATGCAGGAACATTTGCATTGCAGTTTGTACGGGGGCATTCAAGAAGCAGCCGCAGCTGCTTTGCTTGGTCCGCAGGAGCAGGTGCATCAGCAGCAGGCGATGTATGAGGCGCGCCGCAACTTGCTCATCAGCCGTTTACAAGAAATTGGCTGGGAAGTCACCGCACCGGAGGGCTCTTTTTTTGCCTGGCTGAAAGTGCCGAAAGGGTATACATCTCAGCAGTTTAGCGAGCTGCTTCTCGAAAAGGCAGGCGTAGCTTTTGCACCGGGAATTGGTTTTGGCGAGCGCGGCGAGGGGTATGTCCGTGCCGGCCTGGTCGCATCTGAAGAACAAATACAAGAAGCTGTTCGCCGTATTGCCCAGCTGAATATTTTTAAAAAGCAGGTTGACAGCCGAGTGTAATCGTGCAATAATTCGAATGAACTGAAAAATGAATTTATTTAAAGTGCCAACTAGTTGGCTTAACAATAGCTGAATGAATTAAATAACAATGAATATCTTATCAAGAGCAGGTGGAGGGACAAGCCCAATGAAGCCCGGCAACCGACCCCCGTATATGGGGGCACGGTGCTAATTCTTGCAGCGAAAGCTGGCAGATAAGAGAGCGGATTATTTGAAAACCTCTTCTTATCTGAAGAGGTTTTTCTTTTGTTTGGATTATTAAAAAAAGGAGGAACGACATATGGCGGTAACAGATCGAAAAGGAGTAGCGAGTGACCAAGTGTTAGGATGGACGATTTCATCCGGCAGTTTTCTGCAAACAGCAAATATCAAGCAGGAGGAGAATGTATTATGGATTGGAGACTCTTTGCCTCCCGCTATCATACATGCGAATAAAGCCAGGATTGTTATGGCTTCTTCCGCTGTTTTCAACTCTGTGAAATCCGGATTTGATGTGGCAGCCTCCCAGTTGGGCATCCATTTCTTAGAGAATGGAGAAGAATGGCTGCGACAGAGCTTTCATTTGTTGAATCCGGGCGGTCGCCTGGTGATTGATTTGGCTGAGCCTTCTGCACTGCAGCAATCGGCGGACGCAAAGTATATAGGCAGCCTGCCAGATTATTGGGATCTTTTGCGGGAAATTGGTTTTGAAGCCATCTTTGTTCAGCAGATCGCCGTTCATTCTTTTTTAGAGGCGATAGAGCAAGGATGGGCGGAGCTGGAAGAAGAGGCTCCCTTTCCAGCAGCAGTTAATCGCTTTGTTGCTTTGAAAGGCTGTTGAAGTAACGGGCGGTGAAATCAACAAGCGGACGAATAGGAATCAGCTTGCAAGCAGACTGGGCGAGAGAGCCTGTCGCAACCGGGATTTCTTGTTCGAAGGCTTGGCCGATTTCATTAAACCGCTCGGATGTTTCTTCAAGCTCCCAATAAACTCGCCAGACCCGTTCTCCGTTTTCCATCATTGCTGAGCCTTGCTTAAAAGCTTTGCGGCCATCGTTTGCCCGGTATTCACCAAGGTGCATAGCGGTACATGAGCTGTAGTCCGTGCCGATAAATAAAGCGGCCGCATCAAGCTCATATAATCGGGCAAGCGGTGACTGTTCTCCAAAGGCAAAGTCCACTGAATGATGGTCAGTGATGAAAGAAGCATGCTTTCCCCATGCTGTAAACGAACAAGAGGGGTGGCCGCTTCGCTTGACATCAGGAAACGTCCGAAAGGCTTCAGCGATCCGTCCCATCCCTAACGTAGAGGTGATATCCGGCAAATAGGCAGGCATGAAGTAACGAATACTCGGCCACCACTCTTCTGGTACCGGCGGATTTTTCCAGTATTTTGGATCTGTGTTATCGCTGGTTTGTGCCGGCATGACAATGGTTCCGCTGCTGGAAACGGATTCCATAAGTGCTTGGATCACAGTGTTTTCGCCGCCAGCCACCCAGCCGATGGAACGCAGAGAAGAATGCACGATAAGAACATCTCCTTGTCTCACTCCAAGGGACTGAAGGTCTTTCATTAAGGTCTCTGCTGTGATTGCTGATTGAGCCTTCTGGATTGAAGTATGGTCTTCCATTGTTTCCCGCCGCCTTTTTTACTCGTTTTCTTCTATTATAAAAGATAGAGGCCGCGAACAGAAAAGCAACGGCAAAAAAATGCTGTTTCGATGCTTTTTTCTTTCCGGCTTGTCTAGTATGATGAAAAAGACTAAGACAAAAAAGGATGAAAACGAGTGAATGAACGACAAATATGTTACCGAACGCTTCCTTACACTAAGGAAAAGTTTTTCTATCAATATAAATCTCTGACTAAAAGTGAAGCCCATCATGTGTTTCTTGAAAGCGGAAGAGGAGGGCGTTACAGCATAGCCGGGTTATCGCCGTCAGCGGTTGTGCTGTCTGACGAGGAAGGCATTCAAATTCAGACGGCAGACAGTGAAGAAAAGCGCAAGGGAGCGCCGCTTGCTGAATTGGAGAGTTGGATGAAAGAATTCCAACTTCCTAAGCAAGAAGGGCTTCCTGATTTTCAAGGCGGGGCGATCGGCTATATCAGCTATGATTATGCCCGTTATATTGAAAAGCTGCCGGATTGTGCGGAGGAGGACCTTAGACTGCCAGTTCTCTATTTTCAAGTTTTTGATGAATGGGCTGTCTTTGATCACCAAACAAGCACTCTTTGGCTGCTCGTTATTGGCGGGGAGAAAGCAGCAGAACAGAAGCTGCAGCAAGCGGAAGAGAAGTGGACCGCTGTATTCCATGAAGAAGCCGAGGGAGCCGCAGATCCTGCTGCCGATGAGTTAAAGGTATCTTTTTCGGAAGAAGAGTTCCAAGCGGCAGTTGAAAAAACAAAACAATATATTGCTGAGGGAGATGTTTTCCAGGTTAATTTATCTGTCCGTCAGTCCAAGCCGCTTTCTGTTCCGGCGCTGGCTGTTTATGAGGAATTAAGAAGGCTGAATCCCTCTCCGTATATGGCTTATATTCATACCCCTGAATTTCAAATCGTATCCGGCTCCCCGGAGCTGCTGGTAAAGAAATCAGGAACCGAGTTAAGCACACGGCCAATTGCCGGCACCCGTTCACGCGGAAAAGACGATGCAGACGATTTACGCCTGGCTTCAGAATTGATTGAGAATGAAAAAGAACGTGCTGAACATGTTATGCTCGTTGATTTGGAACGAAATGATTTAGGCCGGGTAAGTGAATACGGCTCTGTTGAAGTAGATGAATTTATGGTGATTGAAAAATATTCCCATGTCCAGCACATCGTTTCCAATGTGCGCGGCACACTTGCTGCCGGGAAAACCAATGCTGATGTGATTCATGCCGTTTTTCCGGGAGGAACGATTACTGGGGCGCCAAAAGTCCGGACGATGGAAATTATTGAGGAGCTGGAACCAGTAAGGCGCGGCCTGTACACCGGGTCCATTGGATGGATCGGCTTTAATGAAGATATGGAGCTGAATATTGTCATTCGGACAATGATTGTTGAAAACGGCATGTGTCATGTCCAGGCAGGGGCGGGAATCGTTATCGATTCCGACCCAAAGAGCGAGTACAAGGAGTCGCTGAAAAAAGCAAAGGCTGTCTGGAAAGCGAAGGAACTCGCGGAAAAAAGGCTGGCGTCTGTGCAATCAGGAGGAGAACACGCATGATTTTAATGATCGATAACTACGACTCTTTTACTTATAATCTTGTTCAGTACTTAGGAGAGCTGGGAGAAGAGCTGGTGGTGAAACGGAATGATGAGATGACTATCGAAGAAATCAGAAAGCTGAAGCCGGACTTTTTAATGATCTCGCCAGGCCCATGCACACCGAATGAAGCTGGCATCAGCTTAGAAGCTATCCGCTCCTTTGCGGGTGAAATTCCGATATTCGGCGTGTGTTTGGGGCAGCAGTCTATCGCTCAAGCTTTTGGCGGAGAGGTGGTTCGAGCCAGCCGGCTCATGCACGGGAAGACATCTCCTATGTTTCATGATGGCCGGACGATTTTCAAAGGCCTGCCTGACCCATTTCCGGCGACGCGCTATCATTCATTAATTGTGCGCAAAGAGACGCTGCCAAGTTGTTTTGAAATCTCTGCTTGGACTAAGGAAGGTGAGATTATGGCCATCCGTCATAAAGAGCTTCCTATTGAAGGTGTGCAATTTCATCCGGAATCCATTATGACATATGGAGGAAAAGAAATGCTTGAAAGCTTTATCCGTTATTACCGGAGAGTGAAGACGGAGGTATAAGATGTTTATTTATTTAAATGGAGAGGTTGTTTCTCGTGAGCAGGCGGTCATTTCTCCGTTTGATCACGGTTTTTTATACGGGATGGGTGTATTTGAAACCTTTCGCGTATATAACGGGCATCCTTTTTTAATGGACGATCATTTAGACCGCTTAAACCGCAGCTTAAAGGCGCTAATGATTAACAGGCAATTCAGCCGCTCAGAAGCAGTGGAGATATTGGATGAGTTATCTGAAGCCAACGAATGGAAGCATTCGTATATCCGCTTCAACGTTTCGGCGGGCAATGGTGAAATTGGGTTACAGACCGCAGCTTATGAGCAGCCGAATGTGATCGTTTTTCAAAAGCCGCTGCCGCCGCCTGGAGGACTGCTGGAAAAAACGGGGCAATGGTTAACGATCAAGAGAAACTCCCCTGAAATGAATGAACGGCTGAAGTCCCATCATTATTTAAATAATATTGCCGGCAAGCGGGAAACGGGAATAGACGGGTCAGTGGAAGGCATTTTTTTGAATCAAGCAGGGGCAGTAGCTGAAGGGGTAGTTTCTAATATTTTTTGGGTGAAAGGAAACACTCTTTACACGCCGGCGATTGAAACAGGGATTCTAAACGGAATTACCCGGAAATATGTTATCCGTGTGGCAAAGGAAAAAGGAATGGCCGTTGAAGAAGGGATATTTTTTCCTCAAGAGGTGGAGGAGGCGGAAGAAGTATTTTTTACTAATTCCATTCAAGAAATTACAGCCGTGAAGCAAATTGGCAGCCGGTTATTCCCAGGCAGCACCGGAAAGCGGGCAAATGAGCTGTTTTCCCGTTATGCTTCTGATCGCGAAGTGTTATGGAGCAACGGACACTAGACATGAGAGAGAATGTTTAAAGTGCGGGCAGAGCGAAAAATAAATTTGCCAGCAGCCGGTGATTAGTCATTAGCTGGATTTTTGGACCTTCACCTGGACATAAGACGTTCAAACAGACAAAATAGCCCTTTCTTAAGAAAGGGCTATTTAAAATTTTCCTTCTATTATTAATAACGGTCGCGCCGGTCTAGACGATCAGCAGAATTGTCACGGAGAAGGGGATCAGTTGTCTCTTCTTCTACCTCAATATCGCCTTCTTTGGCAATGTGGGCTTCTTCCCGTTTTATCGTATCGCTTACGGTTTCTGTATCTTGCACTTTGCGCTTGCCGATGACTAATTCTTCAGAAACAACCGGCCGTTTCGTTACCTCCACATGTTCCTCTGTAATCGGAATGCGGATCGTATGGTCGTCTTCAACAATCGGCGCAGTGTCTCGAGCAGCAGCGACCTCATCTACCGCCCGGCGCTCCACGTACACCTCATCCCGTTCTACATTAACATCAACTGTGCGCGGCTCTTCCACAATATCCTTTTCTACATATACTTCGCCTTTTTGAACACGTTCCTTGTCCACTTCTAGGCGTTCCTCACGGAGACGAATGCGCTGCTCGTCATTTAAATCATCAGATATATTGGTTGTATCGAGCTCCGGTGCTCTATCTGCCTGGACGCCTTCTACATAGCCATCTGCCATGTGATCGCTTGCGCCTAGCGTATTGGCTCCAAGATTAGGATCAGCCGCATCTGTGAGCGGACGGTTCTCATATAACCGGTCGAAATCTTTGTCGACATAGAGAAGTATTTTTCCGCCGTTAATATCATCATAGTAACGGTCCACTTCTGCATCGGCTAATCCCATATTGCGCAATCCGCCCCGGACTTCGTCTTCTCCTGATAAGAAAGCCATAAATTTATCCATCCAAGAACCGTCTGTTCCTGCTGATTCTACTTCGACTCCCGTTCGTCCTCTCACCATCGAAACATGCTCAGTATCCTTTGCTACTGCATAAATGTCTGCTTCTGTATAGCCTTCTGCCTTTAGCTGTTCGATTTTGCTGATCACTTCCGATTGAGTATTAAACACGCCAATAAATTTTTTATCGTTATTCATTGATATAGCCTCCTTGTAAAAAGTTCTAATGACTTATGGTGTTTACATACCCTTTGTGATATAATTGAAACTTTTAAATGTTTTACAAGTAATCTCGATAGAGTGCTTGCTGATCCGGGGGAAGCGTGGATTCCTCCAATGCTGCCGATTCAGTTGTTCTCTGTTCCTTCATCAGACGGCGCCTTTCTGCTTCTTCTCTATCAGGCAGAGGAGGATTGGCAATCCCGGCTGCTGTTTCTTCCGTTGCTTGAGTACTTTCTTTATCGGCTGCAAGCAAAATTAAATCTTCTTCTACGTTTTTGTAATAGGCTTCAGCATCTTCCTCAGATAGGCCAAACTCCAGTAAATATTCTTTTACAGGAGCCTCCTTTGAAAATACAGCCTTCATCTTATCCTTCATAGATGGCCCTGCCGAAATTACCTTTGCTCCAGAACGATTTTGAAGCATTAAATGAAAGTCCGCGTCTTTCGTTATGGCATACAATTGGCTGGCTGCAACCCCTTCTACCTTTAATTCTTCAATACGGCGGATGGCATCAATTTCACTGCTGCATAAACCAATTACTTTTTTGGTGGGCATTTTTTATCCTCCTAAAATCGTACAGGGTCATTCCTTTAACAAGTACCCGCTGGCACGAAACGAAAACATGCAAAAGCAGAAGGCAAACAGGAAAAAGGAGACAGGCGTCGAATGAAAACAATAACCAGGGGAAAAGGGGGAAGATATGATGATCGAAACAGATGTGAAAACAGCGGATTTATGTGATGATTTCGCAGAGAAATTGCAGGTATGTTATTTGGACTTCAAGTCCTATGGGGGAAGACAGCGCTTTTCAGGACCGGTTTCTACGGTAAAAGTATTTGAGGATAATGTGCTCGTGAAAAGAGCGCTGCAAACGATTCCAGAGGGTCATGTATTAGTAGTGGACGGGGGCGGTTCGAAGCGGTGTGCACTGCTCGGAGACCGTTTAGGCGAAATCGCCGAAGAGCGGAAATTGAGCGGGATTATTATTAACGGCTGTGTGCGCGATACGGCGGCGCTTGCAGAACTAAATATCGGTGTGCTTGCTTTAGGCAGCAATCCGCTGAAGAGCATTAAAAGGGGAGAAGGAGAAGAAAATATTCCTGTGGCATTTGGGGAGGTCAAATGGGTGCCCGGACAGTATGTGTATG
Source organism: Pseudobacillus badius (assembly GCF_002189605.1). Lineage (NCBI taxonomy): Bacteria > Bacillati > Bacillota > Bacilli > Caryophanales > Bacillaceae > Pseudobacillus > Pseudobacillus badius. The sequence continues at coordinate 39,038 of NZ_MWMM01000009.1, forward strand.
CGGATGAGGATGGAGTCGTTGTGGCGGAGACCCCTTTGCAAAAGCAGTCATAAATTTATAAAAAGGAAGGGCCGGGTCCAGCCCTCAGTTTGTCGACAAAAGAGGTTCGGAATGAGATGATTCCGAACCTCTTTCGTGTTGTAGATGGTTTTTAAGTCATTTAAAAGAAAGATAGACTCTCTGAGGCGATGATTTGGGCCATTTTCTTGAGGTTCATTGCAGTGAAAGTAAGCATCTGCGAATGCATGCTCAAGCGTTTAGTCTATTTATTTTCAAGTAAGTTTTCTTATACGGCTGCCTTAGCGTTGTTCACTCTGTTGATTAGAATGGAAATCAACAGGTCCCATCCGTGAGCAAACAAAAAAGACTGGAGACAAACTTTCATTTTCATTGAGTTTGTCTCCAGTCTGAGAGCCTGCCCTTTTTAAGATTCACTCTTTTTCCTCTGACTGTGAAGGATAAACATATAATAGTAAATGGCAGCACTTGTCAAAGAAAGCACGGCAATCAGTGAAAACGTCCAAGAATAGCCAATCCACATAGTCAAAGGAATGGCTGCAGGAGCAATCATGCGGCCGATCGTATAGCGCAGGCTGGCAGCAGCAAAGTACTGGCCACGCATATGCTCAGGCGCGAGCACGGAAATAAAGCTTTGCTGGAGCCCGACAATTAATAATTCACCAAGAGTAAATACAGCCATTCCCACCACAAATCCCCAAAACCAGTCAGTCAGGGCAAACATCCACATCGAAGCTGCATACAAAATAGAGGATGCGGCAAAGACATTTTTTTCATGGAAGCGTGACACCCATTTGGAGATAGCGACTGTAAACAAGGCGACAAGCAGCCCGTTTTCTGAAACAAGCAGCCCGAAAGCTTTTTCTCCGCTAATAGAAACCACCCAATCACCAAGTGAAAAGATGGTTTGGATATCAATGGATTCCTTTGTATAAACAGGAATGAGCAAATCGAGCTGCATGAAGGTTTGGGAGCTCAAAATTCCCGCGATGATAAACAACAGGAAAATTTTATCGCGCACAATTACCTGATAATCTTTGATTTGCGCAATAATCACGCTGTACCATTTGTTATTGTTAGCTGAGGAGGCTTGTAAGACCCCTGGGTTGGTTTCTGCTATCCATTTCCAAACGGTAAAAGCAAGCGAGAAGCAGGTAAGGGCCGCAAACAGCATTAATGCGAATCTGTAGGTGAAAAAGAAAATGCCGCCAAGGATAGGACCAATGACGACTGCTATATTAATTGAGGTGTAGAAAACAGCAAAGACATCACTCCGGTCTTTCTCTTCCACTACATCAGCCACCATTGCCTGACTTGCCGGCCAATAAAGGGAGCCGAACACGCTGGCAATAGAAAAGGCGAAAAAGCCAAGAAGCGCTGATTCATGCCATGGAGAATTGGCAAAAGCAAAAATAAGAAAAGCCAGTCCCTGTCCGAAAGATGACAGCACCATCATCCGCTTCCTGCCGAAGCGGTCTGCACAATAGCCGCCAGCCAGATTAGCAATGACTGAAAATAGCTGGGAAAGGATAAGAAGCATTCCGGCTTTGCCCTTCCCAAATTCCTCGGCAAAGTAAATAGCAAGAAAAGGGAAGAACATCCAAAAGGTCACATTCATGACGCTTTCCCCGATTAAACGAACTTTTAAACTGCGATCCCACTCTCTTATCTTCATTAGGTTCTCCTCTAATCCGTAGCAATACTTCAACTATACACAGAAAATGGAAGATTATGAAGAGAAATCAAGAAGGGAGGGAAAAAATTTATTTACTCTTTTATTATATAAACACTCCGTTTGCTTAAGGCTAAACGAATCTTCGGCACAGAAGCGAGAGACAAAGCGATCACTGCAAGGTCAAGCGGCAAGTAGGCAGCCATCCACGACCAGGCGACAGCATAACTGAATCCTTGCGGAGCCTCCGCCCACCATCTAAAGGCGGCATACATATAATGAGTGCCAATAACATAATTCAAAAGAATAACAACGGCACCTGTATATAAATAGGCCGCTTTTTTCGCAGGTTCTGAGAGAAGCTTGCCTGTCGCATAAGCTACTGCGATGAAAGAAAGCACGAATCCGAATGTGGGACTGAGAATGCTTGCCGGACCTCCTTTAAATTGGGCAAACACGGGAGCGCCGGCAAGCCCGATACATACGTAAGCCATCATGGAGAAGGAGCCGAGCCGGCTTCCGAGCAATCCGCCGGCCAGGATAGCAAACATCAGCTGCAATGTAACCGGCACGCCGCCGATCGTCAAAAAAGGGGACACATTGGCGCCAATAGCCATTAGGGCGGCAAAAAGCGCACAAACAACAATCTCATAAGTTTTCATTTTACTTTTTTCACTCCTTTAAAAAATAGGATTGTTTATCATTTTTTCATATGTTAACATTTTTGTAAATATGGTTTACCAATTTTAAAAAGGAGTGAATTTCATGCCTGGCATTTTTATCACAGGTACAGATACGGATGCAGGAAAGACGGTTGCCACGGTTTTGCTTACTCACGGTTTGAGGGAAAGAGGAATAGAAGCTGTCCCATACAAGCCTGTGCAAAGCGGAGCGGAATGGAAAAATGGTGAGTGGAGGGCGCCAGATGTTGATATGTATCAGTTGCTTCCGGAAATGAGAGGAGAAAAATTACATACATATTTGTTTAAAAAAGCCAGTTCTCCTCATTTAGCGGCTGAGGAAGAGCAAGCGATAATTGACGAAGAGGCGATCGTTAAGGAAATTCGAAGACGATCAGCGGGAAAGCAGCTTGTCTTAGCAGAAGGAGCCGGAGGGGTATTTGTTCCGCTGAACAGGAAAGGAAGCAGCGTGATTGATGTGATGGCAGAAGCGGCTTTACCGGTCGTCATTGCAGCAAGGACAGGGCTCGGGACCATTAATCATACGATGCTGACCATTGAAGCACTTCAGAAAAGGAGCTTGCCAATTGCCGGCCTTGTCTTTTCAAGCATCGTTCCAGGGGAAAAGACCATGGAGCAGGATAATATGCGGGTGATTCAGGAATGGTCCGGTCTTCCTGTGATCGGGCATATTCCATTCATTGAAGATATTCAACAGGCTCTTCAGGAACGCGGACGACGTTCTGAAATCGTTAAGAATTGGGCATTTGACAGACTGATGGAGGGGATCGAAAGTGGACGCAACGCGTTTATATGAAATTAGCCAAAAGCATATGTGGCTGCCGTTTACACAAATGAAGGATTACGAGGAAGCCCCGCTGATTATCGAGAGCGGTGAGGGGATCGTACTGCGGGATATTTATGGAAACGAATATTTAGATGGCTATTCTTCTTTATGGCTGAACGTGCATGGTCACCGCCGTCCGGAAATTAATCAGGCGATCAAGGAGCAGCTTGAAAAGATTGCCCACTCGACTTTGCTTGGAGCCGCCAATGTGCCGTCTATTCAATTAGCTGAAAAGCTGATCGAGATCTCACCGGATAACTTAACGCGTGTATTTTATTCAGACAGCGGAGCGGAGTCGGTAGAAATAGCGATCAAAATGGCTTATCAATATTGGCAAAACAAAGGAAAAGAGAAAAAAACAAAATTTGTTACACTTGCAAACGGGTATCATGGCGATACGGTGGGGGCGATCAGCGTAGGATCCATCGACATTTATCATCGCGTATACAGCGCATTAATGTTCGATTCATTTGCAGTGCCGTTTCCATCAGCAAGCTGGCATCCTTCAGGGGACGGACAAACAGCGAAGGAGGAGTCGCTCGCGGCTATGCAGACGCTGTTTAAAGAAAGTCATCACGAGATTGCCGGGCTCATTGTAGAGTCGATGGTCCAAGGGGCAGGCGGCATGCATATTATGCCTCCTGGCTATTTAAAGGAATTAGAGAGGCTTTGCCGAGCATTTAATATTCTTTTGATTGTTGATGAAGTGGCGACCGGATTCGGCCGCACGGGCAAGATGTTTGCGGTAGAGCATGAAGACGTAGCCCCGGACATTATGACAGTGGCCAAAGGGATTACGGGAGGGTACTTGCCGATTGCTGCTACGCTGACGACAGAAGAGGTTTATGCAGCGTTCTACGGAGATTATGCCGAGATGAAAACATTTTTTCATGGTCATTCTTATACAGGGAATCAGCTTGGCTGTGCGGCTGCTTTAGCAAACCTCGATATATTTGAGAAAGAAGAGGTAGTGAAGCAAGCTGCTGAGAAAGCGGAGTATATCACTAAATTGTTAGCTGAAATCGCCGAGCTGCCGCATGTGGGGGAAGTACGCCAGCTAGGCTTTATGTGCGGGATTGAAGTGGTAAAAGATCGAACAGCGAAGGAGCCGTTTCCTTCTGAAGAGAGGGTGGCTTACCGGGCGACATTGCGGATGAGAGAGCTCGGGATGCTGACCCGGCCGCTTGGTGATGTGATAGTGTTCATGCCGCCGCTTGCCTCCAGCTATGAACAATTAACAAGAATGGCTGGAATTATGAAGCAAGCGATACTTGAAATCGCCGATTCACCGGCGGTTGCTGAACGGTAATTACTCTTTCATTTAAGCCAAAAAATCCGTCCGCTTATCCGGATGGATTTTTTGGTTTATCAGATGTTTGGGAAAACATTTTTATTGTATTCTTGTGTTTCTTTAGCGGGGATTACAAATGGCGGTCATGCGCCTGATCGCGATCGTTTAAATAAGGATCATCTTCAGGCATCTCGTCAATCCGGCTTGTATCAGAGGAATCGAAGGCTTGGCGAAGAAAGTACACTAAAATAAGAGCAATGGCAAGCAATAGAACAACCAGTCCAATTAAAGTGGCAAGATTCATTTTACCGCTCCTTCCTTTTTTTATTATCCTATTCCACTTTCGGTTTTTCTAAAACATAAAGGTGAAGAATGATGAAAAAAATTAGTGCCAGCAAGCGAAGAATGATTTTAAAATTGTATGAAAGTAAAGTTTTTTTTGTGTATAATGTAGCTAAGCGGAAAACTACATAATTTGGACCAGGTAAAGCCGAATGATCCGGCTTTTTAAAAGGGCAAGCTGGTGAAAGTCCAGCGCGGTCCCGCCACTGTGAATGAAATGCAGCCATTTCATAAGCCAGAAAACCTGCCTGGTTTAGAGCACCGGTAACCTACGCGGATAGGGTGGTGTAAAAGCGGCCTGCTTATTGTTTGTTGCCGGGCGGTCCTTTTTCACTGCATCTCTCCACAGCGTAGAGGTGTTTTTTTATGGATATTTTTTAGAAGAATGAGGGAGAGAAAGTAATGAAGAAGTTATCGAAGTATACGTTGTCTTTTATGCTGGCTGCGGGTTTGCTGGCCGGCTGCGGAAGTGACAAAGCCGCCCCTGAAAAAGAAGAGAAAGCCAATCAGCCGAAAGAAAGCGAGCAAGCGGCTTTTCCTGTAACGATTAAAGATGCTGATGGGAAAGAGGTTGTCATTGAGGAAAAACCGAAGCGGATTGTTTCTCTGATTCCAAGTAATACCGAAATCGCTTATGAGCTGGATTTAGACAAGGAAATTGTAGGGGTATCCGATAACGACAATTATCCAAAAGAAGTGAGCTCCAAGGAAAAAGTGGGCGGTATGGAATATAATATCGAAAAAATTATCGGACTTGACACGGATCTTGTATTGGCCCACGGCTCCGCTCATAACGCTAAGGAAGGTTTTAAGCAGCTGGAGGAAGCGGGAATTGATGTGCTCGTCGTTAACGATGCCCAAAATTTTGATGAAGTGTACGATTCTATTAAAATGATCGGCAAAGCGACAGGCACAAGTGACAAAGCAGAAGATATCGTCACGGACATGAAAGAGGATTTAACTGAAATCGCCGAAAAAGCGAAAGCAATTAAAAAAGAAGAAGAAAAAAGCGTATTTATCGAAGTGTCGCCGGCTCCCGAAATTTACACGCCAGGAAAAAATACGTTCATGCAGGAAATGCTTGATCTGATTCATGCAAAAAATGCAGCAGCTGATCAAGATGGCTGGGGACAAATGACAGAGGAAGCGATTATTAAGAAAAATCCGGATGTTATTATTACAACACATGGCTATTACACGCAAAAGCCAGTGGAAGAAGTACTTAGCCGCAAAGGCTGGGAAACGATAACTGCTGTTAAAAACAAAGACGTTCATGACGTTCATGCTGATCTCGTTAACCGTACGGGTCCGCGTCTTGTTGAAGGAGTAGAAGAACTTGCCGAAGCAATTTATCCAGATGTTTTCAAAAAATAAACTTTCGGCGTACTTGTTTGTCTTTATATTTTTTATTGTCTCAGTATTTGCAGGTATCTCGATCGGAACGGTTCAAGTTCCGGTTCGGGATATCATTTTCTTATTATCCCATCATTTTTTCGGAACGCCGCTCGATGGAGTGGACGCTTCCTTTGATAACATCGTCTGGAAAATCCGTTTTCCGCGAGTGTTGTTAGCTGGTCTTGTCGGAGCTTCTTTGGCGGTGGCAGGCGCCGCTTTTCAAGGGCTGCTGCGCAATCCGCTTGCTGATCCTTACACGCTTGGCGTATCATCTGGTGCCTCTGCAGGTGCGGTTATGGTGCTGTTTTTTAATATACAGCTTCCATGGCTATCCGGATTTACGCTGCCTGTTGTCAGCATTGCCGCTTCGATTGTGACCATTTTCATTGTTATATTGTTTGCCCAGGCCATTGAACGGTCGATGAAGGTGGAAACGATTATTTTAACAGGAATTATATTCAGCTCCTTTTCAGGAGCGATCATTTCTTTAATGATTGCTTTGACGGGCGAGGAGCTCCGGCAAATTATCGGCTGGCTGCTCGGCAGTGTGTCTATGCGAGGCTGGGATTATATTCAGCTTATCTTGCCGTTTTTTCTGGCAGGCACCTTCCTGCTGATGGTCCATGCGGCTGAATTAAATGCAATGTCGTTTGGTGAAGAAAAGGCCCAGCATCTAGGAGTGAATGTCCGCAGAAAGAAGTTGATTGTGCTGACGGCCGGCTCCATTTTAACAGGAGCAGCCGTGGCTGTTTCGGGAACCATCGGCTTTGTTGGCTTGGTCGTCCCTCATTTTATTCGCCTGATTTGGGGGCCGGACCATCGCCATTTGCTGCCTCTGTCCATGTTGGCCGGCGCTGGTTTTTTAATTTTGGCTGATTTGGTGGCCCGTACGGTCATTTCTCCCACCGAACTGCCGATTGGCGTGATTACATCGGTCATCGGTGCCCCGGTGTTCGCCATTATTTTGCTTCGCAAGCAAAGGAAAGGAAGAGGGACAGCATGATTAAGATAGAACAGCTAAGCGGCGGCTATGACAGCAAATTGATCGTGCATGAACTATCATTTTCTGTTCAAAAAGGAGAAATTTTCGGCATATTAGGGCCCAATGGGAGCGGCAAAACCACGCTGTTAAAAATGATTAGCGGCATCGTTCCTGCCAGCCGCGGCTCTATCGCGGTAGATGGCCGGCAGATCAAGGAGTACACGCCAAAGGAGCTGGCGAAACAGCTTGCCGTTCTTCCGCAGATGACCCCGCAAGCTTTTTCATACACTGTAAGAGAAACCGTTTCTCTTGGGCGTTATGCCCATCAAAGCGGCATCTTTCCTGTATGGCGCAAGGAAGATGAGCAGGCTGTTATGAAAGCAATGAAGCAAACCGGCACCCTCCAATTTGCTGAATCCTCTATTGAACAATTGTCTGGCGGTGAGCGTCAGCGTGTCTTTCTTGCTCAGGCACTTGCGCAAGAACCAGAAATTTTGCTGCTGGATGAGCCGACCAACCACTTAGATTTATCTTTTCAAAAAGAACTGCTGGATTTGCTGAAGAAAACAGCAAATGAAACAGGGCTCACCGTTATTTCGATTTTTCATGATTTAAATCTTGCTTCTTTGTATTGTGACAGGCTATTGCTTATGGAAGAAGGGCGGATGTCGGGGCTCGGCCTGCCAAGTGAGGTTTTGAAAGAGGAATCCATCCAAAAAGTGTATAAAACAGCTATTCATCAGCGTCCTCATCCGGAAGTTCCGAAGCCGCAAATGAGTATTCTTCCTGAAAAGACGGCTCAGGAAGAAGCAGAAATCCGCATTGATGAAACATGTGTGCAACAGACAGGCGAATGGATCGCTCTTGAGTCGCCTATATTGCTCAAAACCCTATCAGCCGGAGTTATTGGAGCGGGCTGGGGCTGGCATCGAAGTTTTGTTAATCGTCATGTCGATAAAAATTATTGGCATGATGCTTATAAGGAAGATATGAAGGCGTTTTTAAAGCGCTATCAATTTGACATAAATGAGACGGTTGGCATGATGACGGCGGTTCAACTGGACACAGCTGCCTGCCGGTTTATAGAAGTAGAAGACGTCTCAGTGTTTGCGGTCGTTACCGCGGGTGTCGGCAATGCGGTGGATGTATCGCGGTCTATCGAGCATAACCGGGCATTTTTGCCGGGAACGATCAATACATGGGTATTTGCCAACGGGCAATTATCCGAAGAAGCATTTGTTCAAGCGGTTATGACTGCTACAGAAGCAAAAGTGAAGGCTTTGCTTGATAAGCAGGTGAAAGATCCGCTGACGAACTCGCAGGCGACAGGGACCTCTACTGATAGTATTTTGATCGCAGCCACACAAAGGGGCGCACACCAGGCGTTTGCCGGTACAATTTCTCCCCTTGGCCAAGCGATTGGAAAGGCCGTTTATGAGTGTACAGTCGAGGCTCTGGAAAGCAACCAGAGAGGAGAGAAAAAAACATGATTTATCATCTTCTCGCTGCGACCATCGCTTTTTTTCTGGATCGCTTAATTGGCGATCCTCCCCATCTGCCGCATCCGGTCCGGTGGATTGGTTCACTGATTCATTTTCTTGAGCAGCGGCTCAATAAAGGAACGGCTAAACGTGGAAAAGGAGTGATCATGCTTTTTTTGGTTCTCTTTGTTACGGGCACGGCCAGTTTTTTGCTCGTTTTTGCCTTTTATCGTCTTCATCCCGCTGCCGGTGTGGCAGCTGAGGCGATGATCATTGCTTCAACGATTGCCTGCCGCAGCTTAAAGGAGGCAGGGCTGAGTGTCTACCAGCCGCTGAAAAGCGGCGATATGACAGAGGCGCGCATCAAGCTTTCCTATATTGTCGGCCGGGATACAGAACGGCTGGATGAAGGGGAGATTACACGGGGAGCTATCGAGACAATTGCCGAAAACACCAGCGATGGCGTTACCGCTCCGCTGTTTTGGGCTCTCATTGGCGGAGCTCCCGGAGCGATGCTGTATCGGGCGATTAATACGTGCGACTCCATGGTCGGCTATCAAAATGAACGCTACAAACAGTTTGGCTGGGCCTCTGCACGTGTGGATGATCTGGTGAACTGGCTGCCGGCTCGCTTAACGAGTTTGCTGATGCTTTGCTCGTTTCCGGAAAGCTCGTATTCTAAAAAATGCGTGTGGCAAATTGTCAGCCGGGATGCCAAAAAGCATCCAAGCCCCAATAGCGGCTGGTGTGAGGCGGCGGTTGCCGGTCTGCTTGGCATCCAGCTTGGCGGAGTCAATACTTATAAAGGCCAGGTTTCCCATCGAGCTGAGATGGGTGAGCCGTTCAGGCAAAAAACAGCGGAGGATATCGTGCTTGCTAATCGGATTATGGAGAGATCTTCCTTTTTATTTTTACTGATGATGTGGATTGGAGGCATTGGCTATGAAGTGGCCCGCTCATGGTTCTAATCCGGCCCATCTTTATGAAAGTCTGCAGATGGATCAGCCGGAATGTATAACAGATTTCAGTGTGAATATAAATCCATACGGCCCGCCGCCGAGTCTTCAAGCAAATTGGGAAAGCTGGCTGGCCTCCGTGTCTGATTATCCGGACCCGTACGGACAGACCGTTACAGGCCAGATTGCCCGTCTGAATGGAGTGACTGACCAGCAAGTGGTGCTCGGAAACGGTGCAGCAGAGCTGATTCAATTTCTCGGCCAACTCTGGCGCGGCCAAAAGGTGGTCATTGCTCAGCCGGCATTTTCAGAATATGAGGCGGCTTGCCGGGTGTATGGTTGCGAAATAGACAATGTTTTTTTGAATAAAGGGGGCTCCCTTCCAGTTCATGAGCTGGCGGCTAAAGCACATGATGCGGCGGCCTTGTTTATTTGTACGCCAAATAATCCGAGCGGCCTTGCTTTTCCGGTAGAAGAGATCGCCCAGCTGCTTGAATGCTTGTCTTCATCCGGCTGCAAAGTGGTGATCGATGAGGCATTTTATGATTTTGCCGGCTCCTCCACCGTTGTTCCGCTCCTTCAAGACTATTCGAACCTCATCATCCTGCGGTCATTAACGAAAATGTATGCAATTGCCGGCTTGCGAATAGGCTATTTGCTGGCGGCTGAACCGCTTGCTTTGCAAATTGCGCGTTTCCGCCCTCACTGGAACATAAATGCCATTGCTTTAAAGGCAGCAGAAACGGTATTGGCCGATCCATCCTTTGCTGAGCGGTCTCGAAAAAGAATTGCAGCTGAACGAGAAAGAATGTTTCAGTTTCTGGAAAAGCAAGGGTTTCAGTTTACCCGCTCAGTCGTGAATTTTTATTTGCTCCGGGACCCTGTGCTGGAGGATCAAAAGCCGCTTTTTCTCTTTTTGCTGAAAAAAGGGATTGTCCTTCGCCATACATACAATTATCCGGGGCTTGCCGGCCGGTGGCTGAGGACCTCTGTCAAAACAGAAGCGGAAAATAATCAGTTGAGAGAGGCGCTGCTAGAATGGAAAAAGCACAATTGACGATTGTTCTTGGCGGCGTACGCAGCGGAAAAAGCAAGGCAGCTGAAAGACAAGCTTTTTTAGAAGCGGAAAGACTGGGAGGCTGCCTTCACTATGTAGCTTGCGGCCAGGTGACAGACGAAGAAATGGCTGCCCGGGTCCGCTCTCATCAACGGGAACGGAAGGAATCCGGGAGGCAGTGGACGACCTGGGAACAGCCTGTTGCTGTTGGCGATGCGGCCAAACACTTTAAAAAACAGGATACAGTATTAATAGACTGCTTGACGACATGGTTAACAAACGAATGGTTTACCAGCAGCAGAGATGAAAATGACTGGGTGCAGCCAGCTTTCTATCAGAACATTCAAAGCAAGATTCAGTCAGGCATTGATCAGATCAGAAAAGCGGCCGGTGCGGTTGTGATCGTTTCCAATGAATTATCCTATGAACCGTTTGCTAGTCCGCTTGTGTTTCATTATGCAAAGGCATTAGGAGAGCTTCATCAATGGCTTGTAAAAGAGGCGGCGGTTGCCGTGCTGGTTGAGCATGGATATCCGCTTGCAAAAAAGAAGGGGGCAAACGCATGAAAGGAATTATGATTCAGGGAACGGCTTCTAATGTAGGGAAAAGCTTGATAGTGACCGCATTGTGCCGGCTGCTTCTGCAAAAAGGTTTTCAGCCGGCGCCCTTCAAATCACAAAACGTGACCAATTACTCTTACATAACGGAAGACGGCAAAGAGCTTGGCAAGGCACAAGTGTTGCAGGCCGAAGCTTGCCGGCTTGACCCGCTGCCTGAGATGAATCCGATTTTATTAAAACCGGTGCAGCCCGGCGGATCGGAAGTTGTGTGGCTTGGTGAACGGATAGAAGTGGTGTCAGGCATGAAATACCGTGAGCGATATTACCATCAGGCAGTAGAGACCATTCAGCACTCGCTGAAAAAACTTGCCGGGCTTTCCGATTTCGTGGTCATTGAAGGAGCCGGCAGCCCGGTAGAGATGAATCTCAAGGATCGGGAAGTTGTGAACATGAAAGTAGCCGAGCTGGCTGATGTACCGGTCATTCTGGTGGCAGACGTCCAGCGCGGCGGCCTGTTTGCCAGCGTCGTTGGCACTCTTGCTTTGCTTGATCCGCATGAACGCAGCCGGGTGAAAGGGTTAATCGTAAATAAATTTCATGGGGAGCCGCTTTTGTTCGAGGAAGGAAAGCAGTGGCTTGAGAAGCAAACAGGGATTCCTGTTCTGGCGGTTCTTCCCTATTTAGCAGATCACCAGCTCGAAGAAGAAGATGCCTTGTCCGTTCCGTCTGTCAAGTCTCAGCCGGAAGAACAAAAGCTGCTTAACAATAAAGAAGCAACATATAATCAACTGGCTGAGCATTTGCAAAAGTATTTTGATTGGGAACAGTTTCTTGCCATTGTTGAAAAAGAGGAGAGGGCAGCAGGTCAATGAAGCCTTATTGGAACGGTTTTTTGCTGAACGTGCAATTTTTTTCTGCTGTTCCGGTCCGCCGCGAGCTGCCGGTTGATGCCGTCCATTTGCGGGCCGCCTTGCGGATGTTTCCGCTTTTTGGCTTAACAAAAGGAATCGTATATGGCGCCCTCTTTCTGCTGCTGATCGAGTGGTCGCCGCTCTCCCCGCTTGGCAGTGCGTTTCTTTTTTGGCTGCTGCCTATCCTCTGGACAGGAGGGCTGCATTTGGATGGCTGGATCGATACAAGTGATGCTTTTTTTTCTTATCGGGACAGAAGCCGGCGCCTGGAAATATTGAAAGATCCTCGTGTCGGCGCATTCGGGGTTCTTTCGCTGATTGTGCTGCTGGCTGCCCGCTTTCTATTCATCTATGAAATTTTCCTGTTCGGAAATAGCCAGGTTGTTTATTTTATCATACTGATTCCTTTTTACAGCCAAATGATCACCGGGCTGCTGCTAAACGGAGTAGCACCGGCCAAACAGGAAGGAATTGCTTATTTTTTTCAGCAAGGAAAAGACAGCCGTCTTGCTGCTGGCTACGGCTTTTGGACGATCGTGATCGCGGGTCTCTTTTTTGCTTGGACTAAGAGCCTGTTGTCACTGCTATTATTGGCTTTCCTGGCTTATTTGTTTTTCTTGTTTGCCCGCAGAGGAGCGTTAAAGCACTTTGGCGGCATTACGGGGGACTTGCTTGGTGCCAGTTTGGAAGGAGCGGAAGGATGTTTATGGATGATCTTGTGGTTATTGGTCTCTATCGGCATGGCGTAACAACAGATAATGAAAAAAAAGCATTCAGCGGCTGGACAAATTCGCTATTGAGCGAAACCGGGAAGAAAGAGCTGGAGCGTCTAAGGAATGGCATCCCGTCTTATGAAAAGATCATCGCAAGCGACCTGCAGCGCTGTGTGGATACGGCTGCCTTCTTTTGGAGGGACACGTCAATCGACACATGGCCAGAGTTCCGTGAGATGAATTTCGGTTTTTTGGAAGGAAAAACCCACCAGGAATTAGAACATGTAGAAGAGTATAAAACCTGGCTGCAGGACCCTTTCTCTAGTCCGCTTCCGGGCGGGGAAACCTATGAACAATTTGGCCGCCGTGTGATGGCAGGATGGAACAGGTGGCTGGAGCTTCTCGCTCAATTGAATCTGAAGCGTACAGCCATCATCACCCACGGAGGAGTCATCCGCCATTTACTGACAGCAGTGGCACCTGAGAAGAAGGGGTTTTGGGAATGGAAAGTAGAGAATGGCCGCGGCTATGAATTAACTGGCTCGCTTTCTGCACTAAGGAGGGGTGAAAGATGCATCTCGTTACGGGCGGTGCCTTCAACGGAAAAAAGCAATGGGTGAAAGAGGCTTACAGCCTTGGAGAAAAGCCGCATATCTGGCATTCATTCTACCATGCGGGCCAACTGGAAAAGTGGACAGAGCCGATTGTAGTATTAGAAGGCATTGAACGGCATGTCCGCCGGCTTGTTGAAAAGGAAGAGGACGCCGAATCTGCCCGGCAAGTGTGGAATGAGCAATTAACTGGCTGGATTGACTGGGAGAGCAAAGAAAAGAACAGGCAATTAATTCTTATTGGCACAGATATGACAAAAGGAGTTGTACCGGCTAATGCATTTGACCGGAGGTGGCGGGATGCAGCCGGCTGGTGTTTTCAGGCGGCTGCAAAGCAGGCTTGCCAGGTGATCCAAATATGGTACGGGTTGCCGCAAATCATAAAAAACAAGGGGGAAGAACAATGAGACTATATACAAGAACAGGAGACAAAGGCGAAACGAGCATTATCGGCGGGCGTGTAGGAAAGGACCATTTACGCGTAGAAGCTTATGGAACGGTGGATGAAACGAATTGCTTTGTCGGCCAGGCCATGGCTGAGCTGCATGCCGATAAGGAAGCCTTCCAGGATATCCTTGCTGATTTGGAGACCATCCAGCACGAGCTGTTTGATTGCGGAGGCGATTTAGCCACGGTTTCCGGAAAGCGGGAGTGGAAGCTGCAGCCGGAGTCTGTCAGCGAGCTTGAGAGAAAGATTGATGAATACATTAAAGAGGCACCAGAGCTGGAAAGGTTTATTTTGCCGGGAGGGTCGAAAGCTGCTGCCGCCATTCATATCGCCCGGACGGTAACCCGCCGCGCCGAGCGCCTAGTCGTGGCTTTAATGCGCGAGGAGGAAGGGATTCATCCGGTCACACTTCAATACTTGAATCGGCTTTCTGATTATTTCTTCGCTATTGGCCGCGTGATTAATTTCCGCCTCGGTGTAAAAGATGTCGAGTATATCCGCAGCGCCAAAGTCTTTCGTGACGGAAAGAGGAAGGAAGATCAAAAGTGAGTGTCAAACATATTTCCTGGCTCGCTTTATTTACGGCTTTGTCGGTTGTCGGCGGGATGATTAAAGTACCGGCAGGAATTGTCACCAGCGTTGCATTTGATTCGTTTCCGGCATTGCTGGCAGCCGGCCTGCTTGGTGCCGGGCCTGGGGCTCTTGTTGCTGCTTTTGGCCACTTAATTTCGGCGCTGACTGGCGGCATGCCCATGGGACCGCTGCATTTGCTCATCGCTGCTGAAATGGCGGGAGCCGTTTGGCTGTTCGCTGCGCTGTATAGGATGAATAAACGGGTGATAGCTGTCATTGTATTTATTTTGTTAAATGGACTCGTTCTCCCGCTGCCATTCATTTTCGTTATAGGCTGGGGATTTTATGCAGGTGTTGTTCCTTCGCTGCTGGTTGCCGCTCTGTTGAATGGTCTTCTTGCCTGGACGGCTTTGCCTCGCCTGAAAGAATTATTTAGAAAGCACTTTAGCGGTATCCAAGCGTGAAGCGGGATGTCATTTATACAAATGGTCTCGTCCTTGCAGCGGATAACAGCGGTTCAGTTGGCGAAAAGCCGGGCGATACCGTAAAGGCAGACTACGAAACGGTTGGCTATTTCTCCGCGCGTGTGGCATTAATGGAATGTCTGGCTGCAGGGGGAGAGCCGTTTGCTGCCGTTCTGCAAAACTTTGCAGGTGAAACGGCTTGGAAAAGCTTAATAAAAGGAATAGAGAGAGCGGCTGACCAAGCGGGATGCCGGATTGAAATCACGGGCAGTACAGAAACGAATTTCACGATGAGTGAATCAGCGGTAAGCATTACGGTGATCGGACGCCATATTCACAGAGCAGAACCGTTCGATAGAGAAGCTGTTTGCTATGCGGTGATCGGAAAACCGCTTGTCGGTCCGGAGGTGCTCGCTGAGCCGGACTATGTTGCTCCTTTGTCCTTATTTAGGCAAGTGCTCGAGGCAGAGGGAGTGAAAAGTGTTTGGCCTGTTGGCTCTAAAGGGATTATTCATGAAATGAGAAACGTAACTAATAATGAAGAGTTGCAAATAGAACATATTCAGTGCTCTTTGGATGCCGGCAAATCTGCCGGGCCGGCTACCTGCTTTTTAATAGCTGTAACCCATGAAGAGGCACAGAGGCTGGAAGCGCTTTGCCGTCCGTTGTACACACCGGTGGGCGTACAGCTGTAAGCAGTACAGGAAAACAGAAAGGCGGCATCAATGCCAGTCATTTTAAATAAAAAGGCAGCCTGACTAGGATACAGGCTGCCTTTTTATTTACTTATGGAATGTTTTTTAAAGAGCGATTTCTTTTTCGTAACCGTCCACAACGAGATCCAATTTTCCGGTTTCTGGATCAATTACTAGTCCGTGTACCGGAATATCTTTCACCATGAGCGGATGCTGTTTAATCATGCCGACGCTGTGTTTGACACTTTCTTGCACGCTGCTGAATCCTTCAAGCCAATGATCCACGTCGATGCCGGCATGGCGAAGGGTATCGATCGTGTCATCTTGCACGCCCCGCTCCTTCATTACTCCAAGAATAGTCTCACTTGATAAGGTGCTCATTCCGCAGTCATGATGGCCGACGACAAGCACTTCATCGGCCTGCAGCTGATAAACCGCTACAAGTAAGCTTCTCATAATACTTCCAAACGGATGATTAACAATCGCCCCGGCATTGCGGACAATTTTTACATCCCCATTTCGGAAGTTCATTGCCTTCGTTACTAATTCGACAAGGCGCGTATCCATGCAAGTCAAAATAACGACACGTTTATCGGGGAACTTATCGGTCGTAAATTCCTCGTACATTTTATCGCTGACAAATTTTTCGTTGTAGGTTAATACATCATTTAATAAAGTCATCTAATCATTCCCCTTTTCCATCAAGATTAGGATGTAAAATCATCTTCTATATAAATTATAGCGTATTTTTTGTTTCTTCAAGTGGGATTTTTAGAGTAAATTTCCGGTTCATGTGCTGGCTGACGTGAAGAAGGAAGGACGTAAGTCGCGATTTAGTGAAAGAGGGAAGCTATCCGCCGATACTAGCCGTTTCCAGTTTTTGCGTGTCTGGCAGCGGAAATTCGATAAAACATATATAACAACTATGATAACGACAGGTAAATTATCGTTAGATAGTGATATGTCAGAAAATTTGATATTTTCATAAAAAAATCTTGTCATCCTCTATTTTTTAATATATTATTACGTTTAAAGAACGGAATGGAAGGGTTTTCAATAAAAATAGATGATATTTCCTCCATTAAAAGATAGAGAAAAAGTATAACAAAAAAAGAAAGCTGATTTCACTTCTGATATTACAACGAGTGGATCAGCTTTACTTTATAAAGAAAGAGCGGCTTTCCCTCCTATGCTTAACAAATGAAACTCGACTACTTTAGACCCAGGAGGAGTGCTGTAAGTTTGAAGGGAGAGAAGGAAATGAAGAAAAGGATGTTCGCACTTTTAACGGCTATGATGGTGATGATTCTGGCTGCATGCGGAGGAGAGGATGCTGATTCTGCGTCAGGGAGCGGAGGAGATTCAGGAGGAGAGATTAAAATCGGCAGCGTTATTGATGCTTCCGGAAGTGCTTCGCCGCTAGGAAAAGGCGAAGAAGAAACGATTAAAATGATTGTCGATGAGCTGAATGAAAAAGGCGGCATCGGCGGAAAGAAAATCAAGCTGATTTCGATTGATTCCAAGTCGGATCAAAACCAAGCGGTCCTTGCAACAAAGAAGTTGATTGAACAAGAGAAAGTCACGGCTATTATCGGCGGAACAATCAGCGGCAACAGCCTGGCGATGATTCCGCTTGTTGAAAAAGCAGGAATTCCTTATCTGTCGTTGGCGGCAAGCAAGCAGGTAAACAATCCGGATGATAAATCACCGCGCAAATGGACATTTAAAACGGCCCAAGGAGACGATGTTGTCATTCCTAAATTAATTGAATATTTAGAAAAAGAAGGGCTGAAAAAAGTAGCTTGGCTGAACGTAGCTAACTCTTATGGAACAAGCGGTCACGAGGAATTTACAAAACTGGCTGACAAACACGGCATAAAAGCTGTGATTGAAGAAGAATTTGAGGCAACAGTAAATGATGCAAAGTCGACGTTAACCCGAGTCAAAAAAGCAAAGCCTGAAGCCGTTATTATTTGGGGCACTGCCCAAGAATCGGCTGTTGTCACAAAAAATATTCGTGAGATTGGCATGGATGTCCCGGTCATCGAAAGCCATGGAATCGGCACCAAGCAATTTATTGAATTAGCCGGCGATGCCGCGAACGGAGTAGTTTTCCCAGCAGGAAAATTGCTGGTGCTGGATGAACTGGACGACAAAGATCCTCAAAAGGAAAAGCTTGTTGCTTTTAAAGAAGCTTACGAAAGCAAATACAAAAATACAGCAAGCACGTTCGGAGGCCATGCGTATGATGCAATTCATATTTTAGCAGAAGCTATTGAAAAAGGCGGAGCTGATAAAGAGAAGATTAGAGAAGCAATTGAGCAGACAGATGGCTTTGTCGGTATTTCAGGAACATTCAAGATGTCGGCAGACGATCATAACGGACTGACGTCCGATAGTCTGGTTATGGTAAAAATTGACGAAAACGGAGAATGGAAGTTAGGAGAATAACTATCGGCAACATGGAGAGAAGCGGGGGAGGAACATGCTTCCCTGCTTTCCTGCTAAGAGGGGGGATTGAAAGTGGAGTTAACGAGTCAATTTATCCAACTGATTTTTTCTGGTTTAACCATTGGCAGCATTTATGCATTAGTCGCTATCGGCTTTGTTATTACTTATAACATTACAGGGGTTTTGAATTTTGCCCAAGGGGATTTTGCTATGCTTGGGGCAATGCTTGCGATCACATTTGTGTCGATGGATATGCCGATGGGGTTAGGGATTATTCTAAGCATTGGAATTGTCGTGCTAGTCGGGGGCATTTTTGAGCGGACGGCCATTTATCCGGCACGCAACGCATCGTTGCCGACATTGATCATTATTACGCTTGGTGTAGCAATTGCCATCCGGGGATTTGCCATTTTGATTTGGGGCACGCAGCCAAGATCATTGCCGCCATTTACTGAAAACAACCCAATTAATGTTTTGAATGCGGTCTTGCTGCCGCAAAGCATTTGGGCTGTCGGCATTTCATTAGTTAGCTTGATTGCGATGCATTACTTTTTCAATAAAACGTTTATCGGCAAAGCTGTTACCGCCTGTGTCGTCAACCGTTCGGCTGCTCGGTTAATGGGGATTAAACCGGAATGGATGTCCTTTATCTCAATAGCTGTAAGTGCAGGGCTGGGAGCGATTGCCGGAATTATTATTGCCCCGATTTCGGGAGCTACTTACGAAATGGGATTAATGATTGGCATGAAAGCTTTCGTTGCCGCTGTCATTGGAGGGCTGACCAACGCGCCGGCCGCTATTATTGGCGCTTTTATGATTGGAATTTTAGAGTCGTTTACAGAAGGTTTGTGGACCTCGGGGTACAAAGATGCAATCAGCTTTGCCTTGCTTCTGATCGTATTATTCTTCATGCCGAATGGGCTGTTTGCTAAAGCGAGCGGAAAGCGGGTGTAAGGGATGAATCATTCGAAAGTAAGTGAACTATATAACAGGCATTATGGCGGTCTCTTCCTATTTATTGCCGCTCTTGTGGTGGTTCCTTTTGTTGCTAACTCTTTTCTTTTAAGTGTTCTGATTCTAGTCGGGCTTTATGGGATCGTCACGACAGGTTTAACGATGCTGATGGGCTATGCCGGACAAATATCGCTCGGCCATGCGGCTTTTTATGGAATAGGTGCTTATGCCTCAGCTGTTATGACTGGAACTTACGGGATGCCGGGAATTGTCGGTATTCTGGTTGGAGTCGCCTTTGCTGGTACGGTTGCGGTTTTGATCGGCATTCCAACATTAAAGCTGAAGGAAAACTATCTGGCGCTGGCAACGCTCGGATTCGGTATTATTATCTTTACCTTTTTCAAAGAACTAAAAGAGATAACAGGCGGATTAAATGGATTTTTTGGGATTCCATCCTTTAATCTATTCGGTTTTGCCTTTGATACAGATTTGAAATTCTACTTTTTAATTTGGGCGTTGTTGATCGTTGGCATTCTTTTTTCAAAGAACATTATCGATTCACGGGTTGGTCGGGCGCTGCGCTCCATTCACGGCAGTGATGTGGCCGCCAATTCAATTGGGGTAAACATCCAGCAATATAAATTAAAAGTGTTTGTGCTAAGTGCTGTCTATGCTTCTGTAGCCGGCAGCCTTTATGCTCATTATGTCACCTTTATCAATCCTAATTTATTTACGGCTATGGAATCGATCACCTTTTTAATTATGGTTGTGATCGGCGGATCAGCGAATATTTGGGGAGGAATGATCGGCGCTATTGTTTATGTGCTCCTGAATGAGCTGCTAAAAGAGGTTGTGCCGATGTTTTTCCCAAACGTAGGAGGCGAGTTTCAAATTGTCTTCTTCGGAATCCTGCTGGTCGCTATTTTAATTTATATGCCGCAAGGACTTGCGCCGACACTTGGAAAAGCGTGGAGGCGTCTGGCGGGACGGAAAAATAAAAAAGCGGCCGTCACCGGACCGCCGAATGCTGATGCAACAGTGGGAGGGAGCAAGTCATGAGTAAACCGCTGCTGGAAGTGAAAGGGTTGACGAAAGCGTTTGGTGGAGTCATCGCTGTCAGCGAAGTGGATTTCCATTTAAATGAAGGAGAGATTGTGGCCGTGATCGGGCCGAACGGTGCCGGAAAAACCACTCTTTTTAATATGATTACGGGTGTTTTGCCGCCTACATCAGGGCAAGTGTTTTTTGACGGGAAAGAAGTGACAGGCAACCAGCCTTATCAAATTGCCAAGGCGGGAATTACCCGCACATTTCAAAACTTGCAAGTGTTTGAAAATATGAGTGTTATTGAGAATGTGATGACGGGTGTTCATTGCCGCTTGAAGACTGGCTTTCTGCAAGCAGGCTTGCGGTTAATGGGAGTCAAGCGAGAAGAGCAACAAGCCTTTGATGTCGCTATGAGCTGTTTGGAGAAGGTTGGGATTGCCGATCTGGCGTTTGAAGCAGCAGAAGTTCTTCCTTATGGGAACCAGCGTCTGCTTGAAATTGCCAGAGCCTCTGCTTCCTCACCAAAGCTTATTCTTCTTGATGAACCGATGGCAGGCTTGAATCCGCAAGAATCCAGACAGCTTGTTGACATTATTAAGAAAAAAAGAGAGGAAGGCATGTCCTTTCTTTTCGTAGAGCATGACATGGAGACGGTGATGGGGATTTCTGACCGTATTGTTGTGATTGATTACGGCAAAAAAATTGCTGAGGGCACACCAGCTGAAATTTATGAAAACGAGAAAGTGATTGCCGCTTATCTTGGAACAGAAGAGGAGGAGGAGGCGATTTGATGCTTCAAGTAAAGGATATTCATACGTATCATGGCTTTCTCCATGTCCTGAAAGGCATTTCCTTCGAATTAAATAAAGGAGAAATCTTTGCCATCGTCGGGTCAAACGGAGCCGGCAAAAGCACGCTGCTGGGTACAATTGCCGGCATTTATCAACAGCGCCAGGGAAAGATTCTTTATGAAGGAAATGATCTTGGCAAACAAAAAGTTGAAGAGGTTGTCAAAAAAGGGATTTGTCTTGTGCCTGAACGCCGGCAGATTTTTGATGCTTTATCAGTCAAAGACAACATGATGCTTGGCGCTTACCACCGTTATCGGCAAAGCAAGAAAACTCTTCAACAAGATATAGACCGCTGTTACGAATTATTTCCGAAGCTAAAAACGATGGAAGACCGTCCGGGCGGCTTGTTAAGCGGCGGTGAACAGCAAATGCTGGCCATTGCGCGCGGTTTAATGTCCAATCCTAAATTAATGATGCTTGACGAACCATCGTTGGGATTAGCGCCTTTGATCGTTAAAGACATCATGAATATTCTTGATCAGCTGCGTACAGAATTTGGCACAACTATTATTTTAGTAGAACAAAACGTAAAAGCTGCTTTAAAAGTGGCGGATCGCGCTTGCGTTATGGAGCGAGGAGAAATTGCCATCGAAGGAGAAGCGAAGTCATTGATGAAAGATCCGCGGGTGCGTGATGCGTATCTTGGCGGGAAAGGCCGTACAGTTCCGGTCTAGCCAGCCGACAGAGGCCCATGTAACTTTATCAAGGATGCTGCAGGAAGTCAGCATCCTTTTTTGTGATCTCACAAATATTGCAATGACAGCTTTATTTCTTCTTCCAGTTCATCCATTAAAATAAAGCGGGCTTTTCGGAACATCTCTTTTCCATGGATGAAAAAGAGAACAGCCGGCACGGAGAAGACCGTGTATTGGCCGGAAATTTCCGGCGCTTCTGCTATATTTGCTTGAACGGCATACACATCAGGAAACTGCTCTAGCAGCTGTTCTACACGCGGCTGAATAGCATGACAAACAGAGCAGTTGGGACCTGAGAAAAAGGCAAGCACAGCGCCATGCTGCTCGGCAGCTTCCTTCAGTTCAGAAAGAGAGGAAATGGTATGCAAAAAAATCACTCCTTTTGCTAATTGTAAATCTTTTTTGATTATCTCGGCAAGCGCGCTTATAATGGAAGAGAATTTCAACAGGGAGGTAGCTTCTGATGGCGGGAAGAAACGAAGAAGAATTAAAGCAAGACATTTCACTTTTAGGCAATCAAGGGACGAAGTATACATTTGCATACGATCCTTCAATTTTAGAATCATTTGATAACAAGCATCCGAATCGGGATTATTTTGTAAAGTTCAACTGTCCGGAGTTTACCAGCCTGTGCCCGGTAACCGGCCAGCCGGACTTTGCCACCATTTACATCAGCTATATTCCTGATATTAAAATGGTGGAAAGCAAGTCATTAAAGCTATATTTATTCAGCTTCCGCAATCATGGCGATTTCCACGAAGACTGCGTAAACATTATCATGAATGACTTGATCGAACTAATGAATCCCCGTTACATTGAAGTCTGGGGCAAATTCACGCCAAGAGGCGGCATCTCTATTGATCCGTACTGCAACTGGGGGCGTCCAGGCACAAAGTTTGAAGAAATGGCGAACTACCGCCTGATGAATCATGATATGTATCCGGAGACCGTAGATAACCGTTAAAGAGCAATAAAAAATCATTAGTCGTCATAAAGAGACTGTGTTATACTGAGTCTACCATTTGCTATTACTTGTTTCGATATCCCCTGCTCATTCATGAGCAGGGGATTTTTATGCGGCCAAAAATAAAAAACAGACTCTGCAATGAGAGTCTGTTTATATGTGTGTGGTTTTAATTATGCTTTTTGAACGTTAGTTGCTTGCAATCCGCGCTGACCTTGTTCAATGTCAAATGTTACAGCTTGACCTTCGTCTAAAGATTTATAGCCGTCGCTTTGGATAGCTGAGAAGTGAACGAATACATCGTCTCCATCTTCGCGTTCGATAAATCCAAAACCTTTTTCTGCATTAAACCATTTCACTTTACCTTGTTCCATGTGTATTTCCTCCTCGTATGCAGTGCATACATTGTGTTACTATCCTTGCTCCAAATCTTCCAGACGAAAGTAGATATATCACTTATCAATCCTTAACGAACAAAAATAATTCCTCTTAAACGTAACATGAAAAGCTCCAATGAGCAAGTGAAAATGAGAGATAGTCTTTAAAAATGTAAAAAAAGCCGAAACTACTCAGAAAAGTGAGGGGGATTTATTCAATCAACCATTGTTGCGTTCAAGGGAGATGAGGATAGCTTCTTTCTATAAGAGGACTGCAGCAGGGCTTTTACTTTATGCTATGACGAGGAGGCACAGGCACAAAGTTTGAAGAAATAAAATATGGCGAATGGCCGTTTGCTGAATCATGATAGGTATATGAAAAAGATTGGTCATCAATAAGAAGCAGGAGAATGATCAACTGCTTCATTAATAAGGACGTCCTTTTCTCAAGAGACACTCAGGGAAGGACCTTCTGAGTGAGCCGGGAGTCGGAATGATAAGCATAGATATATTATTAAACTAAATCATAGGTTTCTTTATTATTTTAGGGCAAATAGATCATCTTTCTCTTTAGTAAAAAGGTGAAAAAGCACGATCAGCTCTTCATTTGCCTTGTTTATTGTTCCATTTATTTTCAATAACTAAGAAAAGTGCGAAAACAGGCTTTTTTTATCAATAATTGACTGATTTTATAGATAAAATAACAAGATCCGACAAGGAAAATTAATATGTTTTTCCTAATTTCCAATATTTTTCTGTTTGAGGAAAAAATTATGAGTTGAATCTTTATGCCTATATTGATTGATAGATACCTTGTGCAGTATTGAGTTTAGCGGATAAGCAGTACACTGGCGAATTAGAAAAATAGACTCATACTAAACTGCTGATTTAGTCATTTAGATACATATATTATGAAAATGTAATTATTTTAACGAATTTGTTGTTTTTTCAGTTTGGGTGTAATATTGCCTATTGTGGAGAATATTGATATAGACATAGAAATTCTAATATTCTCTTGCTTGAAAAAAGGATATATGGGGAGATGAGTATGGAACACGAGAGAATGGGAACTCGCCAAGAAAGGATTGCTAAGCTGAAGAAGGCAAGGGCTTATGAGAGAAATTCTAAATGGATTGGTGCAACCTTAGCTGTTTCACTAACTGCTGCATCGATGTTTGTCCAGCCAGAAGAAGCAAAGGCTTGTGATTGCGCCGCTCCTTATACGGTGAAAAAAGGGGATACAATTTATTCGCTCGCCAAAAGGTTTCAGGTATCAGTAGAACAGCTAAAAAGCAAAAATGGTTTTAGCTCCGATGCTTTGTTCGTTGGACAACAAATAATCGTTCCTGCTCTTGACGAACATGGCAAGCCGCTTCATTTAACAGTGACGGAAGAGAACGAAGATTTGTCAGAAGACGTAAATACAAGCAAAAAGACTGAACAATCAGTTAAATTGGAAGGAACTGAAACTAGTTCAACATCATCTCAGGCAACAGTAAAGCAACCGACTGAAGAAGCAGCTGTCACAGTTGCTGCAGGAAAGCAAAATAAGCCGGTTGAGCAAGTCCTTCTTCAACAAACAAAGAAAAAT
This sequence comes from Pseudobacillus badius, assembly GCF_002189605.1. Lineage (NCBI taxonomy): Bacteria > Bacillati > Bacillota > Bacilli > Caryophanales > Bacillaceae > Pseudobacillus > Pseudobacillus badius. Next base: position 63,664 of record NZ_MWMM01000009.1, read on the forward strand.
GGATCAGCCACTCATATCGTTCAAACAGGCGATAACTTATGGAAAATAGCCAACAAATACGGCACAACAATTGAAAAGATTAGACAAGACAATCAATTGAAAACGGATGCATTAACGATCGGCCAGAAATTAATCATTGCGCCAAAGGGGTCAGAGATAAAACCAGGTACAGGGCAAAAGCCGTCAGAGCCGTCTAAGCCGCCCGTTCAATCAGGCAGCAAGGTCACGCATATTGTCCAATCGGGCGACAGCCTGTGGAAAATAGCTAACAAATACGGCACAACAATTGAAAAGATTAGACAAGACAATCAATTGAAAACGGATGCATTAACGATCGGCCAGAAATTAATCATTGCGCCAAAGGGGTCAGAGATAAAACCAGGTACAGGGCAAAAGCCGCCAGAGCCGTCTAAGCCGCCCGTTCAATCAGGCAGCAAGGTCACGCATATTGTCCAATCAGGCGACAGCCTGTGGAAAATAGCTAACAAATATGGCACGACAATTGAAAAAATTAGACAAGAGAATCAATTGAAAACGGATGCCTTAACGATCGGCCAGAAATTAATCATTACGCCAAAGGGATCAGCGATAAAACCAGGTACAGGGCAAAAGCCGCCGGAGCCGTCTAAGCCGCCCGTTCCATCAGGCAGCAAGGTCACGCATATTGTCCAATCAGGCGACAGCCTGTGGAAAATAGCCAACAAATACGGCACAACAATTGAAAAGATTAGACAAGAGAATCAATTGAAAACGGATGCCTTAACGATCGGCCAGAAATTAATCATTACGCCAAAGGGATCAGCGATAAAACCAGGTACAGGGCAAAAGCCGCCGGAGCCGTCTAAGCCGCCCGTTCCATCAGGCAGCAAGGTCACGCATATTGTCCAATCAGGCGACAGCCTGTGGAAAATAGCTAACAAATACGGCACGACAATTGAAAAAATTAGACAAGAGAATCAATTGAAAACGGATGCCTTAACGATCGGCCAGAAATTAATCATTTATACAGATAAAAAACAGACAAATAAAAAAGAGCCAGGCAAAATACCCGGCCAAAAGATAAGCAAAAAGCCAAAAATGGCTTCCTCTACTACTATTATCGTCAATAATGACGATTCTTTATCTATTTTAACAAAAAAATCTACTATTTCATTAGAAAAATTAGCAGAAGGCAGTCAATCAGCTGTGCTTAAGCCAAGCGTAACGTATCAAATAAAGGCAGGGGACACCTTATATTCTCTTGCTGAGAGATTTAATACAAACGTTCAGGCGCTGATGAAGGCAAATGAGCTAAAATATCCAATAGCGATTATTGGAACTGACCTCCAAATTCCTGTTGGACATGTAAAAACAAGCCAAGGAATGATCATCGGAGCGATTGACAATACTTCTATTGAAGTGTTAGTGGATGGCACACACCAGGTGTTAGAAGTTTCATACGGATCGTCCCGCCTTTATCAGCAACAAGAGAATCAGCAGGTGCTGCTGACCTATACAATGGGAAATGAGGATCACCGTCCTGCATTAATCAATGTAGAGAAAATTTAAAGAAAAGCGGCAGGAATCACTCCTGTCGCTTTCGCATTTTTTCTGCCCCTCTTTAGGTGCTGCAGCAGCCAGAATACTTCTTCAATGACATCAGGAAGAGAGAGTTATTCGCAGCAATTGCCTTCATTTGTACGCGACTTAGTGCCAACGCTCGCTGTTAAGCCGATAAATCGCTGCAGTTTCGGGCATACATAACAAAGAAAATGAAGCTCTTACTTAACTCCCTATAGGAGCAAGGGAAAAGCTGCATATCGCTTTTTAAGCCAAGGATCTATGAGCCCGATAGAACAGCCGGATTCTTCATTAAAGAGCTTACAGGCAGCATCTATCTAAATAAGCTGAACGGCTTAAAGATTGTTGTGCTGCTGGCCAATCTCCTTGCTGCCGATGATTTCATTGGCTACTTCAAGATTCCCGTGTTCATCCACAGATTCGCCGGAAAGATATTCGCTTGCGTCCGTATGAAGGTTCATTTCCGGATCAGCAGGGATCAGCGGCGTTTTTGCCAGATCTTTTTTCTTCATTTGATCATCTCCTTTATTATTAATGTGGCTTAAGATGATTTACTTATGCGGGAGGCGGTCATGTCAAAGGAAGAACGCGGGAAATCATGTTGCCGCGACGTCTGCTGGCGGAGAGTTGACCGGTTAGAAAAGCATAGTATAATGGAGCGATGATGTACTATGTGAAGGAAATGGAGGAAGAAATTTGAAAAAGAAACAAATACAAGGATGGGCCAAGTGGTTCATTTTGCTTTTCTTTATCGCAGCTAACATAGTCCCTTCTTCAGCCGCTGCTGCCAAACAAGGAAGCCCTTCTAGCAGCAAGCGGGTAATTGTTGCATTTGGGGACAGCAATACGCAAGGAACCAACTGGCCAATCAATAAATATGATGCCAAAAGCAAGTGGGTAACCAGATTACAACAAACCCGCACGGTGATTAACGCAGGGGTTGGCGGCAATACAACAGAGCACGGGCGGAAACGTTTTTCCAAAGATGTGCTGAGCAAAAAGCCGAAAGCAGTCATTATTATGTTTGGTACCAATGATGCTGTTTTAAATGCTAAAGGACAGCCCCGTGTATCGAAGGCCAGGTTTGAAAGCAATCTGAAATATTTCACTGATACTTTAAAAGCACGCAATATCCATGTGATTTTAATGACGACTATACCGGTTATTCAAGGAAACGGGCAGAATGACTATTATTACGCTAGATATGACCAGCGGCTCTATACAAAGTATAATGGCGCCAGACAATGGCATAATTCATACAATGCGATCGTTAGAAAGGTAGCTAAACAGAAGAAAGTCACCTTAATCGATAATTATGAAATAATGACCAGCTCAATGAAGGGAATAACGGATAGAAAGCTAATCGACTCAGGGTGGATTGACTCATCCGGCACCCACCTGACGCCACAAGGGGCAGATGTTATTTACCGCTCCGTGAGCAGCGTACTCACTGCCAAGCTCGGCAAATAGTACTGGCCAACTTCGCAGCCGGCAAAAACAGTTTAAGGAACAGAAGGATAATGAACGAAGCGCTGGATAGGACTTAAGTAAATCGGCATGGAAGAAAGATGCAAAACAAACAGGGAGCCCCTTGCTGAGGAGCTCCCTGTTTGCTGCTATTCAACATTAAAGTAGCGGGCGTCAGGATGAGCGAAGACGATGGCAGAAACCGAGGCTTCCGGCTCCATCATGCATCCCTCTGTTAAGCGGACGCCGATTTCTTCAGGCTGAAGCAGCTTAAAGAGTTTTGTTTGATCATCCAAGTTTGGACAAGCCGGATAGCCGAAGGAGAAACGCTGGCCTTGGTATTTGGCAGCGAAGCGTTCTTTCATTGTAAACTCAACGGCATCCGGAAAGCCCCATTGATCGCGCATTTCCTGATGAATCCGTTCGGCGAACCCTTCGGCAAGCTCTAAAGCTGTTGCTTGCAGGGCGTGGCTTTGAAGAAACTCGCCCTTTTCTTTTAATTCACCCGATTGTTCGCGGATGCCAAATCCGGCGCTGACGACGAAGAAACCAACGTAATCCATCTTTCCGCTGTCCACTGATTTTAAGTAGTCAGCCAGACAAAGAAAAGGTTCCTTTGGCTGACGCGGGAAGGTAAAGCGTTCAATTTCAGTTTGGCTGTCTGCCGGATCATAGATGATGACGTCATCACCATCGGATTGGGCAGGGAAGAACTGATAGACGCTGGCTGTTTTCAAGCGGCCGGACCCCAAGAAGGTATCGACTGTTTCCTTGAGAGAGGTAGCTCGTTCGTCCCCTTCAGCAAGCAGTTTTTCTACTTTTCCTTTCAGGCCGAGGTGGTGGCCAATCAATGTCTGCATGTTAATATAAGGCTTTAAATGAGCGACAGGATAATCGCGCTGGATGCGTTTTTGCAGATCGCGCGGAACAAAAATCGGAACATCCTGACGAACAGTTTTCTTTGGTTTTTCCAGCACAGCAACCGAAGTGGCCTTCATAGTTTCCCTATAAGCCTCGACTTCTTTGCGCTTTTCTTGTTTTTCTTTTAATTCACTTAAGAGCTCTGTTTTTTCTTCAGCATCTTGCAAGCGGCCGGCAATAGCTAAACCATCCATTGCATCTTTGGCGTACAAAACAGGTCCTTCGTATTCCGGTGAAATTTTTGTTTCCGTAAAGCGCCGGGAAAGAGCAGCGCCGCCTACTAAGATCGGCAAATCAATATTCGCCGCTTTCATATCCTGAGCTGTAATGACCATTTGCTGGGCAGACTTCACGAGCAGCCCGGAAAGGCCGACCATATCGGGATTCTCCCGCTTGATCGCTTCAATTAATTCAGCAGGGGTGACTTTAATTCCTAAGTCGACGACCTTAAAGCCGTTGTTGCTTAGAATAATGTCTACAAGGTTTTTGCCAATGTCGTGGACATCTCCTTTGACCGTAGCAAGAACAACTTTTCCCTTGCCGTTATCATTTTCTTTTTTCTCCATATAAGGCTCTAAAAAGGCGACAGCTGCCTTCATGACCTCGGCGCTTTGCAGTACTTCCGCTACAATCAGCTGATTGTCATTAAACAGCCGGCCGACTTCTGCCATTCCTTCCATTAACGGGCCGTTAATGATATCGAGAGGCGTATCGAAGGTCGTTAAGGCTTTTTCTAAATCAGGCAGCAGTCCTTCTTTTGTTCCTTCCACAACATAGTAGCTCAGCCGGCCTTCTACTGTCTTAGGGATATCTTCTTCCTTTTTCTCTTTCTTTTTGTCACGGTAAAAGTCAGTAAAGGTGCCCAGCGTTTCATCATTCGTTTCAAAAAGCAGCTTTTCGGCCATAGCGATTTCTTCTTTTGGAATGGAAGCGAAACGCTCAAGTTTCTCGGTGTTTACGATGGCGTAGTCGAGCCCGGCTTGTGTACAGTGATATAAATAAACGGCATTCAGTACCTCGCGGCCAACAGGAGGGAGGCCAAATGAAACGTTGCTGACACCGAGAACGGTTAGTGCTTTGGGCATTTTCTCTTTAATAAGCCGTATGCCCTCCACCGTTTCCTCAGCTGAGCCGATGTATTGTTCATCGCCGGTGCCGACCGGGAATACGAGCGGGTCGAAAATAATATCCTCCGGCTGGATCCCCCATTTATTGACAAGCAGGTCATAAGAGCGCGCTGCTACTTCCAGCTTGCGCTCCCGGGTGACTGCCATGCCGCGTTCATCAATGGTGCCGACCACGACAGCTGCCCCATATTTTTTTACGAGCGGCAGGACAGCATCAAACCGTTCTTCACCATCCTCTAGGTTGATCGAGTTAATAATGGCTTTTCCTTGCGAGTATTTCAGCGCTTTCTCGATGACTTGCTCATCAGTAGAATCAATGACGAGCGGCACTTTTACTTTTTTTACGACCTCCTGCATAAACGCTTCCATATCCTCAAGCTCGTCACGGTCAGGATTGGCCAGACAAATATCGATTACATGGGCGCCGCCTTTAACTTGGGCACGGGCGATTTCCGCCGCCTCTTCGTATTTTCCTTCAATAATCAGCCGTTTAAATTTGCGGGAGCCGATCACATTGGTTCGCTCGCCGATAAATAAAGGCCGCATAGAGTCGTCATAATGAAGCGGCTCAATCCCGGCGATGGTATGTCCGTGAGGCTGTTCAGGGCGTTTGCGCGGCGGGATCGTTGCGAGTGCCGCCCTCATTGCGCGAATATGATCTGGTGTCGTGCCGCAGCAGCCGCCTACAATGTTCAGCCAGCCTTTCTCCGCAAAGCCTTTAATTTTTGCGGCCAGCGATTCAGGAGACTCATGGTAACAGCCGTTTTCGTCGGGAAGGCCGGCGTTGGGGTAACAGCTGACAAAACTCTTGGACAAGGCAGAAAGCGACCGGATATGATCCGTCATAAATTCAGGTCCGGTGGCACAGTTTAAGCCGACTGATAAAGGATGAATATGCTCGATAGAAATATAAAACGCCTCAATATTTTGGCCGGCCAGTGTAGTTCCCATTGGTTCGATCGTTCCCGAAATCATAATCGGCAGTTTTTTCCCTGTCGCTGCAAACGCACGTTCAATTCCGAGAATACCCGCCTTGACATTTAGCATATCCTGGCTCGTTTCCATTAAAATCACATCGCAGCCGCCGTCAATCAAGGCGGTTGCCTGTAATTCAAAGTTCGTGCTCAATGTGTCAAAGTCAATGCCGCCTGTGACGGACAAGGTTTTCGTTGTGGGCCCAATGGCGCCGGCGACATAGCGGGGATGGTCAGGCGTCGAAAATTCATCTGCGCACTGGCGGGCAATTTCTGCTGCCCGTTTATTAATTTCATAGGCTTTATCACCAAGATTATACTCATTTAATACAAGCGGGGTACCGCCAAAAGAGTTGGTTTCAATAATGTCAGTGCCGGCTGCTAAATAATCGCGATGAATCTTTTCAATGACATGAGGGGCAGTGAGATTTAAGTATTCATTGCAGCCGTCATATTGTTCGCCGCCAAAATCGTTTTCTGTCAAATTGGCCTGTTGGAGCATTGTTCCCATAGCGCCGTCTAAAAATAAAATTCGTTTTTCCAGCTCTTGTTCAATTGGATATTGTTTCGGCATGAGGGATCCCTCTTTCCTTTGTTTTTCCATCTAACTCTTCGATGTAATGGATCAATTCAATGGACATATCATAACGCATAAAAGGTGTAATAATATAGATACCGTTAAACAGCTTGGCAGCTGTATCGATCAATTCTTTCGCAATCGTCACGCCTTCTCGTGCAGCGGCTTCCTTATCATGCTCATATGCTTTCATTCTGGCCAGCGTTTCTTCTGAGAGCTTGATGCCGGGCACTTCATGATGAAGGAATTCAGCGTTTCTTGAGCTTGTCAGCGGCATGATGCCAAGAAAAATCGGTGTTGGCAAATGCTTCGTCGCTTCATATATTTCAACAATCTTTTCTTTAGTAAAGACGGGCTGGGTAATGAAATAATCAGCTCCGCACGCGATTTTTTTCTCCAAGCGCTTGACAGCCCGGTCCAGTATACGCACATTCGGGTTAAAGGCCGCGGCAACTGAGAAGTTCGCTTTTTGTTTCAGCGGCTTTCCTGAAAACGAAATGCCTTCGTTCAACTGTTTAATCAATTGAATGAGTTCCATGCTGGATACATCATAGACAGAGGTTGCCCCCGGGAAATCGCCAACTTTTGTGGGGTCTCCAGTGATCGCAAGGACGTCGTGCAGCCCAAGAGCGTGAAGCCCCATGAGATGGGATTGCAAACCAATCAGATTCCGGTCTCGGCAGGTGATATGGACAAGCGGACGGATGTGGTGCTGTACCTTCAGCAAAGAACCCATCGCTAAATTGCTCACGCGCGGAGAGGCAAGAGAATTATCTGCCATTGTAATAGCAGCCATGCCTGTTTGCTGCAATGCCTTAGCTCCTTTAATATAAGCAGCTGTATCTAAATGCTTGGGCGTATCAAGCTCCACAATAATCGTCCGTTCTTTTTTGACCTGTTCATGGAGCGGCGGTACAACCAAAGGGGCAGGTTCTTTGATGACAATCGGTTTTTGGGCAATGACTTTTTTCTCGGTAATCGGCGCGAGGCCAGTGAGTGCTTTTTTGGCTGCTTCGATGTGTTTGGGCGTGGTTCCGCAGCAGCCGCCAATGAGCCGGACTCCTTCATTGCGCAGTTGAACAGCAGCCTGGCCAAAGTAGTCGGCTTCAGACTCATAGACGACCCGTCCGTCTTCGACATCAAGAAGGCCTGCGTTAGGGTAGGCGGATAAAAAGGCTTTTTCAGGAAGCGTCACCTCTTCAAGTGCCTGGATGGTGTGGTAAGGGCCAAGGCGGCAGTTGACGCCTACAATGTCTGCCCCTAAGGATTCCAGTTGCTTGAAAGCTTCGTTTAATGAAAGTCTGTTTTGCAAAATGCCGGGTTCATGCATAGACACTTGGGAAACGATTGGCAAGTCCGTGACCTTGCGCAGCAATTGCAAAACAGTGGTTAACTCTTCAAAATCATAATAGGTTTCCAGCAGGAGACCATCGGGGGATTCTTGTAAAATCGCCTCTGCTTGCTGCTGAAAAGCTGATTTTATCTCAGAAAGAGAGGCGCTGCTTTTTCGAATGCCTCTTATGCCGCCGATCGTTCCTAACACAAACCGCTGCTCAGGTGCGGCTGCTTGCTTGGCAATGCGCACGGCCGCTTTGTTCAGTTCCTCTGTACGGTTTTCCATCCCGTATCTGGCAAGCTTCAAGGCATTGGCGCTATAGGTGTTAGTTTGAATAATATCTGCGCCGGCTTGTATATAGTCAAGGTGAATTTTTTCAATAATTTCGGGTTTTTCCACGTTGAGTTCCTCATAACAGAAATCAATGCCGTAGGAATAGAGGAGGGTGCCCATGGCACCGTCAGCTGTCAGCACTTCGGTTTGCAGTCTATCTAATAATTTCATGCTGTCCATCCTTTCTGGATTTTCCTTTAATCATAAGAAAAAGCCTTCTTAATAAAATTAAGAAGGCTTTACATTGGAAATGTTTGATCCTTCTTATCTTCCAAACTGACAAAGCAGTTTGCTGGATTTAGCACCTCGGCCCGCTAACGGCTGGTTGCTGAAGCGTCATAGGGCCAGACCCCTCGGCTTCTCTTGATAAGAAATAAGTTGATATGCAATTAGTAAAAGAATTGAACATATCATATCTTTTTCGCTGAAATTAGTCAATAGAAAATTTTGAATATTCTATAGGGATTGTTGGATAAACGATGGAAAGGATATACTTTTAAAAGGCAACCAGGTTATTAGACTCATTGTCTAATAAGAAGATTAGATAAAGGAGGAGTCAAGTTGAATCAGCTTCGTTATTCATTATTCATTTTAGCGGGGGCCTGCAGCTATGGAGTCCAAGCCTCTGTTGTAAAGCTGGCAACCAATGCAGGCTACCAGGCGAGCCAGATGACAGGCTCGCAATATCTTTTTGGCCTTCTTTTGCTGCTCATTCCTTTCTTGCTGACGACCCGCATTTCATTGACATTCAAGCAAGTAGCTGCGCTGCTTGGACTGGGAGTGCTGTTAAGCTTAACAGGTGTGTTCTACGCAACGAGCATTCAAGATCTTTCGGCTTCTATTGCCATTGTTCTGCTTTTTCAATTCACCTGGATGGGGATTTTCATTGAATCCTTATACTTGAAAGCTCTTCCATCTGGTGCAAAGATCGTTTCAGCTCTGCTGTTGTGGGCAGGCACTCTTCTTGCCGCTGGAATATCTTCAGAAGGGATGGACTGGACCGGCCACACAAAAGGGATTGCTTCCGGCTTTTTGGCGGCCTTGACGTTTGCTTTATTCCTTTTCTTCAGCGGAAAGGCAGGAAAAGAAGTACCGGCTATTCAAAAAAGCTTTATTATTTCTGCCGGCGGGCTGTTGACGGCTTTTTTATTTGTGTCGCCGGCTTTTATCACGGACGGCACGTTAACTGGCGGCTTATGGAAGTACGGGGTGCTTGTCGGACTGCTCGGAGTGCTCGTGCCCGTTATTCTGTTTGCGCTCGGCACGCCGCACGTTGAACCGGGGATGGCAACGATTCTTGGCGCGGCAGAGCTGCCAGCAGCTATGATCGGGGCGATGTTCATCGTTGGTGAACACCTGACGTTTGGGCAAGCAGCCGGCATTACGCTCATCTTAATTGGCATTGCTGTACCCCAATTCATCAGCAATAGAAGGATAGGGCCCAAGCACCTGTACAGCGGCTGATTTCTTCAAGTTGTCACAAAGCAGAAAACCGAACAATGGTATACTGTCAGTAAATATGATGTACAGGGCGGTAAATAGATGAATAAACAATTATGGCAGAAAGCAAAAGACTTTATTACGGTATGTTACCGGGAATTAGATAAGCCCGCTGAAGAAGTGAACAGGCGGTTGAATGGGGTAAAAGAGGAAATTGAGAGAACCGGAAGTTATACACAAACGTTTGAAGAGCTAAGCCATGGGGCAAAAATGGCTTGGCGCAACAGCAACCGCTGTATTGGCCGTTTGTTTTGGCAAACCCTCCACGTATTTGATGAAAGAGCGGCAGCAACAGAGCAAGAAGTATTTGACGCTTTAACCCGCCATGTAGAGTTTGCGACGAATGACGGGAAAATCCGGCCAACGATTACGGTGTTTCGCCCAACGGCGCCTAACCAAGAGGACATCCGCATTTGGAATCATCAATTGGTCAGATATGCAGGATATCAAACAGAAGCAGGCCTAAAGGGCGATCCTGCTTCTGTCGAATTGACGGCCAAATGCCAGCAGCTGGGCTGGAGAGGAGCAGGCACCGATTTTGATGTTCTTCCCTGGGTGGTGCAAATAGGACAGCGGCCGCCGAAGCTGCTTGAAATTGACAAGGAGATTGTCAAGGAAGTCGCTATTACTCATCCGTCATATGACTGGTTTGCTGATCTGGGGCTGAAATGGTACGGCGTGCCGATCATTTCTGACATGAAGCTGGAAATAGGCGGAATTGATTATAAATTTGCTCCTTTCAACGGCTGGTATATGGGAACAGAAATCGGCGCCCGCAATTTAGCTGATGAATTTCGCTATAATCAGCTTCCCTTGATTGCAGAGAAGCTTGAATTAGATACTACTAAAGCCTCGACTCTTTGGAAAGACCGGGCGCTAGTTGAATTAAATACCGCTGTTCTGTATTCCTTTAAGTGCGCGGGCGTAAGTATCGTTGATCATCATACGGCAGCCCAGCAATTTAAAACGTTTGAACAGAATGAAGAAAGGGAGGGAAGGGGAGTGACTGGCGACTGGACTTGGTTAATTCCGCCCATGTCACCGGCAGCTGTTCATATTTTTCATAAAGAATATGAAGACGCGATCCAAACTCCGAACTACTTTTATCAGGAGCCGGCTTATCCGTTAAAAAAATAGAAGGCAAACAAAAAAGCAGCTATGTGACCGGCTGCTTTTTTGTTGATCATCCTATTGTCAGAGTTAGCTTGTTACTTTTTGCAGGCTTTTCATCACATGAAGCGAACGGCCCGTGCCAATGGCCACTGACTCCAGCGGATTGGGGGCCAAGTGGACAGGCACAATGATTTCTTCGCTGAGCCAATCCTGCATGCCGTTTAGCAAAGAGCCGCCGCCGCTGATGACGACTCCTCTGTCGACGATATCACCGCTTAATTCCGGAGGGGAATTTTCCAGGGTTACACGGATGGTTTCTAAAATAGCCAGCAGCGATTCTTTGATTGCTTTTTGAATTTCATAAGAGCCGACTTCAATGGTTTTAGGCAAACCGGTGACCAGGTCCCGACCGCGCACATCCATGATAATCTCTTCATGATCAACTAGAGCATAACCAATCTCCATTTTGATTTTTTCTGCCGTCCGCTCACCGATGAGCAAATTGTATTGCTTGCGTACGTATTGAACGATATCTTCATCCAGTTTATCGCCACCGACGCGGATAGAGTTGCAGGACACTACGCCCCCATAAGAAATGATAGCCACTTCAGTCGTACCGCCGCCGATATCGACGATTAAGTTGGCGATCGGCTCCTCTACAGGCAAATCGGCCCCAATCGCTGCAGCGACAGGCTCTTCAATTAAATGAACGGATCTGGCTCCCGTGCTTTTTACAGCATCCTGGATGGCTCTCTTTTCAACAGATGTTGCACCGGATGGGGTGCATACAACCACACTAGGCTTGCGGATACTAAGCCCTAATACTTTGCCGGCCTTTTTCATCAGGCCTTTCAGTAATTCAGAAGTGATATCAAAGTCGGCAATGACCCCGTCTTTCATTGGGCGTGTAGCTATAATCCGTCCGGGCGTTTTTCCGATCATTTCCTTGGCCTCGGTGCCGATGGCCAGTACTTTTTTCGTTTCTGTATCAATCGCGACTACTGAAGGTTCATTCACGATAATCCCTTTGTCTTTGCTGTAAACGAGCAAATTGGCTGTTCCTAAATCTATTCCAATTTCGATTTGTCCAAACATAAATCATTCCTCCAACTGGCAATCCTCTTGAGTTTCTTTCATAAGTATAAAGATGAACAAAACAGGATGTATATGGGACAAAATGTGGAAAGCGGAATGTTACAATCCTGACTCTATTGTTACAATGTTTTTCTGCCATAAGAATAACTATTTATCAGAATTGAAAAGTAAAAAGCAGGGACCGCTGTTAACAAATTTTAATCTTCGTAAACTAAAAAGCCGCTGTAATTCAGCGGCTTTCACAGTTTATTCCATTTCTTCGGTCTATTTTCCCGGGGAAGAGAAAAATTCAACCAGTTCTTTGCTATATTTTTTTCTTGCTTTCCGATGGCTTGCCCGATTCACTGCTGTTTCGTTCAGCCACTTCTCGTCCTCTGTCTCAGGCAGCACTTCAGGAATAGCTGTCGGATGACCTGATTCATCTAAAGCAACGAATGTTAAAAAGGAAATGGCGGCAACTTCTTTTTCACCTGTCATCAAATTTTCGGACAGGACTTTCACAAAGACCTCCATACTTGTTGTACCTGTGTATGTCACCATTGCTTCAAGCGTCACTGCATCGCCTACACGAATGGGCTTTAAGAAATCAACGGAGTCTGTGGAAGCAGTAACCACAGGCTTTCTAGCTAGTTTTGTTGCTGATATTGAAGCGATATCATCTATATAAGCCATTAATTTTCCGCCGAATAAAGTGCCGTGATGATTAGTGTCAGGAGGTAGGACATACCCTGTTTTAATAGACAGTGTGTCTTTCATTGATCTTTTTTCTCTCATATACAGCACCTCGCTAATTATTTCATACACGTAGTATAACCTATGTACGCATAAATCTGTTGCTTTCTGAAAAAATAGAAGAATTCAGAAATTAAGGTTGTATTTTAATTAATTATAATGTATAAATATTAAATAAGATCATAAATGAAAAGAAACTTGCAGATAAAAAAATGATGCATATGAGGTGAAAAGAATGCTAGTGACAGATATAAAAAACAGTCAGGAACTGAAGGGGAAAGATTTGTTAAAGCTTGCGGATTACACTCCTGAAACCATCGAAACGCTTGTATATTTAGCGGATGATATGAAGAAAAATAAGGAAAAGTATGCGGAAGCCTTAAAAGGACAATTGCTCGGAATGATTTTTGAAAAGCATTCGACACGTACGCGTGTGTCGTTTGAAGCGGCTATGATTCAGCTTGGAGGACACGGTATGTTCTTAAGCGCCAACGATATGCAAATTGGGCGCGGAGAAACAATTGAAGATACCGGAAAAGTGCTAGCCGGCTATTTGGATGGCATCATGATCCGCACACACAGCCATTCCAGAATTGAGGCGCTCGCCGAAGCGGCAAACATCCCGGTTATTAACGGGCTGACGGATTTGTATCATCCGTGCCAGGCGCTCGCTGACCTCTTAACTGTATATGAAATCAAAGGGAAATTTAAGGGAAGCAAAATGGTCTACGTGGGTGACGGAAACAACGTGGCTCATTCATTAATGATCGGCGCAGTCATGGTTGGGATGGACTTCACGCTCGCTACGCCGGCCGGTTACGAAGCAGCGCCTCAAGTAGTGGAAATTGCCAAGGGAATCAGCGAGCAGACGGGAGCCAAGCTGGAATTTGTTGAAAACCCTGAGGAAGCCGTAAAAGGTGCAGACTTTATTTATACAGATGTTTGGACCAGCATGGGGCAAGAGGAAGAGTCTGCCATCCGTTTACAGGCATTTGCTCCTTACCAAGTAAATGAGCAGCTTATGTCTTTTGCTAATCCGGATTGCAAATTTATGCATTGTCTGCCGGCGCACCGCGGTGAAGAGGTGTCGGCCGGAATTATGGACGGCACAGCTTCTGTTGTATTCCAGCAAGCTGAAAACCGGATGCATGCCCAAAAAGCCGTTCTTTATAGTGTAATGAAAAAGTAATCAACTCAATGATACAGGAAGAAATTCAGAAACGGACTTTCACGAGTCCGTTTTTCTGTTTGGAAAAAGATATCGTGGTAAAATAAGAAGACAAGCAGAAGGAAAATGGCTGAAAAGGTGGGAGCAAAATGGAGCTTCGGCAAATTAAATATTTTATGGAAGTGGCAAAAGAGGAGCACGTCACGGAAGCGGCTCACCGCCTTCATGTGGCCCAATCCGCCGTCAGCCGCCAAATCGCCAAACTAGAAGATGAGCTTGGTGTTGAATTGTTTTTGCGGGAAGGCCGAAATGTGAAGCTGACCCATGCCGGGAAAATATTTTTGCAGCACATGGAATCTGCGATGAATGAAATTGACCGGGCCGTTGCTGCTATTGACAGCTATTTAAATCCGGAAATCGGAAAAATTCGGCTTGGCTTTCCTAATTCTTTAGCCACTAAGACGCTGCCGCGTGTTATTTCTGCTTTTCGCAGCCAATACTCAGATATCGGTTTTGATTTTCACCAAGGCGCAAACAAGGAGCTGCGGGAGCTTGTAGAAAGAGGAGAGATTGATCTCGCTTTCGTTTCCCCGGTGCCGGAAAGCACGCCGGAAATCTCAACTGAGGTTTTTTTCTCGGAAAGCATGCGGGTTCTCCTCCCAATCCAGCATCGTCTAGCCAAAAAAGACAGTGTCAATTTGCGTGAGCTGATGAATGACCAATTTGTGTTGTTTCGCACAGGTTACGACATGAGAAGCCTGGTGATTGAGGCATGCCGGCAAGTGAGTTTTGAGCCTAAGGTCGGGTTTGAAAGTGATGATGTGTATACAATGAAAGGATTGGTGGAGGCTGGGCTAGGGGTCAGTTTACTTCCGGAAACGCTTCTTGCTGAGCAAACACCGCCCGGAACGGTCAGTTTGCCTATTGGCGTACCGCAAGTGACAAGGACGGTGGGAGTGATCGTAACAAATGTGCGGACCTTGCCGCCTTCTGAAAAACTGTTTTATGATTTTCTCATTAGCTACTATCGCCGCTTAAATCAGTTTAGTCTGTAGAGCTGGCCGCAGCGTCACTAAAAAAACTGTTTCCAGCCACTGGCGGCTGGAAACAGTTTGGTGAAGCGGTGAATGTTCACCTTCTATTAAATGCCTTCTGCCCAATTCCCATTGCGGAAGATCGGTTCGCTGTTCCCGCTTTCCGTTATTCCGTCAATGTTCATTTGGTCGGAGCCGATCATAAAGTCAACATGGGTAATGCTTGTATTTAAGCCATGCTGCTCAAGCTCATCTTGCGACATCGATTTGCCGCCTTCAATGCAAAATGCATACGCGCTGCCAATGGCCAGATGGTTAGATGCGTTTTCATCGAATAGCGTGTTGTAGAAAAGGACATTCGATTGCGAAATAGGCGAGTGATGAGGCACGAGAGCGATTTCACCGAGATAATGGGAGCCTTCATCTGTTTCGACTAATTTCTTTAAGACCTCTTCTCCTTCTTCCGCTTGGACTTCAGTAATTCGTCCATTTTCAAATGTAACTTTAAAGTTGTTAATGATATTTCCGCCGTAGCTTAAAGGCTTCGTGCTCGATACATATCCATTTACCCCGGTTTTATGAGGAACGGTAAATACCTCTTCCGTTGGCATGTTCGCCATAAATTCATGGCCTTGTTCATTGATGCTTCCTGCTCCGACCCAGAGGTGTCCTTCAGGAAGCTCGATGGTTAAGTCTGTTCCCGGAGCCGTATAATGCAGCTTTTTATAGCGTTTGCCGTTTAAATAATCGACCTTTTTATGCAATTCTTCGTCATGATTTTTCCAAGCTTCTACCGGATCGTTTGTATCAGCCCGGACAGCTTTGAAAATGGCTTCCCATAATGCCGGGGTTTGTTCTTCTTTCGGGAGATGTGGAAAGACTTTTGCTGCCCATGCTTGGGATGGCGCGGCAATGACTGTCCAGCTGACTTTATCAGACTGAATGTACTGCCGATATTTTTTCATAGCCTGGCCGGCAGCTTTTTGGAAGCTAGCAATTCGATCTGGCTCTACTCCCTTTAATAAATCGGGGCTGGAGGAAACAACCGACATAAAGGCGGCGCCTTCTTCCGCCAGCTGTTCGAGCATCTGAACACGCCATTTCGGGAATTCCTGAAACGCTTCGTCCGGTGCCAAGTCATATTTAAGGCGGGATACTGTATCATCATCCCAATTGACTTGCACATTCTTCGCGCCTGCTTCGTAGGCTTTTTTTACGATTAATCGGACGAGCTCTGCAGAATCAATCGATGTGTTAATCACCAATGTTTGGCCTTTCTGGATATTTACCCCTACTTGCACTGCTAATTCAGCGTACTTTTCTAACGTGTTCTGGAAGTTTTCCATATGTATTCTCCTTTATTAAACAGAATAGTGAATATATTCTATTGTAACAAGAATGGAGGGAGAGGAAAAATTTTAAGGAAGGCAACCTGGTAAAAAGGAGCCCTTTTGATGTGATCGCAGTCAATTTAACTGACCCGGGCAAATATCAGCCGGGGAGTAAAAAAACTCCGGAGAGTCTACTCTTCGGAGTTTTTTAATAACAAAGCGCTCAAAGCTTCCGGATTGGCCGCTAAATCTTTCAGTGTATACCGGTCGAGCACAGCTAAATAGGCTTGCAATGCTTGAAACAGAACATGCTTTAAACCGCAGACCGATGTAATGGCGCAGCGGTTTGTATCAGGGTTAAAGCATTCCACTAAATGAAAGTCATCTTCTGTTTGCCGAACTACTTTGCCGATATTAATTTCTTCAGGCTGAAGAGCGAGGCGGATCCCGCCATTTCGTCCGCGTATAGTTTCAATCAATCCGAGCTTGCCCAGCTCGTGTGTCACTTTCATTAAATGGTTTTTCGAAATGTGATAAGCTTCTGCTATTTCCTTAATATTAGAAAGCTCGTCTCTCGGACGGGCAGCTAAAAAGATCAGCACGCGCAAGGAATAATCTGTATAGAGAGTTAATTTCATATTTCACCACTACTTTCGTCTTATATT
The DNA here is from genome assembly GCF_002189605.1 of Pseudobacillus badius. Taxonomy (NCBI): domain Bacteria; kingdom Bacillati; phylum Bacillota; class Bacilli; order Caryophanales; family Bacillaceae; genus Pseudobacillus; species Pseudobacillus badius. The sequence goes on from NZ_MWMM01000009.1 coordinate 80,597, forward strand.
CATTATATATGTGTGAACAAGAGGAATCAAAAGAATGTGAACGTTTTATTACACTAATTAAAAAGCGTTGCTTTAAGGGGGAAAAAGGATTATAAATAAGATGTATCAAAAATACATCTTTTAAAAACACTTTATTGGAGGGCTTTATATGCTATCCCAAAAAACGATTGATATCGTAAAATCTACAGCTCCTGTGCTTGAAGTGAAAGGCAAAGACATTACTACTCATTTCTACCGCGCCATGTTTGCGGACCATCCTGAACTTTTGAATATATTTAATCACGCCAATCAAGAAAAGGGGCGCCAGCAAACAGCGTTGGCCAATACCGTGTACGCAGCGGCCAAATACATTGACCAGCTGGAAGTATTGGTTCCTGCTGTTAAGCAAATTGCCCATAAACATCGCAGCTTAGCCGTTAAGCCTGAGCATTATCCAATTGTGGGCGAGTATTTATTGAAAGCGATTAAAGAAGTGCTTGGCGATGCAGCAACTGATGATATTATCAATGCGTGGGCAGAAGCATATGGCGTCATCGCCCAAGTATTTATCGATACGGAAGCGCAAATGTATAAGGAAGCCAGTGAACAGGCAGGCGGCTGGATGGACTTTAAGGAATTTGAAGTGGCTGATAAAGTGAAGGAAAGTTCTCTTATTACTTCTTTCTATTTGAAGCCAAAAGACGGCGCTCAGCTGCCCGCCTTCCATCCGGGGCAATATATCACGATTAAGCTGAATATTCCTGGGGAAGAAAACATTGTTAACCGGCAGTACAGCTTATCAGCTGCGCCGAATAAGGAGTATTATCGCATCTCTGTGAAACGTGAAGCGGACCATCAGCCAGAGGGAACAGTGTCTAACTATTTACATGATCATATCGGTAAAGGGGACACTGTGGAAGTAAGTGCGCCTGCGGGAGATTTCTACCTGGCTAATGATCGGAAAGAACCGGTTGTGCTTATTAGCGGAGGAGTGGGAATTACCCCAATGATGAGCATGCTGGAAACCCTTGCAGCGGAAAACAGCAAACGGGAAATCGTTTTTATCCATGCAGCCCGTAACGAAGAGGCGCATGCTTTTAAAGAGCATACGGAGCAGCTAGTGCGCGAACTAGACAATGCCCGTTCCTATATAGCTTATGGAGAGAAAAAAGATAAGCAGGCGATTTGTGATGTTGAAGGACATATTGATGCGGAGTTCTTAAAAAAAGTTGTTCCAAACAACAGCATCTGTTACGTTTGCGGACCAGTGCCATTCATGGGAGCGGTGATTGGACATTTAAGTAAAAACAGCCTTTCAGAAGATCAAATTAAATTTGAATTTTTTGGACCAGCTGTTCAATTGCAGCAAGCATAACGAAACTGTACCTCAAAGCCGGACTTCTCTAGTCCGGCTTTTTGATTTTATCGAAAAGCAAGCGTTTCAATCAGGCTGTTTCTTTATACGGCAGTGAAGGCTTTAAAAAACTCATCCAATTCATGTGCCTGCAAAGGTTTGCTAATGTGATAGCCTTGTATTTCATCACATTTCAATGAGATAAGAGTCTGCAGCTGTTCTTCTGTCTCTACACCTTCTGCGACGACGTGCAAGTGAAACAATTTTGCTAAATGAATAATCATTTCAACGAGAGCCTTTCCTTCTGGTGAAGTATGGACATCGTCAATAAAGGATTTATCAATTTTTAATGAATGAATCGGCAGTTTTTTTAAATAGGTGAGTGAAGAAACACCCGTGCCGAAGTCATCAAGCGCAATCGAAATATGGTCCGCTTGAAGCCGTTTAATGACCTTTACCGCTGTATCCAGGTTTTCCATAATGGAAGTTTCGGTAATTTCCAGTTCCAGGTGCCTGCCGTCTAACCGATGTTTTCTCAATATGCCGGTTACGGTTTGGTGCAAAGCATGAGATAAGAACATTGGCGCTGAAATATTGACTGCTATTTTCTCAAGCGGATGGTTCTTATTTCTCCATTCCTTCATTTGCTTGCAGGCTTCATTTAAGGTCCATTCCGTTAATTCGGTGATAAAACCATTTTTCTCAGCAATAGGGATAAAGATAGAAGGAGGCACAAAGCCGAATTCAGGGCTGTTCCATCGGACAAGAACTTCAGCACAGCTGATTCTTTTTTCTTTCACGTGATACTTCGGCTGATAGCATAAGTAAAATTCATTGTTCTGCAGTGCTTCCCGGAAGCTCATAGCTATCTGCCGTTCTTTCTCATTATCATGTACTGCTGGATTATAGACGACAAGTTGATTTTTACCGTTCGTCTTAGCAAAATATAATGCTTTCTCAGCGGCGGCATTTAACTGTTCAAATGTATAGCCATGTGCCGGTGCCAAAGAGATTCCTGCTGAAGCAGTGACAGTGACTGGATAATTGCTGATTACAAATGGGGCAGCCAGCTTTTTCAGCCAGCTTCTTGTTAGTTCAAATGCTTCTTTTTCCGTGTAAGTCTCCATAAGAAGAATAGTAAATTTATTGCCTTCTACCCGGCTTAGCAATCCATTGGGAGGAATAAGCTGTTCAAGCCGCTGTGAAAGAGCTCTCATCAATAAATTTCCATTCATAAATCCAAAGGTTTCATTGATCCACATGAAATTATCAATATCCATCATGATTAAAAGAAGAGGTTTCTTTCTCTCTCTTAAATAGGAATCGACAGTTACCTGAAGCTTCCGCCGGTTTGGCAGGTCTGTCAGATCATCGTAATAAGCAAGCCGTGTGGCAGTTTGCTGATCAAAAATAGCAACAGTCAGGAAAAAGATAAACAGCAAGCCGACCACAAAGAGAATGAGAAGAATGAGCGACAGCGGCTGCTCAAACTGTTGGCCGCTGCTGGGGAAATGACCCATCATTGAGAAGTTAGCTGCTTTCATCCCGATGTAATGCACACTCGCAATTCCAAGGCCTAAAAGGATACTGGCTATAAACCGGTAAAAAGTCTCTTTTTTCTTGTTCAAAACATACAGAATGTAAAGTGAAGCATAAGAAATCAAGGTTGCTGTTACAACAGACAAGAGTATAAGAGAGGGACGATAGGAAATGCTCGCATTCATCTTCATCGCACTCATCCCCAAGCAGTGCATAGCCACGATGGATAAACCGATCAGAAATCCCGCGCTAAGCATCGTTTTTGGTTTTATTTTGCGGTTATGGAGCGTATACAAAGCGATGCCCGAAGCCCCGGCTGCGGGCAGAACCGCTAATAAAACCAATCCTATTTCATACTCCACATAAACGGGCAAAGAAAAAGCCAGCATCCCAATAAAATGAACCGACCAAATCGTTAAGCCCATGGATAAAGAAGCAAGAAACATCCATACATTCTTCTTTTTCTTGTTTGAAGAAGTAATTCGGTCATTTAAGCTTATTGAGACAAAAGACCCGAAAACGCCGATGATAATGGAAAGAAGAACAATGTTGCTTTGATAAAACTCTGGTAAAGGTTTCATTGTATAGACCGTCTTTCTTTATTTTTGTCTATGTTTCAGTCAGCAATAGCTTTACTTTAAATGCTAAGTTAAAAATTTTCATCATGGATAAAAAATCTCTGTAAATATTCGACAAAAACATACGATATATCTATAGTATCGACTTTGTTTTTCTTTTATTAAGTCTTTTTACCTGCAAAATACTTATGGAAAAGAATACAAAAAATTTTTTTCTGACCGATATTAGATATACAAAAATAAAAATACAGGGTGAATGAGAATGGATAAAAGTACAATTATAGGAATTATTCTTGGAATTGTTGCTGTTGGCGTAGGAATGGTATTCAAAGGCGTAAGCCCGATGGTCCTCATTAATCCGGCAGCCTTGTTAATTATTTTGCTCGGAACGGTCGCCACCATCGTCATCGCGTTTCCGGCAAGTGAACTCAAAAGATTGCCAAAATTATTTGGCATTATTTTTAAGGAAAGAACAATGATGTCTCCCCAGGAAGTCATCAGTCAGTTTACTGGCTGGGCTGAATTGGCGAGAAAAGAAGGGCTGCTGGCTCTTGAGTCCAAAATCAATGAAGTGGATGATCCCTTCTTGAAGAATGGACTGAGTTTAGCGGTGGATGGCCAAAACGCTGATTATATTCGCGATGTGATGAGTGAAGAGCTTTCAGCGATGGAGGAACGCCATAGCGCCGGAGCGAGCATGTTTGTTCAAGCCGGCACATACGCACCGACGCTTGGGGTGCTTGGAGCGGTTATTGGTTTGATTGCCGCTCTTGGCAACATGAATGACACAGAAACACTTGGACATGCGATTTCAGCAGCTTTCGTGGCAACATTGCTGGGGATTTTCACCGGTTATGTGCTCTGGCATCCATTTGCCAACAAGCTCAAGCGAAAATCTAAACAAGAAATTAAAGTAAAAGAAATGATGATTGAAGGCGTGCTTTCTATCCTAGAAGGAGAAGCGCCCCGTGTTCTTGAGCAAAAACTGGCTTCTTATTTGCCTGCAGAGGAGAAAAGAAAATTAGTTGAGGAAAGCGGCGAGAACAATGAGTAAGCGAAAGAAAAACAAGGAGAATGATCATATAGATGAATCGTGGCTCCTGCCATATGCTGACTTATTGACGCTGCTTCTGGCTCTATTTATCGTCCTGTTTGCTATGAGCTCTGTTGATGCGAAAAAGTTTCAGCTGGTGTCTCAGGCCTTCAACAGTGCTTTTCAAGGAGGAACCGGAGTGATGGACTTTCCTGAGCTGTCCCCTCCTGACACAACGTCTGATGGCAGCGCCAATGATAAAGGGCTGCTGGAAATGAAGGAAAAGGATAAAGAAGAATTAGCTAAAATGCAGCAGAAAATTAACGACTATATTAAAGAGAATCAGCTGCAAAACAAGGTGGAAACGGTATTAAACGGCGAAGGGCTGCTGCTGCGCATCCGGGAGAATGTCTTATTTAACTCCGGTGTAGCTGAAATCAGGGAAGATGATAAACAAGCAGCGAGGGAGATTTCTAAGCTTTTGGAAATGGATTTGCCCCGCATGGTGATTATTAGCGGACATACGGATAATATTCCTATCAAAACATCGGAATTTGAATCAAACTGGGAGCTGAGTGCCATGAGGGCGGTCAACTTTATGAAAGTCATTCTCGAAAATAAAAAGCTTGACCCTCGTCTATTCAGCGCTAAAGGATACGGTGAATACCAGCCGATTGCTTCCAATGAAACAGAGGCTGGACGGGCAAAAAACCGCCGGGTGGAAATATTGGTATTGCCGCAAGGAGAAAAAGAAAATGGCCAGCAAGGTCCTGCTGCAACAAACTGAACCGAATTTGGTTCAGTTTTTTTTATGTTTGCTAAAGAAGAAAGAGGGTATAGGGGAAGATACCATTTTTGTAGGTATATTACAAAAAATATGAAGGAGGAAGATTTTGGACAAAATTATTGCCGGAGTAGAAAAGTTTTCAGGATGGCTATGGGGAGTGCCTTTAATCGCACTGCTAACGATTACAGGAATCTTTATGACTGTAAAATTAGGATTCTTTCAATTTAAATACCCGCTTTACATCTTTCAGCAAACATTAGGAAGCGTTTTCAAAAAGCCGAAAGGTGAAGGGACAGTGACTCCCCTGCAAGCTTTAACTTCCGCTTTATCTTCCACGATCGGTGCGGCCAATATTGTCGGAGTGCCGGCAGCCATCATGTTTGGCGGGCCGGGAGCGGTTTTTTGGATGTGGGTCATTGCGGTCATCAGCATGGCTGTGAACTTTGCGGAGAGTGTGCTGGCAGTTCATTATCGCGAAAAAAATGAGGAAGGCGAGTTTGTCGGCGGCCCGATGTACTATATGAAGAAAGGGCTGAACATGAAATGGCTCGGTGTCTGGTTTTCTTTTGCTTTAATGATCGAACTGATCCCGAGTATTATGGTTCAAGGAAATTCAGTTGCCGCTACCGTCTCGCAAACATTTAAAATAGATGGCATTTATACAGGTATCATCATTGCAGCTATTACAGGACTTGTAGTGTTTGGCGGTATTAAACGGATCGGCCGGATTACAGAGATACTGGTTCCTTTTATGGCACTGTTGTACGTTGGCGGAGCGTTGATAATCGTCATTTTAAATATAAATCAAGTACCAGCAGTTATTTCTTTAATTTTTTCTTATGCTTTCCAGCCGATGTCAGCAGTTGGCGGGTTTGCAGGCGTAGCAGTAGCGGAAACGGTGCGCTGGGGATTTGCCAGAGGGTTATATTCCAATGAAGCGGGACTTGGGACTACGCCGATTGCCCATGCGGCTGCCCAAACAGACCATCCTGTCCGCCAGGGATTTTGGGCAATTATCGGCATCGTTATTGATACATTAGTTGTTTGTTCGGCCACAGCCTTCGTTGTGCTTTCAACAGGAGTGTGGAAGCAAGAAGGAGCGCTTGCTGATCCGGCAGCTTTAACGACAATCGCCTTTAGAGAAAACTTTGGCGCTTTTGGCAGTTTTCTTGTGACCATTTCATTAATCTTCTTCGTTTTATCCACGATTATTGTGGTTGTCTTTTATGGCTCCAAACAGGCGGAGTTTTTGTTTAACTTAAAAGCCGCTCAGGCAGTGAAAGTCGTCTATTTGGCAGCCATTGTTTTAGGCTCCGTAGGGGCTGCCAAAACCATTTGGTCTTTTCTAGACTTGGCGCTTGCAGCCATCTTGCTGCCGAACATTATCGCGGTGCTTCTCCTAAGCAGCAAAGTAAAAGAATTAAAAGACGAGTTTTTTGAATCGGAAAAGTATTATTTGAAAGACGTAAAAGAAAAGAAGATTAGCTGAGTGAAGCGGCTGCCTAAGAGGTAGCCGCTTCACTGATATGCCATCCATGTCATTATGTGAAGAATGTTTATCTCATGACCAGCAGGGAAATAAACAAGTGGACATAACAGAAAGGAAAGGAGTTTTTTTGTTGAGTAAAAAGATTGCTGTACTTGTAACGGATATGGTGGAGGACTCTGAGTATACGGAACCCGTGCATGCCTTTAAAGAGGCTGGTCATGAGGTGATCAATATCGAAAAAGAAGCAGGAAAAACAGTGAAGGGGAAGCAGGGGGAAGCTGTCATCACAATTGATAAAGGCATCGATGAAGTAAATCCGAACGAATTTGACGCCCTGTTAATCCCTGGAGGCTTCTCGCCGGATCAGCTGCGTGCGGACGATCGCTTTGTTCAGTTTACTAAAATGTTTATGGATGAGAAGAAACCGGTGTTCGCCATTTGCCACGGCCCGCAGCTGTTAATTACAGCCAAAGCATTAGAGGGCAGAGGGGCGACGGGATATAAATCCATTAAAGTAGATATGGAATACGCAGGAGCTACTTACAAAGATGAGGAAGTTGTCGTTTGCCAGGAGCAGCTTGTCACAAGCCGTACGCCTGATGATCTCCCGGCTTTCAACAGAGAGTCGTTAAAGCTGCTTGCGAAGTAATGAATAAAAGGCCGGTATCTGCCGGCCTTTTATTTTCGTAAATTGCCAAGTTCCTGGGCAATTGCTTGCATTTCACTTGGGCTGAAATTGTTTTTTCTGTTGACTAGTTCATAGATTTCCTTTAAATCTTCATAAGAAGACTCACTGAAATGTTCCGGCTTGATGGCGCCGACATTAACCATGCGGAGTTTAGTAGTAATTTGCTCTAGCATATATTCGATATTTTCAGGAGATTTTACAGACAAGTCCAAAATCTTTTCACCCTCTCCAGTGATTTGATAACATCATTTCACTTTTTATTATGTTTGTCAATCAGCACTTTAAAGAAGGCAGGCCGTGGAAAACAGGCCTGCCTCAGATCGTTCTTTTCTTCATTATGCAGCCATCTTTTTGGCTTTTTCTTCCTTGATCGCTTTTACGATATTCTTGGTTTCATGAATGACGACGCCGGATAAGCCGATGATGCCAATCAAGTTAGGGAAGGCCATTAATCCGTTCATAATGTCAGCAAACGTCCATACTAAATCAAGTTTGGCGATCGCTCCAATGAAAACAGCTGCAACAAAAACCATCCGATAGTATTTGACGACCTTTTTGCTGAACAAGTATGAAAAGCATTTTTCCCCATAGTAAGACCAGCCGATGATGGTGGAAGAAGCAAAGAACAGCAGGCCGAGAGCGACTACATAAGAGCCGGCAGAGCCAAGGAACATTTCAAAGGAGGCGGTCGTTAAGGCGCTTCCTTCCAAGCCTTTGTCATATTGGCCAGCCATGACGATAGTTAGTCCGGTAATTGAACAGATTAAGATGGTATCAATAAATACTTGAGTCATTGATACGAGAGCTTGGCGTGCAGGCATATCCGTTTTTGCTGCTGCCGCTGCAATCGGTGCCGATCCGAGACCTGCTTCGTTCGAAAATACTCCGCGGGCCACCCCATAACGAATAACGGCACCAATTGCGCCTCCTGCTACAGCATCGCCGGTGAAGGCATCAGAGAAAATTAAACCGATAGCTGCCGGAACGTCGGCAATGTTTGTCAGCAAAATAATCAGTCCGGCGATTAAATAGAAGGCGGCCATGATCGGTACAAAAAAGGCCGTCACTTTGCCGATGCTTTTAATGCCTCCTAATAAAACAAGAGCAGTAAAGATAAATAAGACAATTCCGGTAATATATGGCGGCACATTAAATGTGCTTTCTACTACACCGGCAACTGAGTTGGCCTGTACCAGATTTCCGATTCCAAAAGCGGCGATTGCCCCAAACAAAGCGAAGAGGACGCCTAGCCATTTCTGATTTAAGCCGCGTTCAAGGTAGTACATCGGACCGCCCGACATTTCGCCGTCCGGGTCCTGGACGCGGTATTTAACAGCGAGAACCGCTTCTGCATATTTTGTAGCCATTCCGAAGAAGGCGCTGATCCACATCCAGAAGACAGCTCCGGGTCCGCCAATTAAAACGGCGGTGGCTACCCCGACAATGTTCCCCGTTCCAACGGTTGCTGCAAGCGCTGTCATGAGCGCTTGGAAGTGAGAAATGTCTCCTTCAGAGTCCTTATCCTGACTTTTGCTGAAAGCAAGTTTAAGAGAATAAGGCAGCAATCTTAATTGTAAGAATCCAATACGGAATGTTAAATAAATGCCTGTTCCTACTAAAAGAATTAGCAGGGGCCGTCCCCAAATGTAACCGCTGATCGTATTCATGATTTCAAGTAATTTTTCCTGAGTCATTTTATCCCCTCCTTCTTCTTAATTATATAAAAATATTGAAAAAATAATAGTCAGTATTTATTAAAAATTTTAAAAAATAATAATTTTCTTTATTGAGAACGGTATTTGCCTAGAGAACTGATGAAAAAGGCGGCAGAAAGCAGGAAAAGATTTGTCCATCGAAGAATATGGTTCGTGGTAATCTTATAGTAGACGAACAACAGCCGAAGCGCTTCTCTAAGTGGAAAGGTTTTTTGTCTCTTTCCGCCCACTAGGTTTTGTTATTCTGCAAAATGGGAATTGATAGAGCATGAGAATAGGAAAGGGGCTGCAGGCTAAAGGCAGCCAAAAAGCCCATTTATGAGCAAGCGGGCGGCTCGTTCGGCCCAATTGTCGGCAGAGCGAATCTGCTGGTATCATTAGTTAGGAAAGGATGGATGATAAAAATGGGAAAAGGTAAGTTTTTTGCAAAGGCAGCTATTGGTGCTGTGATTGGAGGAGCGGTCGCTTTAATGGATCGCCAGACAAGAGAAGAAATGAAGGAATGGGCGGTTTACTTGTTTGAAATGGCCAAAAACCCTGAAAGCCTGTCAGCGTCATCTAAGGAAATCATCAGCCGGGCGAAAGAAACAGCTCAGCAAATCAGCGAGGATGTAAGCTATATCCGCGACAAGGTAGACAATTTAAGAGGCTTGACGCCTGAAGTAAAAGAACTTGTAGATGAAACGAAGAGCACTTTTTTGCCTGATGAAGAAAATACAGCTGGTGCAGCGGGAGAAACTTCAGTGACGCACTAGGAGGAGATAACTTGTCCGATAAAAAGACAGAGACAAGAATTTTTGTAAAGCATTTGCTGAAAAGAATAAAGGAGTCCGACGTTCCAGATATTGCCGCGCAAATGGCCTATTATTTTTTGTTGTCGTTGTTTCCTTTATTAATCTTTGCTGTAACGCTGCTGGCTTACTTGCCGATTAGCCAGGAGGATATGTTTAGCTTAATCCGTGATTTTGCCCCGAGTGATACGGTGGCAACTGTGCAAGGTATATTAAATGAAGTCATGGAAAACCGCAGCGGCGGATTGCTTTCTTTTGGGGTTATTGCTACTATCTGGTCGGCATCTAACAGCATGAACGCGGTAGTGAAGGGATTAAATCATGCGTATAATGTAGACGAGTCCAGGCCGTTTTATAAGGTAAGGGGCATGTCTGTATTATTAACCTTTGGCTTAATCGTAGTGATAGCGGCCGCATTGGTGTTGCAAGTGTTCGGCAAGCAAATCGGTTTGTTGGCGTCTAATTATTTTGGAATATCTGATCAGTTCCTGACGCTTTGGAACTGGGGGCGCTGGCTCGTTTTCCCTTTATTGTTGTTCGGGGTATTCGTCGGTTTATATTATTTGGCTCCGAATATTCGAGTCCAGTGCTTAACGGTTTTTCCAGGCGCGATTTTCGCTGCTGTCGGCTGGATTGTTGTTTCACTCGGATTCTCCTTTTATGTGAACAACTTTGGCAATTACTCTGCTACATACGGCAGCATCGGAGGGATCATTGTACTGATGGTCTGGTTTTATTTATCGGCCATGATCATTCTGGTTGGCGGAGAGATTAATGCTTTGAAAAATGATTTAGGCAGCAACTGCTGATAACAGAAGAGGGAAACCCCCGCATGCGAAAAGATGCATGCGGGGGTTTTTAAGCTGCTGGTTCTGCACTGGGCCGATAAATAAAAAAACCGTTCAGCTTGGCTGAACGGTCAGGATCTTAACAGGCGCAGGCCATTTAAAATGACAAGAATGGTGCTGCCTTCATGTCCGATCACACCAAACGGCAGATCGAGCACTTGGAAAAAGTTTGAAATGATCAGAAGCATAATGACCGCAATTGAAAAAACGACATTTTGTTTGACGATTCGTCGCATTTTCTTTGATAAGCGAATGGCTTCAGCGATCTTAGGCAGGTCATTTTTCATCAGGACGATATCTGCAGTCTCCAAGGCTACGTCCGAGCCTTCTCCCATGGCAATGCCTATGCTTGCAGTAGCCAAAGCTGGCGCATCGTTAATTCCGTCACCGACCATTGCTACAGTTTCATGTTCCTTAATTAGTTTCTTCAGTTGATCCACTTTGTGCTCAGGCAGACATTCGGCAATGAATGTATCGAGATGGGCTTCTTTGGCAATCGCTCTTGCTGTTGTTTCATTGTCTCCAGTCAGCATAATTGTGTAAATGCCTTCCTGATGAAGCAGATCTAAAGCCTGCTTTGTATCTTCACGGATTAAATCCTTTAAAGCTATAACAGCTGCCACTCCGTGTTCATCTTCTACGAAAACCGTTGTTTTCCCGGACGCAGCGAGTTCACTTGCTTTGCCGCCAGAGAAGGCGAAGGCGGCTTCCCTGCCGACAAAATCCGCTTTTCCGACCTTCCACTGCTTTCCATTTACTACTCCCTTTACACCCCAGCCTGCAACATCCTCCAGCTGATCAGGTGCAGAATAAGAGACATTTTGCTTTTGGGCGAAGCGGAGGACTGCCTGGGCGAGCGGATGATTAGACTGGCTTTCGATAGAAGCGACCGCTGCAAGCAATTCCTGCTCCGGCAGGCCTTCCCGGACGATCATATCTGTCACTTCCGGTTTTCCTTTCGTGAGTGTGCCGGTTTTATCAAAGGCAATGGCTTTTAAATTGCTTAAGTTCTCTAAGTGCATTCCACCTTTAAATAAAATTCCATGCCGAGCCCCGTTTGAAATGGCTGAAAGTGTGGCTGGCATAATGGAAGCCACAAGCGCACAAGGAGAAGCGACAACGAGAAGCACCATCGCCCGGTAAAAGGTTTCCGTCCAGCTCCAGCCAAGAGCAAAGTGAGGAATAAACATCATCAGGCCGACAGTTATTAAGACCACCTTTACATACGTACCTTCAAATTTCTCAATGAATAATTGAGAAGGAGATTTCTCGCTTTGGGCCGACTGGACGAGATTAATAATTTTTTGGAAAAGCGTGTCGCTCGCCGGCTTTGTCACTTCTACATAAACAGAGCCGGTGATATTGACTGTGCCCGCAAATACTTCCCCGTCTTTTTGTTTAGACACAGGGATGGATTCGCCGGTGATCGCTGCTTCATCAATGGTTGTTTGGCCTTTGAAAATAACCCCGTCTGCAGGAATGCGTTCACCTGGTTTAACAAGAATTAAATCACCGACAGCAAGCTCGGATACATGCACTTTTTCTTCCGCTCCGTCTCTAATCAGCCAAGCCTCCTCAGGCTGAATCTCCATTAAGGAAGAAATTTCTTTTTGGCTTTTGTTCATCGTGTAAGTCTCAAGAGCTCCGCTGAGGGCAAAGATGAAAATCAAGATGGCCCCTTCCGTCCAATAACCGATAATAGCAGAGCCGACAGCCGCAAAAATCATAAGCATTTCTACATTTAGCTCTTTATCGGCGATTGTTTCTTCGATTCCTTCCTTCGCCTTTGCAAACCCTCCAATAATAAAGGCCAGCAAGTAACTGACAACTGCGGCCGAGTGAATGCTATTTTTATCTAAAAGCCATCCGGCTAGAATCAATACACCGCTTAAAATGGCAGCGATCAACTCAGCGTGGACTTTAATGGAATCGATCCAGCGGCTTTCCGGCTGCTGCTTGGCTTGTAACGCTTTGGCTTGTGCGCTCATCTATCTTCCTCCTTAATTGAGATTAAAAACTTTTAATTGAGAATGGTAATCAAAGTCGAAACAATTTCTACTACTGAAAAGCATTCTCATTTCCTTTGTAATAAGGATTTTTTTGTTTTTGTGGTTCTTTTATTAAATTAAAATAATTATAATTAAGATTATAGTAACATAGCCAGGATGAAAAAGAAAGGGGAAATCTTTTTTGAGGGAAATTAATCATATATTTCCCCTAATATGGAAGTTTCTTCGTCAATCCTCTAAAATAGAATCAATTAATTAAGTGAGGTGGCATGCATGGAATTCAAAATGAAAGAAGGCGGGTTTACAACAGATCTTGCCTATGGCAAGCTCCATATTTCAGGCGATGAGCAGTATGGGTTTCGTCCGTATCAATTGCTCACCGCGTCTATAGCTGTCTGCAGCGGAGGTGTCCTCCGAAAGATTTTGGAGAAAAAGCGGATGCAAGTGGAAGATATCACCATCCAGACCAATGTTTTGCGAAATGAGCAAGAGGCGAACCGGCTCGAAAAAGTAGAGATTCATTTTATCATTAAAGGAAAAGAGCTGCAGGAAACGCAAATCAAGAAGGCGATGGAATTGACAAGAAAAAACTGTTCAATGGTGCAGTCGGTCATTCCTGCGATCGAAGTCGTGGAAACTTTTGAAATCGTTTCGGCTGAATAAACATCTTAATTAGCGTTAACAAATAAAAAAACAGGGTATGTTGATTAAAAACGCTATGTTCAATTAAGAAAAGAGGTCAGCTGATGGATAAAATTTTTGGAGGAATGGTGCTGCTTGGTGTTCCGTTATCTATAGCCGGATCGCTGATGCACTGGCCGACTCTGATGATGTTCGGCATTTATTGTTTAACAATTATTGCTTTGTCCAGCTATATGGGCCGGGCAACAGAAAGTCTTGCCATTATAACAGGGCCGCGAATCGGCGGATTGCTAAATGCAACGTTTGGAAATGCCGTGGAACTAATCATTTCTATTTTTGCATTGAAGGCTGGACTAATCGAAGTGGTTCTTGCTTCTTTAACGGGTTCTGTACTCGGAAATTTGCTTCTTGTCGCCGGGTTATCATTTTTTCTCGGAGGACTCAAATATAAGAGGCAGACATTTAATGAACACGATGCCCGTCATAATTCCGGCCTCTTAATGTTCGCGATCATTGTGGCTTTTGTTGTCCCGGAAATTTTTTCTATGGGAATGGATGAATCCAAAACATTATCTTTAAGCGTTGGAATTTCCATTATTATGATTGTGCTGTATTTGGCTGCGTTATTTTTCAAGCTGGTCACCCATCGAGGGGTATATGCCGGGAAATCTGAAGAATCTCCTCATCATGAAGAGCCGGAGTGGACAAAAGGAAGAGCTATTGCAGTGCTGCTTGTAGCTACCCTTGCGGTGGCGTACGTATCCGAAAACCTAGTTCACACATTTGAAGTAGTCGGGGAGAGCTTCGGCTGGACAGAGCTATTTATCGGGGTGATCGTTGTAGCGATCGTCGGAAATGCAGCCGAGCATGCTTCAGCTATCTTAATGGCAATGAAGAATAAAATGGATGTAGCTGTGGAAATTGCGGTTGGTTCAACCTTGCAAATTGCCATGTTTGTTGCCCCGTTGCTCGTGCTGCTTTCATTAATGTTTAATGAATCGATGCCGCTTGTATTCACTGTGCCTGAACTTGTATCGATGGTAACAGCGGTGCTGTTGGCAGTTATTATTTCTAACGATGGCGAGACAAACTGGTTTGAAGGTTTAACGCTTCTTGCCGCCTATGTCATTATGGGGATTGGTTTTTATCTATTATAGACAAAAGGGCTGCGCAAGTGACTTGCGCGGCTTTTTTCTAGTTATGCGGATAAGTTGAAAAGCCGGGAGCAAACTAAGCAAAAGAATGAAGGAGGACAGAGCGCAATGAATGGAATCCGTTTGCTTTTGTGCATATTTATTGCCTTTATATATACGGGGAATCCGCAGCTTGCTGCGGCAGAGAAGAAAGAAAAAGCGTTTAATCAAAAAATGCCGGCTTCAGTTAAAAATATTGCACGTGAAAATACGTTTCTCAATGAAGAGGAAGAATTGTCTGAATTGCAGCCAAGTGAATTAACAAAAGAGCTGCTTAGCACCTCGCAGACGAAAATCACCAATCCTTTGCTTGTACGTATGCTAAATGAGTCGACAATCAAAAAATCCCCCTTTGCTTTCGGGACGAGAATGTCCGTCTTTCTCGGAGAGTGGCCGCTTGCTTATCATTCAAAAGAAACGAGCGCCAATTGGGAATATCAGAAGGTCAACACAAACTTTTACGATAATCGCGGGGGCAAGAAGAATTATCAAATTCATTATGTGCAAGAGGCTCACAAGGTCGTGAAGGGCGGCTTATCTGCCAAGCTGCCAAAAACGGAGGAAGTGCAGCAGATGATTTTAAAAGAAGCAATTGATAAGACGGGCTGGCCGCTAGCTTATACAACGGCTGTCGGGGCGGGTACAAAACAAAATGAGGTATATAACGTACCGCCCGGAACAGCGGGGTATTTATACGGGTTTGCCCCTGCAGTGCATGAGCGGGGAGCTGTCACTTATGGAGAGGTTTACCTTGTCGTATCCGGCTGGAAACGAGCGGTCGTTGTGAAAAATGTCAGCTCCAAGCCGGTCAGCGCCTGGATCCCTGTTAAAAACCATATATCCTTCAGCTATAAGTCGGTGCAGCAGCGGTGAAACACGCGGAAGAATCGATTTCTGACATGAAATGATTGAATAAACCGGCTAAATCCTTTACGATGGAAGGCAGACAATAAAAGTAAATATACAGGAGTGCTAATGAGTTATGAAGCCCATCATCGATAAAGAATCACAAATTAGTTATTTAAAGCAGCGCTTAAATATGTTCATGGAAGTGCTGGATGCAATTGAGCCCGAAGAGACAAAGCTAGAGGATATTGACCGTCTTCTGGAAATGATTGATGACATTGAAGAGAAATGTGAGCAATTTAAAAGCAGGTAATCAGCAGAGTTGCCTATGCACAGGAACCAGCCATTCGGCTGGTTCTTTTTGTCAGAGGGAAGTTCTCCTTTAAAACAACAAAATTCAGCAGTATAATAAAATTATTGCAATGCAAAGACATACATAAAGAGTGAGTGGGAAGGGGAAAGATCATGAATTTGGAACAGTTCCAACAAAGCATGTACGAGTTGATTGTCGAAACATCCACTAATTTGCCGAAGGATGTGCGCCGAGCAGTAAAAGCGGCAGTTGTCCGTGAGAATGCCGGCACGAGCGCAGCCATGAGCTTGAATACAATCACAAACAACATTCAAATGGCGGATGAAAATGTATCACCGATTTGCCAGGATACAGGGATGCCGACGTTTAAAGTGAAAACACCGGTTGGCGTGAACCAGCTGCAGCTGAAACAAGCGATCCACGAAGCGTTAGTGCAGGCCACGAAAGATGGCAAGCTGCGCCCGAACTCGGTTGATTCATTAACAGGCGAAAACAGCGGGGACAACTTAGGAGCCGGCACGCCGGTTATTAAATTTGAACAATGGGAAAAAGATTATATTGATGCCCGCCTGATTTTAAAAGGAGGCGGCTGTGAAAATAAAAACATTCAATACAGCCTTCCTTGTGAGCTTGAAGGTCTTGGAAGAGCGGGCCGCGATTTAGATGGCATCCGCAAATGCATCATGCATTCTGTGTACCAGGCACAAGGACAAGGCTGCAGCGCCGGATTTATTGGCGTAGGCATCGGCGGCGACCGGACCACAGGCTATGAGCTGGCGAAGGAACAGCTTTTCCGCCGTGTGGATGATGTGAACCCGAACGAACAGCTTCGCCAGCTTGAAGAATATGTGATGGAGCATGCAAACGAGCTTGGAATCGGTACAATGGGCTTTGGCGGCGAAACCACTTTGCTTGGCTGCAAAGTGGGAGTGATCCATCGTCTGCCGGCGAGCTTCTTTGTTTCCGTAGCCTATAACTGCTGGGCTTTCCGCCGCTTGGGCGTACAAATTCATGCCGATACTGGAGAAATTCAAGAGTGGTTTTACCAAGATGGCGAAAAGATCTCCTTCGATTCTGCTCAGTCTGAGACAGAAGAAGCAAAGTCGGAGGGCCGCACGTTTACACTAACAGCACCGATTACGGAAGAACAAATCCGTGAATTAAAAGTGGGAGATGTCGTGAAAATCACTGGCAGAATGTATACAGGCCGTGATGCGATTCATAAATATTTAATGGATCATGATGCGCCAGTTGACTTGAACGGCCAAGTTATCTACCACTGCGGTCCGGTCATGCTGAAAGATGAGCAAGGAAATTGGCATGTGAAAGCAGCCGGTCCAACTACTTCTATCCGCGAGGAGCCTTATCAGGGAGATATTATGAAGAAATTCGGCATTCGCGCGGTCATCGGCAAAGGCGGCATGGGGCCAAAAACTCTCGCAGCCTTAAAAGAGCATGGCGGTGTGTATTTGAATGCGATCGGCGGCGCAGCCCAATATTATGCGGATTGCATCAAATCAGTAGATGGTGTGGACTTAATGAATTTTGGTATTCCAGAAGCAATGTGGCACCTGCAAGTAGAAGATTTCACCGCTGTGGTTACCATGGATTCACACGGCAACAGCCTGCATGAGCATGTGGATAAATCTTCTTTAGAAAAGCTTTCTCAATTTAAAGAACCAGTGTTTAGCTGATCCCTTTGCTTTCAAAGGCTCCTCTTCCCCAACAAGCTGTTGGCTGGACGGGGAGCTTTTTGTGCGGGTGAGGATAATCAAGAAGCTTGCAGCACGGCAAATCAAAAAGCCGGCCCTTTCAGTTATTTTTCGGTTATAATGAAGGGGGTTCAGGCAAATTTATTATGGGAAGTTGAGAGGAAGAGAGGAATGAATCAAGAACATACATCAAATAAATCCAGCGCTGCCGATAAGCAAAGCACAGCCAAAATATTATGGCAGTTAACCCGGCCGCATACATTAACCGCTTCTTTTGTTCCAGTGCTAATTGGAACTGTATTAGCAATGTTCTACACCAATGTAGATGTCTGGCTTTTTCTGGCTATGC
This sequence comes from Pseudobacillus badius, assembly GCF_002189605.1. Taxonomy (NCBI): domain Bacteria; kingdom Bacillati; phylum Bacillota; class Bacilli; order Caryophanales; family Bacillaceae; genus Pseudobacillus; species Pseudobacillus badius. The sequence goes on from NZ_MWMM01000009.1 coordinate 98,462, forward strand.
TTTTTGCTTGTTTATGGATTCAAATTGCTACGAATTTGTTTAACGAATACTATGATTTCAAACGGGGATTGGATACAGAAGAGTCTGTCGGCATCGGCGGGGCAATCGTCCGCCATGGAATGAAGCCGAAAACGGTGCTGCAGCTGGCGCTGGTTTTTTATGCTTTAGCGCTGATGCTAGGTGTGTATATATGCGCAAGCAGCAGCTGGTGGCTGGCTCTTGTGGGTCTCGGCGGGATGGCGGTTGGCTATTTATATACAGGCGGTCCGCTTCCGATCGCTTATACACCGTTCGGAGAGCTTTTCTCGGGCTTATGCATGGGTTCTTTTTTTATTTTGATTTCATTTTTCATTCAGACTGGAGTCGTTAATACGGACAGCATTCTTATTTCTATTCCGATTGCGATCCTTGTAGGGGCCATTAATCTTTCCAACAATATCCGCGACATTGAAGAAGATAAAAAAGGCGGCAGGAAAACGCTGGCGATTTTACTGGGCCACGAAAAAGCAGTGTACTTTTTAGGCTTTTTGTTTGCGTTTTCCTATCTATGGGTTGTCGGACTGGTCGTTTTTAACGATGTCAGCCCTTGGCTGTTCCTTATCTTTTTGAGCGTGCCTAAGCCTGTTCAGGCGATCAAGGGGTTCCTCGGAGATCAAGCCCCTAAACGAACCGGCTTAGCCATGAAAGCAACAGCACAGACGAATACCTTTTTCGGTTTCCTGTTGTCTGTCGGATTATTTATTAGTTATTTTTGGTGAAAATAGCATCGGAAAACGAGGATATTTTCTTTGTTTAAACTGAAACTAAAGAAAAAGCAAAGGAAGATGATCATGAAACGGATCCTTTACAGCGTGTGCGCTGTCTTGTTTTTCTTTAGTTTCACTTATTCCGCCATGGCGGCTTCCAACCAAGCCATTCATTGGGGGTTTAAAAAAGGCGGCAATGGCCAGCAGGCAGAAGCCGGGCAGGAGCTCGACAAGCTGTTAGCTGACAACGGCGCCTTTTACAAAGGGAGCTCCAAGGAGAAGGTGTTGTATTTAACTTTTGATAACGGTTATGAAAACGGCTATACCGCCAGTGTGTTAAATACGCTGAAAAAAGAAAAAGTGCCTGCGGCGTTTTTCATTACAGGCCACTATTTAAAAAGCGCCCCTGATCTTGTAAAACGAATGAATAAAGAAGGCCATATTATTGGCAATCACTCTTGGCATCATCCTGATTTAACCCAAGTCAGCGATGAAAAATTAAGGGAAGAGCTGAAGCTGGTGGAGAAAGAAACGGCGCGCCTTACGAAGCAGAAACAGATGAAATATCTCCGTCCGCCGCGCGGCATTTTCAGTGAAAGAACATTGAAGGTGGCGCGGGAAGAAGGATACACTCATGTTATGTGGTCGCTGGCTTTTGTTGATTGGCAGACGAACAATCAAAAAGGATGGCAGTATTCATACGACAATATTATGAAGCAGATCCACCCTGGAGCCGTCATTTTGCTTCATACGGTTTCTAAAGATAACGCTGAGGCGCTGCCAAAGGCCATCAAAGAACTGAAAAAGCAAGGCTATCGTTTCGAAAGCCTTGATGATTACCGTAAAAAACAAAAAAGAATTTCGGCATAGGGCTGCTGCGGCAGTCCTGTTTTTTCGTTATAATGAGGGATAATATGGGGCAAAAACAGTGAGGACGTGACGAAGTGAAACAGGAAGATAAAGCAAAGATCAAGGCAAAACAGACGTTTCCTCTGACAATTAAGCGCATTGGCATTAACGGGGAAGGGGTTGGTTACTTTAAGCGGCAGGTTGTTTTCGTTCCAGGTGCGCTTCCTGGAGAAGAAGTCGTTGTAGAAGCAGTAAAGGTACACCCGAAATTTACAGAAGGGCGCATCAAAAAAATCAGAAAAAAATCTGAACATCGCACGGTGCCGCCATGCTCCGTATACGACCAATGCGGCGGCTGCCAGCTGCAGCATATGACATATAGCGAGCAGCTTCGGGCTAAGCGCGATATTTTAATCCAGGCGCTTGAGCGGTATACGAAAGTGGCAATAGATACACTGGATATCAGGCCGGCGATCGGCATGGAAGAACCGTGGTTTTACCGCAATAAAAGCCAATTTCAAGTCGGCAAGCAAGACGGCATGGTGATTGCCGGATTGTACAGTATGAACTCTCATAAGCTGATCGATATTCCTAATTGTATCGTCCAGCAGCCGGTGCTGAACGATGTGCTTAAGCAAGTAAAGCAAATATTGCAGGATTTCAACATTTCCATCTATGACGAGAAGAAAAACAAGGGAGCCGTCAAAACGGTTGTTGTCCGGGTGGGCGTTGCGACGGGCGATGTCCAGGTCGTCATCGTGACAGCGGTGAATGAACTGCCTAAAAAAGAACTGATCACACAAGAAATCCAAAAACGGCTTCCGCATGTAAAGTCAATTATTCATAATATTAATCCTAAAAAAACATCGCTGATTTTTGGGGAAAAAAGCGTGCCGCTCGCCGGTCCGGAAGCTATCGAAGAACGGCTTGGCAACCGCCGATATACCCTGTCTGCCCGGGCGTTTTTTCAGCTTAATCCAGAACAAACCGCCAAGCTTTATGATGAAGTAAAGAGAGCGGCTCAGCTGACAGGCAGCGAGAAAGTCGTCGATGCCTACTGCGGTTCGGGTACGATCGGTCTGTGGATAGGAGAAGGAGCAGCGGAGATCCGGGGAATGGATGTCATTCCCGAATCGATTAAAGATGCAAGAGAGAATGCGAAAGCTCTCAAGATCAAAGCGGTGTATGAGGTGGGAACAGCAGAACAATGGCTTCCTGCGTGGTTAAAGGCTGGCTGGAAGCCGGACGTCGTGATTGTTGATCCCCCGCGTACAGGCTGTGACCAAAAGCTGCTCGATACGGTTAAAAAGGTCAAGCCGAAACGGTTCGTATACGTGTCTTGCAACCCGTCAACACTTGCCAAAGACATTCACCAATTGAGCCGTTTGTACAAAATCGAGTACATTCAGCCTGTAGATATGTTTCCGCAAACGGCCCATGTAGAGTCTGTGACCTTGCTGACGCTGAAGGGCGAATAAGGGCTTCCGCTTGGAAAGGGTAGGTTTTTATAAATAATGGATGTCCTCTTGAATGATAAATGGCAAGAGAGGACATTCAGATGCTTTTTATCCTTGCTTTTTGCTATAATGAAGGATAGTTTCAGGCCTTTTGAAAATCATAACGGGGGTTCAAATAGATTATGGAGAGAGAAGTAGACGAATTAAAACAAGAGATAAAGGAATTAAAGCGGCAAATAAAAGAATATGAAGAGTTAATTAATGAAATCTCTGTACCGGTCATTCCATCCATTATTCCAGAAACAATTTTGGTGCCCGTGACAGGAAAGCTATCTCCTGACCGATTGGAATTAATTTTTACGAAAATCAGTGAAACAGCTTATCGTCTATCCTATAACGAAGGCTTAAATACCGTTATTATTGATTTTACGGCTATTTCCCAAAAGGAATTAGGAGAAATAGATACACTTGGCATGTACATTGAGAATGTCCAAAAGGCTTTGAATTTAATGGGAGTAGACGTTTTGTTTGTTGGTTTTACCCCGGCGGTTACCCAGGATCTTATCCAGTCGGGCTTGTCCATTGTCGATAATCTAAATACATTTTTGTCTTTCCGGGCAGCTCTTCGTCATTTAATGAAAAAGCGGGGCCTCACGTTCGAGCAAATTAAATAGAGCGATCACCTGTCCATAAATAAAAGATAATATCCAGCAGATCAACCATGCCACGAGCGCAAAGCTTCCCTGATCCTCCCGCAGCAATGTAAGGCGCGGCGGCAGGCAAGCCGGCTGTGGGATGGTTTTCTTTTTGATCAGGAGGAGGGTGCAAGGGGGAGGAGAGAAGAAGATGAGAATGGTTAAAGCGCTGCCGACAGGCATGGCAGCTATCCAATGGGTATTTTTTATTTTTGCCAATACGATTGTCGTGCCCGTTTCGATTGGGGCTGCCTTTGATTTATCCGCCCAAGAAGTAGCAATGACGCTGCGCAGCTCGCTTATCTTTACAGGAGCAGCCTGTGTGCTGCAAGGATTGTGGGGACATCGCTACCCATTAATGGAAGGGCATTCAGGTCTTATGTGGGGCTTGCTCTTGAACTTAAGTGCCTCTGCTTCTGCGCTTGGCATGGATTTGCAGACAATTGGGGGCGGCGTTGCTACCGGAATGATGGCTTCGGCTGTTTTTATGATAGCCGCCGGTTTATTAGGTTTATCTTCAGTCATTAAAAAAGTGTTTACGCCAATGGTGATGAGTGTCTACTTGTTCTTGCTTTCCGCTCAGCTCATCTTTATTTTTTTCTCGGGAATGCTGAAGATTACCCCCGAGGGAACATTGGATGTCCCCGTCAGTTTGTTATCAGTGGGCATTGTCCTTCTCGTCACAATTTTGAAAGTAAAAGGAACAGGAGCGATCAGCAACTTTTCTATTTTAATAGGGATTGTAGTCGGCTGGATTTTACATAACTGCTTTTTCCCGGGAGATGCGGCATTATCGGCATCGAGCCAGTCGTTTTCTCCTTTTCCATTAGGAGCACCGAACCTGGAATGGGGAATCGTTTTGACGACTTTCACAGCTGGTGTGCTTAACATTAGCAATACGATCGCCTCGATACAGGCAGCCGGGCGCCTGTACCGCGAGGAGCCGTCAGAGAGCCGGTACAGCCGCTCTTTGACCTTAACCGGCTTTTATACAGCGGCTGGTTCTGTTTTAGGGTTAGTGCCTTACGCTCCTTTTACTTCCACCATCGGTTTTTTAGAAAGCACCCGTATTTTAGAGAGGCTGCCTTTTTTGCTGGGCGGCGCTTTATTTAGCCTGCTTGGGCTTATTCCGGCTGTCGGCTCGTTCTTTGCCGCCATGCCGATGACTATCGGAAATGCAGTCTTATTTGTAGCCTACTTGCAGCTGTTTGGAACAGCTCTGCAGTCTATTCAAGGAACAATCTTTAACTCGAACACGATCTTTCGGATTGCCTTGCCTGTGCTGACCGGCATTAGCTTGATGACAACAGATCCGCAGATATTCAGTCAGCTGCCAGTCTATGTGCAGCCTCTCTTCTCTAACGGTTTGATAATGGGGGTGCTGCTGTCAATGGCACTGGAGTTATCGATTAAATGGGAGCGCTATGATAGTCCAAGAAGGTTCGAGCGATAGGTCTTCCACATCTTATTCACATGTTGTGGATAAAATTTTCCACACTTCCAAGAAAAATAGTGCCTAATAAATAAGAGGCTGCACAAAAATATCCACAAAGCTAACAACTTGTGGATATTTTTGTGCACAATTATGTATAGATATCTGCCAATGCCTCTTTAATATGAGGAAATTTAAAAACAAAAGAGTGAGCCGTTAATTTTTCAGGAAGGACGCGCTGTCCTTCTAAAATGATCGTGCTCATCTCACCAAGCGCCGCCTTTACGGCAATGGATGGCACAGCCAGCCAATGAGGGCGATGCAGCACTTCCCCTAAAGCCTTCCCAAGTGTATGGAGGCGTTCTGGTGAAGGGGCTGTTAGATTAACCGGTCCGTTGATTTCAGGGTGCTCCATAATAAAGCGAAGCGCCCGGGCCACATCGGCAATGTGTATCCATGACATCCATTGCCGGCCTGAGCCGATTTTTCCGCCAGCGAACAATTTATACGGCAGCGCCATGCGGGGCAGGGCTCCTTCTTCTTTTCCCAGGATGACTCCAAACCGGCTCATCGCCGTCCGGATACCGAGCCGCTCTGCTTGCTGTGCTTCTTTTTCCCAGATATGTACGGTTTCAGCAAGGAACCCGTCATTTGCCGTAGGCGATGCTTCCGTGAATGTTTCTTCTTCGGAAACAGGATAGCAGCCAATCGCGCTGGCGTTGATCAACACGTCTGGCTTATGCGGCAGCTCCCCCATGATTCTAATGATCTCCCGCGTTGAGGAGATGCGGCTGTCAATAATCTGCTGTTTGCGCTGGTCCGTCCAGCGGCCGCTGTTAATCGACTCTCCTGCGAGATTGATAAAAGCGTGAACATCCTCAAGCTCTTTTTCTGGATGGGAGCCGGCAGACAGCCACTTCACATAACGAATGTTTTCTGTATTTTTCTTGTTTTCCGGGTTCCGCGTTAAAATAACGACCTGATGGCCGTTTTTTAACAGTTCATTGATCAATGCTTTTCCAACAAATCCAGTGCCGCCGGCAATAGCTGCTTTCATGGCGATCCCTCCCCATTTTCCATTAAAAAAATCATTTTTTATTTATTATAGTACCCTTCATTTGCCGGCAGTGAAACATTTTCATGTTACATTAGAAGAAAGAGGTGATGAAGATGAAGGTAATTACGAAAATCTCTCTTCAGCAAAAGCTGACAGATCGTTACAACATCTTTTTAAACGAGGAATACGCATTTAGTGTCGATGAATCCGTTCTTATTCAATACGGTTTAAAAAAGGGAATGGAGCTGGGGGCTGATCAAATAGCGGCCATTCTCCGGCACGATGAAATTCGAAAAGGCTTGAATATGGCTATTCATTTTCTATCAATCCGGATGAGGGCAGAAAAAGAAGTCCGAGAGTTTCTTGCCAAAAAAGAAATCGAACATGAGGCAGCGGAGGAAATTATTCACACACTTTACCGGATGAGTTATTTAGATGATAACGAATTTGCCGCCGCCTATGTGAATACGCAAATAAATACGTCCGATAAAGGACCGCAAGCGATTGAACGGGAGTTGAAAGAGAAAGGAATCAAGCAATCCTTTATAGAACAGGCATTAGCCAAATTTACAGCCAGCCTTCAGGTGGAAAAAGCGTTAAAGCTCGCTGACAAATATAGACGAAAATATGTGAAGGAATCGCCGGTTATCCAAAAGCAGAAGGTGGAACAGACGCTGGCTAGAAAGGGATATGGATGGCCGGTTATCCAGGAGGCTGTGGCGGGATCAGCCAGTGAGGAGAGTGAGGAAGAGCGCCTCCAAGCGCTCATGTATCAAGCGGAGAAAGCCCATCGCCGGTATAGCAAGTTTTCAGACGGTGAATATCGCCAAAAAATGAAGCAGGCCTTATATAGAAAAGGGTTTTCCATGAGCGATATCGAACAAGCCATAGAAAAGCTGCAAGGCGAGTAGGGCTATCTTTCGATAATAATTTCCAGCTTTTCTTCTGCTTCTTGAACAATCTGTTCGGCCACTTGCTTCGGCGATGGCAGCACAGAAGGGTCTTTCACATGCTTTGACTGCTCCCAAAAGGGCGTATTCATGCCGCCCATATAAGCTGCCACAAATCTCGGGCCGCTTTCTTGATATTCTTTTTGAAGGCTTTCGGTCAATCCTCGCAAGGCAAATTTGCTTGCGCAATAAAGCGCTTCATGTTTCTTCCCGCGCAGCCCGGCCGTCGAGATAATGTTTACAACTGAAGAGCGGCTCCCTAAAAGCGGCAGAAAAGCTTTTGTCAGCATAATGGGGGCGCAGACATTGACTGAAAATACAGCTTCGATGTCATCTGATGTGATAGTCGGAAAAGGGCCGAAAATCCCGATGCCTGCATTGTTGATAAGAAGGTCCAGTGTTTGGCCGTTGGCTTGAAAAGAGGCGGCAAGCTGTTCGATCTCTGCCGCGTTCCGGACATCAAGCTCGTAAATGGCTGCTGTGCCGCCGCCGGCTTCGATGGCTTTTTTTACGGCCTCCAGCTTGTCAGCCCGGCGTCCGGCGAGAAGAACGTGACATCCTTTTTGGCTGTAAAGGAGGGCAAGCTCTTTTCCCAGACCGGAACCGCCGCCGGTAATGAAGCAATTTTTCAAGAAAACCATCCTTTCTGCTTTCTTATTTGGTGTTATTTCACTATACTGAAGGAAAAAAGGGTGTGCAACTATTGGAACCACAGAAACGCTATAGCGATATGGAAGAATTCGAATTAAGGCAGGAAATTGCCCGCTTAAAAGAAAAAGCGCGCAAAGCGGAGCAGCTTGGCATTGTCAACGAATTTGCCGTTTTGGAAAGAAAAGCACTAATGGCAGAGGCGTACTTAATGAATCCTGATGATTTTACTCCAGGCGAGCTTTATGAAATGAAAGGGGCTCCGGGTGCTTACTTTAAAATTGATTATATGAACGGGGTTTTTGCTTGGGGCTACCGCATCGGCGGCGATGGCAAGGAAGAAGGGCTGCCGATCTCGATGTTAAAGCTTTAATTAGTTTAAAGAAAGGAAAGGATACGATGGAAGATATTTTTGAACGGCTGACGAGTCTGTTGCTCAGCAAAAACAGCAGTCTTTCTTATGCCCGCGCCCGGACCTGGGTGGAGCTTTTGTGGGAAGATTTCGAGGCGACTTATGCCAAGGCCGGCCGGGATTATCAAGGAAAAGAACTGACCGAAAAAGTCATTCGGCAATGGCTTGAAAATTACGGAAGCCGGCTTCATGAATTTGCCGGCCGCAATCCGAAATACAGTCATTTGCTTGAGGATGAAAATGATCTGGCCCATTAATAAAACCCGCTGTCTGGCGGGTTTTATTAATGGAGGAAAGCCCGGCCTCTGTCATCTTGCATAAAGAAATGAACAGAAAAACACTCTCGCAGCTGTTTTAAAGCCGCGAGAGTGTTCTAATGAGATTCTGGGATAAATGTGAGTTTTTTTCGCAATTTTTCCTCGCTGAAAATCCAGCCAGTGTAAGAGCCGATCACGTTATAGTCAAGATCCAGCTGGACGACCGCAACAAATGGATAATACCCGTTGTTGCGGTAGCGAAGGTCGATGAATTTCACTTCGAAGCAATCGTTATATTCCGCTACTTCCCAGCGGTATACGGGTGAGAAGTGAAGAAAGGCTGCCAGGTTTTCATTTTTCTTTGCTGCCCGGAACAGCTCGGAGTCTGGAATTTTCACTCGTTTGTATTTGTCCAGTATCGTAACAGACCTTCTATAGCCGCGGGCTACGTAAAAGTGCTGCGGAGCTTTGACCGCGATGCGCCATTGATTAAAGCGGATGGTTGGCGCAATGATAATTTCCTCGGCGTCGGGGATCAGCCTTTTTACAGAGCTTCTAATAGCTCCTTGCATTTGAAAGCGCAAAATGTAATAGCCAATCAGGATTAAATAAATCACTAAAAATGTATAGCCTGGATGAGCGCCTAATGCCCATAAAAGGAGCCCGGCTATATGCATGGCAAAAATAAACGGATCAAATGTGTTAATGACCCCCAGGGCAAGCCATTTAGAGGAAAACGGGCGGAGCGCTTGGGTGCCATAGGCGTTAAATATATCCACAAATACATGAAGAAAGACGGCAAATTGAGTCCACAGCCATAAATGGAGCAAATTGCTGCCCGGAAATAAAAGATGAATAACTGCTGTAATCAATAAGGGCCACAAAATAACCGCTGGTATCGAGTGGGTGGCTCCGCGGTGATTGCGTATATAGACAGCATTGTTTCGAAGTTTTAAAATTGTATCTATATCGGGAGCTTGCGAGCCGACTACGACGGCTGTCATGACTGCATATTTTGTCATCGGATCAGCAGCAACGGCAGAGTCAAGCGTCGCCAGGCCGCCCAGCGCAACCCCCATTACGAGATGAGTGCCAGTATCCAAGTGTGTCCCTCCTTTTGTCAAATGCGGATGGTGCGGTGTTGGTTCTAAATTTTACTATTCCCTATATCTTTTTAATTTTAACATCTATGGAGGCTTGTTGTGAATTTTCCATCACTTAATAATATAGAAAAGATGAATATTGAACAGTTTCAGCACGATCTGCTTCATTGGTATGAAGCGGAAAAGCGGGAGCTGCCTTGGCGGACAGATCAGGACCCTTATAAGGTTTGGGTGTCGGAAATTATGCTCCAGCAAACGAGAGTGGATACCGTCATTCCGTATTTTGAGCGGTTTATTGCTCAATTCCCGACTGTTGAGGCTTTGGCTGAAGCAGAGGAAGAGAAAGTATTGAAAGCGTGGGAAGGGCTCGGGTATTATTCGCGCGCCCGCAATTTGCAGGCGGCTGTGCGGGAAGTCCAAGAGAAATATGGAGGAAAAGTGCCTGATACAAAAGAAGAAATCTCTTCTTTAAAAGGAGTAGGCCCTTATACAAGCGGTGCTATTTTAAGTATTGCCTATGGAGTCCCTGAGCCGGCCGTGGACGGCAATGTCATGCGGGTCATCTCAAGGATCCTATCAGTTTGGGACGACATAGCGAAAGCTTCTTCCAGAAAAATCTTTGAGGAGGCAGTCCGGCAATTAATTTCGAAGGAGGACCCTTCTTCGTTCAATCAAGCCCTCATGGAGCTGGGAGCATTAATTTGTACCCCGACTTCGCCTTCTTGCCTTCTATGTCCGGTAAGGGAGCATTGCTGCGCCTTCCACGAAGGAACAATGGCTGAGCTGCCTGTCAAAACAAAAAAGAAAACAGTGAGGCACGTTCATTTGGCAGCAGCCGTTCTAAAGACGGAGAACGGGGAGGTAGTCATCCAGAAGCGGCCTAAAGAAGGGCTGCTGGCTAATTTATGGGAGTTTCCAAACACAGAGCTGAGCGGAATCGGAAACCCGAAAGTTGAATTGGAGCTTTTTCTGGAGCGGGAATATGGAGTGGATGTCCATCTCGATTCTGAGCCGTTTGCCAAAATCCAGCATGTGTTTTCTCATTTGACGTGGGATATTGATGTATATGCCGGGAAGATGATCTCGGTAGAGCCGCAGAAAGAAAACAGCCGCCTTGTCAGAGCTGACGAAGTAGAGCAATACGCTTTTTCCGTTTCCCATCAAAAAATTTGGAAAAAGGCGCAGCACCGCTGAAGCCAGCGTTGTTTCTTTGCCGCAAAGACCGTACAATTTAAAAGAGGAAACAGAAGGGAGAAACAATAATGGAACAAAAAGTCGCATTAGTCACCGGGAGCAGCCGGGGAGTAGGGAAGCAAATTGCATTGGAATTAGCCAGAAACGGTTACGATATCGTTATTAACTATGCGCGCAGCAAAACGGCCGCCTTGGAAACGGCCGGGGAAATCGAACAGCTAGGGCGAAAAGCGCTTGTCATTAAAGCGAATGTAGGCGACATGGAAAAAGTAAGAGCTATGTTTGCTGAGATCAAGGAAACGTTTGGCCGGCTGGATGTTTTAATCAACAATGCGGCCTCAGGCGTGCAGCGGCCGATTATGGAGCTTGAGGAAAAACATTGGGACTGGACGATGGATATTAACAGCAAAGCCCTGCTGTTCTGCTCCCAAGAAGCGGCCCGCCTTATGGAAAAAACAGGCGGCGGCAGTATTGTGAGCATCAGCTCGCTTGGCGCCATCCGCTATTTAAAAAATTACACGGCAGTCGGAGTGTCAAAAGCGGCAGTTGAAGCGTTAACGCGGTATTTATCAGTCGAACTGGCTGATAAAAATATCGTTGTCAATGCGGTTTCTGGCGGGGCGATTGATACAGAAGCCCTGAAGCATTTCCCGAACCGTGAAGAAATACTGGAGGATGCCCGGGTGAATACACCAGCGGGAAGAATTGTTCATATAGAAGATATTGTTCATACAGTAATGTTTTTGATTTCTGAGGGCGCTTATATGATCCGCGGACAAACAATCATCGTTGATGGCGGCCGTTCATTGTTAGTGTAATTTTTTTTATGATAAAAGGATAAGTTTTAACCTCCCGGGGCAAATTAGTTCTTGTGGAGGTGATAATGATGGCAAACAACAGACAAAAAACACAAGCGGGTACAGATGTAAATGAAGTAAAACGTCGTAACGCTGCTTCTGCTGCAGGGCAAAACGCTGAATTCGGTACTGAATTTGGTGCTGAGACAGATGCTCAGCAAGTAAGACAACAAAACACTCAATCAGAGGCTCGCAAAGGCAGAGCTCCTCGCAACCAATAAGCGTCACCAACACAAAAAGGGCTGTCAGCATGTATGCTGACGGTCCTTTTTCTTATTCTTCTGCCTCTTTTGTTTCAATTTGCTATTTAAATCGTTATAATAGTGGAATATAACGTTTATTTGTTCACGTAAAGGAAAAAGTAAAGGCAAACAGTTTGGAATGAAAGTAGGGGAAAACCATGGCAATTCCCAAGGAAGGTGCATCCATTCAAATCCACAGCTATAAACATGACGGGCACATTCATCGCGTTTGGGAAGAGACCATAGTCTTAAAGGCAACGAATAATCTTGTGATTGGCGGCAACGATCACACGGTCGTTACAGAGTCAGATGGACGGACATGGATTACAAGAGAACCGGCTATTTGTTATTTCCATGCCAGACAATGGTTTAATGTAATTGGTATGTTAAGAACGGACGGCATTTATTATTATTGCAATATTAGTTCTCCATTTGTATATGATCAGGAAGCGCTTAAGTATATTGACTATGATCTCGACGTAAAAGTATTTCCGGATATGTCATACATTTTGCTTGACGAAGATGAATATGAACAGCACAGCAAAAAAATGAATTATCCGGAAGTGATAGACAAAATTTTACGGCGCAATGTGGATCATTTAATTCAATTGATCCGCCAGCGTCAAGGTCCGTTTTCACCAAATTTTATCGATAAATGGTACGGGAAATATTTAACGCACCGAGGCTAGTATCTCGATAGAAAGAGACGGCGCCTGTTGAATTTTCAACAGGTTTTTTCTTATTTTAAGTGAGGGGGGAGCGGGAATGGATGCAATCAAACGCTATATGCAATTTGTCAGGCCATACTGGTGGCAAATTATCGGGACACTGCTGATTGGTATTATCAAGTTTGGGATTCCATTATTGATTCCGATATTGATTAAATATGTCATTGATGACATTGTAGGCAGCGGGGGAATGACAACGGCAGAGAAGCAGCATCAATTATTTCTTATATTGGGCAGCATGCTCGTTTTGTTTGTCGTTTTGCGCCCGCCTGTCGAGTATTACCGCCAATATTTCGCCCAGTGGACAGGCAGCAAAATTCTGTATGATATTCGCGACCGCCTGTTTTCGCATATTCAGAAGCTGAGCTTTAGATATTATGCCAATACAAGGGCCGGAGAGGTGATTTCAAGGGTCATTAATGATGTCGAGCAGACAAAGAACTTCGTCATTACAGGCTTGATGAATGTTTGGCTGGATGGGGCGACGATTTTAATAGCCATCATAATTATGATGACAATGGATGTGAAATTAACCATTGTTTCCCTAATTGTTTTTCCGTTTTATGGTCTTTCTGTTCGTTATTTTTTCGGCAATTTGCGCAAGCTGACGAGAGTGCGGTCTCAGGCTTTAGCAGAGGTGCAAAGCTATTTGCATGAACGTGTACAAGGAATGTCCGTCATTAAAAGCTTTGCTATTGAAGAGTATGAACAGACACAGTTTGATGCGCAGAATAAAAACTTTTTGACAAAAGCGCTGGATCATACGAGATGGAACGCGAAAGCCTTTGCCGTAGTTAATACAATTACTGACATTGCACCGCTTCTCGTTGTTGGCTATGCGGGGTATCAGGTCATTCACGGCCAGTTAACGGTCGGAACGATGGCAGCATTTATTGCATATGTTGACCGCCTGTATAATCCGCTCCGCCGGCTTGTTAACTCATCCACAACGATGACGCAGGCGATCGCATCAATGGACCGGGTATTTGAATTGCTTGATGAAAAGTATGATATTACCGATAAGGAAAATGCAAAAGAAGTAGGCGAAGTCAAAGGACACATTGTGTTTGAAAACGTACATTTTGCCTATGATGAAGGAGAAGAGAACGTGCTGCACGACATCCAATTGGATGTAAAAGCAGGGGAGACGGTGGCGCTCGTTGGCATGAGCGGCGGCGGAAAGTCTTCGCTTGTCAGCTTGATTCCCCGCTTTTATGATGTGACGGCCGGCCGGATTTTACTGGATGAGACGGATATTCGAGATTTTAAAGTCCGCAGTTTAAGAGATCATATTGGAATGGTACTTCAAGATAATATCTTATTCAGCGAGTCTGTGAAAACAAATATCTTGCTCGGGAAGCCGGATGCTACAGAGGAGGAAGTCATTGCGGCTGCCAAAGCGGCAAATGCCCATGATTTTATTATGAACCTGCCGGAAGGGTACGATACGAAAGTAGGAGAAAGAGGCGTTAAGCTTTCCGGGGGACAGAAGCAGAGAGTGGCTATTGCCCGGGTATTTTTAAAAAATCCGCCGATTCTGATCCTGGACGAGGCGACATCGGCTTTAGATCTGGAAAGTGAGCATTTAATTCAAGAAGCGATGGAGGAACTGGCGAAAGATCGGACGACATTTATAGTTGCCCATCGCTTGTCGACTATTACTCATGCTGACCGAATTATTTTAATTGAACACGGCCGGATTGTAGAAAGCGGCTCTCATGAAGAGCTCATGCAGAAAGAAGGCGGGTATTACCGTCTATTCCAAGTGCAGCAGCTGGATCATTAATGTAGAACCTGGAGAATCGTTCTCCGGGTTTTTTTATGGTTCACCTCTAAAATAAAACAGACGAAGGAAAGGATGGATTGGAAGGAAAGCGTCCGCCGCCTGTGTTGGAGAAGCAAACGAGTCGGCTCGAACAATCATTTTTCATGGTTTTTCGGGACAGCTCTTTTTTGATAGTTAAAGGGTAGTTAAGGAATTTTGACTGTGTGAGCTTTATATCTAAATAGTATTTTTTGAAAATATGGATAGACTTTCAAAAAAATAATTGTTAAAATATTTTTAAATTTGGAAAAATAGTAATAATTTTGTCAGGAAAATTTATAAATAAAAGGGGGATAAGTTGTGTCTGCTCCTGTGTTGGATGTAAAAAAATTGAAAACTTCTTTTTTTACGGATGACGGACCATTAACAGTAGTGAATGAAGTAGATTTTCAAGTGCATGCGGGAGAGGTCCTCGGCATAGTGGGAGAGTCAGGGTGCGGAAAGAGCGTTACCTCTTTATCGATTATGGGACTTGTGCCGGCTTTAACAAGCAAAGTGGAAGGGGAAATCTTATACAGAGGGGAAAACTTAACCCAAGCTTCTGAAAAAAGAATGCGCCAAGTGCGCGGCAATGATATCGCTATGATTTTTCAGGAACCGATGACAAGCTTGAATCCGCTGTTTACCATTGGCAGCCAATTGACAGAAGCACTGCGTCTGCATCATAAAAAGCTGTCCAAGAAAGAAGCGCTGCAGCAAGCGGTTGCTATGCTGAAAAAGGTAGGACTGGCCCGCGCTGAACAGCTGGTCAATGAATACCCTCATCAGTTGTCGGGAGGAATGAGACAGCGCGTCATGATTGCTATGGCTATGATTTGCAACCCGCAAATTTTGATTGCGGATGAACCGACGACGGCATTAGATGTGACGATTCAAGCGCAAATTCTTGAGTTGATGAAAAAATTAAATGAAGAAACAGATACAGCGATTATTATGATCACACATGATCTGGGCGTAGTAGCTGAAATTTGCCAACGGGTTGTTGTAATGTATGCGGGAAGGATTGTGGAGGAAGGAACAGTTGAATCGATCTTCACGCATCCGTCGCATCCTTACACAATTGGCTTGCTGAAATCTGTTCCCGATATGCGCACAAAGAAACAGCGTTTATTTTCCATACCAGGAAACGTGCCTAAGCCAGGCAGTTTGAATATTGGCTGTCAATTCGCCCCGCGCTGCAGCCAGGCTCATGAAAAATGCCTGAAAGAAGCGCCAGATTTGAAAGCGCTATCAAACGGACAGAGAGTGCGCTGCTGGCTGTATGAAGAAGAAAAGGAGTATATCGTATGACAGAAGCTTTGCTAGAGGTGAAACATTTAAAAAAGGTTTTTCCTATCCATGGCGGCCTGTTTGGGCGCAGAGTGGGAGAAGTTAAAGCGGTAGATGATATCTCCTTTTATATCAAAAAAGGAGAAACGCTTGGCTTGGTCGGCGAGAGCGGATGCGGAAAGTCCACGACCGGACGCATGCTGCTCCGGCTGCTTGAGCCGACAGAAGGCACGATCCGGTTTGAAGGCCAGGACTTAACAAAGCTCTCAAGAGAAGAAATGAGGAAGATGCGCAAGGAAATCCAGATGGTGTTCCAAGATCCGTTTGCCTCTTTAAATCCGCGCCATACAGTAGAGAAAATCCTCGAAGAGCCGCTGATTGTGCATGGAGTGAAAAGCAAAACCGAACGCAAAAAGCGGGTGCAGGAGCTGTTAGAGATTGTCGGTTTAAGCAGCTGGCATGCGAACCGCTACCCTCACCAGTTCTCAGGCGGACAGCGGCAGCGCATCGGCATTGCCCGGGCATTGGCGGTTCACCCGAAGCTGATCGTTGCGGACGAGCCAGTATCTGCTCTGGACGTATCCATCCAGGCACAGGTGCTAAACCTTCTGCAAGATTTGCAGAAGGAATTCGGGCTTACTTACTTGTTTATTGCTCACGACTTAGGTGTTGTACGGCATATAAGCGATCGCGTCGGCGTGATGTACTTAGGGCAAATGATGGAGCTGGCGGACAGCGAAGCATTGTATGATTCGCCGAAACACCCTTATACAGAAGCCTTGTTGTCAGCGGTGCCTGTTCCGGATGTAGATATTAAAAAGGAACGGATTGTTCTGAAAGGCGATGTGCCAAGTCCGGCAAACCCGCCGGCGGGCTGCCCGTTTCACTTGCGCTGCCCAAAGGTCATGGAAGCATGTGCGTCTATCCGCCCGGCTTTTACAGAAGTAGAACCAGGCCATTACGCTGCTTGTCATCTATATGGCGAACAGCTGTAATTATAAATTTAGAGATACAAGGGGGAAAAATCATGAAGAAAAGGCTGTTGGGAATGCTGGCATTCCTGCTCGTGCTTTCTATGGCACTGATTGGCTGCTCGTCCAACTCCTCTGATGGAGGCGGAAGCAAAGGGGGAGACAGCGCGGGAGGCGGAACATTAATTTATGGACGCGGTGGAGATGCGGTCTCGCTTGATCCGGCTATTGTGACGGATGGAGAGTCTTTAATCATTGCTGAGCAAGTATATGAAACACTTGTCAACTTTGATAAGAAGACAACAAAAATTATTCCGGGACTTGCGAAGCAATGGACAGTTTCCGAAGACGGATTAACTTACACCTTTGAATTGGAGGATGGAATCAAGTTCCACGACGGAACAGACTTTAACGCAGAAGCTGTCGTCAAAAATGTGGACAGATGGCTTACCAGCAATGATGAGGCCAAATTTGCTTACTTCGCCTCTCAATTTGGCGGGTTTAAAGGCAGCGACACAGCTATTATTAAAGAGGTAAAAGCGGATGGAGACAACAAAGTGATCTTCACGCTGAACAAGCCGCAGGCGCCATTTTTGAAAAACCTGGCGATGTCGCCATTTGCGATAGCCAGCCCTGCAGCTATTGAGAAGCACGGTGATAAATACGGCGAAAACCCGGTTGGAACCGGACCGTTTAAATTCGAGAGCTGGAAACGCAACGATACCATCACTTTAGTAAAAAATGAAGATTATCATAAAAAAGGCGAGCCAAAAGTAGATAAACTGATTTTTAAAGTCATTGAGGATAATTCTGCCCGCTTAAATGCCTTGATTAAGGGAGAAGTAGATTTAATTGACGGCTTAAACCCGAGCGATGCGGAAAAGGTAAAAGGAGACAAAAATTTACAATTATTTGAGCGGCCATCTTTAAATGTAGGCTACCTTGGCTTTAATGTGGAAAAAGAACCTTTCAACAATCCAAAGGTGCGCCAAGCTCTGAGTCATGCCGTGAACAAGGAGGCATTAATTAAAAACTTCTACGAAGGAACGGCAGAACCGGCCAAAAACCCAATGCCTTCAACTCTTCAAGGCTATAATGACGAAATCAAAGATTATGAGTTTGATCTTAAAAAAGCAAAAAAATTATTGGCTGAAGCCGGCTATAAGGATGGCTTTAAGGTAGATTTATGGGCAATGCCGGTGCCGCGTCCTTACATGCCAAATGGACAAAAGGTGGCCGAAGCGCTGCAGGCAGACTTTGAGAAAATTGGTGTGAAAGCAAATATTGTCACAATGGAATGGGCCACTTACCTGGAGAAGGTGCAGGCTGGAGAATCGGCTCTGTTTATGCTCGGCTGGACAGGAGATAACGGAGATGCTGACAACTTCCTGTATACGCTTCTTGATAAAGATTCCATCGGCTCCAATAACTATTCCCGTTATGCGAATGAAGAAGTTCACAAGCTGCTGTTAGAAGCACAGGCGGAAACCGACGAGGCAAAACGGGCTGAACTGTATAAGAAGGCACAAGCAATCATCCATGAAGATGCTCCTTGGGTGCCTTTGGCTCACTCCACTCCGCTCTTAGCCGGAAAAAGCACGATTAAAAACTTCTTCCCGCATCCAACTGGCTCACAGCCAATGGGAGGCGTATCGATCGAATAAGCAAGGGAGGGGGAGCGGGAAAGCTCCTCCTCTATTTTTCGATAGGACGAAATGAGAATTAATTACTGAGAGCAGGTGACTAAATGTTTGCTTATACCATTCGTCGTCTATCCATGCTGATTCCTGTTTTATTGGGAATGACATTGATCGTATTTTCTCTGATCCACGCCATTCCCGGCAGCCCGGCGCAAATCTTGCTTGGGCAGCAGGCATCGCCGGCGGCTGTTGCTGCCTTAACAAAGGAAATGGGGCTTGATCAGCCGTTATATATTCAGTTTGTTGATTACATCAAAAATCTGCTTACAGGAGATCTTGGTGAATCGTTTCGAACGAGAAGCCCGATTAGCGCAGAAATTTGGCCTTATCTAGCGGCGACTATTGAGCTTGCTTTGTTTGCCATGATCGTTGCGGTTGTGGTCGGCGTCAATGCCGGTATTATTTCGGCATGGTTTCAAAATTCCTGGTTTGATTATTTATTAATGGTCTTTGCTTTGGTGGGGGTTTCGATGCCGATTTTCTGGCTCGGTTTAATGGAGCAGTACGTCTTTTCTATCCAGCTGGATTGGCTGCCGACAACTGGACGGGATAATATTCGTGATCCGGTTACTGCCATCACCCACTTATATTTGCTTGATACGCTGCTGCAAGGACGGTTTGATCAATTTATCGAGGTTGTCAAGCATCTCATTTTACCGGGAGTTGCTCTTGCCACGATTCCAATGGCGATCATTGCCAGAATTACACGTTCGAGTATGCTGGAAGTGATGCGTTCCGATTATATCCGGACGGCGCGCGCAAAGGGAATGAGCATGCTAAAGGTTGTATATAAGCATTCTTTGAAAAATGCATTTATTCCTATCCTAACCATTATCGGTCTCCAAACGGGTCTCTTGTTAGGCGGAGCGATATTGACAGAAACGATTTTTGGCTGGCCCGGAATCGGAAATTACATTTATTCAGCTATTCAATTTCGTGATTACCCGGTGATTCAGTCTGGCATTTTGGTAGTTGCTGCCATCTTTGTTTTGATTAACCTGATTGTTGATTTGCTCTATGCCGCAATCGATCCGCGGATTAAATACCGTTAAAGGAGGGGAGTATATGGCGGAAATTGCAGAACAAACTCAGTTGCCTCCGTCCGGTCCAGAAATGAATATCCAGCAGGAAGACAAGGCTGTTTCACCGTGGGTCGATGTCTGGAGGAGATTCCGCAAAAATAAGGCGGCCTTGTTTGGAGCCGCCCTCGTGTCTTTCTTCATTTTATTAGCTATCTTCGCTGATTTAATTGCTCCTTATGGCTTTAAAGAAACGGCGCTTTCCAACAAGCACCTGCCGCCGTCATCCGATCACTGGTTCGGAACAGACGAGTTTGGGCGTGATATTTTCAGCCGCGTCGTCTACGGGGCCCGCATTTCTTTATGGGTAGGATTTATTTCAGTAGCTGGTTCAGTTGTTGTAGGATCAAGCCTTGGCATTATTGCCGGCTATTACGGCAGATGGGTGGATGCGCTCATTTCCCGCCTGTTTGATATTTTGCTGGCGTTTCCGAGCATCTTGTTGGCGATCGCGGTTGTGGCCATGCTGGGTCCCTCTCTGCGAAACGCTTTAATTGCGATTGCGATCATCAATGTGCCGACATTTGGCCGTCTTGTCCGTTCGAAGGTGTTGACCGTAAAGGAAGAAGAATACATTACAGCGGCTAAAGCGATCGGGATGAAGGACAGCCGGATTTTGCTTCATCATGTGCTGCCCAACAGTCTGGCTCCCATTATTGTTCAAGGAACATTGGCGATTGCTACAGCTATTATTGAGGCGGCGGCGCTGGGCTTTCTTGGCATGGGAGCCCAGCCGCCGACACCGGAATGGGGAAAGATGCTTGCTGACTCCAAGGACTTTATTATGCAGGCGCCATGGACCGTCTTTTTTCCGGGAATTGCCATTATGCTGACTGTGCTTGGCTTCAATTTAATGGGGGACGGGCTGCGTGATGCGCTTGATCCCCGCATGAAGAATTAACTGAAAAACCAGCTGCCTCAGGGCAGCTGGTTTTTATTCGCCTTCTTCAAACTCAGGAAGTTCGTCATCGTGATGAAACTTTGAAAAACTTGTGATGAGATGGTCAAGATGTTCCAGGTTTTCTCCGTATTCCAGTACGGAAGAAAGAAGGTGAAGCAAGTGGATGGAGAAATTCGCCTCATCCGAAGTGTTTGATTTAATTTCAGCCGTGAATAACGACATAAACTGCTCGCGGTCTACCCACAGCTCAAATACATCATCTATTTCAACCGTTGTTTTAACTTTGCCGATAAAGCGCAGGAGCAAGTGCTCATGGTAGCTCATTAATGAATCAAGATAATCGACAAGCGTCTTTTGCAGATCCGGCGTTAAAAGAGAAATATCGTTTTCAAATTGATTCATTCGCCGCAGGATATCGTAGCTTCTGCGGGTAGCCAAGATCATTTTGCGGTATAGAACCATTTTCCGCTTTTTTGAAGTGAGATTCTTCGTTAGCGTTCCGCGATCTTCTTTATACATTAAATAAAGGTTATCAACAGCTATCAGCCGTTCGCGGATCTTGCTGATATCCTTTTTCAAAACGTGATAATCTGTGCCCGTTCGCAAGCTCAGACGGATCCATTTTAACGTTTCCTCAGTTACACTGTTAATCTGCCCGAACAGCTTTGTTTCGTATTGTGGGGGCAGAAGGATCAGATTCACCACTGAAGCGGCTAGTACTCCGATCATAATTGTGAAAAAGCGAATGAGGGCAAACTGGATAAAGTGTTCGCTCTGCAGCTCCATAATGACCATTAAGGTAACGAGTGCCAGCCCGATCGATTTTTCTAATCGTAAATTCACCATGACGATCAAGGCGACGATAGCTGCCAAACCGACAAATATAATGTGATTGCCGAATAGAAGAACAAATGAAATAGCAATGGCAGCTCCAACAAGGTTTGCCTGTACTTGCTGAATTAAAGTTAAATAGGAGCGGTAAATCGTAGGCTGAATGGCAAACACTGCTGCGATGCCTGCAAAAACCGGAGAAGGCAGGCCTAATAGTGTTGAAACGAATAAAGCTAAAACAATAGCAATTCCCGTTTTAAAAATTCGTGCACCCAGCTTCATAAATGAAATGGTTCCTTTCTCAGTTATAAATGTATTAGGTGACGATTATATCACTTAACGCAGCTTGGAAAAAGCAAAATCTACTGCTTGAAGAGTTTTCTCGATATCTTCATCTGTATGCTCTGTTGTTAAGAACCATGCTTCATATTTAGAAGGGGCCAGGTGAATCCCTTGAGAGAGCATCAGTTTAAAGAAGCGGCCGAACATTTCCCCGTCTGTGGCTTCAGCTTGTTCATAATTAACGACCTTTTCAGTCGTGAAATAAATCGTTAAAGCTCCCTTTAAACGGTTGATTGTGATTGGAGTGCCGTATTTCTCCGCAGATGCCAGAATTCCTTCTTCCAAAATTGCCCCCAGGCGGTCCAACTCTTCATATACCCCTTCTTCTTGCAGTACCTCAAGACAAGCGATACCGGCGATCATAGAGGCTGGATTGCCCGCCATTGTTCCCGCTTGGTAGGCAGGGCCGAGAGGAGCAACCTCTTCCATAATTTCTTTACGGCCGCCGTAAGCGCCGATTGGCAGTCCTCCGCCGATAATTTTCCCCATAGCTGTCAAGTCAGGGGTGATGCCCAATAAGTTTTGTGCGCCTCCATATGTAAAGCGGAAGCCGGTAATCACTTCGTCAAAAATAAGCAGGGCGCCGGCTTCTTGAGTTAATTTTTTAACTTCTTCCAAAAAGCCCGGTTTCGGTTCGACAATGCCGAAGTTGCCGACGATTGGCTCAATGAGTACAGCAGCAATTTCTTCTCCCCATTTTTCCAATGCTTCCTTCAATGGTTCTGTTTCATTGAACGGGACAGTAATGACTTCCTGGGCAATGCTTTTCGGCACACCGGCAGAATCAGGAGTGCCCAGCGTAGAAGGGCCGGAGCCTGCTGCGACAAGAACTAAATCGGAATGTCCGTGGTAACAGCCGGCGAATTTGATGATTTTATCCCGGCCGGTATAAGCGCGGGCTACGCGGATGGTCGTCATTACAGCCTCTGTTCCGCTGTTGACAAACCGGACTTTATCCATGCCTGGGATCGCTTCTTTCAGCATTTTGGCAAACGTCACTTCATAAGGTGTCGGCGTACCGTACAGGACCCCGTTCTCAGCGGCTTTTTTGATCGCTTCCGTAATGTGCGGATGCGCATGGCCGGTAATAATCGGTCCATAAGCAGCGAGATAATCGATGTATTGGTTGCCGTCAACATCCCAGAAATAAGCGCCTTTTCCTCTTTCCATAGCGACAGGAGAGCCGCCGCCAACTGCTTTATAAGATCGGGAAGGACTATTCACTCCTCCGACAATGTGCTTTAGTGCTTCTTGATGAAGCTGTTCAGAATTAGTATGTTGCATGTATAGGCCTCCTTGTGATAGATACATATAACATTTTAGACTTGCCTTGGCGTTTAAGCAACGGAAGTCCGCCGATCATAAACAGATTCTTTTTGGCGTATATATGAAAGAAAAAAACGGGCAGCAGCAGGGAGGCGGAAGGATGACTGCTGTAATTTTCAGCGCCGTCGTTTTTTGTTTAACGATGAGCATCAAAGGAATGTTTGTTCCAGGAAAGCCGCGGCACCGCTATTTATCGCTGCATTATTTTCTCTATTTCGGCTGTTTGTACTTAACGGTCATGATCGGCTTTGCTTTAATCTATACTTTATTGCAATTAAATGGACAGGCTGTTTGGGCAGGGGAAGAGAAGGGCGCTCTTCATTTTTGGGGCAAATTCTTTACTTCTTTATATTTCAGCGGCATTACGCTTTTTTCTGTCGGTTACGGAGATATTGTTCCGGAGGGGGCAGGGCGTTGGGTAGCCCTTACTGAAGCGTGGATCGGTTATACAATTCCAACGGCTTTTGTCGTACGGACAATGCTGGAAAAGGATGAAGATTAATTATTATTGCCATATTTTTTCCCATCCGCTACGCTAGTAGTAAGAGAATTCAGATCAATGAAGGTTATGGTTGATCTATTTTAGCAGCAGGCTCTGTTAGTATTGATTGTTGATGTCTCAATCGTTCGCGTGAAAGAGCAGAAAACGTCCGACGGCAGCAGTCATTAGCTGAGTCTAATCAAAGACAAAGGAGAGAAGAAGAATGACCGTAAAGGCAGGAGAATTAGCTCCGGATTTTCAATTGACAGCAAACAGTGGAGAAAAGGTAGGTTTATCTGATTACAAAGGGAAAAATGTTGTTCTTTATTTTTACCCGAAGGATATGACGCCAGGCTGTACAACACAAGCTTGTGACTTTCGGGATAAGCATGATCAATTCAGTGACTTGAATACAGTGATTTTAGGGGTCAGCACCGATCCGGTCGCCCGCCATGAGAAGTTTATTGATAAGTATGATCTGCCATTTTTGCTGCTTGCTGATGAGAATCATGAAGTGTGCGAGCTGTATGGCGTGTGGAAACTGAAAAAGAATTTCGGAAAAGAGTATATGGGAATTGAACGTTCTACTTTTGTTATTGACTCAGATGGAAAGCTTGTGAAAGAGTGGAGAAAAGTAAAAGTAGCTGGACACGTAGAAGAAGCGCTTCAGTTTATTAAAGAGCAGCTATCGTAAGGGAGCAGGGGGAGAGGGAATTGAAGATTGTATTTACTTTTCGGCCTCCGCGGGCACTGCAGGAACAGTTAAGAGAAGCATTCCCTGAAGAGACATTTAGCTACTATAAATCTGTAGAGGAAGCAGCAGATTTACAGGAAGCTGAAGTCATTGTTACATTCGGTGAAGATTTGACCGCACAGCACATTCATCATTGTCCGCAATTGAAATGGATTATGGTGGCCTCTGCCGGCATGGAAAAAATGCCCTTTGAAGCTATCGAAGAAAAGGACATCCTCGTTACCAATGCCAGAGGGATACATAAAATTCCGATGGCTGAGTTCACGCTTGGATATATGTTGAATCATGTGAAACGCTTTCCGGAAATGCTGGAATTTCAAAAGGAAAAAACATGGAATAAAAAGCTGCCAATAGGCGAGCTTGCTGGCAAGCGCTTGCTTGTGCTGGGAACAGGAGCGATCGGTACGGAAATCGCGCGCCTTTCTCAAGCTTTTCGGATGAGTACGGCCGGCGTCAACCGCAGCGGGCATAGCAATGACTATTTTGAGGAGATTTACACCATGGACAAGCTTCCTGGGCTGCTTCCTGAAGCGGATTTTATCGTTTCTATCTTGCCGAGCACAGACGAAACGAGATTTTTGCTGAAGAAAGAACATTTCGAAGCGATGAAACAAACGGCAGCATTCATTAATATCGGACGCGGAGATTTACTGGAGGATGCGGTCTTGCTGGACGCCTTGAGCAATAAAGAGATTGCTCATGCTTATTTGGATGTTTTTGCGGAGGAGCCTTTGCCGCCGGATCATCCGCTATGGACGATGAACAATGTGACCATTACTCCTCATATTTCCAGTGTAACGAGCAACTATGTGCCGCGAGCTATGGAAATATTTGCGCATAACCTGGAAGTGTATAAAGGCAACAGATCTGATTATGAGAATAAAGTTGATGTAGGAAAGGGATATTAGCCAAGAGAAGGAAGAACCTTTATAGTCGGTTTGTACTGTAAAGGCTTCTTTCTTATTGACAAAGTGCAGAAAAAATTAGTACACTATTTGTAAAGATTATAATATAATAATACTTTTTATAATGAAAAGAGGTGCATGGCGGTGTCTCATGAGCATAATCATCTACAGGAAGCACTGGATACGTTGAAAGCAACCGGAGTCCGGATTACTCCTCAGCGTCATGCGATACTTGAATTTTTAATTCAATCTATGACCCACCCGACAGCAGATGATATATATAAAGCGCTTGAAGGGAAATTTCCTAATATGAGCGTAGCGACAGTCTACAACAATCTGCGCGTATTTCGTGAGGTTGGGCTGGTGAAAGAGCTGACATATGGAGATGCGTCCAGCCGGTTTGATTTTGTGACGACGGATCACTATCATGTAATCTGCGAAGAATGCGGCAAAATTGTTGACTTTCACTATCCAGGCTTGGATGAAGTCGAACAGCTTGCATCGCATGTCACGGGATTTAAAGTGAGCCATCATCGAATGGAAGTGTACGGAACCTGTCCGGAATGTACATCAAGCAAAGAGGTTCATTAAAAAAGAATTGTTCGCCAGACGAACAATTCTTTTTTGTTGGTTATGTTAAAGTGGTATACGGATTGTTAAGCTTATTTAAGGATACCAAAGGAATCAGATTTAGTTATTCTTGCGATTGTAGTTTTCATCAAATTCTTTGCCTTCCAAGCTTTGATCAAGTGTTAGAGGCTCCTTGCAATGCATGCACATATCCACCCGGCCAAGCATTTTTGTCGGTTTGCCGCAGCTCGGACAAACCACTTGTACCGCTTTTGTGGAAAGCATGCCGATCCAGAAGTAAACAACCGTACTTGCGATGATCGATAATAAGCCGAGAAGCATGAATAACGTCATCCAGAACGGGGATTGCCTAAAGAAAATTCCTACATACATAATGACAAAGCCGATAAAAATTAAGCTGAGCGCGAATGTGCGTATCCGGTTAATTTTACTTGAATAATTTTTAGCCATGTTCTTTAACCTCCTAAAAATAAACTATATCATAATTTATAAATGAAAAAGCAGTAGAATCTCTTAATTTCAAAAGTTTTAAAGGGATTCTTTCTTAATTTGTCGAAATAATGGAGACAGAAGAAATCCGTGTTTGGAGGAATGACTATGGAGGACATCCTTCGTCCGCTTTACCAGGAACGGACAAGCCAACAGAATACAATGGGCGTAATCGTCATAGAAAAAAAGGAAAGCGAGTTATCCTTTACAGAAGGATTTGATGTGATTTTGCTTACTATAGTAAAAGAAGCAGATTCACCCGTTTTTATAAAACACTATGTATATGAAGAAAAGAAAGCTGCTCTTTATATAGTGACGGAGAAGCAGCTGGAAGAATGGATGCTGCTTGGCAATAACAGAAAGTTCATCGAATGGCTTTATCATGGCAAGGTGCTGTTTGACAGGAATGAATATGTGTATAAGCTAAAACAGGAAATGAGAGAGTTTCCTTTCTTTGGACGAAAAATAAAAATGGCGATCGAATTTTCTAAGTTAATTAGAAGGTGGACGTACGGCCGGGACTTTTTTAAGAGCGGCCACTATTTAGATGCTTACAATCATGTGATGCATTCCCTGCATCATCTGGCCCGTCTGGCTGTCATTGAAAATGGATTCTATCCCGAGGTGACCGTCTGGCTGCAGGTGAAACAAATGGAGCCGGAGATTTATAAGTTGTATGAAGAGCTGTTAACAAGCGATGAGGAATTAGAGAAGCGTCTGGAGCTCCTTTTTATTGCCATTGACTTTCTAATCTACTCGAAAACAGAAAATGGAGCCGCTCATTTGCTTTCTATATTGAAAGAAAAAGACTCCTGGGCCTTTCAAGAGCTTTTGAATCATCCGGAAGTTAACTACTATGCCGTTGATCTAAGTGTTTTACTAGAATACTTAGTTGGAAAGTCTTTTGTTGAAGTAAAGCCGATAGAAACGAAGGGACAGGGGATTTATCACAGATATTATTGTGTCATAAACGAGTGAAAAAACTTTTTTGAAAAAAAGTATTGACGCTTTTTAAAATCCTTGTTATATTAATAAGCGTCGCTGATGACAACAAACAACAGCGACGCAAAAAACTTCAAAAAAAGCTTTGACAAACAAAAAGCTTTGTGGTAAGATTAAAAAGTCGCTGTTAAAGAGACGATAGAAAAATTGATCTTTGAAAACTGAACAAAAACATGCCAGTAAGTTAATTCTTATTTTTAAAACATGAGCAAGTCAAACATCTTTTTGGAGAGTTTGATCCTGGCTCAGGACGAACGCTGGCGGCGTGCCTAATACATGCAAGTCGAGCGGACTTGACGGAAGCTTGCTTCCG